>CAWGNL010000067.1:0-362023 GCA_963823885.1 uncultured bacterium
AAATGGAAGCGACTGTATAGGAAGCGCAGTGCATGCGAGCGGGTGAACGGGAGGCTGAAGAACTACCTGCTTCTGGACGAACAACATGTGCGCGGCAAAGCCAAGGTGAGTGTGCAGGTAGGTATGAGTCTGTTGGTAATGCTCGCCTCGGCAATATCGATGGCGAAGCTGGATAAACTGGAAAGCGTCAGGCGAATCGTAGCCCTGGCGGCCTAGCCAGGCAGCGAAAATCGAAGTCAAGGTAGTGCGAAGCGCTTGGGCTCGCCTTCTTGATGCGTAAATCCGCCGAAAACGCTGCCTCGGGGCCAAACATGTGTTTCGCAAAGCCGCTATGCCTAGCTTACACACTGTTGTGCGCCTCTTTATACGTGGCGGATTTGCTCATAACGCAACAACCTCGGCTTGCGGACAGTTGACACGCGGTCGGATTTGAAATAGAGTATGATATAAAAGGAGACAGCCACTGATGCAAGACAACTATGAACTTGTTCAGAGCCTAACGTCCTGCGATTACTCAATAGGGCGCATCCAACAGCCCTCCGCGATTTTGCGCGCATGTTTGGATGGCACCCTAGCTATCAGTTGGACATCCCTCCATCTCTGCTGTTGCCAATACGCACCTCGTCGTGGAACACGGGTTGGAGAACACGGCTGTCATCACGTTTCTAAAAAGTCCGAAACGTTATTCTGACCTCCGGCTAAATGAGCGAATGTCCCTCTTAGCATATCGTACAACAACCTGGTTGATTGGCATATTCACGTCCAACCCGACCAGGCGACGTTCGTTTTCAATCGCAGCAATCGCACAAGCGTAGTTCAGCAAACCCGGATTGAGCCGGGCAGCCTTGACGGTCTTTGCAGCCAGGCGTTCGAACAAATATGTGGACGCAGGCCCAATCCGAATGTGCCCGCTTTAGATGACGCGCTTGTGGATACGGTGTCTTTCTGGAAAAGAAACCTCGCCGCAGAACTCGACAATCAAATCAGCAACGATAGCATATCCGCACTTTTCAATGCGATCATATTCGTGCGTGCCGCAGAGGACCACCGCGAACTGCATTCTCGAAACGTTCGAAATCCCGAAGAACAAGACGAGACCCTCCTTCGCCTGTGGGAGAGACCGCAGGGGACCAACGTACGACTAGGACAGTTCCTAATCTCGAACCTGGAGAGGTTGAGCGGAGGACACGTTCCCAGTTATCTTGTCCAAGAAGAAGATTTGCATGCTTTCGATGCGCTATCCCGAGAAACGGTATATGGGTTATTGGCGGATTTCTATCAGAACAAGTACGAGCCGTCGGTACCGTTACGACTTCTCTCTGATGTCGAAGCACGCCCTAAGCCGAATCTACGAACACTACGTCTCGGTGCTTCATTTGGCAGAAACACCACAGAGAACGCTGCCTCTTTTAACCAATTGCCAGAAGAGGAACGAGACAGGGCATATGGGAGTGTCTACACTCCGCAGTTCATAGCCCGTTTCTTCGCCCGATATTTGCGAGAACAAATGCCGCCCCGTCATTTCCGCAATCTTCGAGCCATAGACCCGGCCTGTGGCTCGGGCATATTTCTGCGCACCCTCCTTGAGATGCAATGTGATCCGGCCTATGATGAAGTGAATTCGGAAGTGGTCGAGGCCGCATTTGGAAACGCGATGGGTCTGGACTGGGACAAGAACGCGTGTCAAGCGACACGCCTGTCATTAGCATTGCTGAACCTCGTTTTAACGGAACGCCTTCCGTCGTCCTTGAATGTGGTGAATGAAGAGGCAATCCATTACTATCAAGAGCACCCGGAATTGAAGGAAACCCGCGACGCGGTCATTGCCAATCCGCCGTTCGTGGCGCTGGGCGCTCAGAGTCCAATGATGCGAGAGAGAATTTCGGATTTTATGCATGGTTACGCAGAGGGTCGCATAGACGCGTTCCTTCCATTCTTGCGGATCGGATTGGAGTTGCTGAAACCGGGCGGCTTCGGTATGTTTGTCCTCCCGCACAGTTTTCTCCTGAGCAAGAATGCCAGGACGACGCGCCGACTTATTACAGACAGCGCATGGATTTGTTGTCTCGCCGACCTTTCGGCGATACGCGTCTTTCACGACACCTCAACCTACGTCATACTGTTGATCTTCCAGAAGAAAGGTGGTGCGTCGGGAATAATCCCGCTCTCTAAAATTATTAAATGTCGTGAATTTGCGGGGCGTGCCCTTGAGGAGGCAGTCGAGGGCAGGCAGACACAGAAGCCAGAATACAGCATCTATGAGGTTGGCCAGAGGACATTCGCAGAGGGCGATTGGCTTACCCTTCCGCCAACTGAGTCAACCATAGAGAGAAGACTTGCTACCCTGCCGAAACTGGAGGATTTCCTATGTATCAGAGAGGGTTTCATCTCGGGTGCAGACGACATATTCATAGTTCCCTCCAGTCACGTCCCCCATGGAGAGGAGTCGATCTACGTTCCCTTTTTGCATGACAGGGAAATGCGTGCATATTCTGTGCCCGAGTGCAGCAGTCGGCGCTTCTTCTATCCTTATATTGACGGTCGAAAGATTACCCGAAGATGAGATCAAAGAGCTGTTCCCGTTAACTTGGCTTTACCTATGCGCAAACAAGCGTGCTCTATCGGCTCGACGATCTTGCTCCGAGAGGCACCGAGCTTGGTGGGAGCCAGTGTGTCCCCGGCTTCCGCAGAACATGATGGTGCCAAAGGTCGTGAGCCCGCACCTATCTCTGGTTCCGCGATTTGCGCTTGATGCTGACGGCGCCTATGCTGTTTCGCATAGCCCGCTGCTGTACCCCAAAGATTCTGGCGTGGCGCAGGAACTGCTTCGCTTTTTTGTTGCCGTTCTCAATTCCACTGTCTGCTACTGGCACATTACCGCGCACTCACACACGTATGCGCGCGGCTATGCCATGCTTGAGCCAAAAACGCTAAAGCCTGTACACATAACCAGATCCTTTTGCGGTCCCCTTGGCCGATAGACGCAAGCTATTGCGACTCGTAGACGACCGATTGGCGTCTACCGGTTCGAGCGCCGTCCACCTGGAGCGACAAATTGATGAGTCAGTCGCTGAAATGTACGGCTTGTCGGAGGCCGAATACAAGAGTCTAGGAGTTGACGGATAGCATCAATGGACACACTCACCAGCGAGCAGCTAATGTCGCGCGGGGGACAGATTCAGAAATTGCTCCGGCCAATTTCGATGGTCAAGACTGGACCTGCGTGGCAACACAGATCCAGTAGCTATGAGTGCGTGTTTGGAACTCACGACGGCTCCCGACCTATGACCGGCCATCGAGACTGGCGGTTCACAACAAAATCAGCAGACTACTCCGCAAATTACTATGAGAGGTGGGTTAGTGAGCACGCGAACGGCAATTGGTGCTTGAGTCAGGCCTACTTAACCATCTTCAAACAGGAAGCCTTCAAAGATGAACGGGAGTTTTTGTGCTTGCACTGTGACCCGCTTACACAGGACAACGAAGCACACGCAGAGTACAAGAAGGGACCGCATATTCACGTACGCGCAGCAGAGGAGTCTTTGCGACATGCACATATAGCATTGCATTGTGGTCAGCTAGATGAAGTGCTTTCGTCGCCAGAAAACCTTACTACAGCTCTTGCGAACGCAATACTGATGATCAGCAGAGAAGTCTTGGATTCTTCCCGGGCGTCTCAGGAGAATTCGTAAGCGTTGCTTGCTCACTCCGCCGCACGCTTGTTGCCCCGATTCCCCTCTTGGTGTAGACTGAAAGCAATAATAGCAACTCTCCCGGACCTGCAGGTGGATAAAGTGGCTACGACTATGTTGGATATTGCCCGTGCGGCGGGCGTTGGCGAGGGCACCGTCGGGCGCGCTCTTCGCGGCAAGGGATACGTCAGTCCCGCGACCAGGGAACGGATATTGAGGGTCGCCGCGAGTCTCAATTACCAGCCGAACCACATAGCTCGCAGCCTGGTATTAGGCAAATCCGACCTCGTGGGAATCGTAGCCAGCGCAAGCGACGCGGCAGCGTTCGACCCATACCTGGAACTCGTCGAGCCTGGCATTCAGGAAGCAGGCTATTCGGTGCTCTTCTATATGTTAACCAGCACCAGCCCCGATTCGGAGACCGGCATATTTCGTGAGATAATAGGCAAGAGAGTAGCGGGGGCGATTGTGATGCCGAGTTCGCTCGCCTCCGATCCCAAACCCTATAAGATGCTGCTCAACAGCGGGGTCAAAGTTGTCGTCACCAACAGGAACATACCGGGAATTCGGACTCCGCAAATCGTTTTCGACCATTACGGGTCCGCGCGTCTTGCCACGGATCACTTGACCTCCCTCGGGCACAGAAACATCGTCTATCTGGCGATTCCCGAGACTTCTTACGTCGGTCGCGAGCGCGGCAGAGGTTTTAGGGATGCCATGAACGCGGCAGGCATCCCGATAAACGAGTCATCCGTGATAGAAGTGGACTGCACTGAGCACGCGGGGTTCCAAACGGCCCTGGAATTGTTCGCACGCGACGACAGGCCGACTGCTTTCGTCACGCGCCACGATATCGTAGCGGTAGGGGTTATACTGGCCGCCGTGGAGGCGGGGTTGTCGGTTCCTGGGGATGTATCGGTCGTGGGCCACGGAGACATTTCATTGGCGCACGCTCTCCGAGTGCCGCTCACCACAGTCCACAACCCAAATCAGCAAATGGCATTCGCCGCCGTTGAGATGCTTCTCGAAATGCTCGGCGGCAAGCCGGTCGAGCCTGTGACCAGGACTCTGGAAACTCACCTTGTCGTTCGCTCGTCGACCTCCGCCATCGCGCAGTAGCATGACCTTAGCAACACTCGATCTTGGGAGCTCAGCGTCCTGCCGGTTGAAACCGGCGCTACGAGGCACGAAGTCGGCCTGCGCCGACTGAACTCCAGTCCCCGGAGGGGGCCTTCGTGCTTTTGTTGCCGTGAATTCATTCGCCAGGCCACCCACCACTTTCGGAAAACGCACTCTTTGTGAAAAAAGCTCTTGACGAGCTATCGCGGATGTGGTAAACTGCAACGTGAATGTGGCGGCGACGCCACATCGAGCCCGGCAAGCCGCGGACTTTGCATTTCTTACTTGGAGATGATAACCTATGACAGGCCAACGGGGCGTCGGAGCCCAAAGCACAATCGAAGGATCGTTTCGTGAATTGCCGCTCGCCGAGATGGAGGCTAGAGTCGCCAGATTTGAAGCGGCGGTGAAAGATGCGCAGCTTGCATCCGCGCCAAGCCGCGAACTTCTGAAGAAAGCGGTCACGCGGCAGCCGGTCGAACGGTGTCCGGTGTGGCTCAGGCGAGTGTCGCCGGACCTTGTCATACGCTATGGCGATGCGCTTATCGATCTGTTTGCGGAATTTCCGGATGATTTGGGGCGCGTGTCGCCCTACGACCTTATGGTTGGCTACAAACCCAAGGTGAAGATATCCCCGGTCGAGGCAATGATGACCAACGCCGAGTGGGTCGACGAATGGGGAGTCGGCTGGAAGCACATCGTGGGAGGCGTGGGAGCGACCGAAGTCAGCTATCCTTTGGCTGATTGGTCGCAGCTCGACGAGTATCTGGCGAGTCTCCCCGACCCTGACCAGCCGGGACGTCTTGAGGGCGCGGCTGATCCCGCAAAGGAACTTCATCAGGCCGGTAGATATGTGTTCGGCCTCTTTGGATCAACATCCGAGCACCTGTTCGGCATACGCGGGATGGAAAACGCCCTGATGGACCTCTGTCTAGAGGAGGATAACGTTCGACGGCTTCTGGACCCGCTTCAGGATTATGCCCTGAAACTCATCCGTCAATGGTCGAAGATCGGCGTGGACGCTCTACTCTTTCTCGATGACTGGGGCACGCAGCGGCAGCTTATGATCTCTCCCGCGACGTGGCGCAAGTTTTTCAAGGCGGGTTACAAGGCCTTTTTCGAGGAAGCGCACCGCCTGGGCATGGACTGCTTCCTTCACTCGTGCGGAAATGTGACTGAGATCATCGAGGACCTCATCAAGGTCGGTCTCGATGTTCTGGACCCGGTCCAGCCCAGCGCGATGGATATTGAAGAACTAGGCCGCAGGTTCGGTGGGCGCATCGCCTTTTGCGGAACAATCGATGTCCAGCAGTTGTTGCCCTACGCTTCGCCGCGGGAGATTAGAGAGGCCATTCGCAGGTCCCTGGACATCCTCGCCAGACCTTACGGCAATTCAATGATCATTGCCCCGACCAATACGATAACGCCCGACGTTCCCTTTGAGAACTTGCGGGCGATGTTCGAGGCGTGCCACGAAAGTTGAGGATTAATCGGATGGACAAAAATGCGATCATCGAGATCATCGGAGCGGAGTGGCTCTGCCTCATTACGCGCGGCGACACAGCCGAGCAGACTCAGCGAACGTGCGAAGCCCTGATAGCCGGCGGCGCGCGACTCATAGAGGTCGCGTTCACCACGCCGAACGTCTGCGACGTGCTCGCCAAGCTCAAGAGTGCCCACGGCGACCGGATCGTGCTGTCGGCGGGAACAGTCAGGACCGCCGAGCAGGCCCGGATGGCTATCGATTCGGGCGCGCAGGTGATTGTCTCTCCGAACTTATGCGAGGAGGTCGTTGAGACCGCGGTCAGCAGTGGAGTTGTCTCGATGCCGGGATGCGTGACTCCCACCGAGATAGAAAATGCTCTGCGGATGGGCGCGGACCTCATCAAGCTCTTCCCGTGCTATGCGTTCGGCCCGCAATATATAAGCTACATCAACGCCCCTCTGCCGGAGGCGAAAATAGTGCCCGCCGGCAGCATCACTCTGGACGACATGAAAGACTACCACGACAATGGGGCTTTCGCGGGAGTTGCGGGTGTGACGACAGAGATGAAGATGCTGGAGGCAATTAAGGCCGGTAAATGGGACGACGTTACAGTCGATGCCCGGCACTGGCTGCGGCGCGTGAGGGAGATGAAGTGCGGAACGTAAGCGAAGGCGAGGCTGACGGGCCTGGTGGCGGGAATCTTCCGGAGCCGAGGGGTTTCCGAGCGCGACAGCGGCATCGTTGCGCGGTGTCTGGTGCACGCGGACCTCAGAGGCGTGGACTCGCACGGAGTGATCCGCGTGCCGCACTATGTTAGGAGAATCGATCTCGGATCTATAAAGGCCAAACCCGAGGCCGTGGTCACCCGCGGCGGCCCGTCGACCGCTCAGATCAGCGGCGACAACGGCCTGGGCCACCCGACGATGCACGATGCGATGAACCTTGCAATAGAGATGGCGCGCGAGACCGGGGTCGGGTTCGTGGGAGTTAACCACAGCAGTCACTGCGGGGCGCTCTCGTTCTATGGCATTCAAGCGATCGAGGCGGGAATGATCGGCATGGTTTTCTCGCAGACGGACAAAGGGGTGGTGCCTTTCGGCGGGCGAAAGCCTTTCTGCGGCACAAATCCTCTGTGCTTCGCCGTGCCGTCAAGCTCGAGCATGCCGATAATCCTCGACATGGCGACAAGCACCGTGGCCGGGGGACATGTCTTCAAGGCAAGAAGCGAAAACCGCGAGATCCCTCCGACGTGGGCGCTGGATGAGGATGGGAATCCCACGACCGACCCACACAAGGGCATCTATTGGACGCCCGCCGCGGGGGCAAAAGGCTACGGGCTGGGGGTTATAGTCGATGCGCTCACGGGCGTGCTCTCGGGCGGAGCGTTCGGGCCGCACGTCGCTCCCATGTACTGATCATCTCGAGAAGAACCGCGATCTTTGCCACCTCGTGGCCGCGCTGGACTACAAGCGATTCGCTGGGGCGGATGCTTTCTTGAACGTCATTACGACGATGATAAGCGAGATTCATCAAGCGCCGGCGGCGGAAGGCTTCGACCGTGTCCTTGCGCCGGGCGAGCCGGAGCATCTGAAAGAGCAGGACAGGACCACGAACGGAATTCCGCTTGGGGACTATATCTGGGACGATCTGGGGAAGTTGACCCGCAGTATGCCTTGGGGTATCAAATGAGACACCTGGACAGGTTCAACGCAGCGGTAAGCCACAAGGAGACCGACAGGCCGCCGGCCGACTTCATAGCGCATCCGGACGTGATGAAACGCATGGCCGCCTTCATGGGTGTAAGAGATGAGGAAGAAGTCCTCGGCGCGCTGGACGTCGACATACGCCACATCAGCCAGAACGACTTCCGCCCCGCACCCCAGCGAGACGAGACCGGGGCGTTTACCGATATCTGGGGAGACGACACCGTTAACCATTTCGGAGGGACCGAAAAATGACGACCCAACAAAAGCTGTACGGCAAGAGGGCGCTGGTCACGGGTTCCGGCACTGGAATCGGGCGGGAGGTGGCTCTCGAGTTTGCGCGGCAGGGCGCGGATGTGGTGGTGCATTATTCGCACAGCGACACTGGCGCAAAGTCGGCCGCCGAAGAGATTATCGCGATGGGTCGCAAATCTACCGCATTTAAGGCCGATTTCGGTGATCTTGACGAGGTCGTCGCCATGGCGGCATTCCTGTGCTCGGATGAGGCCGGTTTTATCGTCGGTCAGACGATCGTGGCGGACGGCGGCACGACGTCGCTAATGTCGCTCATTTCGGACTTCCGCAACGAGTATGCTTCGAGTCTCGGCGTGGGCTACGTGCCCGGTATTTAGCAAGTGAGGAATCGAGCATCAAGCCTTCGGCAAAATAGGGGTTGGTAAGTGAGACTCATCCGGTAGGTCGAGATTCCTCACATTCGTTCCTGAGAAACTCCCCAGTTTCGGGAACAAGATTCCCGAAACACCGGGGCGTGGGTTTCTTTCCAATGTGACTGCGACGGGGTCGCAGTCAGTTGCTCCTAAGAAACTCCCCAGTTTCGGGAACAAGATTCCCGAAACACCGGGGGTCGGTTTCTTTCCAATGTAACGGCGACAGCGTCGCCGTCACTTGCTCGGAATGACAGCCATGCGCTCAGCACGCGGCCCAGCGGAGAGGGCTGCCCGTGCGCGAGATCCCGACTGACAACTATTTCCAGAGGAATCGACCATGAAGCCTTTGGCTTCACCACTATAGCGTGAAAAAGAGCCCGGCGTAACGTTGTGCGGGTCCTTCGGACCCGTTCGGAGCGCGGCGCTTCGCTCTGCGGCCGAAGCAACCCGTGCGCCGGGGTCCCGACTTTCGACTTTCTGACTTTCGACTTCCGACTATTTTCAGAGGAGAATGACATGCAACTCGATTTACAGGGAAAAGTCGCTATCGTGACCGGCGGCGCTAAAGGCATCGGCAGGTCGATAGTCGAGAAAGTATTGGCTGAGGGCGCACGGGTGGTCATTGCGGATATCGACCGGAAAGAAGGCGAGGCATTCGCTGCCCAACTGGGAGATATGACCTCGTTCGCCTGCTGCGACATCACGGATGCGCGGCAAGTCGAAAGCCTTATAGGCGGGGTCGCCGGGGAGTTCGGCCGGCTTGATATTATGGTCAATAACGCGGGGATCAATACGGGCCCGCAAGAGGCTAGAGTAACGGTCGATGCATTCCCGATCGATGTATGGCACAGGATAATCGATACCGACCTGAACGGCACGTTTTATTGCTGCAAGGCTGCCGCGGCCCAAATGGTGAGCCAGAAATCGGGTGTCATCATCAATATAGGCTCGGTGGCCGGAGTCGTGGCATTGCGGCTGCAGATAGCTTACGTCGCCGCGAAAGCCGCCATCATAAAAATGACCGAGGCTATGGCTTGCGAACTGGGGCCGTTGGGGGTGCGCGTGAACACGGTTTCGCCGGGATCCACTCTGACCGACGGCACACGGGCCCTTTTTTACGGCAACAAGGTCTCGGCGGACAAAATGTGTTCGTTCATCCCTCAGCGAAGACCCGGTGATAGCAGCGAGATAGCCGATGCGGTAGTTTTTCTCGCGTCCGACAGAGCATCTTATGTCAACGGACAAAACCTGGTCGTCGATGGCGGCTGGACTTGCGGGTTTAATCGAGATTTCTAGCCGAGGAGATGTAACAGCTCACGGATCATCAGGTACATGTCACCGCGTATGCCATTCCGAGCGGGTAGCGAGGAATCTCAACGTTGCGCCTGGATTCTTGTTCCGGTGCGTGAGACTCATCCGAGCTTCGAGATTCCTCACATTCGTTCGGAATGACGGCCATGCGCTCAGTACGCCACACAGCGGAGGGGGCTGCCCGTGTGCATGGGGCCCGATTTTTGACTTTCGACTATTTTTAAGGAGGAGCACATGAAATTCGTACGTTTCTGCACCAGGGATCACTCTAGTAGTGTATATGGAATAATCTCGACCGATGGCAAGATCGAGGTTATAAAGGGCGGCCTGCTTGACCGGGTCGAAAGGACCGGCGAGATTGTCGAGGAAAGCGAGGTGACCCGATACATGCCGCCTCTGGACCCGCCGAACGTCTTCGCAATAGGCAGAAACTACGTGGAGCACGCGGCGGAGACCAACGACACCCTGCCCACCTCGCCGCTGACGTTCAGCAAGGCGACAACCTGCCTGACCGGTCACAATGAGAATATCATCCTGCCCGCGGTTGCCCCCGGTCAAGTGGATTACGAAGCCGAGCTTGTCGCGATCATTGGCAAGACCGCCCGCAAAGCCTCCGAAAACGAGGCACTGGACTGCGTATTCGGCTACACCTGCGGCAACGATGTCTCCGCCCGCGACTGCCAGTCGAGCGACGGTCAGTGGACTCGCGCGAAGGGCTTCGATACGTTCGGGCCGGTCGGGCCGTGCGTCGTGACCGGTCTGGACCCTTCGGACCTGACCATCCGGATGCGCCTCAACGGCGAAACCATGCAGAATCAGTCCACGAAAGACATGGTCTTCAGCGTCGGGTGCATTGTCAGCTTCCTCAGTCAGGGCATGACATTGCTTCCGGGAACGGCCATCTTCACCGGCACTCCGTGCGGGGTTGGGATCGGAAAGAACCCGCCCGTATTCTTGAAGGCTGGTGATGTTTGTGAGGTCGAGATCGACGGCATAGGCGTGTTGAAGAATCCAGTGGCGCTTTCGTGATTAGAAATCCGGTCCGAGCGGAAAGCCCAGCCTGCGGACCGGTGTTCTGGGCTTCGACCTTCGGCATCGGCGCCTTGTGCTCCCTCTCCTGGATGGGAGAGGGCTGGGGTGAGGGGGAAACGCCGAGATTCCGGCACTAACTCTTCGCTCTTCGGGGGGATGGTGATCTCTCGCCGGACCATTGGGAACCCGTGCTGAGCGTAAGTTCCGGGCTTTCCACTTTCAGCTTTACGCTGTTTTTACAGGAGGTAGTTCTATGACCGCGAGAAAGATCAGATTCGTCGAGGCGCTGCGCGAAGGCATGCGCCAGGAGATGGAACGGGACGAGCGCGTTTTCGTAATGGGCGAAGGCGTTGGGCCACACGGCAGTTGCTTCAAGCAGACCGATGGCTTCTGCGCCGCGTTCGGCGAGGAGCGGTGCCGCGATACTCCCATCTCCGAACTCGCAATCGCCGGGGCTGCTGTCGGTGCGGCGATAAGCGGGATGAGGCCGATTGCCGACCTGATGTGGATCGACTTCATTACCCTTGCGACCGACCAGATTGTGAACCAGGCAGCGAAGCTGGAGTTTATGTCCAACGGCCAGGTAAGTGTCCCCGCGGTATTTCGCGCGACCACAGGCCGGCTAAAATCCAACGCCGCGCAGCACTCGGGATCGTGGTATCCGTTCTTCTGCAACACGCCGGGGCTCAAAGTCGTCGTGCCGAGCAATCCGTACGACGCCAAGGGGCTTATAATCTCGGCGATTCAGGACGATGGTCCGGTGGTTTACCTGGAACACAAGCTCCTCTTGAATGCAAAGGGCGAAGTCCCGGAGGAGTATTACTCGATTCCGCTCGGGGTTGCGGACATCAAGCGTGAGGGAACCGACCTGACCATCGTTGCAACCGGTTATGAGGTGACTGATGCTCTTAAAGCCGCCGAAATCGTCGAAGCCGAGGGCATATCGGTCGAAATCGTTGACCCGCGAACTCTCATGCCCTACGACGCCGACACGATACTGAAATCAGTCGGCAAGACCGGGCGGCTGCTGGTGGTCGACGAGAGCTTCCAGTTCTGCGGATACGGCTCCGAGATCATATCGATGGTCGTGCAGCGCGGTATGAGCCTGCTCAAGCAAGCTCCCAGGCAGGTCGCGCCGCTGAACACGACAGTCCCGTTCAGCCCGCCGCTGGAAGATTACGTGTTTCCCACTCCCGAGAAAGTGGCGAACGAAATCCGGTCAATGGTTGGATCAAGTGCGAAGGTGGGGGTGTAGTTATGGACAATGCAACGAAAATCGGACTGCTCGAGACAATGCTCACGATTCGCAAGGCAGAGCTGCAGCTTGCCGCGATGTTCAGGCGCGGCAAGATTCCCAGCGGAGCACATCTATATGAGGGCCAGGAAGCGGTAGCCGCGGGTGTGTGCGCCAATCTTCGCATGGATGACCGCATCACCAGTACCCATCGAGGTCACGGTCACTGTATCGCCAAGGGCATGGACCCCAGGCGGATGATGGCCGAAGTCTGCGGCAAGTTGACAGGCTGCTGCGCCGGCAAGGGCGGGACGATGCACATGTTCGACCCCCAAATCGGCATTATGGGCACGATTGGGATCGTCGGCGGAGGAATACCGATTGCCGTGGGCCTTGGATTATCCGCCAAGATCAGAAAGACCGACCAGGTCGCGGTGAGCTTTTTCGGAGATGGCGCCTCGAACAACGGAAGCTTCCACGAGAGCCTGAATATGGCCGCGCTTTGGTCCCTGCCGGTCCTGTTTATATGCGAGAATAACCGATATGCGACATCGGTAAGCGTGCGCAGATCGACCTCGATCGAAAACATCAGCGACAGGGCCATTGGTTACGGCATCCCCGGAATCTCGCTGGATGGAAACAGGGTCGAAGATGTGTACGCGGCGGCAGATGAGGCCGTCAGTCGGGCGCGATCCGGCAATGGCCCGACTTTGATCGAATGCAAGACCTATCGAATTCGGGGCCACTTCGAAGGTGACGACTCGCTCTACAGAAGCAAGGAAGAAGTCGAGGAAGCCCGAAAGAGTGACCCAATCGAGCACTGGAAGAACGTGCTGTTGACCGAAGGCGTTATAGACGAGACCGGCTTCAGCGAATTGGATGTGCGAATAGAGGCAGAGATTGCCGAGGCCGCCGCGTTCGCTGAGAATAGTCCGTTTCCCGCGCCCGAGGATGTTCTCGTGCTCAGCGGCAGACCGGCATAGCACTATGCGGCGGGGAACGACACAGGCGAAGCCAAATTTAATCGCGAAAACGCGAAAGGGCGAAAGTGTACCGATAGGTGGCGATCTCAGAATCGCCACCTTGCAGCCAAAACGGGGTCTCGGAACCCCCAAACTATGGCAGGATTCTGAGATCTCGCCACCCATCGTTGCGAGAGTTCAGTCTTGGGGAATTCGGAACCCGCCAGCCCTGAGTGCCGAGCGTAAGCGGTGTATCGAAGGGCCGTGGTTGGTGCGACCGCCATTCGATACGGCCACAAAGGCGCAGACCCGGCCGAGGCGTCACCTCCTAACGCGGCGCTTCGGGGCATACGCCCGCGAAGTATCAGACCGATCAGTGTTTTAAAGACGGTGTCGCGGACGGTGCGGTGGCTGCCTGAACTCTCTCCTCTTTCCTCCAGCACTTGACACGGCGGATAGCGTGCAATAAAGTGTATGGGGGTTAGACATGCCGGTTTGGGGCTTCGAGACATAATCATGGCTAGCACTGTTTACGATATTGCGAGAGCGGCTTCGGTCAGTACAACGACGGTTCTGCGTGCGCTATGGGACAAGGGGGAGATCAGACCCGAGACCAAGGAGCGGATACTCAGGATTGCCGCGGAGATGAACTATCGTCCTAACCTGGTTGCTCGCAGCCTGACGATGGGGCGTTCGCGGTTCGTTGGTGTAATGACTACTTCCTTCGATTGTCCCGACATACTCCGCCGCCATTGGGCTCATCTTTCAAACTCTGCAGAAGGCCCGGTATGCCACCTTGTCGTATTCGACTGACGGCAGCGCGCGTGGAGAGCGTTTATGTCTGGATCAGTTGATGCACGCCAGAGTCGCCGCGGCCATTGTGCTTCCTGAACCGGATACGGAAAACGTGGGGGGCTATCAGGAGTTGGTGGACTCCGGAATAAAGCTGGTTGTCGCCCATTCAGTCATAGAGGGCCTTAATGCTCCGCAAGTGGTCGGGGACAACTACCAGGTAGCCTATCTTGCCGCGAAGTATTTAATCTCGCTTGGACACAGAGACATAGTATATCTCGCCATCCCCCAAGATTGCTATATGGGCAGGGAAAGGGTGCGAGGGTTGGGTGATGCGCTGGCTGAGGCGGGCATTCCTTTGACGAAATCCTCCATAGTGAGCTGCGGAGTCAGCGGAGAATCCGGTGAGAAGGCAATGGCGGCGGTCCTAAAGCGCAAACGCTTTCCGACGGCCGTGATAGCGCGCCACGATATAGTGGCGACGGGCGTGATGCGGGCCGTGTTTGCAGCCGGGTTGTCCATACCGGGGGATATTTCGCTGATCGGAAATGGCGACATGGAACTCGATGATTTGCTTAGGGTGCCGCTGACCAGCATAAAGCATCCGGCGGAACACCTGGCGAACATGGCGATCAAGAAGCTGCTGGACATGCTCAAAGACCGGCCAGTGGAACCGGATATCACGAAGATGGATGTGGAGCTGGTCATCAGGTCCTCGTGTGCCCCGCCGCGAAAACGATAGCCGCCCCACTATGCGACGATATCATCGATAGCTTTTCTCTGCTCGGCGTCCGCCGGTCGAAGTGGGGAAACCGGCTTTCCGGAGCCATATCCCCGGGTCGCAGCGGCGTACTTCACGCCCGCAAGCCAGCACGGGCCTCCCAGGCACAGCCTCTCGCGCACATATATGATGCGACTATATAAACGAGTCAACTCCTCGACATCTCCACGGGTGGCGGCTTGATATGTCTTAACGAACGTCGACGGCTCGTAATTGGCGCACACGGGCACAATGCCGCACGCTCCAGCCAACAAACCCTCCTTGATACCGACTTCATCACCCATAAACGCGTTAAGACCAACGTCTTTCGCGGCGGTGATCAGCTTCTTGAAGTAGTCCAGATTGCCGGAACTTTCTTTGCAGTATCTGATCCAACCTCGTCGAGTCATCTCGCAGAAGGTCTCTACCGCGATTTCGGAGTTGGTGCAGGAAGGAATGTTGTATGCGATCAGACTCTGCGTCGCCGCAGGCATCCTTTGCTGCTCCGTAGAGCCTTAGATGTTCATCGGCGGTTTTCGTTGCCACATAAAACACGGGGGTAACAACCATGTTCTGGTAACCGATATCGGTGAGTATCCTGATCTTTTCAAGCACCCGCACGGTCGACGTATCTATGGCCCCACCGAGCAGATGCACTCTCGGCGTACACTCGTCGTATGCGATCTCGACCATTCGAATCCACTCTCTCGAGCTAAGCAGCGGGCCTTCTCCCGCCGAGCCTCCGCAGAATATCGCGTTGACGCCCGCATCCATGACAAATCGGATAACGTTCCTGAACGCCGGCTCGTCTACCCGATCCTCGTCATCAACCGGTGTAATGATAGGTACCGATAACGCCCTTGAGTTCTTCCATTGGTGCCTTTTCTCCTGTGAAAATAGTTGTCGGTTGTCGGTTAGGTACCGGTCGCCACCCCCGGTGTTTCGGGATTTGAGGAGCGAGCACTATCGTTTGCGTACAGAGCAGACGTTATAGTCGCTCCGGAAATCCCGAAACCATCGAGCCCTCCACCCGATGGTCCGGCGTTTGCGGAAATAGCGTTTAGCAGAGAGCGGATAGCCCGATGGCAGATGGCCCGATGGCGAAGGGACCTCTATTCGGGGCGCCATCCGGCCATCTGCTATCTGACTATCAGACTCCCTGATTCATGGTGATGAAGGCCAAGTCAGGCTGTGAATGCTGGCGAGCTTATCCCAAGCTCCTCACCCATTTTCTTCAAGTTGGCGACGACGTCCGCGGGCAGGGAAATACCGCGGCTCAGAGCATTCTCCCGCCTTTCCCATTCCATTTCGCCGGGAAGGTAGATCCGCTCCGAGCCTTTCGCCTTGGGAGATTGCTTGATGCTTCGGATCATCTTGTCCATCCGCTGCTTGAATATCTCCAGGGGCATCATCGCCCCTATGTCGATGGCGACAAATGCGTGCCCTTCGTCTGTGACATCTTGCAGATCGCTCATCCAGCCTTTCACGTCCCTGGTGATGGCTGCGCCCGTCAACACGGACGCCAGGACCTCAACCATTACTGCCAGTCCGTATCCCTTGTGACCCCCCATCGGAAGCAGAGTGCCGGCACGGGGATAGTCCGAAATGTCGGTAGTGGGCAGCCCATCGTCATCCACTATCCAGTTGTCGGGGATTGCTTTGCCGAGGCCCTGAGCCGCATAGATCTTTCCTGCCGCCACCGCACTCAGAGCCATATCCAGCATTACGGGATACTCTTCTCCGGCGGGAACGGCATAAGCCAGAGGATTGTTTCCGATGACACCGCCCCTGGCGCCGGGGACCGTCATATTCGCATCCACATTGCTCATAGCCAGCCCGATCATGTCCTGTTCGGCGGCCATGTTCGCATAGAATCCGGCGGCGCCAAAATGAGTGCTTTGCTTCACACCCACGTAACCGATTCCGGTAGCTTTGGCCTTGGCAATTGCAAGTTTCATAGCCTGGTAGGATGAGACCATCGCCATGGCTTTCCGGCCGTCGATCATCACCCAACCCGGTCCCTCCGAGATAACCTGCGGAACCGCCTTGGGATCGGTCCCGCCCGCGCGCAGCCTCTTCACGTAGCCGTGAAGATGTCTTGTGCCGTGGGTGTGGACCCCCCACGAGTCCGTCGTCACCAAAACCTCCGCGGTAATGTGGGCATCTTCCTCCCGCATGCCGCATTCGAGCATCGCTTCGACGCAGAACGCCGTCAGGTTCCCGATGCTTATATTGAAGCCAGTCGTAATGGATGCATTTTGCATATTCTTCTCCGCCAATCGAGCATTAAACAAGGACTGACTTTGGACGCTTGCCCTGCAGGAAGTCACGTGCCGCCTCCGCCGCCTGGACTTGAAGCCGGTTAACCGATGTCGCGGACGCGGACGCTGCGTGTGCGGTAGCGATGACGTTGGGCATGCCTCTGAGCGGGCTGTCCGCCGGCAGCGGCTCAACTTCAAACACATCCAGCCCCGCGCCGCTGATCTTCCCCGACTTAAGAGCCTCGATAAGGTCGAACTCATTAACTACCGGTCCGCGGGCAGTGTTGATCAATACGACGCCGGGTTTCATTTTTTCTATTGCAGCCGTATCGATCAAATGCTTCGTTTCCGGAACAAGCGGGCAATGGAGTGAGATAATATCGGCTGTCTCGATCAGGGTGTCCAGATCGACACGCTCCACGCCCTCTTCGGCAAATGCGGAATCGGACGCATACGGGTCGAAAGCTATAATCTTGAATCCGAAGACTTTGGCCTTCTGTGCCACTCGCCTGGCTATCTTTCCGAAACTCACCAGACCAAGGGTGAGACCTGCTATTCCAGGTATGGGCCACAGATCGCCTATCCCCCAACCACCTTCGGTGATGATCCTACTCATCTGTATCGCGCGCCGGCAGAGGGGAAGGATCATGGCCAGTGCGTGATCGGAGACCTCCTCCACACAATACTCCGGAACGTTCGCGACTGTTACTCCCAAGTCTTTGGCCGCTGCGAGGTCCACATTATCTACTCCTATGCCGTAGCGGACCACGCACTTCACGCCGGCGAGCGATTCGAGCACCCTGCGGGTAATCGGAGCCCACTGAACCATAAGCACTTCCGCGCCCTGGCTGTTGTTGATTACGTCGTCTTCGGTAGTGCATTTGGTTTCAGCGACAGTCATCTCGAATCCGGCTGCCTTCATGACGTCGATCTGGGGCTGGATCGTCGAAAAAGTATGATCGGTGATTATAACTTTGCCTGGCATATTTCCTCCAAACAAGCCGCGGTTGCAGCATGTATGCGGGTCCGTAACCGGCTCCGGTACCCGAGAATACCACGTAACGGTTTCGGATGTCAAGCTTGTAAGAGTTCACGGGTGCACCGCGGATTGAAGGTAAGCTCTCATGCAGCCCTGGCGAAGTGTGAAATATCTGCTGAACGGTCGCTCAGAAGAAATGATCGCAGATGGCCATGCTTTCCGCGCCGGGTTCCGTCCACCTCATTCCCGACTGTTTGAACCGTTGCGTAATTTGATCTTGTTTCTTTCGTAGAGGGCATCTACTATGTGCATGTTGCCGTGCCCTGGAATACCGAAGACATATTTTACATTCTCCATTTCCAGAGACCTGACAAATGCCTCGGCACAACGCATTTTCACTGCGGTCTTCTCCTCCATTCTAAGCGATTCAGGCCTTCACGCGTGGTCCACTGCCAAGCACCCGAAAGACCCCTTCGAGATCGTATTCCACTCCAAGAGGCAGCGCGATTGTTCGGTTCTCGACGGACGAGATATAGGCGGCGTTCACCACCTCAATGGCTCGAAGCCCGTCCAGCCCAGTGCACGTCCGCGGCTTAGCACAGGCTCAGCACGTGCTCAACAAAATATCGAAGCTCCAGTGTGTACGAGTAGGCTTCTCACCTCGAAGACCTCGCCGAGTTCGCCGGATTCGATCATCTCTTTCGCCGTCACGAACGCCGGATTGAACCGCTTCATGAACCCGACCATTAGCGTGACGCCGCCGCGCTCGCAAGCATCGATGATCTGTCCGCACTCGGCAATATGCCGCGCCATTGGCTTCTCACACAGAACGTGCTTTCCCGCGTCAGCGGCCTGCACAGCCTGGGATACGTGCATCCACGTTGGAGAAGCGATGATGACGGCATCGAGTCCGCATAGCAGGTCGAATCCATCAAAACCAAGCCCGCATATTCTCGCCGCGATGGATTTCGTGGTGAGTGATTCTCTCACGTGATAGTATCCCCAAGCATTGGAAGAGAATTTACAACCCTGCATTATCGTCTCCTATCCGATCTCCACGCGCTCGCCCGTATCGGCGCCGCGGTTGATAGACTCTACGAGTTGAATGTCTCGATAACCGTCCCAAAGGTCGGGCGAGGGCTTCCTGCACTCCCTGAGGCAGTCAAAGAAGCGCGTCTATTTGCTCTTCACCAAGCATCTTCAAATAGTCGGTGTAGAATCTCTGCCCACCAAAGCTGCCTCCGACCGACCTGGCCGTGTCGGCGTTCAGGTCACAAACACTCACGAGCCTCACTTGCGGAAAGTATTGCAGGGTCGGATATAACGTCCATGCAGCGTGGTTTCCGCAACCGATAAATCCAATACGGATCTGTCCGTCGTCACCCAATGACATTTCCTCCAATATACTGAGCACACCCATCCGTCAGTTACATGCCGTAGCCGACCATAATCTTATCCGCTATCTCTTTCACCACACCGGCGAACCGGGGTCCCTTATCGTCAGTAAATCTCACACTGGGTGAAGAGATTCCAACAGCCGCGATGACACTTCCGTTCCGCTGGAACACTGGAGCGGCGACACATCTGACTCCAAGGTCACGCTCCTCGTTGTCGAATGCAACACCAGCGGACTTGATAGTAGCCAGATGATCCACAAGCTCGCGTTTATCCGTGATCGTGTTATCCGTGAAACGAGGGAGATCGCCCGAGATAAGTTCCTGGATCTGCTTGTTCGGCAGCCATGCCAGAATCGCTTTTCCAACAGCCGTGCAGTGAAGTGCGCTTCTGCCGCCCACGGGAGAGACCACGCGCATGTGACCATCACTCTCAACGCTATCGATACAAAGAGCTTCGCCCGAGTCGAAAATCATCAGATGAGCCGTCTCCATAGTCCTGCTTCTCAACTCTTCCAAATACGGCTGCGCAACGCGCCTCAGATCCTTTCCATCAAGACACTTGCGAGCAAGATCCAGCACACGACAACCAAGTTTGTAGCGCTCGGTCAGCGCGTCCTGCGCAACGTATCCATCATTTTCAAGGGCGACTAGCAACCTGTGAGTGGTGCTTGTCGACAGACCCACTCGATTTGATAACTCTGTCACGCCGATTCCAAGCCGATAATCAGAGACGACCCCTAATATGTTAAGCGCTCTTTGTATTGATTGAACCATTTCTCACCAGTCGTATCCCGTATGGTGGGATAGCGTCCCAGTGCCACAGTATAACCCGGAACAGAAACCTTGTCAAGGCTCCGCGTTGCTCGAAAAAGCCGTGCTGGTTTCGCCACAGTCGTCGCAAATCGTGTCATTCCGAGCAATTGACGGCGACGCTGTCGCAGTCACATTGGAAAGAAATCCAACCCCGGTGTTTCGGGAATCTTGTTCCCGGAACTGGGGAGTTTCTTAGGAACGAATGTGAGGAATCTCAACGTTGCGCCTGCATCATTCTTCGGCACGTGGGGGTTCAACCGACAGGTCGAGATTCCTCACGTGCGTTCGGAATGACCTATCCGCCGCGTTTGTGCCGTGTCTGCTGGGCCGCACGCCCGCGAATGGCACTACCCAGAAAACCGAAAATGGGTATTTGCAAAACCACACGCTCCTGAGCGTCAAATACCCACAAAACAGGCCATTTCCTCCATTATGGGACGGTAGTGAACTCGATTCCGAGTCTCCTTTGCACCCTTCACCATATGTAAGTGCTCACTCTTGTAGGAATTTCGGAACCCGTCAGCCCTGAGTGCCGAGCGCAAGCGAGGTGTATCGAAGGGCGGTCGCTCATGCGGCCATGCTTCGATACGGCCCACAGACCGGGCCTACTCAGCATTGGCGGAATCTGTTCTCGGAGGACTGAGTTGTTACCACCATATCCCATGGTTGACAATCGATCTGACAAATGATACAAATGAGGGAACCTTACGGCCGGGGGAAAGCGACCGCGCGCGAGAGGTCCCGCCTGACGCCTGACGACTAAACGAGAACGTCTGCTCGCGGGTTGCAAACCCGCATTAACTGGGTCCGGCGTTCGGAAACGCCGGACCATCGGCAACCCTTGCGGGGCGGAAGTTCCGGGCTTTCGGCTTTCCACTTTCAGCTAAACGCTATTTTTGGAGGAATACAATTCATGTCAACTGAAGAAACCATCCCCGTATTACTGGACACCGACATAGGGTCCGACATAGATGATGCCGTCTGCCTGGCATATTTGCTCCGGCAGCCTCGATGCGAGTTGGTCGGCGTAACAACCGTCAGCGGAGAATCTCGGAAACGAGCGATGCTTGCCGAGTGTTTGTGCCGCACCGCCGGAAGAACCGGCATTCCCATCCACTCCGGCACGGAAAGGCCCATTCTTGCGGAGCAGAAACAGCCGATAGCGCCGCAGGCGGTCGTTCTGGATGCGCTTGCTCACAGGGCGGATTTTCAGCCCAACACAGCGGTGGAGTTCATGCGGCGGACGATACGCGGCAGACCCGGCGAGATTACGCTCCTGGGAATCGGTCCGCTCACGAATATCGGGTTGCTTTTTGCCGTCGATCCGGAAATACCCGCGATGCTCAAGCAATTGGTTTTGATGTGCGGTGGGTTTCCTGAAGGGCAGGAGTGGAACGCACAATGTGACCCGCACGCAACTAAGATCGTCTACAATACACCAATCAAGCGTTTTGTTTCGGTCGGCCTTGACGTTACGCTGCGCTGCAAACTGGGGGGTGGTGAGTGCCGAGAAAGGTTCAAAGGCGATGTGCTCCAGGCTGTCGCGGTAATGGCGGAAGTCTGGTTCAAGGAAGCGAACGAAATGTATTTCCACGACCCATTGGCTGGCGCAATTATCTTCGAGCCGGATATCTGCAAGTACCAGAATGGCCGGGCACTGATCGATTTATCCGACGAAAAAACCGCGGGCACGATGCGCTGGGATATTCAGACAGAGGATAAGCCGCACACGGCCGCGGTCGATGTGGATGTCGCGCGCTTCTTCGAGCACTATTTCTCGATTGCCGGAGCCTAGTCCGAGGCTCCGGCGCCAAAAAGATCGGCAAGTCGGCCGATTTCGCGGTGCGGCTGTCACTTTTCCCGATGCATCAATACCTGTGACCTGGCATTATCTTCCTGCAATCTGACGTAAGGCTGCAGAAGAACGAGTCCCGCCGCGCCGCGCAGAAAGTAATCGGTCGAGTTGGCAATGGCTCGGATTTCCACTCCACGCGTCTGTGGCCACAGGTAGCGCAGCGTTTCCATTTCGAATTCGATCCAGTCACGGTATGCGAGGCTATGTCGATCAATGTGCCGTAGACGAAGACCGTCTGCGGGTCGAAGTGGCTTATGGCGTTTGCCACCGCGATGCCCATGTAGCCGGTAACCGTATTGAATGCGTTGCTGGCCTGTTGATGGCCGTTCATTGCCATCCGGAATCCCTGCTGGACGAGGTCTTTCCTCTTGGTTACGGAAATATCCCCTTGTCCAGCCTTAAGCTCGGGCCATATCCAGTGAAGAAATGCTGAGTCTCGGGTTTGGGCGCAGAGGCATCCTCTGTTTCCGCACGAACAAACAAGACCATTAGGATCGATAATGGTGTGAGCAATTTGCGCGGCCGTATCGTGTGCGCCGCGGATTACGTTCTGTTGATTGACGTAGGCCGCCGCGATCCCTTCGCTGAACATTATGTAGAGCGCGCTGCTGCCATAAGCATCATCCGACAGCCAGACGGATGCGAGCGCGGAAGATATGGTATCTGAATCGACGTAGGTCTGAGTATTGAGTTGTTCCGACAGCATCTTGCCGATAGGTATGCCTTCCCACTCGGGCTCCGGTGAGAAACTGCTTATGCAGCCGACGAAAGGGTCCACCTGGTCGCATACGGCCACCCCCAGTCCCTGGACGTCATCGACCCCGCTAAGGCCCGCCGTTTCGATGCATCGTTCGACATCCCGAGCGATTGCGGAAATCAATGACTCCGCCGTGCACTCATGGAAGTTATACGTGCTTGTTCTGCGCGCGAGAAACTCGCATTTTCGGGTGGCGACCACGGTTTCGATGATCTCTCTGGAGACCAACACCCCCGCAATGGGGTCGCCGTTGTTGTTGATTTCTAGCACCGACATGGGTCTGCCGCGAGGTCCGGCCACGGTGCCCGACTCTATCAGGAGCGAATCCGATATGAGTTTGTCCACGATCTTGCAGATACTTACCACGCTGAGGCCTGTTTTTCTCGATAATTCGTTTCTGGATACTGGCCCGTATTTTCGCACAGCGAGAGTGATGAGCGCCTCATTATTCCTTCTCATCAGCGTCTGCTTGTCGATTGAATCTGTCATCCGGCTCTCCATGCTATTTGCCGCTTCCCGCCCGCCGCGCCGCAATACTAAGATGCATTAATAAAAGCAGTGTACCACGTCCAGCCCTGTCTGTCAATGGGTCTGACCGGCGACATTTCAATTCAGTCGATGCCGACAACAATTAACCTAGTTAAACAATTCTCGCAAAAACTGCCGATATGGGTTGACAATCGCCAGGTAGTGTGGCATACTTCAATTGTCGCAGGCTGGCAAATGTGCCGCCAGCGCGCATAGTGGCCGGATTGAGTTAATGAACCGAAGCAGTAAAATAATACCCGTTGCCGGGGTGTTTGCGGGGCATGTCCACCTCTGGTGCACGAGAGCGTACTGGTATGAAGAAGAAAGAGTATACCCTTCACGTCTTGAGCCATACTCATTGGGACCGGGAATGGTACCAGGACTTCCAAGGGTTCAGGCAGAGGCTCGTATACCAGATAGATAAACTCATGGAGTTGCTCGAGCAGCGTCCGGATTACCGCTACTTTCATTTGGACGGCCAGACTATTTGGCTGAAAGACTATCTGCGTATCAGGCCCGAAAGCGCCCAAAGGCTGGCTGGTCACGTTCGCAGCGGACGAATACTCATCGGGCCATGGTTTGTAATGCCTGATGAACTGCTTCTGAGCGGCGAGAGCCTGGTGCGAAACCTCAACCTCGGGTGCGGGATTTGCCGGGAGTTCGGCGTGGAGCCTATGCCCGTGGGATACGTGACGGATGTCTTCGGCCATTGTTCTCAGCTTCCGCAGATCGTTCGTGGGCTTGGCTTCGACACGGTGGTGCTTCACAGAGGCACTTCGAATGCCGATGACGCATCGGAGATGCTCTGGAAAGGCGCGGACGGATCGAAAGTGCTCGTGATCAAGGCGCATCCAGGCACCGGCTACCAGGATTTTCTAACCTATCGCGACTCACCCGATAGTGAACTCATCGAGTACGAGAAGAAGAAGAAAGCTTTCGCCAAGACCAGAGTCCTGTTCGGCCTGGATGGAAACGATCACACGCCCGCGCTGTGGAACACGCCGGAAAAAATCGACCAGATCAACGCGGTTCTCCAGGACACTGTATGCGTGCATTCATCGCTGCCGGCGTACTTGAGCGGGCTCAAGCACGAACTCGGTGATTATCATAATGACGGGCTCAAGACCTACACCGGCGAGCTCAGATACACCAAAAAGGCAGGCCTCTACGCCGACCTTATGACTGGAACGGCCAGCAGCAGGCTGCCGCTCAAGCAGATGAACGATCATCTGGAATACCTGCTCGCCCGATGTGCCGAACCGCTGCACTTGTGGTCGGTATGGCTGGGAGGCGATTCGCAAAAGCCGTTTCTAGACCTCGCCTGGGAGTATCTGATTACCAATCACCCCCACGATTCCATCTGCGGCTGCTCCATCGACCAGGTACACCGTGACATGGTATACCGTTTCGACCAGGCGAGGCTCCTCGCCCAGAACTCCATCGGAGAGAGCATCCAGGCCGTATTCGACAGGCTGGATACGACTTCATTGGGCGAGTCCGAGGCGGTAGTTACAGTCTATAACCCCGCGAACGTGCCTTCCGGGCCTTTGACGCGGCTTTATTTCGAGATTCTGTCGAGCGACGTCCAGCGATATGCGAAGCAGGGTCTGCATCCGGTCTTGATCGACGGCGGCGGCGCGCCGGTTTATTATGAGACAGAGCGCATCGATTACGATGCGTGGCCGAGTCCTTCGGTGAAAAAGGTTCGCGGCGAGTCACCCGCGTATTTGCGCAAGCCCAACGGTTACAGTCCGCATCACAGGTTCCACGTCAACGCGGCGGCAAGTGTTCCGGCAATGGGTTATTCTTCGTTTGCGATCAGGTTCTTGCCCAAGGATGTCGCGTGCCCCACAGCCTTGCCTGACGGCATGCGGCCGGTGGTTGTGGATAAGGCGGGCCGCACTATCGAGAACGAATACTTGAGGCTTGCGGTACGCGAGGATGCGCTTATCGATCTTTATGACAAGCGTACCGGCGTCTGGTATCGCGGCCTGCACGATTTTGAAGACTGTGGGGATGCCGGTGACGGATGGAATCACGTCTATCCCGAGTCTGATGTCAGGGTTATCGGTTCCACGCCCGGAGCCAGGAGCGGCATTCGGATTCGGTTCGAGAAAACCGGCCTCCTGAGCGCAACCGCGGTCGTCAGCTTCAATCTGCGTGTGCCCAGGGACCTCTCGGCAAGCAGAAAAACAAGGCTTAGGGCGACAACCGCGCTTCCCATGGAGATGCGGCTGACGCTTCGCCGCGGGTGCGCTCGAGTCGATGTCGAAACGGCGATCCGCAATTCAGCAAGCTGCCACAGACTTAGGGCTCTTTTTCCCACCGGCAGAGATTCGCGGGTGTGGTTGGGCGATTCCGCATTCGACGTCGTCGAAAGAAACATCGAATTGCCGGACACGACCGGTTGGGTGGAACAGGCGCGCGAGGAGACCCCGATAAAGAACTTTGCCGCCGTACACGACGAAGTTGGCGGACTTGCGATTCTCACCAAGGGACTCTGCGAAGCGTGCGTGCGCGATGTGCCCGAGCGCGCACTCGCCTTGACGCTGTTCAGAAGCTTCCGGCAGCAGATCGGCGATGGATGGACCTTGGACAGTCTGCTCTTGGGCGATATTAATGTGAACTACTCGCTGTGGCCCTTCGCCGCCGAGGGATTCTTCCATGGCATTCAGCGGGAAATCGAAAGGTTCAAAATGCCGGTCTTTTCGCTAACGTCACCGTCGCACGGTGGAGATTTGTCTTCTTCTTCGGGGGAGTTTATGAGCGTGCCGGAAGAATTGGTCGTCTCGACGATCAAGATGTCCGAAGACGGGGAATCGACCATTGTCAGGCTGTTCAATCCAGGCACGACGAGCGCCGGCGGGCGGTTAAGGCTGCAATTTGCCGCCAGGAAAGCGTGGAGATGCGACCTGCTGGAAAGAAATGAAGAGTCGCTGCCGGTCGATCCCTCGGGAAGCGTTCATATAACGCTCAAACCCAAGGAAGTAGCGACTCTGCGATTGCAATGAAATGAGAAATCGTCCACCAGGGTTCCGGGCTTTCCACTTTCCGCTTTCCACTAAATGCTATTTTCACAGGAGATCTAATGATGGTGAAACTCACAATCGTAGCGCTCTCGATATTGTTCGGGATGCTTGCTGGTCAGGGCAGCTTCGCCTCTTACCCATCTATCCCTGCCTCTCTCGATGGATATACCAAGGTCAACCGAGTGCAAACCTCCATCAACGTATTCGCTCCCGATCTGCCCAACCTGGACTTTTCCGATGGGACCAACGGCTGGGACCTGCCCGGCCGGCTATTCGTTCGACGATTCGGGCGGCCGCGGCGGCGGCAAATGCCTGGTCTATGAGCGGGCCGATGGAGGGGCGTACAATTTCGGCGGCATCACATTCCCTGTCTCCAAGCTCGTCCCCGGCGTCACCTACACTTTCGGGTGCTGGATCAAGAGCAAAGGCGTCGGAGGGGGAAGCGGGGCCGGGATGATCGTGGAGTTCGGCAGCCGCTACGGCTATATGGGTGGCATCGCTTCCTTCGAAGGCGGCGGCAAGAGCGTCTCCGGAGACTCCGATTGGAAATGGATCGAGGGCCGGTTCGTGCCTCCGCCCCTGTCGGAGACGTTCGTGGTCAGGCCCTGGCTCACTCAAGACGCGTATGGCAAAGTCTGGTTCGATGATATCAAAGTCTACCCCTCGAATCCGGCTTTCGTATGGGAGGCCTGGCGCGTACGTCCCATGGGAGGCTTGACGACCGACGACGGTCGTATCGTGATCCGCTCCGAGATTCATGGCATGGCCCTGCCTCCGCCCGATGAGGTGGACACCGCCAAGATGCTCTGCTCGATCGACATCGAGCAGGGAGGAAAGACGCTCGTTCACAAGCTGGCCTCCGCGGCCGACATGTGGATAGATGCCGACCTTGGAAAGCTCGCCGGGGGGGATTACGCCATGAAACTCGCGCTCCTCGACCCCGAGCGCAAGCTAATCCTGGGGGAGACTTCGGAACCTCTGCACGTGGATGCCGCTGTCAAGAGAGGCCCCGCGCCCAAGGGAGCGTGCGTGGTTGATGATCGCGGACGCTGCATTGTCGACGGCAAGCCGTTCATGCCGGTGGGCGTCTATTGCCTCCGCCTCGACAGGGAGAATATCCGCACCATCGCCCAAGGCGGTTTCAACACGGTGGCTCCTTATGAACTCCTTATCTGTGATATGGACTCCGACGTTGATCCGAACGCTCCTGGGCAGCCGATGAAAAGCTCCAGCCTCGAAACAGTCCGGGCGACTCTTGACGAATGCCACAGGAACGGCCTGAAAGTCAGCGTCCCCTTCTGCGGCACTTTCGGGGGTCCCTTCGCGGGCGACCTCGAGCGCTTTGGCGTTTCCGGGACCAGGGAGGTCATAGCCAAGACCGTCGAGGCGTTCAAAAACAACCCCGCTGTCCTTACCTGGTACATCTGCGATGAACCGCAGTTGGGCACAGGTCCCGTAACGACCGGCAAGGATAAGGTCGAGACGTGGGACTGCGGCGCATGGCTAAGATATCTCCACAAAGACATAAAGGACAGGGACCCCTGGCATCCTATCTGGACCGTACTGATAGGCTGCGGCGTGCTGACCCACGACTACCGCCCCTTTGTCGGAATATCCGACGTGATGGCCATCGACGTTTATCCGCTCGATAAGGGCAAAAGAGGCATGGACCCGATAAACCTCTATTCCGACAAGATAGTGGGTGAGTTCGGAGACAGGCACGGCGCGCCTGTACTGGGCCGTGCCCCAGCTTCAGAACGTCGGCTCCTACGATTACAGCCTCAAGAGCAGGCAGGATTATCTGGCCAGGCATCGTGATCCCACCGGCGACGAGATGCTCGGCAGTGCCCTGATGTTCGCCATCCATGGAGCGAAGGGGTTCATCTTCTATTCCTATCACGATCTGCGCAGGGGTTTCGCGGTACCGGACTTCGAAAAGCGCTGGCCCGATGCGTGCAGGGTCGCCAAGACCCTGCGGTCGCTGGAGCCGTTCATTATGTCCGACGTCGACGGCCCGGAAGTCGACGCCGTCTTCTCCAAGGGAATAGGCAGCGCCAAGGGCTACGCCGACGGCAAGGGCAAGACTTGCGTCCTGATCGCGGCCGGCGTCAACGAAGGCCCCCAGGAGGCCACAATCAAGGTGAAGACCACAAAGGCCTTGAAATCCAAATACGGCCGCACCACCCGCAATCCCGACGGCTCCTACGTGTTCCACGGCAATGATATCTGCTATGATATCCTGGAGTAACGCTTCAACCCAAAGAAGTGGCAACGCTGCGATTGCAATAGATATCCTATTGTGAAAGAATTGAAATGAGCAAAGCGGCACAGGGATCCCGCATGATGTATATAATGTATGTATGGACTTGGATGCTCGGCAATACGAACCTCAGCGGCCAGGCAGGGGCGTATCTGGGCTCGTGCGGCGCCGCGGAATAAGAAGGAAGAAAGATGAGTTTCCCACGCACCACCGTCGGTGGATTGTCCCTTTCGAGGATGATCATCGGCACGAACTGGTTTATGGGCTTCAGCCACTGCACTGCCGCAAAGGACCAGTATATCAAAGATCATATTATGAATCGGAGCGTCATCGCGGACATTCTCGAAGTATTCGTGAAATCCGGCATCGACACCATAATGGGGCAAATTCAGGCGCCTGCGCTGGCCGACGCGGTCAAAGAAACCGAGAACCGGACGGGCAAGAAGATAGTGGTCGTCTCCACCCCTTCGTTGCCGACCACCCCAAGGACAGCCCTTGACGGGTTCGATCTGGACGCCGTGGCGCCTATCCTGGATCAGGAGGCCGCGCACGGCGCCGCATTCTGCATGCCGCATACTAGCACAACGGATATGATGGTCGACCTTTGCAGCCGCGAAGTCCGTCAGATGGCTCCTGTCTGCAAGCTCATTCGCGAGCGGGGAATGATCCCAGGTCTGAGCACGCACCGGCCTGAAACCATCGTGTATGCTGACGAAACCGAACTGGACGTGGAAACCTATGTGTGCATCTACAATACAGCAGGTTTTCTGATGCCGCTGGAGGTGGATTGGACCTTGAGCGTTATCCGCGGCGCCAGGAAGCCCGTGATGACCATAAAGCCCATGGCCGCCGGTCAGCTTCGGCCTCTCCAGGCGATGAACTTCGTGTGGAACACGCTGAGGCCCCAGGACATGGTGACGGCCGGCACGATGTCTCCCGAAGAGGCGCGGGAATTGATCGACCTCTCGCTGCAGATACTCGAATGCCAGGAATCCAGCGTCCGGCTGCAGGAGACTCGTTCCAAAGCCTCGGTGAAGAATGTAGGCGGACGGAGCGCACAATGACCCGCACGCCCCCAGGGGTTAGTGTCATCCTGAACTTGATTCAGGATCTGGTAGCGGCGGACGAGATGCTGAATCGAGTTCAGGATGACGGATGCTCATGAAGAGTGAGCACTTACTTATTTCGGAATAGGAGACGACTGCTTTGGATTATGCCGAGACGCGAGAGAAACTGAAAACCTTCGAGGCGAAGGACTTTCCGCAAGGGTACTTTGAGATGATGCCGCGGAGGGGTGTCAGGCACACTTTGTTTGGGTCCGAAGTGCCTCATAATGCGATATGGGATTTCGCGATAAGCCCCGAAGGCAGAATGTTCTTGAGCCTTTGCGCGGAGCTTAACGCTTCGACCTGCGGGCGGTTGTACGAATACATACCTGAGACCGGCGAACTGGTATGCTGCTTCGATATTCGTGATATTGTTCTTCCCTTGGACCGGGCGATTCCTCCAAGCAAGATACATAGTTCCATCAGTTTCCTCGATGATGGACGGTTGATTATGACCACGCATACAACCGCTCAAGCGCCAGGACACCCCACTTGGATGCCGGAAGCTTATTATTATCATATTTGGGAGGGTTATCAAGGCTCCAATATAATCATATATGATCCCAAAACACTTAAGGCTGATAACCTTGGCGTGCCGGTGCCTCGCGAGACCATATACGGGGCAGCGTTGGACAACAAGCACAACGCATTGTATTTTTCCGGTTATTTCCGAGGCCACCTGTACAGGTTCGACATCGATAGCTCTCGCGTGTCGGACTTGGGGCAGGTTACGGAGTTTGGCTCCTTTCGATTCCACCGCGCACCCGATGGGCACATCTACAGCGCTTCTCGCTCCGGTTTTTTCTACAGAGTGAACACGGACACCGGGAAAATCGAGGATTTAGGGATAAGATTTCCTTATGCAAAATCGACCAGGTTTGGCCCAACTCAGAGGCGACTCAATTTCTGCGCCGATGGACCGGACGGCAGGATGTACCTTGGGGTTATCCATTGTGATAGCTTGCTGGCATATAATCCGCGGACTAATACGCTGGAAGACTTCGGCTCCTATATCCCCGATAATGCAAAACTGCCGGACATTTGTCCCACCACCATAGGGGGACTGTCATTCGATAAGGGCGGCTGTTTATGGTATGGCATTATGGCCTTTAGCGATGATTGGGTCAGCATGAGCGTTCGTCTTGCCAGATGGGACGTGCTGCGAGGAGGGCATCCCGAGATGGTCGGGTTAACAGGCACGCCCGACCAAAATATATGCTGCGTCAGCGAAATGTTTATTGCGGATGAAAAACTCTATATTGCGGATACGAATCACGGTAATGACCCACCGGGCGTGTTTGCTGCCGATCTTAATTGCATAAGAGAGGATATGTATAAGCCCCGCGAACTATCTCGTGACCCGATGAGTTATATGTGCCTGACAGACGCTGAGACGATCTGCCCGGATTCGGATATCGAAAGCAAGATGGAACCCTGCGTTCGCGCCACAATGGGCGTTTGGCGTCATATTAGCATTCTGTCCGAAAATCCCCATACGGTGCAATGCGAGCGGACGGAGGTGTACCGGCTCTGGAGGGAGGTCCCGATCGAAAGTTCCGCCGTAAAATCCCTTGCGTGGGGTGACGACGGTGGACTATATGGCGTTTGCGGCGAGGACGAGCTATTTGGTTTCGTGATACGCAGCGGGTCAATTACCCCGTCTCCAATTGACACGGCTCCTGGATTATGCCGAGACCTGGCAGAGCGTTCTACACACGACACTAACTTCCCCTCGTTTGCCAGCCTGCCGGCACAACCCGGAAGACAGTATTTGGCCAGAGCCTCAGCGGTTGCAAAGCTGAATGGAGAAAGGTTCCTGGTCGGCACCGAAGATGGCATGTTGGCTCTTGCGAACGCGAACGGTTCGGTGTATTCTCTGGGTCAAGCCGTGCCTTATGGCCCTATACGACAAATCGTGACGGATTCCACTCAGACAAAAGCGTTTGGTATTGGTGGAGACTGCTCTGACCTGGGCACCATATTCTATTATGATGACAAAATAGGCGTACGCCGATTAGGCAGAGTGTTCTTTTGTGAGGCCAGGGAACCGGGACTTGCGGCAAGTTGTGAGTTGTCCGCCGCGGCTCTAACTTCGGACGGAAACAGACTCGCCGTAGGCTCGAGCGACAGGATGGGATGCGTCTACATTCTAAACCAGGTAAGCATTACCACTTGAGAGGGTGTGCTGCCTCGAACGGATATGAGACTTATCGTAACAGGTCAGTCTTCTCGTGAAAGACGGCCAACCCCTATGCGGCGGGAACGACAAGCCGAGACGACCTTTGGCGCTAAGCCCTTCGAGTTCCCGCTGCACGCATGGCACCCTGTCCTGAACACGATTTGTAGGATTAAGGGATTGACAGGATGGGACGTGATCGTGTTAATCCCGTTAATCCTTTCATTGGAAACGCCAGACCATTGTGAACTTTTTGCGCGTTGATAGTCCGGATTCTAACTTCTAACTTCTTACTTCTATTTTCGCGGGAATCATGCACGAAGGCCCCGCATTCACCACTATAGATGAAAATGAGAGCCGGGGTTCCACCCTCACCCCCGGCCCCTCTCCCGTGCAGGGCGAGGGGAGTTCCGGCGCGGCGTTGTTTGTAGAAGCGCGACTTTGAAATCGAGCGCAACGTGCTCCCTCTCCCGGATGGGAGAGGGCTGGGGCGAGGGGGAAACGCCGTAGTCAGGCACATGCTTGAGGGTGGAAATTCTGGGCTTTCCGCTTTCCACTAAACGCTATTTTCACAGGAGATATTTTGACATGAAATGGATCGCGACAGTTTTGCTGGTTGGAGTTTGCTCGACACTATATGCGGATGGTGCGAACTTGCTCAAGAACCCGAGTTTCGCGGAAGGCAGTGCGGGATGGGGATTCCGGAAGCCCTACTATACAATCGATACTACAGTTGGCCACAGCGATAGTTTCAGCCTTCATTATTCAGGGGCGCCCAACGCCCCTTATATCCTCGTCTGTCAGGACATTCCCGCAGCCGGTGGGAAGAGCTACTTCTGCGGCGTGTGGGTGAAGACACGCGATCTCAGCAACCCGGTCAAGGTGTGCCTGCAGTGGGGAAGCGAAAGCGGCTATGTTGGTGAACACGATTGTACTACCGGCATCAAGGGCACATCGGATTGGCGGCAGGTCGTATTTGCCTGTCCTCCCACCCCGAGTGACATCACATACATCGGTTTCACGCTATATACGGACGGTGGCGCCGTCGGCGATATTTGGTTCGACGATGCGGATGTGCGCGAAATCCTGACCCCTCCGGTCACCATCGAATACCCGGATCCGGTCTGGCACGGCAAAACAATCGCCGCCGGGGACACCAGCCCGGACATCAGGCTCAAGCTCGCCCTCGGCGACGAATGGAAGTCCGATCCCGCGCGGTATTTTGCAAAAGCAACCCTGCGCTGCACGGTCGATTGGCCTATCGTCGGAGAGGTTCAAGAAGCGAATTGCTGTTTCCCAGCGCCTGGTCACTCGCGTCGACCCGGCCTCGCGACCGGCAAACGCGGTCGATATCCTGCCAAACCGCTTGCTTCAGGTTGACGGGAAGCCCTTCTTCCCCATCGGCATTTACGTCTTAAGTTCAATTGAAACCCCACACTTTGGTGACAAGCAGTGGAATTCTCACGGCCAGCCCAATCCTGACTACTATAAGTCTTTTCTCAAGATGATCGGGGAGAGCCCTCTTAACTGTGTCCTGGATTACTGTGGGGATTCCGTACCCGTTAAGAATGCTGACGCCGTAGAGGGCTTTTTGGATGAGGCTCAGCGCTGTGGAGTTAAGGTCATTTATAACTCCAAGGACTTCATACGCATGGGAATGGCCGCGAAGCGCGGCACGGATCTTGGTCCGGTTCTTAGACGCATCAAAGGGCATCCCGCGGTGATTGCGAACTACGTCTCGGACGAGGGTTATGACTATGCGCTTCGTACGGAGTTCGCGGCGATGGCCGAGGATGCACGAGTCGAGGATCCCTGGCACCCAACATTCGGTTGTCACTTTAGACCCGAGGCTTCCCTCCAGTGGGCAAAGTGGAACGACGCCTATGGAATCGACGCCTATTTCACCATGGATGACATCGGCGCGGCCGCGGCTGAATGGCGGTTGGCGCGAAACAGTATGCCATCGAATCAGCCGATGTGGTCGGTCGTGCAAGCTTTCTCACCGGACTTTGAGGCAGGCACTTATGCCAATATGCGGGAGCCGACATACGAGGAAATGCGCTGTGCGACGTTTGCCGCGATAGCGGAAGGCTCCACGGGGATCATATACTACTGCCTGCAGGACATGCATCGGTCGCCGCACTTCACGCAGCGATGGCGGGATTTGTGCTCGGTAGCCGGCGAGGTGCGGAATTTGGTCCCGGTGATCGGCCTGCCGGACGCCGGCAATCCTGTGCGCGCCACCAGTGGCCGGGTAAGCCTGCTCAGCAAACAGGGAAGCGGCAAGCTTTATGTAATTCTGGTCAATACAAAGCGCGTCAGCCAAACAGTATCTCTGCAATGGCCCGCGGGAATCAAAAAAGTGGCGCGTTACACGACCAGGGAGACCGTTCCACTTGAACGTCAAACAACCCGAATGCATCTCGATCCACTTGGCGTTTATGTGTTGGTGGGTGAGACCTAAGAGGGGGCGCTCACGCTTGGTGAGTACTTGCCATGCTGAACTCGATTTACTACCATCCCACAACTGGGAAAAATGACCTGTTTTGCGGTATTTCACGCTCAGCAGCGTGTGGTTTTGCAAATACCCATTTTCGATTTTCCTGGCGGCGCGATTCGCAAGCGTACAACCCTGGGGACACGACGCAAACGCAGCGGCTATGTCATTCCGAACGCACGTGAGGAATCTCGACCTATCGGTTGACTCTCACGTGCCGAAGGATGATATAGGCGCAACGTTGAGATTCCTCACATACGTTCCTAAGAAACTCCCCAGTTTCGGGAACAAGATTCCCGAAACACCGGGGGTGGGTTCCTTTCCAATGTAACGGCGACAGCGTCGCCGTCACTTGCTCGGAATGACATGATTTGCGACGTCTGCGGCATAACCAGCACGCTTTTCTGGGTCGCCTCCGCCTTATCAAATCCGCACCTCATTGTGGGATGGTAGTGAACTCGATTCAGCATCTCCTTTGCAGGTACCAGGTCCTGAATCAAGTTCAGGATGACAGCGGGGCTGAATTTCTCCGTTCGGGCGGATTTGCAATCCAGCCCGAACGGAGATGCCGGGCAACAATTAACCTAGTTAAAGAAATATCCAAAAAACTGTCAGATAGGGGTTGACAATCGCCGGATTATGTGGCATACTCCAATTGTTGCAGGCTGGCAAAGGTCCCGCCAGAGCGCGCAGTGGCCGGATTGATTTAATGAACAGAAGCAGTAAAGTAATGCGCGGGCGGGGCTATATTGCACGCAGATGCGCCAGCGGACGAATACTATGTTGGACTGAAAGGGAGTGATGATGCATACGAATCGCCTTGATATTGCCGGCGCGCCTTCGGTGTTTTCGGGCGCGCCACTTCTGGTAGTGAGAACGACATGCCTGGCAGTAAAACTAATATGCTGCACCGGACAGGCAACAGAGAGGAGATAGACAAAAATGGAAACCTATTCAAGAACCATGGGTTTGCTGCTGGTTTTGGCGCTCGCCTTCGCGCTGTGCCTGCCGGCGGCAGCCACGACTTACTATGTGTCTCCGTCGGGAAACGACTCGAACTCGGGTCTTACCTCGGCCGCGGCATGGGCCACGATCGACAACGGGGACGTCAAGCAAAAATTGAACTCCGGTGACACGGTAACCGTCCTTGCGGGAACCTATAATGTCACATCGGCGGGCTCGGGCGTGCCGCGTTACGCCAGCAACGGCATAGTGCTGACAGCGTCGAACGGCGTGACGTACCAGGCCCAGGGACAGGTCACAGTCACCCGCGGGACTGACCACGGCTGCGCGTTCCATCTGTCGGGGCAAAACAATTGGTACACGCTCGGTCGTCAGCGGCTTCACATTCCAGGGAGGCGACGAGTCTTTCCTGATAAACAACTGGTCCGGTACTAACGAGGTGAAGAATTGCACGTTCCTCGGCTCCAACAGCAATGACCAGAACGATGGTTGGTACTGGCGCCGCTGGCCATAAGCAACAACCCGATCGGCCAATTCATCCACAACAACGTCATCGACCTCAGAGGCTACAACGGCCCCGGCGCGGGGATCACCGTCGTAAACGACGCGTATCCGTCGGCCGTGGACGAGATCGTTAACAACACGATAATCGGCGCGCAGTGGACCGCGATCTACAACTATTGCTCCGGGCTGGAGTTCAAGAACAACATCTGCGTGGGCAACGGCGGCAGCACCGGTATCTATGGGAACCCGGGCGGCGACCCGACCTACCAGCCCTGGCTGTTCATCGACCATTCCAATAACATCCTTTATCAGATGTCGCCTGTTTACTACGGCGCCCAGGTGGCAGCTATCGCCGGCCTTACCGCGGGCCCCGACGAATATCAAGTCAATCCCTTGCTCAATAGCGACTATACGCTGCAAGCGGGCAGCCCGGCCATAAACGCCGGAACGCCGGTCGGCCTGCCATTTTCGGGTCAGTTCCCGGACATCGGCGCCTTCGACAATATCTACACCGGAACGCCGGGGACCCTCGCGACCGTCAGCGGCACTGTAACCGACACCGCCGGCAATCACCTCGCCGGGGTACAGGTCACCGGGGGCGCGAATGGCGGCGCCGTGACTAACGCCAGCGGTGCCTACTCGTTCCAGACGGATGAGGGTTCGTATACGTTCACCGTGCATAAGGCTGGCTACGAGACGATCATCCAGACCGTCAACGTGTCGTCCAATCCGACCACGGCAAACTTCGTGCTTACCTCGGTCGTGGTAACCGGAACCTGGTACGTAGGCCCCAACGGGAACAATCTCTACAGCGGCACGAATCCGAACGAGCCGTGGGCCACGATGGACAACGGGGATAAGAATGGAATCCTGAGTTCGGGCGAGACGGTCATTGTGGAGCCGGGCGTTTACACGAACGAAGTCGTTTTGTCGTCGAAGTCCAATGGCGTGACCTACAAGGCCCAAAGCGGCGCCCAGTTCAAGTTCGGCCTGATCGACACTGCGTACTACAGCTACGGCATCTATGTTGGGGGTGCGAGCAATGTCGTCCTCGACGGTTTCTATCTTGAGGGCTGCTCATGGACGATGCTCATCCAGGCATGCACGAATGTCGAGGTCAGGAACTTCGTCGTAAACGGCGACCAGGTCTGGAACAACTGGGTTCCCGCGGTGGCCTTCTACAGCAACAACGGGATAAACTTCCACAACAATGCCGTCGTAGGTGAAGGAGTCGGGAACTGCCTCCTCACCGACGGAGAGAGTGGTTCCGACTACTTCGACAACAACGTGTTCGTAGGTGGTCAGCGGCAGATTCTCAACCTTAGCTACGGAACCGGGCCGCAGGTTATGAACAACATCTTCTACAACCTGAACACCACGATTGTCGGCGCCTGCGCAGTCTACGCGACTAGCCTGTCGTCGAATGTGAACAGCGATTACAACCTCTTCTACATGGTGCCTGATGGCTATGAATATGGAGGAAGCGCTCAGGCGGGCGCCCACGACGTTTTTGATGTCGATCCCATGTTCGTCTGTCCGTGGCTCTTCGACTATCGAGTACTCCCCGGCAGCCCGTGCATCGGCGCCGGCGTGAGCGTCGGCCTGCCATATCCGGGATCGCATCCTTCGATTGGCTTGAATGAGATCCCGCCGATCACAAGTCCCGGAACGGTATCGGGCAAGGTAACCAACGCTTCCAGCGGCGCTCCGATATTCGGCGCCGTGATATCCGTGACGGTCAACGGCTATGCGACGCTGGCCAGGACGGACAGCACCGGCAGCTACAGCATCAGCGTTCCGGCTGGAACACAGTCGGTCACGGCATCGATGCCTGCGTTCGGAAGCAAGACCAGCAGCGTCACCGTTTCCGCTGGAAACACGACGCCGGCGAACTTCGCACTCACCCTGCCTACGCCGAAGACTTACTACGTGTCCACTACCGGCAATGACAGCAACAATGGTCTGTCCCTTGCTAATGCGTGGGCGACGATCGATAACGGCGACAGGCAGTGCTTGTTGAATCCGGGCGACACAGTCCTGGTGGAACCGGGCACATACTCGTATGCGGCCACTACCAACCCGTGGACTTGTGCGGCCCTGTTCCAGAACTGCTCCGGCGTTGCCGGCAGCCCGATTACTTATCAGGCGGACAGCTCGAGCAGCGGTGTCCCGAACATCAGCATAGGCAGCTACTCCGAAGACGGAAGCAACTGGTATGTCGAGTCAGCGCTCCTGATCACGAATGCGAGCTACCTCAAGTTCAACGGGTTCACCGTAACGGGCAGCTTTACCTCGTTCCTGCTGTACAACACGCTGGGAATCGAGATCGAGAACTGCGTCTTGCAGCAGACGATATATGACGTCCTGTATGCGAGCAACAGCACCTCGACGAACTTCCACAACAACCTGGCGCCTGCCTGCCCAGGTGAGGCGCTGTGGGAGAACCTGTGCGATATGCCTGATATCGGCGGAAACAACCAGTATGCCAACAACACGATCATCGACGTCCCCTACGGTGGACAGAATGGTTTCCGGTGTTATTCGTATGGGACGGGCCAGGCATACGCACCGACCCAGACGGCCACCCTGGTAGACAACATATTCCAGGGCGCAAGCCTGCAGGCCGTCTTCTGCAACAATGGGCCCACTTTCGTGGTTACCCCGTCGTACGAACCAGTACCTACAAAGATGCCGAGGCCTACACGCTAGACGGCGTCAGCACGCTGGACCCGACTGAACCCGGCGGCCAGGTAGGCAACCCGATGCTTAGCGGGAGTTACCATCTACATGTATGGCAGTCCCTGCATTGGTACCGGTACAAACGTGGGTTACGGCACCGACCGCGGCGCCTACCCGTACACGGGCGGCGCGCCCACGGTCGTCAGCGACGTCAGCGGCGTGGCGGCCCTGCCGGCTAACTCCGCGGTCAAGCTAACCAGCGCGGTCGTTACCGTGGCCTCCGGTCTGTGGAGCGGCGGCTATACCTACGTTGAGGATACGTCGCGGGCGGCCGGCATACTTGTGCAAGACCTCTCCGGCGCCACTCTGAACGAGGGCGACATCGTGTCGGTCGAAGGCACGAAGACTATCGACTCCGACGGCGAGCCCGTTATCAGCGGCGCCGTCACCGTCATCACTACTCCCTCAACGCCGTTGAAGCCTCTGGGCATGCCCGGTAAGGCAGTCATCGGCAAGGGCATCGACGACATGGGCATACTGGCAACGTCGTGGGGAAAAGTAACTTACGTGAATCCGTCCGGAACATATCTGTGCATAGATGACGGTTCCGGTCTCACGAATGGCGATGGCAATGGAGATACCGGATTAGCCGTGAATCTTTCCATGCTTGCTACCGCGCCCGCACTCTCATCGCTGCCGGCGGTGGGCAAATACGTGAGCGCGGCCGGCGTTGTCGGCCTATCGAACCTGGGAGGCGGGGTCGTTCCGGTCCTGAATCTCAGGAAGATTACCGATATCCAGGTCTACTGATAGATCGCTTCGGGGCCGCCCGCGCGGGCGGCCCCGAAGCAAAAAGGGGCCCTAACAGACTCACGGATCGTGGGTACACGTCACCGCCTATGTCATTCCGAACGAACGTGAGGAATCTCAACGTGGCGGATGCCGCACATTTATCGGGACAGGAATCCCAGTGCAGCGTTGAGATTCCTCGTCGTTCCTCCTCGGAATGACATATGCGGCAAGTTGTACCTCATGAAGAGTGAACTCTTACCAGGGGCGCTTACGCTCGCTTCGGGAGGAAAATCAAATGCGCAAGGGCGTCAGAGGCTTCACGTTAATCGAATTGTTAGTGGTGATTGCGATCATCGCGATCCTCGCGGCAATACTATTCCCCGTCTTTATGAGCGCCAAGGCCGCGGCAAAGAAAGCGGCGTGCATGAGCAATATGCGTCGAGATAGGGCATGGCTTGGACGATGTATGCCGATAATAATAATGGAGCGTATGCCTCGTTGGTCTCCAACGGCCCCAGTGAAGCTGCAGGCTTAACCTGGGCGCAATACCTGTTTCCCTACGTGCAGAACGCCGCCGTATTTGGATGCCCTGCCGTCAAGTGGATGCCGCAGTCGATCGCGGACATAGCCTCGCCCAGGGAGGGCACCTCACTTACGGATTGAACGGCACGCTATTTAATTACAATTGGCTTTTCGTCGCTCATGAATCAGACATCACTCGGCCCCCGCGGACCGTGGTTATCTGCGATTCGACCGACGCCAACTGGCTGAGCACTAAAGGGCCAACGGTGCCGACCACGGGAATCTTCTGGAACTCGGAATGGAATTGGAACGACGGCCTGGGCTTAAACTATTCCGCCCGGCCCGCGGCCAGACACAACGGGATGATAGACATCGTGTGGTGCGATGGCCATGTCTCAGCCAAGACACTGGCCGACCTTATGAGCGTGCAACCCGGGTACCGGCCAAAGGGTTGCATATGACGCGCAGGTACAGGGTTGGGAAGGATCCGCTTGGACTACAAGCGCGACCTTGATATTTACATATTTCCAGGTGGCCGCGTCCTTGAGACACTTCTGAAGACGGCTCTCGCCGAGCAGCCCTGCGTTGCCCTGTCTTTTCGCTCAGGTCGATTGTATTCCGGGATGCGGAACCCGCCGGCGCCGAGCGAGATGAATGCTGGCGTTTGGCATGACCATGATCGCGAGGGGGACTCTTTTCCCGGGAGAGTTGCGGGCCTACCGTTTTCAGCTAAACACTTTATTCGGAGTGAAATCGTATGCTTAAGAATAAGAATGGAGTCGGATGGGGAACTATAGCGGCTATCCTTATTGCCGGCGCGGTTCTATTGCCGTCCACAGCGAACTCTCAGTCGTCGTTTACTCTAAGCTTTCCTTCACCGATTTGGAACGGTACCACGATAGTCCAGGCCCAGAACCCGTTCAGCATAGATATCCAGTTACAGGCGCCCGGAAACTACACCTGGAACGGGCCTCTCACCATAACCGCGGATCTGAACGGAACCGGCATGAACGCCAACACGTGCCCGCAGGGCAACCAGGTGGCGGTCACCCAGAGTTGGACGTCAGGCACGGCCTCCGTCACTATACCCACAACCAATGTTCTCTTGGGTCAGTCAGAGCTCGTGGTTTCCGTAACCAATTCCGCGGGGTCGACCGTCTACAGCAGCGCTCAAGTCACAAACGAAGTCCCGTGGGTATCGCTCAACATTGCGGCTCCGAGCACGATGGGAGTCGTCGGACGAAGCTCCACCGACACTCTGAACCTCACTTGCAACGTCGCCGCCCAGGCGCCGCCCGGAGCGCCGACCGCGTTCTACTCTGTGACTTTATCCTCGGCATGCCTCACGGGCTCCGTCTCGGGCCTCCCGACAGTGAACGGTACGCTCTCCAGCGGCCAGCAGATATCTCTAACATACCCCATGGATTCTGTTCCGGTCGGGACTTATGAGTTGACCGCTTCATTGTATGCGGATTCAGGCGGGTCTTGTCTTGCGACTTCGCAGTGCATGATTGCTCGTGCCGATCCGACCAAGCGTCCCGCCAACGCGACCGACGTTCTTGCAAACGGCCTTCTATCCATGAACGGACAAACCGTTTTCCCGATCGGCATATATATAAGCAGCAACTGCACCTCGTATTTGCCCGATAGCGTGGCGGCTCAGACAACACTTTGGGCTAAGAACCCCAGCTATTATGTCCCCGTGCTGCAGATGCTGTCCTCCAGCGGAATAGGGTTCGTAATCGACTACGCTTACTTCTCCGGCGGCATAACGGCGACGACGGCCTTTCTGAATGCAGTGAACAGTTGCGGGCTGCACGCGATATACGGTATAGACCTGGCCTCAAGCTCCTCGGAAGAAGCGGCATTTATGTCTCAGTCGCCGTGGACCAGCTATCAGAGCCTGGAAATCGGTAACATTTCGACTTTTATGAACAACCCGGCGGTGGCGGCATACTATTTAAGCGACGAAGCATACGGATCACGCTACGTCCAGGCTCTGGCAGTGGTGTCGGGAGACCGACCCATGGCATCCACAGTTTTACGTGCAGTGCAGCGGATCCAACAGCATGGACCACGCCAGATACTCAGACGCCTACGGCGCCGACCCGTACGGAGTGATGTACGACCAGCCGGGCATGGCGACGGATTGGGGCTTCGTCGACACCCAAATAGCCCCGGGTAAGCCGTTTTGGGCAGTCGTACAAACATTTGGTAACGGTTACCAGGATTGCTGTCCCGGCGACCCGAGCGATACTCAAGAGCCGACTTATACCCAGGAGCGGTGGGCGTGCTATCAGGCTATCGCCGATGGCGCGACAGGAATCATTTTCTATGACCTGCTGAGCATGCAGCGATCGCCGATATTTTCCTCCCGCTGGTCGGACCTGTGCAACGTAGTCGCGGAAATCAACAAGATCGCGCCGAGCGTTGTGGGAATGCCGGCGGCGACCGGTGTGCAGGTAAGCCCGAGCGCGGTGACGTCGAATGTCAAGTTCTCACAAGGAACCTATTATGCGATACTTTCGAAATTCCACCAGTTCCACGAAGACCGTTACAATTACATGGCCTCAGTCAATTAAGAAGGCTTACAATTACGTGACGGGCGCACAAATCTCGGGGGCCGGCAACACGACTACTCTCCAGCTCAATTCTCTGGACGCGCTGGTCGTCGCGGGCCAGCCTGGCCGGGCACCGTGACCGGCACGGTGACTTCCTCAAGCGGCGCCACTATCGCGGGCGCGACCGTTTCGACCAGCGACGGGTCCGCATCGGCCACGACCAATGCAAGTGGAGTCTATTCCTTCACCGACAGCGCGGGCACATACACCCTTACCGCAAGTTGCGCGGGATACACGCCCCAATCGGCGCAAATCACAGTGACCTCGAACCAGACGACTACGCAAAACTTTGTTCTAACCCCATTCCGGGCACCGTGACGGGTAAGGTCACCTCATCGACCGGCGCTCTTTTAGCCAACGCGACTGTCGTGACCAGCGGTGGGACCGCGTCGACGACAACCGGTTCAAATGGAACATATTCTCTTGGTCTCAATGCGGGCACATACACCCTTATCGCAAGTTGTACGGGATACGCGTCTCAATCGGCGCAGGTGACCGTGACCTCGAACCAGACGACGACTCAAAACTTCGTTCTTAACCTCATTCCGGGCACGGTAACGGGCACGGTCACCTCATCGACCGGCGCTCTTTTAGCCAACGCGACTGTCGTGACCAGTGGTGGGTCGGCTTCGGCCACAACCGGCGCCGACGGAACATATTCTCTTACTCTGGCTTTGGGCACGTACACACTGATCGCAAGTTGCACGGGATACGCGTCTCAGTTGGCATCGGTCACCGTGCAATCGGGCCAAAATACACAGCAGAACTTTGCTCTGGTCTCCATTCCGCTGAGTGGGGGTCTGACGCCACAGGGGGTTCTTGTGAAAGTGTGGGGCCTCGTGACCTACATTTCACCGGATTCGAGCTATTTCTGCATCAATGACGGTTCCGGCGCCAGCGACGGGCTGGGCCATACAGGAGTTCCTGTTGTAGTTTCGCAGCTCGCAACGCCCACGCAACTACCGGCGGTAGGCTCTTTTGTCGCGGTAACCGGCGTGGTTGGCAGCAAACAACTCGCCACGGGTGTGATTGGCCCTGTCGTGCGCCTCAGAAAGGCGTCCGATCTGCAGACGGCGTTTGATTAGTGAGCAGGGCCGCTGTATCATGTATGCCGGTGAAATGAAGTGTGGAGCGAACTGGCCGACCTGCCGCGCGCGGGCACGATAAACGATATGGCGGCTCGGGCGCGCAATTACCTCGAGAACAACCCCGTGCCGCCCGCGATTACGAGTGTAAGTTCGCTATCGGTCCGCTCGGTATACCGTACCACTTTCCCGTTGAAGTTCCGCCGAACGAATACGGATTCGACCCGATCTCCATCGCCGACACCGACTGCCGCATGGATTGCGGAGGACATCGCGAAGAAGGCAGTGGAGATGCAGTCCTGATGATGGATCAGAAACCAGAGGCCTCCAAGGAAGATTGAGGTGCTCAGGTTACGCTTCGCTTGTCAGATGCCTCGCTTTCGCAGACCATAACATCGACGCCCTGTTTCTCCAGATGGGCTCTGTCTTGGGCTGAGAGCCCAGCGTCGGTGACCAGCACATCTACTTCGGGCACGGTAGCGTACCTGGAGAATGCTCTCCGCCTGAACTTGGCGCTCTCGGTGACCACCACTACGCGCTGGGCGATGCGTATCATCGCCTGCTCTATGCTGGAAATGTGCAGATCGTTGGAGTAGAAACCGGTGCGGCTATCAGCTCCATCGCATCCGATGAATAGAACGTCCACACGGATATCGCTCAGCAGCTTCTCGGTCATCGGCCCATAGACGCTTGGAAACTCGCTGCGCAGAAAGCCGCCCAGAAGCAGAACCTTGATCGATGAGTCGTACAGATACCCGGCGACCCACAGCGACGTCGTCGCAACCGTGATTCCCAAATCCTTCGGCAGACGGCACGCCACTTCCAGCGCGGTCGTGCCCGTGTCCACCATCACTGTCTGCCCAGGCGCCACCAGGCTGGCTGCCGTTTCACCTATCGCCTGCTTGGTCGCGGAGGCCTGATAGTTCGCAAACCCCGTTCGAAGAAACCTCAGCCGGCCGGTCGATACCGCGCCGCCGTGGGTGCGCACTGCCAGCCCCTGTCTTTGGAGTTCGTCCAGATCACGACGGACGGTCATCTCCGAGACGCCGAACTGGACGGCCAGTTCCCGAATGCTGACCTCGTGGCTGTCCCTCATCAAGTCTAGAATCGTTGCCTTGCGAGTATCCATAATAGCTGTCCAGTCTCCACGCCCCGCAATGTTAATATCTAACATCAACTATACCCCACGACATCGGTTATGTCAAGCCGCCAACAAAAATAATGGATAATGTGCGCCAACGGGCCTTGACAATCGGCTCGCGATGGGTTATCATACCTAACAGATGTGATGTGATAGCTCACAGATAGTAACACTCGCCCGTTGCGGTTTCGGGAAAAGGGTTTCCCGAAACAACGGGAGTTTCTAATCTCCGATTTCCAAACCGGGAGGCTTTGATATGGCAATAGACACACAGGCAACAAAGACGTTGTTGGGTTCCGGAAAATATGATCCCGCCCCGTACCGGATAAACCTCGGCGAGTGGCCGAATCTGGTTACCTCGGAACTGCCGGGGCCCAAGAGTAAGGCAATGCATGCCAAGGCCTGCGAGTATATCCGAGGGCTTTCGGGCCAGGTCAAACTGTTCCCGGTGGTTTTCGAAAAGGGCTTCGGCTGCACCATGGAAGATGTCGATGGCAACCGGTACATCGACTTCTCCAGCGGCATTTATGTCACGACCCTGGGTCACTGTCACCCGAAGGTCTCCGAAGCGGTGGCGAAGGCAGCCAATACACTAATGAACGCTCACGACTTTACGACGCCCGTTAAAGTGAAGCTCCTCGAGAAGATGGCCCAGATTCTGCCGGGCGACCTCAAGGGAGTGCAGCTATATGACTCGGGCACGACTGCTGTCGAGGCGGGGCTGCGCACTTGCCGGGCGGCGACGGGCAAGTATGAGTTCATCTCGTGCTTCAGGGACTTTCATGGCAAGAGCGGCCACTCGATGAGTCTGGCAAATATGACCAAGCTCTCGGGCTCGGGCAGGGCGCAGGGCTTCTACATGGTGCCCAGGCCCGACACCTACAGGCCGTGGTGGATTCGCGAAGACGGAAGCCTCGATACCGAGAAGTATCTGGAGTTCTACGACGAGTTCATCAAGAACGGCACAACCAATCAGGTCGCGGCGTTCGTGCTGGAGCCGATACAGGGCTGGGGCGGATCGATAATGCCGCCCGATGATTTCTTCCCGAAGCTCTCCAAGTTCTGCAAGGAGCGCGGCATTTTGCTGATGGCCGACGAAGTGCTCACGAGCATGGGCCGCACGGGCAAGTATCTGTGCATGGAGCACTGGGATGTTGTGCCGGATGTGGTCACCCTCGGCAAGGGATTCGGAAACGGCTTCCCCGTGACCGCGATGGTCGTGCGGGAGGAGTATGCCGATGCCGTGGACAAGATAAGCGCGTCGACAAGCTACGGCGGCAATCCGATGGCCTGCGCAGCCGCACTTGCCTCGATCGAGGTCATCGAGGAAGAGGGCATTCTGGATCACGCGAAGGAGCTTGAAGACCTGTTCAGAGATAAGATGGCCGATTGGACCGAGAAGTACGCAATCGTTGGTGACTGCCGGGTCAAGGGCTGTTTGATGGGGGTCGAGTTGGTCAAGGACAAGAAGACCAAGGCGCCGTTCGATGAGGCCGGAAAGCTCGTCTACCAGACCGCGTTCAGAAAAGGCCTTGCGTGGATTCCCGCCGGCCATATCCTTCGCATGAGCCCGCCGATCATCATGCCAAACGAGGTGGCGGCGAAGGCAATGGATATCATCGAGGAATCGATATCGGAAGTTGAAGGGATGTTGAGGGTTTAGCCCCTTAGCGCCTCCCTAGAAACAATTTGCTGTCGCTAAGGCGGATTCGACGGCGCACCGCCTTTGGGTTTTCCGCTTTATGGTTGTTAAGGGATGGCGGATGAGCTATACTTGCTTCGCCTGGGCGGAGGGTAGGGCAACGCTGGGGAGCTCTCCCCGAGCCGACTCAGGTGTTGTTCAAATCCCTTAACAACCGAAAAGCGAAAAACCCGACCGCCTGCCTTGGTCAACTGCCACCGTAAGGTGGCCACTTTTCCCCAGCGAAGTCTGGGGAAAAGCTTAGTATCTTACAACTGAAATCCTATACAAGCTGTACCTGAATTTTGATATGTCACCTCGGATTTCAGTTGTAAGATACGTAAGAAGAAACCACCGACCTTCCGAATCACGGAAAGGCCGTATTGATTTTCCGGCGATGGTCTTCTTGGTTGCGGCTATGCCGCCTTAGGCTTTAGTGTTTAGTGAAGGGATGTCGCTGTACGGCGGTAACGACAAGTCGAGGTAGTTGTTTGAATGGAGTCCTTCGAGTTCCCGCTGCAAGGTAGCGACACGGCAGCGGGCTAGGACGTTTGAACCGCTGAGACGCTGAAGGGAATGAAGCGCGGAGCCCCTTCCCTTCAGTCCCTTCATCATTTCAGCGTCTCAGCGGTTCAAAAAGGAGTTCGCCTTGAAAACGATTCGTTTTGGCATAATCGGATGCGGTTTGATGGGCAGGGAGTTTGCCTCTGCCGCGGCCAGATGGATGCATCTGCCCGATATGGATATTCGGCCCGAGATCGTCGCTGTCTGCGACACAAGCGAAAAGATGCTGGAGTGGTTTGCAGGGAACTTTGCCTCCATTAAGCAATCGACCACGAACTACCGCGAACTTCTGTCCAACCCTGAAGTCGATGCCGTCTACTGCGCGGTCCCGCACAATCTGCACCAGCAGCTCTATTGCGACGTCATCTCGGCGGGCAAGCACCTGATGGGTGAGAAGCCGTTCGGGATAGACAAGCCCGCCAATGACGCGATACTCGATTGCATCAAGGCCCACCCGAGCGTCTTCGTCAGGTGTTCGAGCGAGTTCCCGTTCATTCCGGCCATGCAGCGGCTCTGCGATATGATAGAGCGTGAGGAGTTTAGCCGGATAATCGAGGTGAACACCGGCTTCAAGCACTCCAGCGATCTCGACACCTCCAAGCCGATCAATTGGAAACGCACGATCACCTTGAACGGCGAATACGGTTGCTTGGGTGATCTCGGGATGCATGCCTGCCATGTGCCGTTCCGCGCGGGCTGGAAGCCCGCCAACGTTCGGGCGATACTCTCTAATCTGGTCCGGGAGCGCCCAGACGGCAAGGGCGGGACGGCCCCGTGCGAGACCTGGGAGAACGCCACGCTGGTCTGCGAGGCCGTCAATCCTGTCGACGGCCTGCTCTTCCCCTGGACAATGAAAACTCAGAGGATCGCCCCGGGCGAGAAGGACACCTGGTATTGCGAAGTTCTGGGCATGAAAAAGAGCGCCAGGTTCTCCTCTAAGAACACCAACTCTGTTGAGATACTCAACTACACAGGCGGCGAGCAGGCTTGGCAAGTGATCGACATGGGCCACGAGACGGCCTTCAAGAGCATAACCGGAGGCATCTTCGAGTTCGGCTTTTCGGACTCTATCCTGCAAATGTGGGCCGCGTATCTCTACGAGCTTGTCTATGGCAAGTCCATAAAGAAGTTCGCGAGTTGTGTGACGGGCGAGGAGACCGCTCTCAGCCACAGGCTCTTTACCGCCGCGCTGGAATCGCAGCGCGAGAAAGCTACGGTGTTTATCGATGACTAAGTTGCCCAAGGTCGGCTCTATAGGCGGGTCGTTCGCCGGCATGGGAGATTTTGCGATCCCGGCGGATGTGCTGCGCTCCACTATCGGTGTTGAAACCGTTTCGGCGGACCTCGCGGCCCTGGGATCGCTTCTTCCGGCGCCGGATGCTCCCGAGGTAGGCGACGAGGTCGCGGCGGACATCGCTCGCTTCGCATCGGAGCCGGGCGTCTCCTGCGTGTCAGGAATTGGGAAGAGCTCTCCGCGGGATTGTCCTCGGAGCTGACGGACCTGGACCTTCCGGTTTACGACATGAAAGAGGATGGGGTCTATGGCACGGATCTGGGTGACGGCCGATTTCTTTTTCTCAACACCACTGCATCCACTGTCTCGACCGAAATCAATCATGGAGCCAAAAGCGGCTCTGGCGAGATGCTTTATACACCCGGTCTGTCCGCTTAGTACCGTTGTGCGCAAAGCAAGAACCCGGAGTAAAGCCTTCCAGAGAGTCTATCGCCTGCAGCCGGGAGAATCGGATCATCAAAGATCATGAGTTCTCCCCGAATTGCCCACCATCCACTATCGTGGTCAGGTGAGTCTGCAGGTCCCGCAATCTTTTCCTGAATCGACAAGTCATGCTTTATGTCGCCGGTGCCGGCAGCGATGATATCGCGTGGTGGCACTTCCGGAATCGGAATGCCGGATGGAAACTCATAGAGCCTGCCACGCATAGTCGCGTATTGTATGGAAATAGCTTCACTGCGATTGGCCTTGCCGACGGCGTAATGGCAGAAGTTCCGCAGGGGCAAAAGTGCGGTTTTGGGGCCGAAGTGCTACCGACTGTTTGGCTGGCGCAACAGTTCGAAAAGTCCCATTTCACGCTTGGGAAAACGCGAAAACCCCGCCGGCTGTTCCGGTGGGGTCAAATGGTTGAGAGAGTGTTCGCGCTTATAGAATTGGCTGCCCTTCGTGGTCTCATATCGAACCTTTGCGGCACAAGCAGCATAGCTCATTGCGTAACGGAAACGGTTTCGTATGCTGGAGTTGTCGGAAGACGCCCTTACGTAAACGGCATGGCGATATGCGGCACAACTGCCGATAATGGTTCTGGGATTACACATGACCCATGAAATGCGAAAGGAGCTTCACCTTGAATAAAGCATATACTTGCCTCTCTGTCCTCATCGGGATGGTGTTATTAGTTGGTTGCGGAAGCACTCAGGTAAAGATAACCCAGGCCGAGTATGGTGACAAATGGCCTTTTACAGTTAGTGAAGGAGTTCTGCATTACAGAGACACCGGCGTAACTGTTGGAACAACGAGGATGATAGAGGTGTTGTTTACCGCCAATGGAGTCACCTACGCTCTGAACGGTACAGCCAAAGAGAACAGTAGCTATACCAACGTCGATTCGATCTGGGCAAAGAATCCTTCGTTACCAGGAATAAAGAAGGACATTGGCCCGATAATCGACCGTGGCTTGGCACTTGAGAATCCGTAAATGTTGCGGTAAAAGCCTACCTCCCTTTCCATATCAAACTTTTCTCGCTCAGGTGAGGTAATAGTAGTTTCACTTATCCTTGAGCAACCTCTTAGTGTGCTCCATGTCCACGTGGAACTGTTTGAGTAGAAACTCTGCTTCGGAGTCTGGTAATGAACGAAGCTCGAAAGCCAATCCCTGTGCTTCGTTCATCCACTTCGAGTCTTCATCAGCAAGGATATCTGAGACTTCCATGCCTAGAGCTTTGGCGATTTTGATAGTCGTGCTGAGGGATGGCGTCTTTAGCCCAAGTTCAATTCTTGCTATATAATTCGTGCTCAGGTCTGCCGCCTCAGCCAACTTTTCTTGAGTCAACCCTAGTTGCCGCCGTCGTTCACGCATGTGACTGGCAAGAATATCGAGCGTCTTTTCAATGTCTGCCTGTCGATTCATCATTATAAGGCAGTGTACGCTCTTATAGGCAATCACTCAATTTCCAAATGGGGAGTCAATACATGGTGCGAATTGTCTATTGGGAAATCACATCCAACAACAAACATTTGCGGGGTTGCACGCCGCCGATCTACAGCACGCAACCCCGCAGTTGACGTTATTCCTGCCCAAGTCGCCTATAGGCTTCGACGCCTTCTCGTTTGAATCAGGGTTCCCACCAGGCCGCATGCCAACACTGCGAAGGCGGATGGTTCGGGAACAGGCTGCCAAAGAGTTGCTTCGCTTCCTGACGAAAAAACGCTCCAGCCGACAACTACGCCCTGGTCATTTATGCCGGAGGCAACCGAATAAAGTGCGCCGTCGGGAACCGGCAGGTAAGTTATGCTGCCGTCTGGGTTCAAGATGACGTACTCGTCATTTTTCATGCCAACAACCTGCCCCGCATCATTAATGGCGGAGATATAATCCAAATCCACCGGAGTTATACTTCCGTCGGGATTCCATAGATAGTTTGCAGCGGTCGTTTCGCCCCTCGCGAACAGGACTGCTCCCGAGTTTGTGATACCCCATTCTGCTACTCCACCTGTGCAGTCAAGCTGGGTAACACCCCCGGACGGGCTTCGCCTGTAAAGTTCCTCGCCTGCCCCGGAGCCAAAAGTCTCACCCTCCCAAAGCGCGTAACCTCCGGGACTGATTGCGCAGTCGATGTGGTTGTACTGCGCGGGACCGAGCGCGGTGGTCGTTCCGGTGTTCAGATTCCAAAGCACCGGGGCGAATAGCCCCGACGATGTAGTCCCGCTCTCACCAACCACCAAACCCATGTCAGAGATGGCGCTAAGCCTCAACACGATTGTCCTCGCCGGAAGCGGATTCAAGGTGATGAGGCTTCCATCGAAGTTGCGCACGACAGCTGAGACTCCGCTGCTTGAAGCTTGTGACCCGGCAATTTGGCCCTGCTGCATCAGGTGTGCCGCTAATAGCTCTGCCAAACTGAAAGAGTGTTCGTGCTTACGGTCGTTACTCCGGTCTGGCTACTCCACAGAAATTCGCCGCCGTTGCCGTCATTAAGGTCCTGACTATCTCCAAGCACAATATTCGTGTTGCTGATGCCATAGGAAAATCCGGTGAGGGTACCACCCTCCAGCAAGGTCGCGGTGTATTGCACAGCGAACACTTGAACCGAGGCGGTCGCGAGTAGAACCGCCGCGAGCAATGGCGTAAAGACACAAATCTTCATCGTCTTCTCCTTTCTTAGGTTTCGCTTACTCAAACGCTGTGCAGAAATTGCGAATAAAGCAATAGAGGGAGCTATTGGCATATGACGGGTCGAACACGTCACAGTCGTGAATTCCCAAGTATTTGCCACCGCCGTTCGTCCCATATTCTACTATGTAGTACGTAGGTGTTATCTATCTCGGCTGCCCAGTAGCCATAGGAATTCAGAAACCAGCCGAAGTCTTTATAGTGCAGTCCCGTAACCCCGCTAAACAGCCAGGGTTTGCCTGACGATCCCGAGGAATCTAAGGTTCGTGCAAGTGCCTTGGTTGTACGGGGGCACGATGGTAGTCGCTCATTGATAGCAAATTCCGGCGCATACCCGCTACCCGGATTCGGAACGAAGGTCGGTAGCACAGCATCGACTATCGCGTTTAGTTGGGCGTCGTAGTTCTTATCCGCTTGGAAATATGGCAGTTCCCCTACGAGAACAAGTCGCCGATGCCACTGGTTTGCCCACACTCCCAGTGCGGTGATTTGCGTTCCACTGAACCATGAAGTGGGGTCTGGGCATGTGACTATGATTACGTCGTATGCGTTAAGGTTGCTTGGATACGAGTAGAGCACATTATAGTTCATAATCGACGCGTACAGTCGAGGCGGCTGTGCTAAGAGAGCTTTCCGCCCAATTTCGGTAGTAAGGGTTCCCGGTGGTGTCCGCCACGTAGTAGAAGTACGCGATATCGGCGGCTTGGCACGAAACGGAGGGACTTGTCACCAACGAACTCTGATTCCCTGCGTTGTCAACCGCCTGCACCTTGAAATAGTACAGACTTACCATCGCCAACCGTGGGAGCACTCGATAACGTGTATTGCCCTTCTATACTACTTGTGCTGGTCGGCCCGGTTCCGAGTGCATGCTCTCCTGTGCTGTCAGAATAGAAAAACTGGTATTGGTAGCCCTGTAGGCCACTGCCGCCGCTATCTGTACTGGCCGTCCAACTTCCGTGAAGCACGTGACTCGTTGGAATAACATGGTCCATCGCCAAGTTTGTCGGCGCACTGGGCGGCACGTTGTCGTAAGTTATCGTGTATGTCCCTGATGGTGAGTTCCAAACCCCGGATGAACCACCGAAAGCCAGCTCCCCCGGGTACCGAGACCGAAACTGAACCGCATGCCGGTGAATCGACTTCCACTGTATAAGTCGAGCCACTTCCGGTAATTGTCGGAGTGCCGTTGGAGACTGACAGACTTGCAATCCCGTTGACCGGTTCGCTGAATGTCACTGTGAAATACACAGGGCTGGCGTTCGTTGGGTTTGCCTGGCCTGTGGGGGAGACGGTGCAACTTCAGTTGGGGGCGGAGGGCACGAACGGTGTTACCATTGGAGTCGATCTCGCACGAACTAATGCCGGTAATGCAGGCATAATCACCAACGGAATACCCGTACGGAGGATAGGCTACCGTGGGACAAACAGCCGAACCGTCATCAATTGTAAACCATTGCGGAGAGGCGCTGGTGTCTATCGCTGTAACAGTGCCCCAAGACCTCACAAGAAGGCCGATGTTGTTGTGCCCGCTCATGCCCGGTTATGCCTTTTTGACCTTGTATAGGCGGTCCGGCAACGTAAGCGAAATTACCGCCGCCAAGCGCCTCATTGGTCACTCCCAGAGCGGTGACCTGGCCTGAGCCTGCAAGGCTTGCCGTGGTTGCCGCAATATATCGCTCGTTTGTCGTGGAGTCAGTCTGAATCGTGCCGACAATGTACGCGCTGTCTCCGGCACTCCGGCCATGCGCGGTCATCTGGACTTCTATGCCACTGGTACGGTCATTGTCCTCAATGTAGAAGCTATTGGCCACGCGCGGGTGACGATCTCGCCTGCGGAAGTAGTTCCCAACGTCATTTGTGCGCCGTCTGGATAAGTCTTGGCAATTCCGACAGTACCCGGATAGGCCATTTGAAGATTACCCTGGAAGCTCTCCTGGGGGTAATAGTTGGGACCTGAGTCCACGTCCAGGACAGGATTCGTGCCGTCCGTGTCGAGGGTTCCCACCAGCACGGCTGTTCTGTAACTTGGGTCGCAGTCAGTGGCCGCGTTGCTGTAGGAGACCTGAAGGGTATTAGTCGTGTCGTCTTCGGCGAGGGTCAGCGACCCGGAATCGACTGATGTTATCGGCTTGCTGCAAAGTTGAATGACGGTCCCAAGAGGCTGGTTCACAGCATCGGCAATTGTATCCGTCTGGTATATATCGACGCCTGTCGTGTCTATGCCTCCGGGTGGTGCCGGCTCCCCATCGTCTTCGGCTCGCACGAATCCGCACGTTTCCACCGAATAGACCGTCAGGTCAACTTTCCAATCCCAGGGCAGTGGTGCATCCAATCCCTTGAGGATTCCGTCATAGAGCAGATTTCCGAAAATATCGGTGTAACCGTATACTTTCGCGTTAATGATCGCCCGGCTTCCGTCATTTAAGGTGCACATGTCACCTTCGATGTCTACCGGCTCCCGAAATTTCAGCAATGGTGACGCAGGTGTGATTACTCCTATGCGATCTTGCGAAAAGAATTCATTTATTACGATATAGGCAGGGTATTCTTTGCCTCTGATTTTGAAGATTTGCTCACAATCGAGATAGACATGCGAACCGTCGGGTAACGTCACAGCATTAGCCACGGTCCCAATTCTCTCTGTCCAGTCGGAATCGCCGATAGCGGCGTCACCTAAGATCAGCAGTGTCAATAGTGCCATTGCCACTGCCACAACGGGCTTATTTCCAAACCACATGTCACGTCCTCCTTTGATATCCACTGTTCGAGGCGGCGTTTGCGGGTTTCGGTCAATCTGAACAGCAGTTTCGGAGTTATCTGAACAGCGGTTTCGGCGATTCTGAACGCCCCGTCGGAGCGGAGCGACGCTGGACGGCTATATAGTAGAATAGCCGCCGGAAATTAGTCAATACCTGCCCTCGGGTTGTGGCAGGGGAAGCGTAACGTTACGCTTCAGGCACCGGATGGGTCAGAGTAACTCCCGTATGGCGGCAACTGCGTCCTCGATGATCTCTATCATCTGGCAAATCGACTCTCCTGTCTCCGAGTCCTGCCACGTATCGGGCTTGCAGTCGTAATACGCCTCCATCTCGCTAACGGCTTTCTCAAGAATGGAGACAGCTTGACGGCTCATAGCTTTCCACCGCCTCTTCCCCGGTGTTGAGGGAACTGCTGCCGGGCTAAGCCCCAGCTTGGCGTATGTCAGTATTTGCCGCTGTTTGCATCGTTGCCGATATGCCGCCTGCCTTTGGGCAGGGCTGTCGTATTTCTTTGGCGCAGGCATCTCTAATTTCCCCCGGCAAGTGGGGAGAGTTTCTTTCTCATCGACTCCCCTTTCATCTCAATCCGATAGGCATTGTGGACCAGCCGATCGAGGATTGCGTCGGCAATGGTCGGCGCGGGGATGATATCGTACCAGGCATCGACCGGCACCTGGCTCACGACGATCACGGATCCTCGGTTCGTGCGACACTCCAGAATCTCGAAGATATCCCTTGCCGCCTCTGCGTCCAGCGGATACATTCCCCAGTCGTCGATGACGAGCAGATCGGTGCGTTCGAGCCTGCGCACAAGAGAGAGATAGCTGCCGTCAGCCCGTGCCGTGGCGAGGCTCGAAATGAAGGGGCCGCAGCCGAAGTAGCGGACGGAGTGCTTGAGGCGGCAAGCCCTCTGAGCGAGAGCGCAGGCGATGTATGTCTTTCCGACTCCAGTGGGACCGGTTAAGATTATATTGGAATGGCATTCGATGAACTTGCAGTCCGCGAGAGAAAGCATGACCGATTTATCCAGCCCCCTGGCTGAATGAAAGTCAATATCCTCAACTGCGGAGGGTTGCCTGAGCTTTGCGACCTGAAGCCTGCGCCTCAAGCCCCTTGTTTCCTTGAGGTCCCACTGCCTATCGACGATTAGCCCAAGCCTTTCCTCGAAAGAAAGCGAGAGCGCCGCCGGGTCAGTTGTCTGCTCGCGGATCGCGTTTGCCATCCCGTCGAGCTTCATTGTGTAGAGTTTGTCGATGGTCTGCTCTAATAGCATTGTTATCCCCCTTGGTTTTTGTAGTAGTCCTTGCCCCGGATATTTGAGTGTTCAGTAAAGGTAAGCTGCATGGTGGTCTGTGTTGCCGGTTTCTTGTCCAAGCCACTTGTGAGGATGGACTTGACGCTTTTGTAAGAATAGGCTTTTGCCTTAAGTGCTCGTGCGCAAGCGGCTTCCAGCCTTTCGGTGCCGAATTCCTTGCCCAGCCGGATGATCCCAAGGCAGGAACGAAAGCCCATTTCGGGATGGGGTTTCGTGCGCATTATGTTCTCGACAAGTGCCGCGGTCGCCGGTCCGGTGCGCCCTGCCCAGTTGATGATGCGTGACGGTGTCCACTCCAGGTACCTGCGATGGCTGTCTGGCATATGCTCGTCGAGTGTAGTTGCGCCGCCTTCGCGGTAACTTCGGATGTGACTGGCTACGCGCCGGTTCTTGTAGAAAACCTCGACTGTGGTCGCCGTCAGACGCACATCGAGCTGCTCTGTGGCGAGTTGATAGGGGACGGAATAGAGGTGCTTTGCCACTGATATGTGATAGTCGATATTGACCTTGGCGGAGCGCCATTCGGCGAAGGTGTAACGATTGGCGGGCAATGGCTTTAGGGCGGGTGCGTCCAATGTCTTGAAGAGCTGCTCTCTGGTGGAGTTTACGGCCTTGAACTTCCGAGTATTGAGTCGGTCAAGGAGTTGGTCTATCGCCTCAGCGATCTCGGTCAGGCAGAAGAACGTGCGGTTCCGTAGGGCCGCCATTATCCAGCGCTCAACTACCAGGACGCCGTTTTCAACTTTGGCCTTGTCTCTGGGCTTACGGACGCGAGTGGGGATGACGGCGGTGCCGTAGTGGGCCGCCATTTCCGCGAAAGAGGGGTTGATGTCAGGCTCGTAGCGGTCCGGCCTAATGACTGCGCACTTGGTGTTGTCCGGCACCACAATCTCCGGCACGCCGCCGAAGAACTCGAATGCCTTCACATGGGAGCCAATCCAACTGGCGACATTCAGACTGGTGACACCCTCAGCGAACGTGTAGTTGGATGCACCCAGGACGGCCACAAACACGTAGACGGGGATTATCTCTCCGGTCTTGGGATTGACCATCTTGAGCGTGTCACCGGCGTAGTCGGTAAATAGCTTTTCGCCGGCCCTGTGCTCCTGGCGAAGCACCAGGTCCGCTTTGGCCTTGGCCTGGTTGTAGTAGTGGCAGAACTGGGTGTAGCCGTAACCACCGGACAGAGATTCTCGGGTACTCCAGCCACAAGAGGTGAAGCGTCACATGCGCTCGCTTCATCTCCGTAATGAGATAACTCGCATCCGGCAGTGGCCGATTGTGCCGGAAGTCGCATTCTCTCGCCCGGACGATCCGTTCAAGACCAGTGTCGTCCAAGTCAGCAGGCAGTGGCCAGCCCAACCCTGCCGCCCTCGCCCGCCTCTCATATTCACTTACCGTGCCCACCGAGACTCTACAGCTATCGGCCACTTGCCGGGTAGATAGCCCTCCACCGAGCCTCAGCCTCAGAATTTCTCTTACTTTGCGCATGGACACTCCTTTCCGTGACATCTTTACCTCCAGAGCTTGTTGTGTTCTCTTGGTAAGACGTCAGCGCCTTGGTGTCCAGCGCCGCCCCGCAAGCGTTCATCCCGAAATGAGCGTTCAGAATGGCCGAAATGGGCGTTCAGATAATTCCGAAATGACTGTTCAAATTAAATTGAAATGAGTGTTCAGAGAGGACCGAAATTCGCATCTGCTCACAGCGGAGAATAAGCAGCTCTGCGGGGACGACCAAGAGGACCATCAAACCACTACCGCGCCGCTCCTTCCAGAGGACACTTACACCGCGTTTTCGAGGTGCGAGGCTGGGATCCGGCGCACCTTGCAGCTAGCTTTGCGCGAGTTTCGAAATCTTGAAGGCCGAGAGGCTGGAGCAAGATGAAACAACCGGTGAAGTGGTCAGATTAATCCGTGGGCGTTAGTTTGGCTTTGCTTTCTTGACAATTGGCTTAGATCGAGTTTTTTGATCTTGGATAAATAGCTATTGTTGGATTTGCTTTCCCATCGCGATCCGGCATAAGACCAAGTTGAATGGCATGTTTAAGCTCAATACAGTGCGAAATTATACTGCTAATTGGCTTTGCTCCGCAAATAAAAACTTTTCTGGATTTCCGGTCTCGAAGGAGGTGAGGAATCGGCAAACTGATCGCTACGGATCGCTTTGGAAACATTTCCGCACCAACACCTTGAAGGAGGAAGAAAAAAGTGAAACCCTGTAGCCTGGCGGCTTTTGCCGCTCTTTTCGTGTTTTTCCTTTTGTTATGCGCGTTCCAACCGAATGCTCACGCCGATTTGCTAAGCTCTTGCCTGCCTGGGATCGGCCCAGGTATCGGAGAGGCTATCGGCCTCTCACCCGGCGAGACTCCGGCACCTAACGGCACTGTTATCTTCGTACCAGCCGTTCAAGTGAGTCGGATTCACATTCGCGGCTGGTCGACCTGGTGGGTCAGGGACACCGAAGAACCCGTGGCTTTAACAATAGTCGATGGTGTGCCATCGGCGCTGAGATTGAACGAAATAGTAGACATCCAAGGACGGCTCTACTGGGCTGGCAACGAGCCATGCCTGACAGACGTGCGGTGCTGGGCGATGACTGACTCTGTTGGCAACATCCTGTATGATCGAGACTTTCCCCAATTTCGAGGGACAATGACGGAGCCTTGGCCCTACCGGACCGAACTTGAGGTCCCTCACAACGTTGCCTTGCAGCCATTCGGACGGGCCAGAGTCTTGGATGATGATCCTGCGCCTCCGGGCGGATCGGGTTCAGGTATCATGCCGATCTATTGTGAGACTATCAACGATGCAATTCAGATGTACGACCCGAACGCGACAGACCCAATTATGGTCGCTCTTGAGACGAGGCCAATGAGCGTAGACTCGTCGGGACTTACGATTCTCGAGGACGATAGCAACGATCAACTCCCGGCCATCTATGAGAACTATGGGGCCCTCGACCCAAACGCACGCATCAACGTGGTTACCGGCGCTATAACAGTGGACACCGCTTCCAACTATGTTCTGGCCGTTGATAGCATTACCCAGGATCAGCCTGCTGGCTACGTGCAGGCTCTCTTGCCCAGCACAATCCTCGGCGCACGGACGTATACCAGTCCAACCGTAGTCTTGGTCCAGAACTTGCAGGTCTATGCCGACAAGACAATGTTTCCTGGCTCAGTATATTGTGAGCTTCCCGCCCGGTGTGCCGGGTGTAGAATCATCTGCGATTCTTCCGTGAATCCCAGTATCGGCGATATTATCCACGTGACGGGCAAGACCGGCCTCGACTCGACCGGTGAATGGTTCATCGACACCAGGCAGTCGACCGATTCCGCAGGGGCGGTGAGCGTGGATAGCAGTGGGCAGTCAGCCTTGGGGCCGCTTGGGATGCCGAATGGGACTTTAGGCGGAAATCTCAACCACCTTAATGGGCAAAACGTAAGCCCAGGGCTGATCAATATGGGCCTACTCGTTAAGGCGTGGGGCACCGTGTCGTATGTTGACTCGGCGGGTGCTTACTTCTTGCTGGACGACGGCAGCGGGGTAGCCAACAGCAGCGGCACCACCTATAAGGGCGTAAAGGTCGCGCTCACCTGGCCCGTCTCTGGCAAACCCGCCATCGTCCCACCTCTGGCTGGATACGTGTTAGCAGTAACTGGTGCCAGCAGTTGCGAGAGCGTCGGGGGAACCTATTACCGAGTGCTGAGACCGAGAGGCCAGAGCGACATCGTGCTCTACAACCCACAAGACAATGCTAATCCCTTGGTAACGATCAGTACAGGTAGTGTTCTCCATATAGATTCAACTGGCAACTCAAATATGGTGGTTGCTGGCACGGCTTCATCAAGCACGGTTGTGACTGGTGTTCAGATGAGGATCGATTCTGCAGCGAATTGGACAAATGCCAACTTCACCCCTGGAACCTCCGTCACCTGGACGTGTCCCTGGTACGGTATAACCACCGGTACGCATACGATCTATGTCCAAGCGATAGACTATGCAGGACGCACAGGCTCGACATCCACGAGCGTCACAGTGAGCAATGTCAGCGTTACCTACTGTAGTTCCGCCGGTGATGGCACAACTGGTAGCAGTTGGCAGCATGCATTTCAAACCGTAGGGAATGCAGCAAGTGCCGCATCCAGCGGCAGCGAGATTTGGGTCGCAGAGGGTTTATATCAGGAGTGCGTCGCTCCTAATCCAGGTGTGGCGCTTTATGGTGGATTCTCTGGAACAGAGGATGCTCGCGAGCAACGTAACTGGGCCTTGAATAAGACCATCCTGGACGGTGATTATCAGGGAACCGTGGTTACGGTAAGTGGGGCGCAGACCACTATCGACGGCTTTATAATAGAAAACGGATCGTCCCTCTATTGGGATCCACCCAGCGGCATCTGCTGCTGGTATGGCGGTTCTCCTGGTGATGGTTCCACCATAATAGAGAACAACATCATTCGTGGGAATATCGGGGGCGGCCTTTATGCCGGTGATCCGAATTACATCTGTGCTCCGAGTCTTATTGTCGCCGACAATGTCTTTATAGCAAACGGCGCTAACATATACCCGTGGCTGTACGGATATGGCATGCCTGTGCCTGGAGCAATCTACTATGATTACTCGTCATCTCCAATAAGTGCTCAAATAGTCAACAATACAATCATCGAAAACTACGGCCTCTACGGCGGCGGTATCTATCTAGAATCCGGCTGCGAAGGCGTATCTGTGTCCAATAACATTATCGCGTATAACGTCGGTGGCGGAGTCTTCTATGACGGTTCCGGCACTCCCGTTCTCACGAACAATGATGTTTATGGAAATGATCGTTATCTGCTCGATCCGAGTATTATCAATTCTGTTGGCGGAGGTAACTACTACGGCTTTACGCAACTGCCGAGTAGCGATATCCAGAGTGATCCTCAAATTTCCAATAGTTATTGGGGAGACTGGCACATAGCGTCAACTTCTCCCTGTCGTGGACAGGGAGCAACCCAGGCAGTATTGACGAGCGTGGACATAGATGGGAACCCCAGAGAAATCAACTCGTCGGTAGATATTGGTGCGCAAGAATGCAACGGAACAGACCCCGTCGTTGGCCCGCCTACCAGGATCTACGTCAAGCTGGACGGCAGCGATGATAACCCCGAGTACCTGGGCCGCTGCCGTAGCAACTATACAGAGGGCGTCGATCTCGCTTCAAATGCTGGTGGGGGTGAAGTTTGGGTCGCGTCGGGAACATATACATATTGCCCACAGTCGTCTTACACAATGGTGGAGATGAAACCTTTTGTCGCTCTCTACGGTGGTTTGGCCGTGGGTGACACCTCGCTTGCTGCTCGCAACTTGCAAAGCAACCAAACAGTGCTGAACGGAAGCGGCACGGTATGGCCCATTGTGGATGCCGAGGTCCCAGGCAATGTTACGCTGGACGGGTTTACCATCACAAGCGCGGGAACTGATGTTGCTGATGGTATGGGCGAGAGCACGAATTTCATGTGTGCCACGACCAGTATCGCAAATAATACGATCAGCGGAAACTCCTCCACCGGCATATATTGTTCGTATTGTCCTGCAGTTACCATTTTGAACAACATAGTCACTGGGAATAGTCAGCCGTCTGGCGCTAACTCGGGGAGCGGCATTGGCTGTTCTGTATGGACGCCTTATGGTGGAATGTTTGGCTCAACCATCAATGTGTCAAACAATACGATCAGCGGAAACACCGGCGGTTACTGTGGCAGCGGGATCTTTTGCGACTGGGTCACGGCAACCATCAACGCTAACTGGATCAAGAATAACTCGTGCGACATTGGGGATTCAGCGAATGGCCCAACCGGAGGGGCTGGTTTGTCGATCTGGGATTCCGATGGGTCTAGCATTACCAATAATGTTTTTGCTAACAACATTACCAATTCCACGACCGACTTTGGCATAGGCGGTGGACAAGGCGGCGGTGCCATTTACGCCGCCGGAAATGCAGACCTATCCATCGTGAACAACACCTTTCGTGTGTAATGGAAGTGGGTCGGGAGTATTTGACCCCGACGATTTTCAATTCTTTGGTTACGGAGGGGCCGTGCTCACAGATGTAGACTGGTATTATCCGGTGGTCCCTTCGGCAACCATCGCCAATAACATCTTCTATGGCAACCTGGCCGAGGGTGGCAGCAGTGTGGCATTTTCCAACGGGGCAACCGGAACAGTTACATACTGCGACGCATACAACAGGAAAGCCAAGACCCGTCATACCACTACTATGATGACCAGTACGTGGTCACGCCCGACTCGACTTGCCTGTATGTCGATCCCCAATTCTCTGGGTCGTCTTACCTGCTCCCTGTAGCTTCGAGTCTGATAGGCCTGAATAGTTACTTCGGCATTCCTTGGTATCTGTGCCACGATATTGTCGGCAACTCTAGACCAGGAGCGAGCAACCATACGTAACATGGGTGCATATCAAGCCTCGACGTCCCTACAGCAGGTAGTCAACGTCATTCCAGCTCAGACCTGCATAGCACCGGACGGAATGAGCCAAACGTTGATTACGGCTGTTGTTGCCGACGAAGCAGGGACTCCGGTGGCAAATGCAACGGTTAGCTGGACGACAGATCAAGGAAGCATCTCTCCCGTGCAAAGCACAACAAATAACGCGGGACATGCGACCGCGATTCTGACTTCAAGCACGCGGCATGGCACGGCGACGGTTTTGGCGAGTTCGGGAGGCGTTTCAGGCGGAGCAGACGGACAGTTTGGTAGTTACGATGATCCTAGCGTGTGGATTACAAATCCTACTGGCGGCGACGCTTCGGGTTTTGTGGAAGTGGACGTGGTCGCGCAGAATGCTGATGGCTCGGACTATCCGCTCTCCGGCGTGAATCTGTGCATAGATGGTTCTCCCAGAGGCGCAGTCACCGTGAACTCGATTGAACCAGCGGGCATAGAAACGGAGAGACTAACGAATGGCTCACATACGCTTAGCGCGTGGGCATTAGGTCCAGATGGCGATACGGTGTGGTCGCAAGCTGTCTGTATAAATGTGAACAATACAATATCGAGCCTCACGCCGACTGCCTGGAGATTTTCACCGACGATGCGAGTCCTAATGGTATCGCTCTGACCGCCCAAATGAGCGTGCCGGGCACATGGTCTATCCAAATAACAGATCGCTACAACAATGTGGTATACTGCAGGACCGGCACCGGCCCCGGAACCATGTCAGCCACATGGGACGGCAAGATAAACGGCAGTTACACGACTGGATTTTATGAGGTCACGCTCTCGACAACTGACAGCGCAGCCAACGTAAACAGTAAGACGTTGTACGCGTCAATCTCCCCAGCAAATGGTGAGGCCCTGATTTGTGGCACCGTGTGTAATTTTCGGGGACACTCCTGCGCTTCTGCATGAAAACTTCCACGCGATGGAAGCTGTATATGATGCCTGCCGCAATTGTTCCATGGGCAGTATACCTTGCACTCTGTTGATAGACCCAATCTGGGTAGAGAGGTACGACAACAATGGAAACCAAGTGTCCGATTACCCATACGCAGTAGACAGGGAAATGAACAACCTGCGGCGCAAGGGAATAAATGGCTGGCTTGTTGGCTCGTATCGATATTTCTTCTTTTCGGGACACGGCTCCTTGTCCGATTACAAGGATGGTACGCACGAGTCAGAAGTTGTCTTTTGCAACCCTGTGGGAGGAGCGATTTGGGTTTACGGAAACAACTATGGTGTTACCAATAGGAAAAACCTCCATCTGTATCCAGCATTCTCGGATGCCGAAATCAATCCCTCACAATACAGAATCGTACAGATCAATACGTGTTATTCGGGTGGGGCGATTACCGAGAATTACGTAAACACGGAAATCCCACAGGCATTCTTCGGAACCGGTGACCTTTCCGGCACTGGGCAGGTGTTACTTAGGCTGGGACAACTTGTTCTGGCCCGATCCACCAATAAGTGGGTTGGCGTGGATAGAAGACTTCTGGGCGAGCCTTGCTATAGGATTCAATGTCTCGGAAGCCGCATCACGAGCTACGGAGCAGTACGGTGGTTCCCAGATACCCACGGGCAATGGGGGCGGCTACGAGACTGATTATTTGTACCTTTATGGCGACTACATTACGAGACTGGCTCTACCGTTAAGGAGGCGAAAATGAAGTGGGCTAGCACATTGCCATGTTGGTTGCTCTGTTGCTGTTTGCTATGGTTTTTGCTCTATTGCATTTTGCCAATAGATACAACGATCCAGCATCTCTGAATAAGATGCACGACTTGCAAGAAAATCTCGACAATATCAGACAAATGAAGAATGTAGACACTGTTTTATTATCGCTCGGCTGTCGAAGGGGCCCTAGCTTAGAAACTGCCACTGATAAATTGAGAATGCAACCGCGTGCAGAAGCGTCCGTAGAGCTAAGGCCGCCTGAAGACAGCGCGTGCATTTCTTCTCTTCTGCGCAGTCTAAAGCGGTAAGGTCGTACCCGGAGATTGGAAGGATAACACGATAACCGATGAAATAGTTATGGGTGGCGACGGGCGAATAGGGCGCATTGAGGGCCACTTTGACCCTGCCCGAGCGCCGGTCGTCTCTTCATTCCTGCGCTCAGATGATTTGAGTAAAACAGTCTATGCGATATTTAGAGCCAAAGGGATAAAACTATGGAGGTAAAAAGATGAAAGCCTTGTTTTTCGCAGACATGTCTGATTCTCATAACCGCTGATCTGCCTTGCTTGGCGAACTGGACGGCCATGGACATCAGGTCCGCCGGTTCCGCTGGCTCGGAAGTCCTTGGCATCTGCGGTGATCAACTAGTGGGATGGGCAGAGATCGGCGGCGGCGAACACGCTGGCGCGTGGACGGCGGACACCTTCAGTTGGACAGATCTCAATCCGAGCGGAGTATCAGACTCGCGTGCCTGCGCTACTCCGGCAGTCAGCAAGTGGGTTACGTCTCTGATGGAGTAGTTGCGCGCGCCGGTATGTGGACGGGGGCTGCTTCAAGCTGGGTTAATCTCACCCCAATCGGGGCGATGGAGTCGTTCGCTTGGGGCGCATCGGGAGGGCAACAGGTAGGTGAGGTTCACAGCACTCTAGCCACACCTCCTTACGCCTGCCTATGGAACGGCACTGCGACAAGCTGTGTGGACCTCAACCCGCCTGGAGTGAGTGCGTCCCGCGCCCTCGCCATGGGCGACGGTCGAGAGGTCGGCCAATGTGACTTCGAGGCTGCCCTTTGGAGCGGAACTGCGGAGAGTTGGGTGGACCTGAACCCTGCAGGGCAAAGATATCGGAAGCTGTGGGAGTTTCGAATGGTGAGCAAGTCGGCTGGACCAGCCCGAGCATTGAATTCACCTCACTTGAACACGCCGCACTCTGGAAGGGCACTGCAGCAAGCTGGGTTGATTTAAACCCAGCTACGGCGCGTTACTCAAAAGCCTTGGGCGTATGTGACGGCCAACAGGGGGCTGGGCCGATACAGACAACGCAGAGCATGGGCCTATGGACCGGGACAGCAGAGAGTTGGGTAGACTCGAGCGCGTTCTTGCCAGCAGGAGTGTACTCCGGTTCCGAAGCAACAGGCATTTACACTTCGGGTGGAAACACTTGGGTTGTCGGCTATGCTACCGATCTGTCGGGCAATGACCACGCGGTCCTTTGGGAAAACACCGTTCCCGAGCCATCCTCCGCTCTGTTTCTTATCAGTGGAGTGGTCACAATGGCGGGCTTTGCGTTGAGGCTGAGATGGCGGTAAAAAGCAGAATATAGTTCAAGATGGGGGGCAGTGTAGTCGGGTATAGTGGCCGGAGCTGCACTGCCCTTTTTGTCTGTACAGAGCGAGATTTTGCCTCATCCGTCAAATCGTCCCGTCTTGTTCGGTTCAATGGATGGGGTAGTCTCTAACTGCAAGCACGAAGCAGTGGATGCGACCTTTTTCTCACCGGCGAAATTTGACAGGCATTTCCGTAATGTTATGTACATGATCGCGGATGAAAGCTGTTTCCACGCTTCCATTCTAAATTATTGCAAGCAAAGTAATGCCGTGCCCACCACCCCTGCACGGCTTAATAACGAAAGGCCCCTATGACCAACTGCCTCATATATGCTCGGGCATCCAAAGGCACACGTGCGCCGGAATCCCTATCCATTGCCGATCAGATCGAGATGATGGAAGAACACGCCAGACTCAACAGTTGGAATATCCTCGACCCCATTTCCGACGAGGAAGAATCCGTTGAATCTGCCAGGAAAGCCAGACACTTGACCCTTCGCCGCTACCTCGCAAAGCACGGTGACGTGCATATTGTTATGATCGCGGGCGACCAAGATCTCAGCCTGGCTGACTATGCCGCAATAATAACCATCCTGGATCACCACGGAATAAGCATCCTGGTCGTTAATACACGTCTGGACGAATACGACGAATCCACGGTTGCCTCGCCCGCCCGCTAATCCCGAGTCGATTATGCAAAACTGTTTCATTTACTGCCGTGTTTCTACCGAGGAACAGGCAGACAAAGGCTATTCCCTAATGCCCAGGAGAAGCTATGTTGCGAGTTCGCGGAACGTAACCATTATCGTGCGGCAGGCGTTTACCGCGATGAAGGCAAGAGCGCCAGATACCTGGATAGGCCAGCTCTCAAAGAGCTTCTTTCGGGGTGTACTGGACGGTAGTATCAATGCGGTTGTAGTGCAAGAAACAGACCGGCTGGCTCGAAACACAAAAGACCACCTCACGATCAAAGCGGTTCTCAAGAAAGCTGGTGTCAAACTAATATCCGTTGCTCAGCCCGATCGAGGGCATCCTTCGGCGTTACGTCCTGGGGCGCAGCACAGACTCCAATAAATAAAGATAATCTTGTGGCGGCAAGCTCTTGCCGGTCTCCCAGCAACATACAGTCTTACGACAAAAGCCGAGACTTTCGGCCAGAACCTTTTGGGTTAGACCAAGGGTCTTGCGGAAAACAATTAGACGATCACGCAAATTCGGCGCCGACATCAAAAGGGTTGTATCCCACGAACCCGATAATCGCAGGAACTTGCTCCACGGTAGGAGTCACCCTCCCGCTTTGCCAATCACTAACCGTGGCGAGTTCAACGCCAAGCGTCCTGGCGCACGCCTCTTCCGAAATGCCGAGGTCGTTTATTCTGTCTCTCAAATGCTCGGCCAGAGTCTTTGGTTTGCGAAGATACTTCGGTCGAAGCACCTTCCGGGAACGCGTTTGCACCGGCGCTTTTGCTCTCAATGTTATATGGCAAAAAGGAAACACAACCCACCCCAAACCCTTCATTGCGGACGCCAAGCATCGTTGCGACATCCCTGGCAACAGATACTTGTACTTGTTCATCCCAGTTTGTCAACCGCGTTGTTCCATAAAGTGGTGGATTAGTGAGTGTGTAAACTGCCGATATCAGATGTCCAATTCGATGTCTTCGTCAGTCAGCCATTCCAGAATTCTCTCTCTGGTGCGCTGATTACTGAACTCGAAGTAGCGCTCTCTTTGTTCGGGATAACTCTGCCAGCACATCCTTGAAGCGACGAAATGGTCCCTTGCCGTTGAGCGCAGCGAACAGCAGTTCCCGCAAACGATGATTGGTGACGGTTTCGGCAAAATCCGCCATATCGTCGTAGCCGTTGCGCGACTCCTGCTTGGGAACGTGAATGAAGCGGTCCAGAAACTCGCGCTCAATCAGAAACGCATCACGTATGTTGTCCACCTGCCAAGCCGGGCAACCATACTCTTCCAGCCATCCTTCAAACTTTGCATCGATCTCACTGTCATCTGCTTCGGCGCCCAGCTCTTCGAGGAAATCATCAACTGCGCGCCTGTCGTCCTCGGTGGTCATCATTACTTTGCCGGATTCCAGATCCAGATAGTAATTCATGCCGAACGTCTGCTCCGTCGTAAATGCCATTTCGAGATCGGAGAGATCAATTTTCAACTTTCTCACGGCAGCCCACTCCCGCTACAGGTACCCCGGCTCTGCTGCTCTATCGTACGACGCGTAACCGAGAAACTCTGCTGTAATCAAGGCGCCGTCAGCATATTTCGGAGCCGTTCGATAACCTGGGTTCCAGTTGGCTTTTCCGGCGGTGCCGGAGGCTTCTCGAACTCCTCATCTTGTTCTTCTTCATCTTCTGCTCCATATTCCTCCCAAACGGCATAGAGCATTCGGTAGTCACCATCCATTAGTTGTTTGCGGATCTGAGTGAGCAGATTGAGGAGAGAGTCGTCAGGTTCATAGCCTGTGTCTTCGGTTTCTTCCTCTTCGTCCTCCAATTCTTCTTCTTCGTAGCCTTCTTCCAAATCCGCGAGTACCTCCTGGATCGAGCATGCACTGGATTGAGACAATTACCCGGCTGTCGTATGTGGAGACGCGGACGCCCATGTCTTCAACGCCATAGAACTCGTACTTTGCTATTTCTTCCTGCTGCCCTTCAGGCGCGTTGAACGCCATTGCCAGCGTTACCCAGTCGTAGTCGTTGCTGTGCATCACGTCATAGTAGTTGCACATCAGCGATTCCCAACCACCGGGAATGTCATAACCCTCTACGTTGTAAACGAACTTTGCCGTTCTCTTCGTAGGGTTTGCCCTGCTCGAAAGCGTTGATACCTTGCTTCGTGCTTCCCTGTCCAACGGCTTGTCTATAGCCGCAAACTCGTATGACGTCGAGTCGTGGTCGGATGTGAATCCGCGCCGCACGCTGATTATTCTCATCTTTATGACTCTCCTCCTGGTGAAATGGATTCCGGGCAGCCGGGGTCGGCCCCGAGTCTGTCATCGGCGAAAACTCTGCACCCTCCGCAGAGTTCGTTCGCGCCGCACGCTCCGCACCGGCTTTCCCTGAATGCCCCGCTCTGACGGAAAGCGCGGCTATTACACATTACTTTCGAGTGCACCCAGATTTCCTCCGCATCATCGGTTATTATGTTACCTGCCCGAGTGCTTGAGTTCACCAACTGCGAACAAGGAAACACATTACCGTCCGGTGTCAGCGCAAGTATTCGGTCGCCGGCCACGCACCCACGTATACCTGCCGCCGCCGCGTCAGCGGGTATGAGATTGCGTTGCAGAAAGCCGAAGGCGCAATCAATTCGGAAAACAACCCCAGCGAAGCGCCTCAACATATCAGGCAACCGGCGCTCAAAATCGAGCCAGGCCTCAGGCGAAGGGTTCTCCGAACGCCACCGAGACTGATCGGCCGGAGGCTTGTAGCGGAGCAGCGTGATCCTGTCCATGCCACATTCAACAAGAAGCTCGATAAGTCCGCTGAAATGCGTCATTACAGTGTTGGACAACATCATGTTCGCCCCGATAGCGATACCCATAACGCGAGCGCCACAGACAGTATCTGTCAGCTTGCCAAATTCGGAAGCGGAATCAGCCAATAGCTTTTCGTGTTTTGCTCCGATCTGCAGAACGCTGACACACCCTTTCAGACTTCGAAGCATTTCAGGTGTCACATCGTGATATCCGGTGGTAACGTGGACGACCAGGCCCTGTCGGTGAGCGTGTTCGCAGATAGCAGGAAGATCGGGCCGAAGAAGCGGCTCTCCGCCGCCGATTGCCAACTGGAACACTCCCCACTTTGCAAGCTTATCCACTACCTGCAGCGCGTCTTTCGTATCGAGCTCGCCGCCAAGAAGGGTGACATGCCGTCTGGCATAGCAATCGGGACATTTCTGTTCGCACTGATATGTTATGGCCCAATGCACCGTCTCCGGCGCGGTCAAGCGTGGACTCGGCGGCGGGCAGCTCGGTATGAATTCGTCGTTGGATCGTGTGCCGACTGCTTCTATGTCAGCCACAGAACCGGGCGCAATAACGGCCAGTATTCCCAGGTCCAACAGGCGCTCAACAACCTGACGAACGTCATCATGGTTCGGAGAACTGACAATGATCTCATCCTCGGAAATGGTTCCCGCGCCGCGAATGCGCGTCAACATCGTCATTGCATCCGGGTCGAGTTCCACCATCGTGCCAGTCAACTTATCGAACGCTACTGCGCCGAAGCTCTCCGTGCGCAGGCGCACGTTTCCCGGCACGGCGAGGTGGCGCGATACCGAAGCGAACACGGCTCTTGCGCGCGTTTTATGCGAGTTCATATCCCATTGCCACCCAGTAATGCCAGTCCTCCACGGCGGTTTTCGTGCCCTTGCCCACATTGACTGGCTCAATCTGAGAAAGTGGTACTCCCAACTCTCGGCCCTGCCATTCTATCATAACAAACATCTCGTGGTAGCAGTCTTCCTCTGGAGGGATACCAACCACGCGCACTTCCTCGCCTGCTTTCAAAGGAGACGTTGTGCGTTTCACTATGCATTTTGCCTCGAATGGAAATTCCAGCTTCTCTTCGAGATAATAGTACCAGCCCATTGCTTGTTCCTCAGGGCCGTAGGAATCCACGATAATCTCGTTTTCAATACGTTCCTCTCGGACTTGGTCCTTTTCCATCATCATCACCTCAAATCGCATCAAGGTTGCACGGTCAATGTTATGGTGTTGCCTATGAATCGTGGCATATCACTTACGCTTCTTTTGATTCAGTTTTCTCATGCGCTTACGGCATGTTTTCTCGGCCTTGCTTATCGCATTCGCGCGGCGCGAAGTCGCGAATTGCTGTGTCTTGTTTGGGATCAATGTCCGTGTCGCCGAAGCGCCTGCCGCCTGCGCGATGGCTTGCACCGGGTATCCCAGGTACTCGGTGATTTTGCCGTCACCATCGTCAACTATGAACCGTTCGCCTTCTATTCGGTATTGGCTATCCCAGGGAATCTCCACTTTTGTGTCTGTTTCCAGAATGCTGTAATCCAACGGATCACCTCCGTGAGCCAGGCACATGGCATAACCATCTTGGATATCGAGCATCCAGGCGTCGCCGGTTTCCGTCGAAAAGAAAACCAGTCCCATCAGCGAGACTACCCGAGCGTCGCAGGCTACGCCACATTGTACTATGTATCTCGCTTCACCGCTGATGCTGATTTTGTCGGCAGGAATGCTTTCTACCCGCGTCAGCTCCCCTGATAACGGGCTCCGAGTGGACTGATTCTCTTCCTTGAGAGACTCCTTGAACATGGCATAATGCCGCTTCAACCGTTCGACGTAAGCCTGGTCGTTGTCCACGTTGTAGTTGAAAAGCTCCAGCAACTTGCCCGAATACCCTGTCTGAGCATTGAATGGATCAAGGTACACCCCGGCCTTCCACGTTCTCCATGGCCCATTTATGGTAGAACTCCGGGCTTTCCCATCCGTAGCCGATGGTCGCCCAGGGTTTGTCGTCGGTGTTAGGTGAAAGCACCTGGATCAGCACCCGACGGCAGTCACAGTCGATTTCGTTGCAGTACCCACTCGACGAAGCCATATTCGCCTGAGGGCATATCACCCTTGCCCTGAAAGGTTAGCGTTCTCGTCTCACGTGCCGCCAGATCTGGAAACTTTGAAAAGAATGGTTGCATTGGCATAATGGTCACCTCTTCCCACGTGGCGCCACCGGCAAATATGGCGAGCGCTCGGCGAGATCGTCGAACTATCTGCGGAATGCCGCGTGGCGGGGACACGCCATTAGCTGGGGTGTCTTTGGTATTCGTCTGATAATCCGCGATGATTGTAGCATGTTTTCCGGTCAGTGCGAAAGCGCCACTGGCGCTCGACATTACGACCTTAACTAAGGTAGAGTTCGCTGGTCAAAGCTGGAATGATCTAAGGACAAACTCATATGAAGAGGAAGCAAAAAGCGCCGCGCAGGCTGCGAATGAAACGACAGCAGCGTCTACAGGCGGCTCGTGTCTGGATGACAACTTATCCAGGAAAGGACATCGTTCGTGGTTATCGCCGATGGTTCGGGGTGGACAAGGTATGCGCGCTGGTGGAGATGAAGGTGTGCGGTGTCGATATCTCGGAAGAGATGATCGCGGCAGCCCGTCGCGAAGCGAGACTATTCTCCGATGACAGGGCCAAGAAGAGGGCTCTGCGCACCTCGGAACACACAATTGATCAAGGCGATCAAAACGACCAGTTCTCATTCATTGCAGGCTATACTTCGGGCGGGGCACCCTATGGCCTAATGTGGGAGGAATACGATCCTTTCCAGGAAGATAACGAAACACGAAGGTTGGCTTGTCCACATGAACGACGGGAATGCACACGAACGTCTGGTTGAGTTGGGTGCCGAGCGGCTTGCCGACGCGCTGATCGAGCTGGCAAAACTAAATAGCGAAGCCAATGATATCGTAAGTCGAATGACCGCAAGCCCGAATGACAATGTCGAACGCTTCAAGTCAAAGCTGGCCGAACTCAGGAGCGCAAATCGGTGCATCGACTGGCGCGGCGCCTCAGATTTCGCCGATGAACTGGAGCGGATGCTCGCGGACCTTGAAGCCGGATGCGATGATCCGGAGACAGGAACCGATCTGATGCTCGCGTTTTTCGAGGTCGACCGGTGTATCTTCGAGCAGTATGACGACTCCTGCGGCTGCATTGGTGGCGTGTTCGATTGTTTCGCTCGGGATCTGCTCGTTCGATATGCCTCGGGCTATCCCGACAAGGCGCGGCTTGCTGAACGGATCTTCGTGTTATGCAGATGGGATGACTACGGTGTCCGCGGCGTTCTGCTTGACTCGGCGCGTGAGTTTTTGCCCGAAGACACTTTCCGACAACTCGCTGACAGGCTACAAAAAACTCGTTAGCGCGGTTGCACGTATCCAATCGCCCGGTAGCCTTTGAGTCGCCTATCGTGCATTCGGGCCAGTATCGGAACGTTGAGGTCGGCATAGTCGTAGATGCGGACTTCTTTCTTGTTGGCGTGAAGCCGGTGCAGCCGACCGGCATATTGAGACAGGGTGCCTTTCCAGGAGATCGGCATGGTCAGGAACAAGGTGTCGAGCCGGGCGTCGTCGAACCCCTCACCGAGGTAGCGACCCGTGGCGACGATGATGCGGTCATCCTCTTCCGAAATTTCAGCCAACTGCCCCATGACCACCTTGCGCTGCCGTGCTCCCATCCCTCCTTTGAGCACAATGACATTCCTGACCGCCTTGTCGAGCTGGGCGGCAAGCAGTTCCAGATGCTCCGTTCGCTCGGTTATTACGACGGGAGACCGGCCCTCTTCGACAGCCGCTATTATGTCATCAAGAATCATCTGATTACGTCGATTGTCCGCGATGATGGCGGAATAGGTGTCTTGAATCGGAGGTTTCGCCTGGACAGCCAACTCCGCAGGCAGAACGAAGTCGGTCCTGCGCACGATCAGCTTGTGCTCAAAAGGCCGCAGCGCCGCCTGATCTCTGGCGCTGTCTTTGTAGCGGATCGGCCCGCACTGCATGAAGATGATGGGATGATGCCCGTCCTTCCTCACTGGTGTAGCCGAGAGCCCAAGCACGTATCGTGCCTTGCACGCCCGCGCCACCTGCTCGAAACTGCTCGCGGAAATGTGGTGGCATTCGTCTACCACCAGGTGTCCGTAGTCGCCAACTATGTCATCGACTGTGCCTTTCTTGCAGAGGCTTTGCAGCAAGGCAACATCAATCACCCCTGTCGGTTTGTGCTTGCCGCCTCCGATCCTCCCGATCTGCTTCGGGTCAATGTCGAGAAACGTGGACAACCGTCCATATCCACTGGTCGAGCAACTGCTGCCGATGGACCAGAACAAGTGTGTTCACACCTCGCTGTGCAACAATATTGATGGCGACAACTGTCTTGCCAAAGGCCGTGCTAGCAGCGAGGACTCCATTATCCGAGGCCAACAATCTTTCGGCAGCTTCAGCCTGCTCCGCCGAGAGTTGTCCAATGAACCCTGCCCTGATCGCTGACCCAGTGAATCTTTCGTCGCGTAGCGTTACGCTAACGCCAAGGCTTTGAAGCAGATCGACGGTCTCGTCCAGGCATCCTCTCGGAAGCGCGATGTGTCTAGAGAAGTCCTCCGCGCACGAGATGATCCTTGGCTTGCCGAACGTGGGCAGGCGCATAGCCTGCGCCTTGTAAAACTCGGGGTTCTGGAATGCGGCCAGACGGATCAAGCGATTTCTAAGCTCGGGTGACAAACCCTCTTTCTCAATATATATCTGATTTCCGAGAACCAGCTCAATGCTTTCCGGCAGCGGGCCTTGTATCGGGACTTCGCTCAGCCTGCGTGATGGAAGGGCGCTCCACGGCTCATCTTCGTCGTCATCGGTCACGACCATTCTCACTCCGGTGATCTCGCCGCGTCTCTGCGCCTGTTCGACAATGTAAGTCACGTGATCACGACTCATCGGCTGCAATGATGAGAGAAAGGCCCACTGATCACCATACGGAACGAAACGCCCATCAAGAAACAGAGTATTGCCTTGTTTGCGTGCGGCCCCCTGAAACGGCAGCGCGATGAGGTTCCCGAACCCGCCTTTGGGAAGCGTGTCCTGATTGGGAAAGAATCGGTCGTAGGAATCAAAGCCGATCTCGGGCCTGCGTTTCATCGTGTCCGTGACAAGAAATGCCCCAAGCTGTCGAGCCAGGCTTGTGGGAACAGGCTCGGCAAAGAACACCCATACGTGGCCTCCATTGCCGGAGCGCGAACGCTCGAGCCCGGCTGGAACACCGTGCACCCTGCAGGTTTCGAGGAACGCTACCGCGTCCTCCTGCCAGGAAGTCTTATCAAAGTCAGCGGCGAGAAACCAGCAGGTCTCACCGGCAAGCATTGGATAGACTCCGATAACGAAGCTCCGGGAGTTGCTGTCGCCTGGTCGCTCATGGCCCGCGACATGGTTTTTCAACGCTGAGTCTGTGAGGGGAATGAACTCACGATTAGGACAGTCGGCGCACTTGACGTGACGTTTATCACACAGGCCATTTGCCCATTCGTTCCGGCAGGCTGGCTGGTAACCGGACTTGCCTGTCTTGGCGCTTTCCCAGCGTCTGGCATACACATCCTCGCGGCCTTTGAACAGCCTGCGGATGAGGGTGATCTTCGCGTCCGCCGGAGATCTGTTCTTGACAGGTGCGTTTGGGAACGAGGTTATTGGAAGGACTCGCTCTCTTTCGGCCTGCAACTGATTCCGAAGCGCGTCCAACTCATAGGCCAGCTGCACGCGTTCGGCATCCAACGCAGCAAGATGCTGTTCTATCTCGGCGATCCTGTGCTCCAGTTGGCTCGCCACTTCTCCATTCGAGATTGCACGCTCCATTACACTATTGTAACATGCTCGGAATGATGCCCAGCCGACAGGGCTTTGATACCCCATGCGCGCTCGTTGTTCTAGTGTCTACTTGCATAAATAACTGATAGCATTCTTGCCGGTGTATCGGGAATCTTGTTCCCGATACGCACTTAATCTTGTTCCCGATACGCACTTAGTTTCGGGAACAAGATTCCCGAAACGCCCATGTTATATGGCAAAAAGGAAACGCAACCCACCCCAAGGGTGTCGACCATGACTCCGGGGAACTCCTTTGCCACAACATCGGCCACCTGGTTCGACTACCTGCAGAATCGGGCCGATTTCAGAACCTTCGCGTTTAACCACTGCTTTGCATCTGTCGCACCCGCAAGGTCCTTCTCCGTCATTTTGAGAAATGCTGATTATGTTGGCCGCGGGGTGCGCTTTCAGCGTTTTTCGCACTTCCTCGATTATGATTCGTGCAACGTCGGGATTTGTCCAGCATATCTGCGTGTTGGATACGCGCTTGCCGCCGTTTAGGGCATAGTACCTCCGGATGCGCGGCAAAGTACTTGCTGGGCGGCAGAAGCGCGAACGCCGTGTGGACACCATACCCCGGAGCATACGTGATATTTCCGCCGGGCACACAGATTCCTGGGTGGCAGTTAACGCCATTGAGCCGGCATCTGGCCGCAAAGACCGGTGTCTCCGAATCGGTATACCAGGCCTCTCGATACTCGAACGTTGGGGCGTCTTTTCGGTAGATAGCGCCAATGCGCAGGGTCTGTTTCTTGGGAACGAAGGTGAACTTAGCCAAGTACCACCTGCAGCCGACTTCGCGCTCAAGGAAATCATACACGCCATACATCGTTCCCCTTGGGCTGCCCCCGCAGATCAGAAGTCGCTCTCCAGAAGTGCGGATGACAAAGCCTTCTTGGTCGATCTTTGAAGCATCCAGCTTGATAAGCGGCAGCGCCGTAGCATCCGTTGAGCAGACTGATGATCACGGCGCCGTCCAATGCGCGATCGAAGTAGAATGGAGCGATCCTGGGCGGTCCATCTACATCGAGGGTGAGGGGACTGCCCAAAACATATTCCAGGGCGCGTTTGATGAGATGCCTGTTACTGGGTGTTCATAATGCCGGTCCAATAGCATTCTTTCACGCTGAGCACGTGAGGAAGTATGACGCTACGGCTTTTCCCATCCTTCCGAGCCCCCAGTGGGGGTTGCCCACTCATATCGCTTAAGAAAACGTCGCGTTCCAATACGTGGCTCTCTCGTCCAAAGTGGACAGCTTTCTTAGGAGCCCCCAGTGGGGGTTGCCCACTCATATCGCTTAAGAAAACGTCGCGTTCCAATACGTGGCTCTCTCGTCCAAAGTGGACAGCTTTCTTAGGAGCCAGAATGCCGCCCGCCACACGCCGGCCCGTCCACGAAACGAACTCCGTGACTCCCTCATAGATGTCTCGGTTCGCGAGCAGGCGATATGTGGGGAACGCGGCTCGCAGCGCATTGATGCTTCCGGCATGCTCTCCGTTGAACGGATGCTCCAGGAAGCGATGGCCTCTGCGATAATCAATCATTTCTCCCACAGCTTCGTTTCCGTCGGCATCGTGCCACCAATCCAGGTCCATAAGGCGTTCGGCGCCAAGCATGTTTCCACCGTGCCCGATGGTGGCTCCGGAGTTGATTCCGGCGGTTATCCCGGCCTCGTGCAGAGCGGATATCCGCTTCTTCAGGATGGGCAAGCGTTCCGCCAGGGTCTCGGGGGACAACTGGTAATTGTCAATGGCTACATCGACATCGACAACCGTCCTTGCAGCCGGGTATTGGCGATGTTGGAAACACGGATGTGTCCCTGGTCGCCGCGGATGTGGCCGCCATCACCAGCGAGGGAGACAATCACGCCTACGACATAGCTGAAGAAACGCCGCAAGCGGATCTGCCGCAGACCGGCGACGTTGCCGAATGGTTAAATACGTATAGGCCAAACTCGATGTGTTACGCCAACTGCCCCTATACAGCATCGTCGAGCTACTTCAGCGACCTCTTCAATTATGTGAAGCCGGACGTGTTGATGTATGACTGTTATCCCTTCGAGAGTGGCGGCGCCACGGACGTGAACACGTTCTTCGGCGCGTTGACGACTTTCCGCCAGGAGGCCTTACAGCAGCACGTCCCTTACTGGTCCTATATGCAGTGCTTCACCTGTGCGGCTGCTGGATATCCACGCATGCCAAGCGAATCCGAAATGAGGATGCAGGCGTTTTCCTCTCTTACCGCGGGATATACCGGGCTTGGCTACTGCATATATGACACCAATTCGGCCGCTGGGTATTATGGTCTGGTAGGGACGAGTCCCACTGCTCGGTCCTCCTACGTCCAGAGCATGAACCCGGAGATCACCAACCTTGGCCAGTCACTCCGATTCCTTACCAGCGGCGATCTTAGGTTTGTGCCCGGGTCGGATGCCACTCCAACTGGTCTAACCAATTGGGCCGGCGGCGCCGGCGGAGATAGCCATATCACCAACGTACAAGTGAATGCCGGGCAGGCAGGAACATACAAGGATGGGCTGATAGGGTTCTTCACGGATGACGCGGGTCAGGCGTCACTTCCATGCTCACCAACCTGTATCACGCGTCGAACCTACTGTCATCCCAGGCTACTTTGACCCTCACCGTCACCTTCGATTCCACCATAAGCTCTCTGCTTAGGTTAAATCGGACGACGGGCCAGCAGGAAATAGTTAGTCTGACTAACCATGCTCTCACGCTAACTCTGCCCGGCGGCACGGGTGATCTGTTCAAGTATAACAACGGCGTTTCGTTTGTCTTGAACGGAACACAAACTTCTCTGCCGACAGAGGTGATGGGAGCAAGCAACAAGGCAGTGCTTGGCACGCTAATGACTCAGATCGCGCCCAACTACATGTGGGTGCTGTGGGGCAAAGTCAGCAACGCCACTGCCAGTGCATTCGATATCGATGATGGCTCCGGAGTCGTCATCCACGTCAATGGCGCAAACACTCTAAGCAACGGAGACTACGTCGCGGTGCAGGGAACTCTAGTGGTGGGGCTGCAACCATACTGCAAGAACCACCAAGTGTTCGTTTGTCCAAGCAACCCGAATTGGGCAGGAGAACAGGGCACAACAACTTATGCGATCAACCAATGGATCTGTGCTGGTGAGGATTGGGCTCAGACAACCATGTCCAATATACCATACGTTACGAAATGCTGGTGGTTTGTCGAGCAGAAGCCGGAGAATCAATCATACCCTACCGACAGTGGTGGTACCCAGGTACGTAGAGGGCACGATGTTCATTTCGGCAGGTACAGTAAAGCAGCCGGCTTGGTGGCCTAACGCAACGAATCCTATACACAACAATGGATATAACTTGGCTTTCGTGGACTGCCACGTACAATGGCGGCCGAAGTTGACTGCACCAAGGTGGAACGGTTGGAACCCTAACACGTTCACCGGGTATACACTCGATCAGAAAAAATTCGCGTGGGGGAATACTAATGCGTGGCCCTGCATTCAGTGATATCCCCAACGGAAAACGGCATCCCTTGTACAGAGAGGATTTACAATGACAGAGAAACTAAAGGTAGCCTGTATCGGAGCCGGCGCGGCCGGGACCGGGCATATGGTTCATTTGGAGAGATATGTGCCGGGTTGCTGCGTTGCGTTTTCCGATATAGATCGAAGCGCATTCGATAAAGTGGCGAGTGGCTACCTTGATGGCGATGGTTCGGTGTATTTCGGCGATCTTAGAACACGAGACTTGACCCTGAGGCCCGATTTTCGCGATCTGCCATATTACGCCGATCCGGAAGAAATGTTCGAGAAAGAGGACATAAATACCGTTATCATAGCAACCTACTGCAACGCGCACGCAAAGGCGGTTGAGTTGTGTGTAAAACATGGCGCTGAATATCTTTCTGGAGAAGCCGATAGCTATCACCGAGGATGACGTGGAGAGTGTTTGGAGACTGCTGAGAGATTATCCCAAAGTAGTCACCGTGAACCTCAGCTTGCGGGGATCTCCTGTCTCCAATTCCGCGAGAGATCACGTGCGCAACGGCGATATCGGCAGGGTGGTTTCTGTCCAGTATGTGAATAACGCGCACTACGGCGACAATTATTTCCGCAAGTGGATGCGCACCAGCGCGAATACGGGCGGACTGCTGCTTCAGAAGGCGACCGATCATCTCGATCTCGTCAACAACATAATCGGTCTGCGGCCTGTCTCGGTCGCCGCGTTCGGGTCTCGGCTTGTATACGGAGGAGACATGCCCAATGACCTGACCTGCGGCCAGGCGACCGCTAAGTGTGTTGCCTCGGAGGGCGTCGCCGACGCCCCCTCCGGGCAGATCAGTGCTGCTGTGACGACGACGGTAAGCTCAACGCTTACGACCGTCAACTATGGTAAGGGTCGCGCGGCGTATATCCCACAAATCGTCGATCCGGCATCGCAGCCATCGATGGTTTGTCCGAATGGCGTATTCAACTTCGGCCTCGACTACACGAATTGGGTGGTTCCCGAGTGCGCCGACGATATCAACAAAGCCATCGATTGGCTGATGGACGGTCGAGATCGGGTTCGGGTACGGGCAGAGCGAGGTATGCTGGCGGAGTTCCTTATGCAGGAGTCACAGGCGAGAATGCTGGTGCACCTGGTTAACCTGCGTCCCGAACCGCAGCAGGATTGCAGTGTGGAAATCCGCATCCCTGGCGCGTCTCGCGAAATCGAGGTGCTGTCGCCACCAACTGATGAAGATCCGGTGTGGCGCGTTGTTGAGGAGAATGGAACAATAAAGGTGTTTTTCGACAAACTGGACACCTACGCGCTGCTGGTGATACGCAGCGAAGCATAATAGCCACAACCTGACAACGTATCAACGGTACCCGGCAAGACCAAGAATTGACTCTATACGACGGCCGCCAAGTCCCTGGCTGCAAAGAAACGACATTCCCGATCTTGCAGCATAGTCAGAAGTCTGTCCAATTGAGCCAGAGCGACGGCCCCGCAATTCTTGACCATAAACGGGTCCGGGATCACCGATCCCTCGCCGAAGTGAATCGGTCCCTGTGGCATTTCGTGGAATTTCCAGGGATGCAGATAAAAGCAGAATGTGGGTTGAAGTTTTCTCCGCGCATAGAACTCGATCATGTTTTCGATATGGACCGTCAGTGCCTCGGCTCCCTGGGTCCGAAAGAGCGGCCACTGATCTCGGTCTCTTTTGCAGGGGTCGCTGCTTGCGACTGTCATGTCCCGCGAAGTTGGGGATCTCCAGAATCTTGAGGTCCCCCTCCGAGACCCAGTTCTCGCGGCTAGGATGGTACGGGACGAGCCTGCTTTCATAGAAATACATCGGGTACGAACATGTCGACCGTGTAGCCTAAGGCCTCCAAGGAATTGATCATCGCGGTATTCCCCAGAGCCTTGGGGCTCTGAATGAAGTCACTTTGTCTCCAAGGACCTCCTCCACTATGTCAGTGGCAATCTGTATCCTTAGGAAGCACTCTTGTGGCAGGAGAGGCTTTACTCCGGGGATAGGGAATATTTCATCGCCAATCGTCTCGTGATAAAGCGAATGACACCCTACCTCGTGCCCGGCATTATTCACCAGCTTTACGATCTCCGGATGGGTTCTCGCGGAATCACCTGTGAATAAGAAAGTAGCTTTGACACAGTGTTTGTCCAACACCTCCAACAGCTTCGGTGTCCCATGCACGAGTCCCTCATAAAAGGGCGTCCAACTGCCGATATCCGTTTCCATGTCGAAACCCAATACAATATAAGGGTTCATTCTTGGTCACCCTCCTCATTGATAAACGGCCTGGCAAAGGCGTGGCTGATCAAGATGTCGTAGAATTTATCTATGTCCGGCAGAAGCACGCGATGGGTGAAGTCGATCTTCGCTTTTATCATCCCCGCGTCGAACGCCCTGCCGTATGTAAAACCATATCCGAACCGGTAGTGTTTCTTTGCCAACTCCAGTCCCAGCAAAGCGTTATCAATGTCATCTTTGACTATCTTCTTCAGCCGACGGCAGTTGTCTTCAGTGTCTTCATCGGCAAACGGTCCATTGATGATCCGATTTCGCTCGAGCTGGAAGCGGGCCAGGTTCAGCGCACTTTTCAGGACCACTCCAGCCATCAGTGCGACATCGATCTCCAATTGCAGCGCCGGCTTGAGTTCACGCTCGGCACTCGCCAATGCGCGGCAGTAGTGGCTGATCCCCACATCCCAGAGCCCGCAAACGCCATCAAGACTCTTGTGGACGCGTTCCAAACCAAGCGGCAGAGTCCACCTGCAGTCGTCGAAGAACGCAGGCTGACGGAATGCGAGGTCAGTCGCGGCCGCGGCATCTTGCGGAACATTGCCCAGCTCTCCCGCGCAAGGGTCGATTCTAAAGAAAATGCCCGGCAGCCGCGCCCCCTCCTCGCTGTGCAGCAGCAGGGGATGTGCCGGTCCCAGGATACATGGGGCCCCGAAAGTAGGGAAAGCCGCTCAGACCCGGACAAAACGCCACTCGCTGAATGCCGTGCTGAAAGAGCGCCATGCAGCCAGGCAACTATCCCGCCCGCATTCTCCCGCAAGCCGTTTGGCTATAAGGGCGAGAGAATCCTCATCGCTCTCGCATTTCCAGGTCTCACGGTATGCGACCTCTTCCGCCACGGTCCCCGTCAAACCCGCGAATCTCCAATTGGCGAGGACTCCTCGCGGAGTGTCGGACGATATTCCCTGCCAGCGGGCACGCCAGTTTTCCATGGCGGGAATATACGGCACGTTCAGCATCTCTATGGCAATCGAGACTCTCCGTCTTGGCGTAGAACCGCAGGCCCATCTCGCGCGCCAGGTCACGCTGCGAACTGTATTTCGTCGAAGGCCCCACGTAGCTGATCGAATAGTCGAATATGCTCGTTCTTGCACCCTCGACCTCGATCCACGCATCCTTCTCGTAGCAGGTCATGAAGCCCATTCTCTTATCGATTAGACCAATGAGTTCCCGCTGGTCGGGACTCTCCGACCACAGATGGGCGCTGTAGGGCCAGACGATAAATTCAACGTTCGGAGATTCGTCCCATAACCGCCCGGCTATAGCGTTGACCAGCCCCGCTACTACTTCCGAGGGCTTACGTGCCGCGCACCTCGGGCAGTTGGTGCCGGCCAGGGTGCGGGGATGGGGCCGGGTATAGCAGTGTAAAAGGCATTCTCCACCAATGATGGCGATCACGCCTTTGACGTTGGTCACTTGCCGGACGATTCCCTTTATGATATCCGCATATATCTCGGATGTCAGAGGTTCGCTGCCGCAGAAGCAGTACGCGCCGATCGCCCACGACTGAGCGCCTCTAAGTTCAGGATTTGTGCGAAATACCGGCTCATCCTGCTGTCTCCTCGTGGAATTGACGTGCAGATAGACTCCGATGTTATATTCGGAGGCCCGCCGCGCAAGCTGTGCCATTCTGGATATGCGGCCACTCGCTCCAGGGTTTTCGAGTTCCGGAGCTTGCGGGAGGTCGTCAGCATAATCATAGAGGTCGATATACATGTGCAGGGCGTTGTAGCCATAGTGCGCCATCATATCCAGATAGCCATCGCTGTAGGTAAGCGGATCGCCACCGTCATCGAACGGTTGGTGGAAGGGAGTGCTGGCGATCCTGACAGCGGCAGCCGGTTCGACTCTGAAGTTTCCGAGGTCGAGATAGGGGCCTCCATTCACGCCCATCATCCACTGGAGCCTGTGTGCGCCGTAAAGCGTGCCGGCAGGGGAATCGCCGCGGACCTCTACGGCATCAGATTCGACGCCTATGACGTATCCCTCTCCGGACACCCCATGACAGGCCAACCTTACCTCACGAGATCGCGTCGGCTTATCTGAGACCACTGGTAATTCGACGTGGCAGTATTTATGGAGGAACTCACGAAGCGATTCGGCTCCACGACGACAGACGGCGTCGCTGCCCATTAGATTCAGCCGCCAGTCGCCATCCATGGCCAGCTTTCCTTCGGGACGAGGCAGGGCGGCGAACCTTCGCGGGCATGCCATCCAGTTCGTCCGCAAGTTTCTTATCGAAACGAGTAGTTTCAATCATGCGAACCCGCCTTGGTATCATTTTCGACGCCGCCACGAGCCTTTTCCAGCGCGGCATAATAGACCGACGGCTGAGGTTTCCCAAGCCAGGTCAGCATGCCGTCGTCGAACGTCATCAGGCGCGCTTGAGCCTGTTCGCCCGTGCGCGGTTTTATCAGTTCAGTACCCGCCAGGTTCTCCTTCGACGGCGCCACGATTGCTTCCTCGCCGGCCTTGAGTGTCAGCTCCACGTAATCGACGGCCTGCAATTGCACGGGCTTTCCGTTCGCGCTCGAAAGCAGCCAGAGGTTGCCGGCGGCCAGGGGTTCTTTAACCTCCAAGTAAGATCGGCTCCGGCCTTTAGCTGCACGAACTGAACTGCCCCGCGGATCCTTTGCGATGATATGAACGTAGGCCCCTCCGCCCTCAAGTCGACGAAGGACGCATCTCGCTTCTCCGGCAAGGCAGGAAACAGCCGCAGAATGCCGTTCTGGCTTTGCATAAGCATCTCCCCAACCACCGTCGCACGAAGCGTATACTTCACGCTTGCCAGAGTGTCGACCGGATCCGGATACTTCGTGTACATCAGTTCGGGGTTCTGACTGATCTCAAGATGATAAAGGCCCTCATCCTCATGCCACTGCATATAGTTGGTGAAGAACGTCGACACCTCACGCATTATGGGATAAGCGACGTCTCGCAGGTAATCCTTGTCGCGTGTATAAAGGTAGTGCCACCAAAGGAACACGCAGTGGTAGGGACCGCTGTTCTGGCAGAAGCGATATGGGCCGCTCGTGACGTCGTCGCCTGTCGGGTCGGTGGAAAGAGGATAGAAGGCGCCGGGCAGTCCGTATTGTCGCTCGGCGTTGCGTTTGGCATTGGGCAACATGCCCAGCAGAGTCCGAAATGTACCATCGGCGAGTTCCGGATGGTTTGCCTTGAAGACCGGCATTACTGGCAATTGCATATTGTAGTCGTTGGTATAGTAGCCGCACCAGGGCAGTATTTGCGACGGCGTGTCCATCGGACCATACCACAATCCGCACAATCCGCCCACGGGAACGCCTCGCAGAACCGTCGCCAGGTTATAGAGGCTGACATACCACAATTGCTCCAACAAAGGGTGATCCAGGCCGGCATAGCTCTTCGTCCAAAACTCGGCCCACCAGCGGCGGTGATCCTCGTGGAGGGCATCGGCCCCCTTCGCAACCGCCTGAGCCAGGCGATCGCGTGCCGCCGCCATTGGGTCGCCAGCCTCCAGGCTTGTCACCACGGTCAGATAGATGTCGAAGTCACCGGCAACCGGCGCAACTGCGAACTCGCCATCGATTTTGCATTCGACGGTCTTCGACGGCTCTATCGTGAACCACCACTTGTCCTCCAAGATCATCCGGCGCATTTCATCCATAGTATGATATTTGAACTCCGGATGCCGTGTAGTCCCAGACATCGTTCTTATTGATGACCCACTCCGGGTGGAAAGGCTCGTAGGCGAGCGCCCCGAGCGAACCATTTCCCAGCGGCATTCCATCCTGCCAGACACGGGCTTGCATCTCGTAGATGAGATCAAACTGCTTCAAATACTCTTGCCAGTTCAGTTCCAATGAAACACTCCATCAAATCGAATAGCCTGTCTAGGTATACGCGCCGTATTTCTTCACGCAATCGATCAGCCACCTGTAGTTGTCGTAACTCGCCTCGTCGGTTATGGGGCCGTCCAGCCGGTAGATGTACCCGCCATCGGGAAAGACAGTAAGCTTCGCACGCACCTCGGCCTCGATGTCGTCTTTCGTGCCGTAGTATAGCAGGCGAGCATCGATGTTTCCCTCCCATACGACTTTTCGTCCGAACTTCTCCTTTAGTTCCGCACTTCGCTTGGAGTCTCGTCGACTAAGGCATCTCCGGCCGGTGCGACCTCGACCTGTTTCGGTCCACTTTCGGGATCGTGAACCACTCTGCCGTCGTCCGTCTGATCCCTGGTGGCCGTGGCAAGAGTCCTTAACAGCGCCTTGATATCCTTGAACCCGCCGATTGCGAACCAGATGGTTATGGGAATCCCCATGACGAAGTTCATCATTACTATGACATGCCAGTATCCAGCCCACCAGGAGGTCGGCGCCTTGAATGTCAGATTCACTACGGTCAATACAACAAATGTAGTGAACCAGCCGAAGTTCCAGATCACCAAAGCAGCAGCGAGTATCTTATCCGTGGGACGGAATTCCTCCGTAATACCCACGATCTGCTGCCACCTGCTTTTAAGAGTTTCTCGAGGGGCTTGGCCCGCCCGATCGCTGTGATCGGTCCGGTTCAGCATTTTGAGCAGGTTGAACTCTTTCGAAATTCATACCCGTGATCATGGAGACCACATAGTAGAGGGATACCGCGCCGAGCATCGCAAACAGGTATAGGAACTGGCCGTTGATAGGGAAGTCCCTGTGCAAGTGGCTCTTGTACACGTCCGGGACTATCAGGCCGCCGACTCCCATCACCGCTCCGAAGATCAAAGCAGAGTAGGCCGCCGCGGCGGTGCCTCGTTTCCAGTAGAGGCCGCCGATGATTACTGCCCCCGATCCACCCAGCCATATGGTACCTGTAATAGCCTGGAACATGTAAATCTGTTGCGTCGGTTTATAGAAAAGACTGAACCCGAAGGCGAACGCCGCCACTCCGATGATCGACCATCTTAGGAACTGAATGTGTTTTTGCGGAACCTCCGGCTGTAGCGCATCTCCAGGAACTGCGCCATGGTGAGGGCACGGGTTTCTCTGAGCCTGTAGTAAATCCAGCCAGTCAGGATAATGATAGTCGCCACCGGTATGCCCATCATCGACCAGAACTGCGGAGGGAATCCCGCCTGGTAGTTCATTTCAAACCCGGCAACAAACAACACGACCCCCATGCTGCCCATGCCGGAGGCTATGGTAAGAAGATACCTCCCGGCAGACCTGTTTGCCGACAGGAAGTCGGCGACACCCTTCACATACTTCCTGGTGCTCATACTCACAAGTCTGAGCCCGATCACGGCCACAGCCATTATTGTCCAGTCGATCCAATTCATTACTGGCTGTTCCCTCCGTGTGCGAAGCTATGTTTAATGGGCTCTGCTCTGTGCCTGCATTGCTCTACTGCGTCGAAATACGCGTAAACGTTTTCCAGCGGCACGTTTCCCGGAATTGTGTCGGCGCAGGCGATGACATATCCAGGGCAGTCCCGAGCGAGCTCGACCGCTCTGTTTACTTCAACTCTTACGTCCTCCACCGAGCCAAATGTGAGCGGACGGACATCGATGCCGCCGATCAGGCACTTGTTCGCGTCTAACATCATCTGGGCTGCCGGTGAGCACGACTACCGAGTCGATGCCGCCCAGCAGTGCCGTCCTGTTCATAACCTGGGCCTTTATTGCCTTCTGATCATTTGCCCTGGCCTGCACCGGGTTCAGGATGTCTACACCAACCGCCACCAGGTCAGGAATTGCCTCTTCGACATGACCGCACGAATGGAAATCGATAATGATTCCGCGCGTGCGTGGTAGCGAGAAACATCTCTCGTAGGCAGGCAGTATGAACTTTCTGAACATCTCGGGAGAAATCATCAGGGCATTTTGCGTGCCGAGGTCTTCGCTGACGTGAAGAATGTCTACTCCGACGTCGATGAGACGCCTGAAACATGTACATTGTAATCGACTATATGGTCGATCACTTCTTGCAGGCGGTCGGGCTCCTCATATAGGGCAAGCATGAAGTTCTCCATGCCCATGACGGCACAAAGCCGTTCGCAAAGGAACTTGACGTGCAGGCCCCCAAGAAACACTTTCTTCCTGTCGATGGAATCGAGATGTCTCTGGTCATCTTCAGTCCACGTGAGATTCCAGGGGTCCGGCCACGCGTAAGTATCGATCTTTCCGATGTCGTTCAGCGGATGTTCGATGTCAGTAGGCACAAGCCCATCCTGACTCGTCCGCCACACCGTTCCCCAGTCATCTGTCCACGATTCATACTTGAAATTGCCCCCGAGTTGCACGGCCTCCCAAACCCCGTCATCGAAGACGGGGACCCATTCGGGGTTATCGTATCGTATCGCGCTAAGCGTGTTTTCTTTGGTATTCAATCCCTGCCCGGCCTGTCTCGTTCGATGAGGATGGGGTCGTAGCAGAACTTGGTCCGCTCGGGCTTCTCGCCGTTCATTATCCCAAACAGGGTCTTCAAGGAGTTGTAGCCCATCTCTTCAAGCCGCTCATCAGTCGTGATTGTGACTTTGTCCTCGAAGCCCGGTAAGTTGCCGAATCCGGCGATAAGGATATCTTCGCGACCTCTGGATACCAGGAAATCGCGGATGCTGCCGCCCATCATGTCGTCGTAAGCCACCACGGCATCAAGCGGTTTGCCGGAATCGAGTATGTCCTGCACAATCTGAATGGCATGGTCTATGTCATAGTCTTCGTAGGCAGTATACTCGCTGCGATATGCCAGTCCGTGTTTTGCAAGCGCGGGTTTATACCCGAACACTCTCAGGCACGAGATCAGTTTGCTTTCCTCGCCGGCAAAGATGAGCGCGTTTCTGCGCCCCCTGCTCAGGACTGCGTCCAGAACCTGATAACTCTCCGAGACGAAATCCAGGACATGGCACACTTCACCCCGGTCGGCGAGAATATTGACAGCGACATAGGGAATTTCCCTTTTTGTAAGCCGCGCTATGAACCCGCTCGATACAGAACTCAATATCGAGCATGCCGTCCATGTTCAGCATCGACACGCTGGAGAGATATGCATCTTCCTGTATCTCCATTTCAACACCGGGAAGAGATACTACGTGCAGCATCGCATGTATCTCATCACTGAACGCTTCGATGCCGGACATAATCCTTCGGAAGTACGGGCTGCTCCTCCTGTTGTTTGTATCAAATCGTGCCACTCCGATAATCGGCATTCGCCTGCCATCTCCGCTATCCTCGACGGTCCTCTGCAATGCCTGGTCGAGAATGAGCCCCTTGCCGCGGCGGCTCATCACCAATCCCATGTCTTCGAGATCCCTTATGGCTCTCTTGACGGTTGCTATGCCCACCTCGAAATGGCTCGCGAATTGCTGCTGGCTGGGCAGTACGCCCGCGCTGTCCGCCTTGATACTGCCCTTCTCAATGCCTTCCTTTATGCTATTGCGCACTTGAATATATAGAGGCAATCCATCCATAATGAGGAAATATCCTTTCTCCGCTCTTGCGGACATGGTTGGTTAGCCGTATAATAGCAGTATACCACACCAACGGCTTCTGTCAAGTCCCTGCTAGGGATATTATAAACCAATTTCCGACGTATAGTAAAAAAAGCAGATACGACGTGAGCCTGACGATATGGCGAGGAGGTCGATGAGGTTTTGAAGCGCATCGAACCCGGCATGACTGAACTTCAGGTGGTTGGCATCGCCCAAGAAGCAATGTACAGGCATGGAGCCGAATATGAAGCTCACCCAACCTATGTCCTGTCCGGCGCAAACAGTTGTCACGCGATAGGCAGGCCGTCCCATAAAGTGATACAAAAAGGTGAGTTGGTGCAGTTTAGCATAGGAGCGCGCGTGGGGGGATATTCACCAAGCATCGGTCTGCCGATCTGCATGGGCAAGATGGATGCCCAAATGAAGGACCTTGTCTCCTTCGGTCTGGAGGCGCACCTCAAGACGATGGAGTGGATGCGAGCAGGCGTGCCCGCCAGCCAGGTGGCCGTGAACTTCTTTGATTACGTGAAGTCTAAAGGCTATGGGGACAATCTGCTTTATGGGCCGTGTCACGGACTTGGGATGATCGAAGTAGAGCGCCCTTGGATGGAGACATCCTCGAAGTATCCATTGCAGGAGAATATGACATTTCAGGTAGATACTTTCCTCGTCTCACCCCGGTACGGATTGCGATGGGAGACCGGCGTGCGCGTGACCTCCGACGGGGTTGAGGAGTTCTCCAACCGCTTCAGAAACATTGTCGAGATTGAGTAGGGTCGCCTGTGGCCGCATATACGGGCCGGAATACGCCGCCGAGCCGTATCTTCCGGCGAGGGTAGAGGATTTGTGTTGATGGCGTCGGCCTCGCCATACGGCCGCGGCATTTCACCGCGAGTGCTTGCGAACTACGAAATGATGTTCAGGCTGGTGTCTCGATCGGGTTGACTCCCGCATTCCTGGCAGCCTCAGCGATGTCCGTTTGCACCTCGCCGCCGGCCACCAGCGTCGATATCTCCTCGAACCCGCACATACGCACAAGCGAGGTCTTTCCGAAGTTGGTTGAATCGGCAAGAAGCACCGTGTGAGATGATTGCTCGATCATGGCCTTTTGGAGCTCTGCCACCAGGGTATCGGAGTTAAAAACCCCGGCGGCGGTGATGCCCGCCGCGCTGATAAAGGCCTTGTCCGCGTGCGTATCCTTGACGCTTTTCACCGCCAACGGCCCGAGTGTGAGTTCCGATTTCGGATAGAAGAATCCGCCGACTAGTATTATGTCCATCTTCGGCAGGGACTCACGCAGCCTCGCCAGCAAAGAAACCGAGTTTGTGATGATCTGGATCATCTTTCCGCTCAAATGCGGGACAAGATAGGAGGTGGTTGAGCCTCCATCCATAATTATGATATCGCCGTCGTCACTGCCGGCGACTGTGGGAGCATGGTGGAACCGCCGAATGTCATTGCCGCGCGTCGAATGGCTGAGGCGGTTGCCGCCGCCGCATGTTTCGGAGGGGCCTACCACTGCCTCGGTGGTAAAGACCTCCAGGTGTATGACGACAACCCTACACGTTCCGCGGTCACCGCTCTGATTCGAGAGGTTAACCCGGACGGCGTGCCGGGGTGGATTACGCGGAGGGATTCTCTATACACAAGGGGCACGCTTATCCCGAAACTCCGATTCTCCAGGAAGCCCTTGCGGAATACGTCATAACCGACAGCACACGGACATAACGTCAGACGTCCAAGTTCGGATCTCGGACTTCGGACAACTATACCCAGGGAGGTTTTTCAGATGAGTGGTGTTGAATGTGAGCGACTAAAAGCTATGAAAGAGGACTTTGCCAAGGTAATGCGGGTGCTGGAGACTTGCGATGCCCCGGATAAGACACTGATGGTCGGCAAAGATGAGTTCAAGGCGCGTCACTCGGAGGAACCGCTCGGACATCAGATAGTAAACATGCTCGACCTGGCCCTCCGGGGCGTCTGCAACTACTGGGATGACGTGATTATTCCGGGCTTCGACTTCATGGTCGTCGAGAACACCTTCGGTAAGTTCGGCACGAGAGTCGAGTGTTTCAACAACGTGCCGATCAACATCCAGCACCTTGTTGGAAAGGCTGAGTAGCTTGCCTCATGGCCAGGAAGGCAGTCATATTCGGGGCCGGGAAGATCGGACGAGGGTTTCTGGCGCAGCTTGCGACAGAGTCCGGCTATGAAGCAGTGTTTGTGGATGTGGACGGCGACTTGGTCGACCGCCTCAACAAGAGCGGTCGCTATACGGTAAAGATCGTCGGTCAGCACCCGAAGGACGCGGAGGTTGCAAATGTCAGGGCTGTGCATGGTGGGTCTGACGTCCGATGAGATCGAACAGTTGGACAGCGAGGTTCGGGGAATGGTGGACCAGGCGGTTGAGTTCGGCCTGAACAGTCCCTTTCCGAACCCAAATACACTTATGGAAGATATTTACGCGTGATGAGCGACACGAGAGAGATAACATACCGAGATGCGTTGAGAGAAGCATTGGTCGAAGAGATGAGGCAAGACCCCATGGTTTTCCTCATCGGCGAAGACATCGGTATCCATGGAGGCGCCTATGCGGTTAGCAAAGGCCTGCTGGAAGAGTTCGGAGAGAATCGCGTCATAGATACGCCGATCTCCGAAGCGGCAATTGTAGGCGCCGCGACGGGCGCCGCCGCCTGTGGGGCCAGGCCTGTCGCGGAGATTATGTACGTCGACTTTCTGACATTCGCGATGGACCAGATAGTGAACCAAGCCGCCAAGATGCGTTATATGTTCGGCGGGAAGGCCACGGCGCCCATGGTTATTAGAACCCAGGGAGGAGCGGGCAAGCAAAGCGCCGCGCAGCACTCGCAGAGTCTTGAACGATGGTTCACTGGATGCGCCATTGGCGCGAGTGGCGGCAGAAGACGCCCCTTTGCCTTGCGCGCCGGTCCTTGAGGAAGCCGCGCTTCCATCCGTGCAGAAGATCGTGGACGCTGCAAGAACTATACTCTGAAGAAACCGCGCACATCTCGAATCATGCTGACATCTGCTGACACAAGAGAATATGTTGCGCAAATGTCCGATTTGGGCAGCCAAGTCTACAAGCTCGAACACTCTCTCAACCACCTGACCCCGACCGAGCAATCGGCGGGGTTTTCGCGTTTTTCCAGGCGTAAAATGGGACTTTCCGAGGTGTTGCGGCGGCCAAACAGTCGGTAGCACTTCGGCCTTGAAACCCCACATCTTGCCCCGAAATTCTCTGTTTGGCGGGTTTCTCTCTGAAACACTAGGACTGGGCCAATCGATACCTAGTGTCTACTTGCATAAATAACTGATAGCATTCTTGCCGGCGTATCGGGAATCTTGTTCCCGATACGCACTTAGTTTCGGGAACAAGATTCCCGAAACACCCGGTACAGCGTTCTATCAATCAATTATGCAACTAAGCACTGGTGTTTCGATGTAAGAGAATTCGGTGCAGGGTTGGAGGGTTGCGACCGGAGGTTCGGACCATTGTCAGTCTGTCAAGATCGGACAGCGGCGCCCGCTTCTTCCGGCTCACCCTCGATCCAAGTTGACACGCACCCTGCCATGGGGTAGAATGCAAACGACGTAGATTTCGTGGGGGTTACCACAAGCCTCCCGCGCACATTCTAGGCCGCATCATTCACGAAGAGGGCAGAGGCTTCGCACACTGTCACTTGCGAACGAACGTGAGGAATCCTTTGCGCAACCTGGATTCCTCGCCGGAGTTTACCTTGAGCGCAGTCGAACGGGCTCGCAAGTGGACATGAATAATGCGGGCTGGGGGAAGGACATGGATTACTGACATGGTAATCGACGCGAAGGTGTTGGTCATCGACGATGATCCGGATGTTCTTGACGCCACTCGGTTGCTTCTAGAGAAACGCGGCTTTGAGGTGCTGACGGCGGCGAATCCCGAAGAAGGATTTTGCCGATTGCAAGAGGGCAAGCCGGACGTGGTTGTCCTGGACGTAATGATGCCGCACGGCACAGAAGGGTTTCAGTGGCTGTGGGACATAAGACGCCACATGGACCCTAAGATACGGGATGTCCCCGTGATAATGTTGACTTCGATCCACGACACAACCCGTATGCGGTTCCACGAGGGGGATGCCGACGAAAGCGGCGAATACCTGCCTGTGCAGGCGTTCCTCGACAAGCCTCTCGACCCGGACAAGCTTGCCGCCAAAGTAGAAGCCATTCTGGGTAAGGTCGGCTGAGGCTGGTGAAATGGGGCCGAACGGCGAGGATTCCTCGAGTGGCAGCTCGGACAACGCCCAAAACCAGGACCTGAGCTCGTCCCGGGTTAAACTAATCGAGCGCGTGCGCTGGCTGATCAACCTGCGCTGGCTTGCGTTCGCAGGGGTAACCAGCACTGTCCTGATAGCGCGGCAGATCTTCGCTTCCCCGCTTCCGTGGAACCGGCTGCTCGCGACCGCGCTCACAATACCCGTGTACAACCTGGTCCTTTACCTGGTCTGGCGGCTCGAAAATCGCTCCGGCCAGAGATCGAATTTGGCTGGGGCTTCCGCGATACTGGCCAACGTGCAGATTTGCTGTGATCTGCTGGCGCTGGGGGCACTCATTCACTTCTCCGGCGGTGTGGAAAACCCCTTCGGTTTCTACTTCGTGTTTCACATGGTCATTGCCAGCAATCTTTTGTCACCCAGAGCGACCTATGCGCAGGCCACCTTCGCCGTCGTCATATTCCTATCCGTGGCGATGGGGGAGTACTTCGGGGTGATTGGGCACTACTGCTCACCGATTGGTGTATGCATCTCCGGCCTGCATAAGAACCCCGTTGTCGTGCTGGGTTACTGCTGGGTAATGACGACGTGCCTTTACGTGACGGTTTACCTGGCCACATCGATCTCTTCGCGCCTGAGATGGAGAGAAGGGCAGGTCGTTTCTCTCTCGCGAGAACTCACTCGACACACCAATGAACTGCAGCAGGCTTACGATCGGCTGGCTGATCTCGACAAGGCCAAATCTGCCTATACGCGCAAAGTAGCCCACGAACTGCGCTCGCCTCTCGCAGCCGCGGACGGTCTGCTGCGCACCGTGGCGGAGGGCCTGCGCGGTGAGGTCAGCAAAGATGCCTCTGAGACTATAGCCCGCACACGGATTCGCATCCACGAACTGCTTCAGGTCGTGCGCGACCTGTTGACGCTCGCCTCCGCAATGGAGATCAAGAAACCCTCAAGACTGGCACACGTCGATCTGCGCACCGAACTCGACGGCGTGGTGGGGCTTCTCTCCGAAAACGCTCGTGACCGCAAGATAACCGTCAACGCCCGTGTGGACGACACTCTGCCGCGCATACCCGCCGACCGTGAAGGGATAGCCGAGGTGCTCACTAATCTGCTGAGCAACGCGATCAAGTACTCCTTTGAAGGTGGCACGGTGGACGTTCGAATATTCCACGAACTCGGAAAAGTGCTGATCGAGGTCGCCGATTCGGGGATAGGCATCGAGGCCGCGGAACTGGAGAAGATATTCGACGAGTTTCATCGCACCGACAACGCGCGCAAATTCACGCCCGACGGGACGGGCCTTGGCCTGTCCATAGTGAAGCAGATAGTGAAAGCGCACGGCGGCACGATAGACGTGACGAGCTCGGCTGGCGCCGGAACCGTTTTCAAGGTCTGTCTGCACGTGACGTGAAATTGCGAGCCACGCCAGCTTTGAGTCAGGCTCTCGCCAAGCCGCGGTCATCTTGATGTTCCTTTCCTTAAGAAAAACCAACGATCACGAAAAAAACTCCTGAACAGGCGTGAAAAGGCGTTGACACGGCGATAGCTGAGCTGTATGATATTCGAATAACCTGCTTTGATCGAACGTGTCGGAGTCTCCGACGATACTTGACTTTCACGTTCTTGCGTTAGTTGGTGCTTGTTTACCTGGCCCGGGCGGCCCCCGGATGCCGCTTTGCGCTGTGTGGAGTCTGGTATGATAGATAAGCCCACCGTCTGTGGTTTTTGCAGTTGCGGATGCGCTCTCTATGTGGAGCCCAAGGATGGCCGTGTCGCGGCCCTATGCCCGAGTGCAAGCCATCCGGTCAGGACCCGGCCGGCTTTGCATAAAGGGCTGGAACGCGACTCCTGCCGTGCGGGGTGCGGATAGACTACGGACTCCGCTGGTCCGCAAAGGCGACGACCTCGAGCCCGCCACTTGGGAAGAGGCGATCTTACACGCCGCATCCTCCCTCAAACAAATCTCGTCGGCGTCCGGCGCGCACAGTATCGGCGTCATCGGCTCCGCAAAGACCACCAACGAAGAATGCTACTCCCTGGGGAAGTTCGCGAGAAATGTCCTCGGAACGCCCAACGTCGACGGCGCCTGCAGATTCTACGACGCGTCGATCACAGGTGCGCTGCTCCAAACCACCGGCACGCCGGCATCTCAGACGGACCTCAACTCTCTTAGGACCGCTGGGTCGATCCTCATTGTCGGCAGCAACGTGATGGAGCAGCTTGCCCACATAGGCTCGCGCATACAGGACGCAGTGGACAACGGCTGCAAGGTAATAGCAGCCGACCCGCGCACCACAAGAATCGCCCCGCAGGCGTGCCTGTTTATGCACCCGTGGCCGGGGACGGACCTGGCGTGGGTGCGCGCGCTGCTGAGGACGATTATAGACCAGACGTTGTTCGCCGAGGAGTTGTCCAAGACCCCCGGCTTTAAGGAACTACGTTCATCGCTGGACGATGTCGACGTCGCGGGGCTTGCTCGGGCTTGCGGCGTTACAGGCGATGAGGTTGCCAGGGCAGCCGAGATACTGGCCAATAACCGGCCTGTGGTGGTCGCGTTCGGCCTGGGCGTCATGCAGCAGCCGTCGGCGACTCAGCTCATCAGGGCGCTGGCAGACCTGTCGATCCTGCTCGGTGGCAGCGTGCTGCCGCTTAGAGGTCAAAACAACGCGCAGGGGGCAAGCGATCTTGGGCTAACGTTCGACTATCTGCCGGGCTACGCCCCGGTTGGCGAGGTGCAAGCCAGGCGCGGCTGGGAATTGACGTCGCGGACCGACCTGCCCGCGGGGCCGGGGATGAGCGCGGTCGATATGGTCCGCGGCTGCAACTCCGGCAAGATCAGGGCTCTCTTGGTGTTTGGAGAGAACATCGCGCTCTCCGCTCCCAATGCGCGTGAATCGGTGGAAGCGCTTCAGAAGGCCGGTTTCCTGGCAGTGACCGACATGTATCTGACTGAGACCGCCGCGCTTGCGGATGTGGTATTTCCCGCTTGCTCATTCCTGGAAAAGGATGGCACATTCACGAATATCGAGCGGCGCGTTCAGCGCGTGCGGAAGGTCTTCGATCCGATCGGCGAGTCGAAGTCCGACTTGGAGATAATCGCGGATTTGGCCTCGGCGATGGGGAAAGAAATGCAGCGCGACCCGTGCGAGATCATGCGGGAGATCGCTGCAAACGTGAAGCTCTATGAGAATGTGTCCTACGAAAAACTGGAAGAGACGTGGGGATCCCAGTGGCCGGCAAATGGCAAAAAGCCTCGCCTTGCTCCAATTCCCCCGGCCGCCTTCAGTCAGGACCCGGACTATGCGTTCCGGTTGATTGCGAGCAGGATCAACTATCACCAGCAGACCGGTACAATGTCGGCCAAGAGCCATATCCTGGCGCGAAATACCCTGAAAGTTATGCGGAACTCAACGAAGCAGATGCCGCGAGGCTTACTCTCAGGCCGGGACACCTGATCAGGATTTCGTCCAAATCGGGAAGCCTCACAAGGCGGCTGGTTTTGAACGACACCGTACCGCGAGACTGCGTGAGCGTCCCGCACTTCTTCGGCGGCGATTCGCCCAATGCCCTTGCTTCATACGAGTGCGACGCCCAATCCGGTGTGCCGGCCTACAAAGCATGCGCAGTCAAGATCGAGGCGGTGAAATGACGGACAGCGACACTTATATTCTCAAGAAATCCGACGCCACGATGTTCTTTGCCAGCCTGGCGCACGAGATGCGGCTCATTGCGCCAAAGAGGCGCTTTGGCGGCGACGTGATATTCGACGTGGTCGAGTCCCCGCAAGATATTGCCTGGGACTACGGGCACGACATCTACCCGCCTAAGCGTTTCCTGCTGCCTCACTACGAAGACATGTTCTCATATAAGACTGACGGCGGAGTGAGCATCGAGGACCTGGGCGAGGCGCCAAAGCAGGCGATAATCGGCATACGTTCCTGCGACGTGAAGGCCATCCGCTTCCAGGAGAAGTTCTTCGGATCACCCATCGTGGACTCGTATTATGCGGCGCGCGCCAAAAACACGGTCCTCTTCAGCCTGGTCTGCAACAAGCCGCCCAAGAAAGAGTGTTTCTGCATCTGCTGCGACTCCGGGCCTTACCTGGACTCCGGCTTCGACGTGCAGCTAACGGACCTGGGCGATAGGTTTCTCTATGAGATCGGCTCCGAGAAGGGGCGCAAGGCCACGAACGACGTAGATTACATGCTGACGACGGCTTCAGCGAAAGACCAGGGGGAACGGAAGCACATCGAGCTTCGCGCCGACTCGCTTTTCGAGACGACGGCGTACTTCGCGAAAGCGATCACGTTCATATCCTGGGACGAGGTGCCCGAGCAAATTTGGGAGGATCTCGGATCGACGTGCTTCCGATGCGCGGCGTGCACCAATTTGTGCCCTATCTGCACGTGCTACACCGTCGACGAGCGGCCGGAGGCCGATGGGTCATTCACCAGGTGCAGGTCGTGGGACTCGTGCCAGTTCTCCGGCTTCACGCGAGAGGCAAGTGGACACAATCCCAGGCCCACATTCGGAACCCGCGTTCAGCGCCGCTTTTACCACAAGACGAGCTACCAGTACATTGCGAGAGATGGTACGCACGGGTGCGCCGGCTGTGGGCGCTGCGTGAGCGCATGCCTTACGAAGCTGGACGTGCCCAGCGTTTTGAAGCGAATCAGAAGGGGCATGCACGATTACCTTACCGATGAAGTGGCCGCGGAGGTGAAACTTTAATGCTCACGGCAGCCAGGCCAAGAAAAATGTGGGGTGTGACCGATCTCCCCAGCGAGAATCTGTACATACCTAAGATGGCTGTTATCGATAAAGTCATCGACGAGACCCCCGACACAAAGACTTTCAGGCTGCGATTCGAAGACGAGGACTATGCGAAATCGTTTGCCTGGGAGCCGGGCCAGTTCGTCGTGGTGACAGTGTTCGGGGCGGGGGAAGCGCCGATAGGCTTTGCTTCCAGCCCGCTGGAGAAGTCGTTCTTCGAGCTGACGGTTGTCGATCGGGGCAAAGTCACCGGCCGGATGCATGGTTGTAAGGCGGGAGACCGCCTCGGAGTTCGCGGGCCCCTCGGAAACTGCTGGCCGGTGGAAGCGGTCAAAGGCATGGATGTGCTGATCGTGGGCGGAGGGTGCGGTCTTGCCCCGCTGCGTCCGGCGATCCTCCGGATCCTGGCGAACCGTAAGGACTACGGCGAGCTATGGCTGCTTTACGGAGCCAGGACCCCGGCGGACAGGAACTTCAAGTACGACCTTGCCGAGTGGGCGAAGCGCGATGACATGCATCTCTTCGAGACGGTGGATGTTGCGGACTCGGAGTGGGACAATAACGTCGGTGTCGTCACCACGCTGTTCCGACACGCGAAGGTGGACCCGGAAAAAGCAGTCGCGCTGACGTGCGGGCCGCCGATTATGATAAAGTTCGCGACGATCGAACTCCTGAAGATGGGGTTTTCGGAAGATCGCGTTGTGACGAGCCTTGAGCGCTACATGAAATGCGGTGTAGGCAAGTGCGGCCACTGCTGCATCAACGATGTTTACGTGTGCACCGAGGGCCCGGTGTTTACATATCAGCAAATGAAGGCTCTCCCGGAGTTGGGCGTATGATCCGCGGGGAGGCGCCACGGCGCCGGGTGAGATGTCTTGGTTGAGGCGCTGGGCTTGAACCTCGTGGGGCGTGTTGCCGTAGTGGGCGTCGGCGACTCGGGACACGGAGACGATGGGGCCGGCCCGATGCTCGCCCGGATATTGGCCGAGGCGGCAATCGAGCACGTAATAGATGGCGGATCGGCGCCCGAGCTTGAGACCTGGCGGCTGCGCGATATCCAGCCGGAGACCGTGCTGTTCGTGGACGCCGTTGATTTCGGGGCGGCGCCGGGCGATGCCGCGCTGCTGGTATCAGAAAAGCTTAGATCCGGCGGGTTCGATACTCATAAGGCGCCTCTGAAGCTGACGATGGAATACATCCATCAGGAGTTTGCCGCCGCTTGCTTCTTGCTGGCAATCCAGCCGAGGAACGTGCGGCCAGGCGCGTCGATGTGTGAGGAGGTCAGGCGCACGGTGGAAAACCTGGCGCGATTGCTCTGCGAACAACTAGTGTCTACTTGCATAAATAGCTAATAGTATTCTTGCCGGTGTATCGGGAATCTTGTTCCCGATACGCACTTAGTTTCGGGAACAAGATTCCCGAAACACCCAAATAGTATTCTTGCCGGTGTATCGGGAATCTTGTTCCCGATACGCACTTAGTTTCGGGAACAAGATTTCCCGAAACACCCGGCTAAGCGTTCTATCAATCAATTGCCGGTGTATCGGGAATCTTGTTCCCGATACGCACTTAGTTTCGGGAACAAGATTCCCGAAACACCCGGTACAGCGTTCTATCAATCAATTGCCGGTGTATCGGGAATCTTGTTCCCGATACGCACTTAGTTTCGGGAACAAGATTCCCGAAACACCCGTTACAGCATTCTATCAATCAATGCCGGTGTATCGGGAATCTTGTTCCCGATACGCACTTAGTTTCGGGAACAAGATTCCCGAAACACCCGGTACAGCGTTCTATCAATCAATTGCCGGTGTATCGGGAATCTTGTTCCCGATACGCACTTAGTTTCGGGAACAAGATTCCCGAAACACCCGGTACAGCGTTCTATCAATCAATGCCGGTGTATCGGGAATCTTGTTCCCGATACGCACTTAGTTTCGGGAACAAGATTCCCGAAACACCCGGTACAGCGTTCTATCAATCAATTATGCAACTAAGCACTAGCGAGGATCTAGGGAAGGAAGGGGCGGACCTCGATTCCATTCCCCTAGCCCCTAATAAGGCGCCGGCCCGGAGTGGAGAATTACTATGGTGAAGCAGCAGGAGTTTCTGTCGGATTTATGGACGCACTTCCCGGACATGCTGGAAGACTTCAGCGAACACGTGAAGGACCAGTTTGTCATTACGATCCCTCGGGAAGCTTTGGCTCCGATAGCGGCTTACGCCGTGAAGCAGCTTGGCGCCAGGTTCGTCATCAGCGTGGCGAGCGACAGGCGCAAGCAGTCCGGTGACTTCAGCGTTTCATACATTCTGGCGTTCGACGAGGACAAGAAATTCGTCGTGCTGCATTCGCACGTGCCGGCAGATGATCTGAAGGTCCCCTCGATTACTCCCAACGTGCCGGCGGCCAACTGGGCCGAGCGAGAGGCTTTCGATCTTCTGGGGGTTGTCCCGGAGGGACACCCCGACCCTCGGCGACTGGTCCTTTCAGACGATTTCCCCAAAGGAATCCACCCGCTTCGCAAAGACTTCGAGTACAACCAAGTCTTCCCATCCGAGCCCGGCAACGCTCCCGCGCACGCTCCCGCGCCGGAAGGCACTACCGTTATGCCTCTGGGGCCGTTCTATCCCACACTCGAAGAACCCGCGCAATTCAGGCTCTTTCTGGACGGGGAGCGCGTGGTCGGGTCCGACTATCGCGGATTTTACAACCATCGCGCAGTCGAGAAACTGGGCGACAGCGAACTCAACTACAACCAGATACCTTTTGTCGCCCAGCAGATATGCGGGATTTGCGGACAAGTCCACTCCTGCGCCTACTGCCAGGCAGTGGAGGATGCATGCGAGATAGATGTGCCCATTCGCGCGAAGTATATTCGCAGCCTCTTGCTCGAGCTGGAGCGCATTCACAGCCATCTGCTGTGGGTGGGCCTTGCCGGACACATAATCGGTTTCGACACAGTGCTGATGCAGCTTTGGAGAATTCGCGAGCCGGTAATGTGGCTTATGGAGCGGGTGACGGGAAACCGCAAGCACTATTCCTCGAACCTTATCGGCGGCGTGCGCTTCGACATAGATCAGGAGAAATCCGATGATATCATTCGAGTCTTGAAGAATGTCGAGGATGAGTTCAAAGCGGTTGTCGACGCGGTCTCCGTGGACACTACGCTGATGCTTCGTTTGAAGGAAGTGGGCATCCTGACCACCGAAAACGCCCGCTCACTGGCTGTTGTAGGGCCGGTGGCAAGAGGATCGAACGTGCCCATCGATGCGCGGATCGACCATCCTTATGCCGCCTATGCCCACCTCGACGTGCAAATCCAGGTGCGGGACGGCTGCGACTGTTGGGCACGGACCATCGTCAGGCTCATGGAACTGTTCGAAATCGATCAGGCTCGTTCGGAAGATTCTCGATGAGATGCCGCCGGGTCCGATAATGGCCCACATAGACCGCGAGATGCGCTCCGGAGCAGTGGGCCTGTGCTCAGTGGAGGCCGCGCGAGGGGAAGCCCATCATTACATTCTGACGGGCGACGAAAACAGGCCTTTCCGGTGGCGAGTCAGAGCGCCCACCTATCCGAACCTGCAGGCGGTCGGATGCATGATCGAGGGAGAGCAGTTGGCGGACGTGCCTATTTGCCTCGGCAGTTACGATCCTTGCTTCTCGTGCACCGAGCGTGTTGAGACGCTGGATGTGAACACCAGCCAGGTTCGAAATCTATACGAAGGAAGAACTGGACGAGATGTCCAGGCAAAAGGCGTGGAGCTGAATGATGAAGCTCTTGGCTTCACCACTATAGCGTGAAAAAGAACCCGGCGTAACGTTGTGCGGGTCCTTCGGACCCGTTCGGAGCGCGGCGCTTCGCTCCGAGGCCGAAGCAACCTGCGAGGGGGTGGAAGTTCCGGGCTTTCCACTTTCCACTTTCAGCTTTCCGCTGTTTTCGAAGGAATCATGCACGAAGGCTTCGCCTTCATCACTATAGATGAAAATGAGAGCGTGTGCTCACGGGTTGCAAACCCGCATTAACTGGGTCCGGCGTTCGGAAACGCCGGACCATGGAAAGAGAAGACCCGTGGTCGCGAGGTCCCTTCTGACCTCCGACTTCCGACTTCTGACTTCTATTTTCAGAGGAGTTTGTTACGGGGGACGCTTATGTTCAAGGCCAAGTTCAAGGAAGCCCTGATATGCTTCGGTGCGGGCCGAGTTACTCTGAAATATCCGTTCGAGCCTGCCGAGGTTCCACCAAAGTTCCGGGGAAAGATCGAGTTCGACTCCCGGAAGTGCATCGGCTGCGGCGGCTGCGCCAACGTCTGCCCTCCCCGATGCATTGTGATAGAGGACATTGGCGAGGTGGCCCGGATTACCTTTCACCTGGATAGGTGCATCCAGTGCGCGAGGTGCTACGAAGTCTGCCCGGAGAGTGCCATCTGGCCGACGGAGCAGTTCGAGACTGCGACCGCCGATAAATCCGACCTCAAGTCCGAGATGATGGTCTGGATGTCAAGCTGCCAGAGGTGCGGCCGGTGCTTTGAGATCGACAACGCAATCGACAAGTTCCAGAGTAAGCGCTGGCGAGGCAGAGGGCCCGGCGAGCGTAACAAGCACGGGATATTCCCGGTCAAACCGCCCCTTGATTTCGTCCGGCCCAGACCGCTCGTGCGCGAAGGGGAAGAGCAACTATGATAGAAAACCTCTGCAAAAAGATGTTCGGGAAGTCGCTGTGGCTGTTCCACACCAATTGCGGGGCATGCAACGGCTGCGATATCGAAGTAATCGACGTGTTGACGCCGTACTACGATGTGGAGCGATTCGGGATGAAACTGGTAGGCAGCCCAAGGCACGCTGACGCCCTGGTAGTATCCGGGTCGGTAACGAGGCAGGTAGCGCCGGCGCTGCGGCGTCTCTACGATGCGACTCCCGACCCGAAGGTCGTGATAGCGGTGGGAGCGTGCGCGGTCGGGGGCAATATATGGTTCGATACCTATAACGTGCTCGGTGGAGCGGACAAAGTCGTGCCGGTCAACGTATATATTCCCGGCTGCCCTCCCAGGCCGGAGGCCATAATTTACGGCGCGGCGCTTGCCCTCGGAATCGTGCCCAAGAAGGTGAAATCCCGGCGCGAGCGGCACCTGCCGCCGGGCTTCGATTTGAAAGAATATCTCAAGGGCTGGAAGGGCGAGCCGGTGGTAACTCGCAGATAGCATGAGATGCTCAGCGAAGCCGATGGCTTACAGGGATCCTGTCAGTTTCGGGAAAGGGGTTTCCCGAAACAACGAAAATCATGAGTACCCGGCGCATGGCTGTCATTCCGAACGAATGTGAGGAATCTCAAAGCTCGGATGAGTCTCACGCACCGGAACAAGAATCCAGGCGCAGCGTTGAGATTCCTCGCTACCCGCTCCTAAGAAACTCCCCAGTTTCGGGAACAAGATTCCCGAAACACCGGGGGTGGGTTTCTTGACGATGTAACGGCGACAGCGTCGCCGTCACTTGCTCGGAATGACATATGCGGTGACATGTACTGAGTTGATCCGTGAGCTGTTACGTCCCTTCTCGTTACTCGTTTCTCAGCACTAACTTAGGTTTCTAATTTCCAATTTCCAGATCGGGGGAAGATATGCAACCATTGCCAGTTGCGGTAATAGGCATCCCTTTCCTGGGTGCAGTCCTGTGCGTCGCAGTCAGAGACAAAGCGTCCAAGTTCGTCGCTGTTGCCGCGACGGTTCTGACCGCGGCGGCCGCGGTCGTTCTTTCGGTGGGCCTGCCTAGAGAAACATACACTCGCGGAGCAATGCCCTGGCTTGGCAAGGCCGGCGTCCAGGGTTTCTTCGGATACGAGATCAATCCCCTTGCCTTGATAATGCTGCTTGCGTCGACTCTGATTGGTGTGGCAATCGCTGTATACTCCATCGGCTACCTTTCCCCCAACAACCGCGACCATCCAACCAGATCCGGCCACGCGAGATACTATTTCTGGCTGCTGCTTTTCGTGGGATCGATGGTGGGCATCGCCATATCTCCCACTCTTCTACAGCTTCTCATCTTTTGGGAGATGACGACGATCTGCTCCTGGGCACTGATCTCGTTCTATGACAACAGCGAAAGCCTCAAAGCGGGCATGAAGGCCCTGGTGATGACGTCGTTCGGTGGGTTGTTCTTGTTGGGCGGTTTGGTGTGGGTTTTCAGCGCGACCGGATCGATGAGTTTCTCCGCGCTCGGTCTGATGGCGCCGAATGCGCGCGCGGGTGTGTTTGCGCTGTTTTTGATCGCGGCCTGGGCGAAGAGCGCGCAGGCGCCTTTTCACACGTGGCTTCCCGATGCAATGGCCGCGCCCACCCCAATCAGCGCCTATCTGCACGCGGCTGCAATGGTCAAGGCGGGCGTGTTCCTCATCGCGAAGCTCTTGCTGGCAGGCTGGGCGCTGCCGACCGGGATGGGGCTTTTCGTGTCGATCGCCGCGCTGGTGACGATGTTCGCCGCGCTGTATTTATACTTCGTCCAGGACGACTTGAAGCGGCTTCTTGCCTATTCCACCATTGCTCAGCTAGCTTATATATTTCTGGGATTGGGAATCGGGACCCTGGGAGCGCCGACGGCTACCCGGGGCGCGATTCTGCATATCTTGATGCATGCCTGCGCCAAGACTCTTCTATTCTTGAGTGTGGGCGCTGTCGCTTACGCGACGGGGACCCGAAGTATTTCTAAGCTCTCGGGGCTGGCGAGAACGATGCCCGTAGCGGCCGCGGGGTTCTTCATCGGTGCATTTGCGCTCACGGGAGTTCCGCCACTCGCGTGCTTTTGGAGCAAGCTCTATATGCTCAGAGGCGCTCTGGAAGTCCGCGGAAGCCTTCGGTCCCATCGTCTTGATATTGGTTGTTATCGAGAGCCTGATCACGTTTGCCTGGTTTCTGTGGGTGGGGCAAGGGGTTTTCCTTGGCAAACTGAAATATGGCCAGCCGGTCGCAAGGTCGCGGGATGAGGATGCGACCGGCCGTCGGTCGGCCGAGACAGCAAAAGCAGTGGATCCGCCGCCCAGCATCAACTGGGTCTTGATTGCGCTTTCCATAGCGTGCCTGGCTGCCCCAATCGTGGGCATTCCGATTGTGCAGGCCATTGTGCCGCGCTAGCAGGCTCCGGATAAACTGCTTTCGGGCCACTCGCGCCGGAAGGGCAAGCGAGAGCCGATATCGACTTTATCTGGGGGCTGCTAGACCGGGAGGTTGGAGTAGATGGGATTATCGGTTGCGAAATGGCTATTGCTGCTGGGATTTGGCTTCCTGTTGGCGGGAGCAGCGCTGGTAAACCTTTATCGCAAGGACTGGCGCAAAGGCGGCTGGATCGCGGCCGCGTCCACATTGGGTGCGGCCGCCGCGTTCTGGGTGTTGGCCGTTCGCGTGTTCGTGAATGGAGAAATCGATGTGCCCGCGGTTATAAAGCTGGGCTCGCTGGGTTCGTCGCTGACGTTTCACGTGGACCGGCTGAGCGCGCTTTTTCTTGCGATGGCGTCTTTAGTAGGGCTTGTAGCGGCGGTCTATGCCGTGGACTACATGCGACACCTGGAGAGCGGCGCGTCCGCCGCAAGGTTTTACTCGTTTTATCTGCTCCTGATGGCGGCAATCGCAGGTGTTGTCACGGTCTCGGACCTGCTGTTTTTCCTCATTTTTTGGGAGATGATGACCCTTACCTCGTGGGTCCTGGTTTGGTTTGAACGCGAGGACGAAGAAAAAGTTCGTGCAGCCTGGCAGTATTTCGTCATTACCCACGCGGCATCAGCATGCATGCTGGTTGCCGCTGTTGCCATCTACGCGAAGTCGGGCTCTTTTGCATTTGCCGACGTCTCGGTCGCCATGGGGCTGATCGCTCAGACAAGCCCCGTGGTGATTGAGGTATTGGTGGGGCTGCTCCTGATAGCATTCGTTACGAAAGCCGGCATGTTCCCGTTTGGCGGATGGCTGCCCGCCGCCCATCCGGCGGCGCCCAGTCCGGCCTCCGCCGTGTTTGCCGGTGGCATGATCAAAGCCGGCATATACGCTATCATAAGGCTGTTCTGGGGACTGCTGCCGGTTCCTGGTGTTGCGCATGTCTGGGGTGGCATTCTGGCCGTGTTGGGCACTGTGTCCATATTCGTGGGCACGATTACGGCGCTTCGACAGGACGACTCCAAACGCGTGCTCTCCTTCCACACAATAGGTCAGATCGGCTATATCATTCTGGCGCTGGGCACCGGAGTTTTCTTCCTCAAGAGCAATCCAACCCTTGCGACTATAGCTCTCATCGCGGGCCTGTATCATACCGTCAACCACGCCTGCTTCAAGTCATTGCTATTTCTCAATGCAGGGGCGGTGCAGTACAACACGAAGACACGGAATCTGAACCTCGTGGGAGGCCTCGGCAAACTCATGCCCCTGACCATGGCGACAGCGATTATCGCGGCCCTATCCATTTCCGGAATTCCGCCGTTTTGTGGATTCACCAGCAAATGGCTGATCTATCATTGCACCGCACACGGCGGGATCAGCGTACCGATCTTTCTGCTGCTGTGCGTTGTGGCAATCTTCAGCTCTATCGTCACGCTGGCGTCCTTCATGAAGGTGTTGAGCTGCACGTTCCTCGGTCAGCTCGCAACCAATCGGCAGAAGGTAACAGGCGATGTTCCCGCGCCGATGCAGGCATCGCAGCTCGCGTTGTCCGCCGCGTGTGTAGTGCTGGGCGTGGCGCCGCTGGTTGCGCTAAAGCTGTTCTACGGTGTGGCCGCGCAGGTGATGGGCTACACGCACGTTCCGGCATTCACCAGTATCTTCGGCCTCGGCCGGATCGGGATAGCGTTGGACTTTGGTACAGGTACGGTCGGGGTATGGAACCCGGCGCGAATAATCCTGGCAATGGCGGCGTGCACCCTGGTTTCATACGCCATATACCGCGCGGCGCTTGCTACTTCCCGCGCAACGGCCAACTGGTACGGCGGAGAAGAGCAAGAATCGGAAGACGTCAGGTACAGAGCGCACGGATTCTGCCTGCCGTTCAAAGAGCATTTCGCCAAAGTCTACCCAAGCTTTCCCATTCCGCGGATTCGGCAGGGGCGGGTATTGCAGAAAATCTACGATTTCGACAGATGGCTTTACACTCCGCTGGTCAACGTCTGCGGGCGCGTGACTGGTTGGTTAGCCGCACTCACAGCGGCATACCTCAAGTCTATATGGTGTGGCAGTTGGTTGGCGCTGCCGTCGTTCTTGCCGTGCTTCTTGTCTGGTTAAGACGTTGAGGCTCTAATCCTTGCGCCCGCCGGGAGGTAACTATGCGTATTTTTGGGGGAGCGTTGCTCAACGTGGCTCTGGCCCTGCTGCTGGCGCCGATGTTCGACGGCGTGATTCGGAAGTTGAAGGCGGTAATCCAATCGCGGAAAGGGCCGCCGATCACCCAGCCTTATCGGGACATTCTTAAGCTTCTCGCGAAGGAGAATCTGAATCCCGGAGGGGGGTTGATATTTCGTTTTGCGCCGGTCGTGGGTCTCGCAAGCATTCTGGTGGCCGCGACTCTGACGCCCATGGGCGCAAAGCCGCCACTGGGCGCCGCGGGCGACAGCATTGTGTGGATATATACGATGTCGCTGGTAGCGGTAGCCACAATGCTGGGGGCTTTCGCGTCGGGGAATCCATTTGCATATGCCGGCACCGGCCGCGAGATGATGATGCTCCTGAGCGTCGAACCGATAGCCATTATTGCCCTCTTCACCGGCATGGTCAAGGCGGGGTCCCTGTTGTTCGGCGGGATGATCGATTGGCAACTCTCTCACGGTCCGGTGGTATCCATGGCCATTGCGGGAGTTGCCTTCTTCCTGGCTCTCCAGGCAAACGTCGGCCGGCTGCCGTTTGACATTGTTGAGGCGGAATCGGAAATCGCGGGTGGCCCGTTCATCGAATACAGCGGGCCGAGCCTGGCTTTGTGCAAACTGGTCTTTTACATACGCCAGTTCATCTTCGCGTTTCTGTTTGTGTCTATTTTTGCCCCGTGGCCTGCCGTGGCTCTAACCTGGCTCGCGGTCATTGTCGGGCTGGTGAAGGTGCTGGTGGTATTGGTAATCGTGGGTGTTGTCGATAGTGTCGTTCCGAGACTGAGAATAGATCAGTCGATGACTTACATGAGCAGAGTGCTTTTTGTGGCGCTCGCGGCCCTTGCGTTTGCGATGATCGGAGTGTAGCGATGATCAACCCGAATCTGATCCATACATTGAGTTTGCTGATGATCTTCACCAGCTTCGCGGCGGTCGAGGCCAGGAATCTCAGGCACGCAACGATTGCGTATATGTTCCAGGCCCTGTTGATATGCGGCCTGCTCGTTAGTTACGGGGTTCAAAACCCCGCGCTGTACTGGTGGGCCGGCACCGCTCTTGTCACCAAGGCAATGCTGGCTCCCTGGTTTTTGTGGCGGTCGACGGCCGGGGCCGAGCAGGAGACCAAGCCCGTGATCGGCTTTGGCGTGTCCGCCGTGCTGGTGATTGTCGTGTTTGCGGCCATGCAGAAGCTGACCCATGTACACGCCGCACTGTTTGTCACGGGCGCCGGCAGCAAGATGGCGGCGCTGGCCGAAACGAACCTGGCTGTGGCGTTCACTGTGTTTGTGCTCGGGTTGTATGCGATACTGACGCGGCGCGACGCAATCAAAACAGTCATCGGACTATGCCTGCTGGAGAACGGTGTCCACCTGAGCCTCGTGAGCCTCGCTCCCGGCATCAAGGAAACCGCCCTGGCGGGCATTGCCACGGAAGTCATCATAACGGTTTATTTGCTTCTCTACATCATAGGCGGGATAAGGGAGCAGTTCGCAACCACGGATACGTTCAAGCTATCGGAGCTACACTGGTAGAGGTGCTGAAATGACTCATGAATCGGCGTCGACATTGCCTGTCCTGGCGGCAATCATTCCGGCGGCGGCGGGGCTGCTGATCTTCGTGTTCGGCCGGTTCACCGGCTGGCTGAAGGAGGCGCTGGCCGTGACTGGGGACCGGGGGCGCGCTGGCCTGTTCACTGGGCATCGGGCAGGCTGCGATCAAGGGAAACGTGTTAACATCCTTCGACCGGCAGTTCTACGCCGATTCACTCAGCGCGCTTCTATTGGTTCTGATTTCGGGGGTAGGGTTTCTATCTACCGTCTACGCGTGCCGATACATGCTTCACCAGGCGGGGGACACCGGGCTGCCGCACACGACGCCACACAGGCGGCTGCGCGCGTTCTATGGCTGGCTGATGCTGTTTATCGCCACCATGCTTTGGGCATGCCTTTCGAACAACATAATCATGCTTTACGTGGCGGTGGAAGCAAGCACCATCGCCAGCGGATTGCTGGTGGCATTCTACTGGGACAAGCGATCTCTCGAAGCGGGTTACAAGTACTTGATGCTCCTCACAGTGGGCATTACCTTTGCTTTGTTCGGCTGCGTGCTTGTTTACGCATCCGGAGCCGCTGTTCTTGGTGGTCCGAGGGGGCTGCTGCTTTCCGATCTGAAGTCGGTGGCCGGCAGCTTCCCCGTCGCCACGGTGGTCCTGGCGTCGGCTTTCCTGATAGTCGGTTTTGGGACCAAGGCGGGGATAGCGCCATTCCATCCGTGGCTTCCCGACGCCCACGCGGAGGCGCCGACCCCGGTCTCGGCGCTGCTCTCCGGCGTGATGCTCAATGTTGCGATTTACGCTCTGGTGCGGACGCTGAGCCTGTTCTATCCGCATTTCCCTAATGTCGCGATGTTCGCCCTAGTCCTGGGAGTGTTTACACTCGTCCTCGGCGACATAATGGCGCTGGCCCAGGACGACCTGAAGCGCATGCTGGCCTACTCATCGGTGAGCCAGATGGGATACGTCCTGATGGGATTGGGAATCGGCACGCAGTTGGGCATTTACGCGGGGCTGTTCCATCTCCTGAACCACGCGCTGGCGAAGTCGCTGCTGTTCCTGGCGGTAGGAGCTGTGACGTACTCCACGGGCGCGCGCGCGATATCGCAGCTCGGTGGGCTGTCCAAGAAAATGCCGGTAACGGGTTTCTGCTTCCTCGCCGGGGCGCTGGCCATATCGGGTATCCCTCCTTTCAACGGCTTCCAGAGTAAGCTGGCGTTATTTGTGGCGGGAGCCGGCATAGGCGCGTGGTGGGCCGTTATAATTGGGATGGCCACCAGCCTGATCACCCTGGTGGTGTTCTTCAAAGCAGCGAGAACAGTGTTTTGGGGAAGGCTATCCAGCCCGGCGGCGCAAGGCGCCGTGAAGGAGGCGCCGGCGAGTTTGTGTGTCGTTATGATCCTCCTGGCGGCTATGTGCCTTACGATCGGCATTTACCCCAGAGCCGTCTATGTGCCTCTCAAGGCTGCTTCGAGCGTGGTGCTGACGGTAACGTCGCGTTCACCAAACCTGGTGGCAAAACACGAAAACAGCCAGGGCGAGTTCAGGTCCCCCAAAGCAACAACTCCGCCAGTGCTGAGTAGGCCCGTCTGTGGGCCGGGTCGAAACGGTCGCACGAGTGACCGCCCTTCGATACGCGTTGTGGAGTCCGGCGCGGCCCGCCATATACGCATGGCCCGGATGCTTTAACGCGGCGTAGCCGCAACGAAAAGGGCCGTCGCCGGAAAATCAATACAGCCTCTCCGTAGTTCGGAAGGCCGGTGCTGTCTTCTCAGTATCTTACAACTCAAATCCAAGGCAGCACGTTAAAGTTCGTTACAGCTTGTATAGGATTTCAGTTGTAAGATATTAACGGATGCACGAAGTATCCATGGCCAAAAGAATCATCGCGATCGCCACGGACCGCGCGAGGCTGCTGGGGTTTTGCTCGGTGAGCTCCGTTCGGGTGCGCATCGGCGAATGGGCGTGCATCAATGTGGACCTCCTCCAGCGCGCGTTTGAGGCGGCTTGCCGCGGCAGCGGTATGCCGGATGCTCAACTTCACGTCGAACTCGTAAAGCCAATTTGCCAGTGCGAGGACTGCGGGGCCGAGTTCGGCCCTGTCCGGCTCTCTCTGCGATGCACCGTTTGCGGCAGCGCCAAGGTTGTGCTCCAAGCGGGCCGCGAATTGGAAGTGGAATCTATAGGCGTAGTATCTTACAACTGAAATCCTATGCAAGGTGTACTTAATTTGTAAGGCCACCCCGGATTTCAGTTGTAAGATACTCATCGAGGGTGATCGCTTACATTGAGGTTGTAGTACTTGCAGATAAAAGTAATCGAGAATATCCTGGCTGTCAACAAGAGATCGGCGGATGAGAACCAGCAGATGATGGATCGACACCGTATCCTGGCACTGAACGTCATGGGATCTCCGGGCGCGGGAAAGACCTCGCTTGTCGAGCGGACCGTTTCCGGCCTGGCAGGCAGACTTTCGGCAGCGGTGATCGAGGGCGACATAGCGACCACTTATGACTCGCAGCGCATAGCAAAACTCGATGTGCAGGTAGTCCAGATCGCTACCGGTGGAGAATGTCATCTGGACGCCGCGATGGTGGGAGAGGCGCTCCAGACCCTGGACCTGACTGGGGTAGACGTGGTAATAATCGAAAACGTCGGCAACCTCGTCTGCCCTGCTGAGTTCGACCTTGGCGAGCACAAGAAGATCGTGGTGGCGAGTATTCCGGAAGGCGACGACAAAATTGAAAAATACCCGCTTATTTTCCAGGTCGCGGATGCTGTGGTTGTGAACAAGCTCGACCTGGTGGAGATGGTGGATTTCGACGTTGATCTATTCGAATCCCGCCTGAGCGAGCTAAACCCGCGCGCGGCATTCTTCAAAGTATCGTGCCGGACCGGAGAGGGCGTGGATTCCTGGATCGAGTGGGTCGCGTCGGCACGCGATGTGCGTGGATGAACTACTCGGATTCTGCTTCTCGAACCGAGACGATCAAATCCACCATGCAGCGGATTTGAGCGACCAGGAGTTCTTCCTCGCGCTCGTTCAGACGTTCGAATTCCCTGGCTACTGCTTCCACCCTATATTGACCTATACGTTACGTCATGACATAATGAAGGCCGCAGCGCCCGGTCGGTTAGACTGAAGGAGGCAGGTCCGGTATGAGAGTCAGAGATGTATCTCCGAAGCACACTGGTCGTCTCAAACCGAGCCGGATGCGGAGTGCGGTCTTTTTTTCAAAAAAAGTGGATCGTACGAGGTAATGAGGCCGCGTCCGCCGGATATGGAGTTGGCACTCTGGCTGTTTGTCTGCTTTTTCAAAGGAAATTCGACATTTGCTCGGCTTCGCCGAGAAGGGAAGGGTTGCGCTAATGCAGTATCGAAAAGCGGTTGCGTCACTAATCGTCGTGTTGGCTGGCGGGCTATGCCTGACTGCCGGGGCTTACGCGCAGTCGTCGGACGAATTGCCCTGGGATTCCAGAATCGGTACGATTGCGGAGGCCAGGACGCTGCCGGACGGCAGACTCGGTGCGCCTGGACGCGGAAACCGTAGTCAAGATAAGAGCCAAGCAGGAAGATGAATATTTCTTAATCGCGGAGCCATTCAGCCAGTCAGACAGGCTCATAATTCTCACTCGACCTTCGTCATTGCTGCGTTTATGTCAAACAATTGACATCACCGGCGTAATGACGACCATGCCGGACGGCGTGACTCGGGCGGTTACGGGCGTCACTGTCTGGGGCTACACCGATAGCGATGGCTGCCTGCTATGCCATGGGCCTCTGATCAAAGGAATGCTCAGCCCCACGCCCTGGGATTGGATGGTCAATCTTACCGTTCAGACGCAATTGCAGTCCGTCCATACGGCGGCGAGTGAAACGCCGGGCGAGCCCAATGCTAATCTCTCCCCCGGACCAACATTCTACCCAAGCGTAGCGGACGTTGTCTCTCCTTCAACTTCCCAGACACAAAGCGTAGGGGCCCAGTCCTATTATCCCAGCGTTCCGAGCCAAGGGCTATCGGACGGGGCGCTTGTACAACTCGAAGCGAAACCCATCGTGGCTTCAGGCGTGCAAGCCGTCAATGGACAGGACTATAACTACATCGACATGCAAGACGACGGTGGAACAATTACGCTTCGGGCCTATTGCCAGAATGCCGTCACCGATACGCGGCTGAACTTCATCTCCGGACAAATGAGAACCGACGGCTCCGGGGACTGGTGGCTCTGTGTGGATAGTGGGCCGAACTATGATCCCCAAGTTTTCGTAGGGTTGCTCCAGACCGTGGCCGCGAACACCATTGCTTTTGGCTTCACCCTGCCCGACTCGGCGTCCGTCAGCCTCACCGGCAAGATCGCCGAAAGCAGTTCGACAGAATTTCCCGGCGGATTTTACATCCAGGAGCCAGGGCGCACCAGCGGCGTCCGCGTTATGTACGCCGGATCAAGCCTGGATCGCGGCGATGTCGTTAGCCTCAGTGGAGTCATGGGGACGGGCGCGGATGGCGAGCGCGAAATCGAGGCGAGCAGCGTTTCATCGACATCAGGCAGCGGCGAGCCAGGTCCCCTCGGAATGGCGGCCCGCGCGCTTGGCGGCAGCGATTTCAATGTCTACACTTACGGCGTGAGTTACCCAGCGGCCACCGCTGTAGGACTTCTAAATAAAGGCCTGCTCGCCAAGATATGGGGTACAGTGACGGCCGTGGGAGACACGGACATTCACGTCGACGACGGTACGGGTCTTGAAGACGGCAGCGGCAACCCGGGCGTGAGAATCAGTTGGGCTTGGCCAGTCAGCGGCAAGCCGGCTTTGAACCCGCCGGGAATCGGATCCGTGGTTTCAGTGAAGGGCATTAGCGGCAGCGAATGGGCCGGCGACTATGGGCTGATTCGCGTCCTGCGTCCCAGGTCACAGGATGATATTGCCGTTTTTTCGACTCTTTTGATGTTCGGCAGTTTCAACGCAAACCCGTGCATTGCCGCCCCCGGCGATAACGTTGCGATTACGTTCACCTCTTCGGAGCAACTTGCGGGAACCCCAACTGTGACCGTGAACGGTAACTCTACGACAACTCCGGTAAGCAGCGGCTTGAATTACAGTTGCCAATATACCGTCGAGAGCAGCGATACTCCGGGTAAGGCGACTATTCAAGTCACGGGCGTCGATTCAGACGCCAATCAGCTATGCACCAGCAATACCAGCGCCCTGACCATCGTGAGTCTACCGGCGATAACTGGGCCGAGCGGCACGATCGGCGACCTCGCCCCGGTGGTGGCATGGTCGGTCTCCGGCGCGTATGACCGCTATGAGGTCCAGCTAGTCAACATTGCGAACTCATCGGATTCCTGGGACTCCGGCGAAGTCCTTGGCACGGATTCATCCGCTCAGGTGACGCGTCTATTGACAAACAACGCAACCTATTCGGTGATGGTCAGGCTAGGCCGAGAGTGCGGCTGGAGCCACTGGAGCCAGCCCGTCCAATTTACGCTGGTCTTCACCGAGCCGCCGCTGCCCGGCAGCGTGACGTATTGCACACAGTAGGCCCAGCCGGGCCTACGCAGGAAGGAGATATTCGAATATGCAGGTCAACATCAAGGTAACGTTTGCGCTTCTCTTCGCCCTCGCAGTGCTCGCGCCGGCCGCTGGCGGCGCCAATGGGCCTATAATTCTGTCGGGACAGGGCACGCAGACCATTTGCACCATGAGCATGTCCGCTTCCGGGGGCAACGTTCAAGGCGGAGTTTATCCGAGTGGAGGCCTAGAAGCCAATTGCTCCGGCGAGCATGATGCGAATGACATTTGGCATAACTTGACCGCTGATATCCATTGCGACGGAGTTGACTGCGAGGCTGATAACAGCGTAGTCACCGATAGCAATGGGAACCCGATCTACACCGTCAAGGGGCAATGTGGCCCCGATACGGATTCGGCCGGTGGTCATAGTAATCTCCTCGGCGGTTCAAGCGCTGGAGTCCAGGTCACGGGCGGCTTCACCATCTCAATCACGATCACCGGAACTGTCGAACGAGTCTTCTATGTCGATGCGGAAGGCAACGGCTACGGCAACATCTCTCCCTATCCCGGACAGTCCAAGGGTCGAATCGAGGAGCACGTCCTTAATCCAACAGTGACTATCACCTGTGGAACCGCCAGCGCAAGTTGCTCATATACCGGCGATTATGGAGTCCTGGAGCAACTCAACATAAGTGCGAGCTGCGATCAGAATCCACCGAATCAGGGGAATGTTTGGCCCTGCAATGGCGGAGCCAGTGTGTCGGGCAGCTATTGGGCATTCAACAACCTAATCGCAAGCCAAAACCGAACATTCAATTACCAATATACGGGGACCGGGTTGGACGATGCTTGGTACTTTGCAGGCAGCGTCAGCGGCAATGTCGGGGGCGGGCAATTCGCTCTGAATGCCAACTTCGCTAATCACACTGACACGATAGGGATGAGCTTCCCTCTAGGGTTCGACTACCCCGAACTTGATTGGTCGTCGGCTATATCAATTCAGGAAAACGGCATACAGCAGGCACGCGGTCCGCTCACCCTCCGAAACGCCGATGGTTCCGTGCTCTCACCAGCGAACCTAGCACCAACGGAGTGGCCTTTGGTATGGACGAATGGAAACCAGCCACAAAATGATTATTCTTGGACAACAGGTTCTGCAGACCCGTCTAACGGCGGTTTCGCTCCTCAAATCAAAAGCTGGAACATTTCAAACGAGCAACCGTCGGGCAATCCGACACTCCAAGTTGGCCAGCGGGCGTTCCTGGGCAAATACCAGATAGGCGCGGGCACAAACTTTGCAGGCTTTTCTGAAGCCTGCGACGATACACCATTTGCCGATGCATACGGCGACTATACCCTCGACGAAACCACCATGGCGACGCAGCTTCTGCCCGATCACCAGGGCTACGAGGACAATCAGTGCTACTGTCACGGCGGCAGCCAGTTTGCCTTTGATGACATTCTGAACTGCACCCTCAACTCCTCGCCTCAAACGCTGTGGGACTTCACGCAGCACGTAAGCGATTGGACCTGCTCTTCACAATGTTCGGACTCAGCGGCATCGGGCGGAATGACGCTGACTGCGTCGGCAGCCAACGTGACGGCGAGTATTGCCCCGGCGAGCCTCGGCATTTACAAGCGGGCCAATGGTTGGCGATATGCCGTCGTGACTTGGACGCCGACGCAGGCGATATCGGCAAGCAATCCCGTCAAATTCCAGATCGGGAGCAAATACTGGAACCTCACCACTCCTCAGGGCTGGACCTCGGGTCCCGTCACGTCGAAGATCGACCTGGCAAACCCCGATTCGGGTGGCTGGGTGGGGCAGATCGCCGATATCCAGAGCATCGCGCCGTACCGAGTTCCCGCTGACGCCGGATGCTGCCCCGGCGGATTACGCCGAGTATCCCAATCAGCTCGGGATCGGCATGCTTTCCTCGATCCAGATCACTTTGCCTGAGACCGGAACTTATATGTTCAGCAGTTTGCAGGTTCAACGCGGGTCCGGCTCGGCCAAAGTCATCATCTACCCGCACAAGTCGGGCTGGAATGACTCGAACGCAATAGGGCCGCCAGAACCGGTAAATCCGTTTGGCGACTACTACGAGTCGCAATCTATTATCCAGAAGGGTGTCATCTATGTCGATGGAATGCTCGCTTTTGAGTTCTTTGGGGCGACGCTTGGCTACGGTTCCTATACACCGAACTATCTGGTTGGCGGGATCATCGGCTTTCCCGCCGACAGTTATTCGGCTCCGAGCAAATACGGCTCCGGGCTGATCGATATCGCGGTCAATCCCGCCATCGTATCGGCTGCCGCCGAAGCGGCGACGGCGATTGCAACCGGCGCGGACGATACCTACGGAGTCTTTGCCACCGAAAACCATGCGAACTGGCTCCGGCCCGGCGTGTATGACCTGAGTTCCGGCAGCGTCGGGCTAGATGCGGAGATCGAGTTTGACAGCCTAAGTGCCGTCCCATACTAATTCGAAATGGCTACTCATATATCAGCGCACCCTGGCCGATCACGGGCGTCGAAAAATATGTCAATGGGCGAGTCATGGGCAGAGCTGCGCCGAACTCCGTCGTGGACATCGCATCGCCCGTGGATTCCGGCTTGGAGCCTTTGACGACCGACGCCGAGGGATGGTTTTTCTCGGGCCCGCTGCACACGGCCCTGGTCAGCGCAATTCAATCGCGGACATACCGGTTCGCTGTCGATACGCGACGTTTGTGGCGGGATGCGCCCCGCCTGACACCCCCGCCTACGCCTCCGCCAACCCGTCGACCATCGAGCCTGCCCTTGCCGACGCCTCCACCATAACGTGGGGTTCGACTCAATGCAACGTGAATTCCATTCTCATACAGGACTCCGCCGGCAAGACGGTAAGCACCCTGCCGGTCGATTTAGGCGCATGCTCCGGCGCGGTCGTCTGGGCCCCGGATAGCGCCGGCACACCCGTCGGGACTTATAACGTCGTGGCCCAATTCGAAGATAGCACGACGCGGCAGACGGGCGCGTTCGTTAATGTGGCGCTGACGGTCTATGACGTCTATTCCTACGACTTCTCGCCTTTCTATCCGGGAGACGGTACCTCGACACAAAACCAAACAATGATTAATTATCAACTAAGCGGTCAGGTGCCAAGCAGCAACGTGATCGTCGATGGAGACACCCTCCAAGGCTCCGGCAACAGCGGCGACAACACCGTAACTTGGAATGGGACGATAGACACACAGAACGACTACTGCGCGAGCGGCGCCTACCCCATCGCCATTAGCCCCCAGGTCGGGACCAGTGGTATAATAGTTGGGCAGCCACTGTCGATTGCGTCACCCACCGTATGGGACATCTCAGCCCTGCCGCCGGTCCAGACCAACTCGTTCGACCCAAGTGCGGGAGAATACCTGGAGATCGACTATCAAATCGCGGAGCCCGTTCAAAGACCTCAAGCTTCGGCAGCTTGCGTCACGGCGCTGGTGTACGACGAGGACGCCAACATTGTGGCGACTCTGGCAGACGCCGAGCCCACGACTTCCATCGATACCACCGGCAACAGCGTTCCACAAGGCGGCCAGAGCACCCTGGTCTGGGACGGCACGAACGACAACGGCGATGCCGCGGATCCTGGGTTTTACACCGTCACAATTGTCGCGGAAGACAACGCGGGTATGGGGTGTGAGTCACTCCTCAGCACGATCAGTGTGCAATTGCTGCCCAGCCAAGCCTGTGAGGTCCAGGCCTATTGCAACAGTAACGGAGATCAGAGGTACATCGTGGGTTCCACTAATTCCGGCAGCGGTGTCTCTTGGACAGATGGTCCTGGCAGCCCGTGGTGGCCTCCGGTACCTGCGACGTGGATGCAGATGGTAATTTTAGTTTCCCGCTGACAGACACAACACCCGGCTTACACACCATAACATTGGGCACCACAGATCAACAGACTCAGCAGACCGCACAGCAATCCGTGACTGAGCTGATAAATGATATCGCGGTCTCGGCTCCAACGACGGCTCCTGGCTCAGCCCCCCTGGGGGAAGCGGGCCGTTTCAGTCCAGTTCAGGGGCAATCGGTAAGCGTGACCCTAACATCGCAGATAGCTGATTCATTCGACGTGGAAATCGTCAATCAGTTTAACAGTCTGACGTGTATAGACCCGGCTAACCCGACAAAGGCTAGCGACTTCCTTAACGACAGTGTCAGCGAACAGACAATCAAGACGTGGACTGTCAGCCTGACTTCCGCGGGTCAAGCCACTATAACCTGGGATGGAACGGACAGCAATTCCATTCCGGTTCCGGCAGGCCCCTACATCATCCGCGTAACTCGGACCAACGCTGACGGACTCATGGCTGCGTCTTTCGATACGAGTGTTACTGTAGACGGCTCGGGAAGCCCTCCGGCGATATCTTCAGTCAGCAACTCCGTGATTGGCGCATCAGTCGCCATCTCCTGGCAAACGGCGGTTCCAACGCAGGGAGCGGTATCGTCCATGAAGGAGATACGCCGGTAGCCAGAGTTTCGGTAACGGATTTGTCCACGTTCCATATTGTCTACCTACCGGTCACAGATTCCGGTGTCACATACACGTATTGGGTCGTGGCGCGGGACGCGGACGGCAATACGTCCGCATCTCAGGCAGGGCAGGTTACTACGGGCTCCGGTGAATCGTTCGGAGTCGTCTGCGTGACGCCAGTGTCGGATTCCGCGGTAAACACGCGCATGGAGCAGTTCCGCCAACACAGCGGGGCGCGTGGAATACGCTTGTGTGGGCTCCACGTTAAGCTGGCAGATAGCCAACGATACCACCGTGGGCCAACAGCATACTGTCCAACTTGCCGGGCTCGCCGCGAACAGCGAGTATGTCTTCCGAGCAGAGTCCGCCAGCGATACCTCTTTCGCAAGCGCCAGCGTGTCGCAGTCCTTTGACCTGATTACGAAGACGTCTCTACCTTCCGTGAGCATAGTCAGCCCGACCGAGGGCCAATCTGTGAGCGGAACGGTGAACGTCACTGTCGCGGCTTCCGATACAGTCCAGCGGTTCCCTGACAATGGCATCACAAGCGTCGAGCTTTGCGTGGATGGTGTGATACTAACTCCATCTTCGTACACGGCCGGCTCCCAGTAACCTTTTCTCAGTCGACACCAGCAATCTCGGCAGAGGCGTTCATCAAATTGTGGCTTATGCGACGGACGATTTCTGGAACACCGCCTCCTACGTCATCGATGTGTTTGTAACCACGGTCAACAGCGCGGCAAACGAAATCTTGTCGAGCCGACCCTCGGGAGGATCGACGCCATCGGGCGTCAGCCTGGGAGGGGCATTGGCGAAGGGCTGCCGCCCATAGAGTGACGTCGAGTGCAAGAGGCCAGTGCCCCACAGTAGGCCTATCCACATTGTGTGGTGCAGAGGACGGTTCGCAAATACCACCCATAAAGAGTGGCACTTCAGAGCCGGAGGCCAGATTGACGCCGCGACCAACTGGGCCAAAGGGTTCTGCGACGGAGCGCCGAGCCGGATTACAGGCGCGGTCAACGGCTCGTTCTACGACTGGCACACTTCCGACCACACGGGTGGCCCCACGTACATACTCGGCGACCTTTGGGAGAAGAACTACGGAGGAAACATGCAACCCACCGACAATGGCATCGACGCCACGCACACCTGGCGTTATTGTGTCGGGTTCAACGAGCTGGGCAGCCAGTATGGGGTAGAGCATATGGGTGACTATCAGAAGCTGAAAGGGTTTGACTACGCTCGCAGCAACGTCATCTGCATGCTTTACAACGGAAACCGAAAGGATGACGTCCATCCCGGGTCACCGGTAGCAGACAAGAACGAGGCGACGTGGCGAACCCTGCTGGTTTGGGGCTCGTCTCAGCCCAACCGTTCTTCCTCGGGTGGCATTACTGGAAAGGAGTTCTTCCTGATATGCGCTGAGTTGGAAAGCTGGAACACGATGAAAGATGTCTTGAAGCCGGGAGGCCTGTTCTGTCAGACTCTTATGAAAGCGCCCTACAACATACGTCTGAACGTGGAGACGATCGTATGGCTGGACGGCGGATCAAGTTCTCAGATCAGCTACAAGTACCGAAGCCAAAACAACACCGTCGAGGACTACGAAAGGGGCGGCCAGTCGCGCGGCAGCACGAGGTGGATACCGGATTTTGTCGGCGTGTGGGCGACCGCCTCCGGTGGAGCGCAGTAATATGAAACGGAGGATCCGCGCTATAGCCGTCGTCATTGCAGCGGTAGCGGGAGCCGTGGCCGTATTCTTGCTGCTCCGACCACACGCGAATTACCTACCAGTATCCCTCGACATCGAGTGGGAGGACACTGATCCCCAAGCCGGCCTGGGCCGGTACGTATCGGTCGATCCAGGCGGTACCGTGTATACGGTCGAGCAGGTTAACGGAAGACACTTCTACCATGCGTATTCCCCGCGCGGAGGTACGATTTGGCGTGTTCAAGACCGCGCTAACGCAGGGTGCGGTGAGGCGCTGGTATCGCTTCCCGAAGGCGAGTACGGCCATCTAAACTGCTGGTTAGGGACAGGAGGTACCCTGGATCAGGCCGGCGATTACGTGTGGGTTAACGTGGCCAAGCAGGCCAAAATATCCTCTACAGTGCTAATGAGAAATCCGAAGCCGCAGATCGATGTCCTTGATGCTCTTCTGACACCGGACGGCCTTTATGCCGTCGGTGGGGTCGATTACGACGCTGCGGCTGCGGCGACGTTCAACACCACGGGGGTGGGAAGGCAGTGGGTTAGATTGGAGAAGCCCCAATCGGCAGCTCAGTATGATCACGGCACAGTGGACGCCGACGGCAACCTGATTGCAAGCTGCGATCCGTATGGCGTCGCGGTGGTCGTAGGTAAGTACTCGTCCGAAGGCCGCCTGATGTGGCTGCGACAGGCATTCAGCGCGAGCGATGGGGGATTCACTGTCTGGCTGGGCACGGACAAGAAGGACAACATTCTCGCGCTGGTCCGCCTTCACTACACGCTGCCTCTGACCATGAACCAGTCGACCGTCTTCTTTGAGCATGGCTCCAAATTCGTCCACTTCTGGAGCGACGGTGACTGGGACGGGAGCGGGCGAGATCAGGACTATGTGCTGGCAACCTTGGCACCCAACGGAAAACTCCTCAGCACCAGAGTGATGTCTCACGGAGCACAACTGGAAATCGCGGCCGCCACGCAGAACCCCAAGGGCGAGTTGTACCTGGTGGGTAACCGCTGGGACCTCAACGCCTACGGCTTTCCAGTCGAAGCCCATGGAGCGGAATTGATAAAGTGCGACCGCAAAGGTGAGTTTGTCTGGTCGAGAAATATGAGGCTTCCTCGGGGCTGTTTCGCCAAGGGGATCACGTGGGGCGAAGACGACAGGCTGTACGTATTTGGCGATTCTCACGGGGGCTATCAGGCAGACAACCCGCCGCTGGATCGCCACGCCCACGGGCCTCCATCGCGCTTCTTTATATATAGGGTCGAAGCCAAGGAGATGATGCCTTAGGATGGGCAGCGAGCGTTAAATTACCGCCAATTCGGAGACAACGGATTGAGACCGTCAGCGCGGAACCATTGGATGAATAGCGGGACCGTCGGTGGGACATTTGATGCCAGGGGGCAAGGGAGGGAACTGGGGAGCCGGAATTCTGTCGCACGGGCCGCCGTTGACGGACCGATGTTGGTGTTTCGGTATGGACGACTCGGGTAGCCGTTATTATGTAGAGAACCTACACAGCAAGGGGACATTCCAGCCGTCTGCAAGTTGGAACAATTACTGGTCCGGCCGGAGCTACGTGGGCGTAGTTCTCCGGAATGGCAGCGACAGGGACTGTCCCTGGCAGTGGAGCGATGTCTTGGACCCACACCTAACCAGCGACCCTCCGAACCAAGACAAGCATTTCAGGAGCACGGTGGCTTGGTCCACGAGCGTGAACGGCCAACGGCATTTCTTCATGGTAGCTTTTGGAAGCACGAGTTGGAACCAGGTGAAATCGTTCTTCTCCAGGGGCGGCGAACTGAGCCAGATACTACAGAAGCAGTTCCGCGTGGGAGGTCTGAGCATAGACACCGTCATTTGGCTCGATGGTGGCAGCAGTACGGAACTTGCGTACGACCTGAGCCAGGCCGGTAAGATCCCGGTTACCGATGTCGGCGAACCGAGAGCGTCGAATGGTCATGTGTGGGGCAAGTACATCCCGGATTTCATAGGTGTGTGGTCGCCATTGTGATGCGGATGAGAAGATACAAGAGCATAACCATCATCCTGCTTGTCCTGCTTGGCGGGATAGCCGTCTACCACTGGACACGCAACGTCCCCACCTTGCGTGCGGCATTGAAGATTGATTACGCGGACCGTAAGGCTGTGCCGGTGCTGGTCTGGGCGGGGCCTGACAGACGGATCTACACGCTGACCCCGACTGGGCGGGCGTACCCTATAAAAGCGTATGCGGGCGGCGGAAAAGTCGTGTGGCAAAAGAGCGTCAGGGCAAACCCGTTCGACTCGGGAATATTGGTCAGCGCGCCCGGCCTCGGACCCACGTATGCGTATCTTCATCAATGCATACAGCAGCCTAGTATTGTGTGGCTGCTCCTGAAGGGGCGACAAATCGTATCGAGACGGTTATCGATACACTCGGCCTATCCGGTCTCGCTCGTTAGTGCGTTGGACCGAGACGGGGACGTGTACGTGGCCGGGGTGGCCGATGTGCCAGATAATGCTGGATATCCAATGCTTATCAAAATCGACAAGCGTGGCAGGCCCCTCTGGGCAAGGACTGATCCAGTCAACGGGGGGCGTTACGACTACGTCGCGATGGACAAACAGGGCGACCTCTTCGTTGCGGGAACTGTCGTCTCTGCCGAGGGCACATGTACGGCTAGATACTCAGCCTCAGGCCGGAGGATATGGTTAAAGAGGTCCATCGCACCCGACAGCGAGTACACTATGTGGGCTGGGGTCAGGAGAGATGGTAATATCGCGGCGATTGTCAGGCTTCACTCCAAGTATCATGTGCTTGTCACGTACGACCGTCGCGGCAGGCTCGTCAGCACGGAATTATTGTCCCGAGGAGGCCTTATGGTAGCAGACGCGGTGCTAGACAACAGGGATGATCTCTTCGTGCTGGGTAATACATACCACGATGAGTTCTTTCTCTTGGGCGACAGACGGTTCTATGGGGACGCGTTGTTGACCAAGTACGATGCGCTTGGTCACATGGTCTGGTCCGGCTCAATCGCCTTACCGGCAAAATGCGAGGCGAGCTACGTCGTGGTGGACAAAAGAGGCGGCGTTTACGTTGTCGGATACTGGCCTCCGTACCCGAGCACGGTTCCGGATGGTCCGCCTGTGAAGGCGTTCATCTACAAGTTCTTAGATCGAAAATAGGACCCGTCGCGGATGCCGCGACGAACCGTCCGCCCGAAGCCTCAGCGATTGGCACTATAATTGCACGCAGCAAATATTGTGCTTTATGACTGATAAACATCGAGTATCTGACAGGAGACAGAGATGAAAACAATCAAGACGCTTGCCTCTTGTTTCGCTATGAAGAGAGGATTTTCGCTGATTTGCCTTGCCAGTCTGCTGGCTTGCTGCATTGCGAGCGCGGAGCACCGGCGTCATCTACGTCAATTACAATTCGCCCAACAACGGACCTGGTGATAATTGGAATGACGCCTTCCGCTCAGTGCAGGCGGGCTTGAATGCCGTCACCTCCGGCGGCGAGGTTTGGGTTGCCATGGGGACCTATGTGGGCTGCATCACTCTCAAGGCCGGCGCGGGATTATATGGCGGATTCGTCGGGACTGAATCGGCAAGGTCACAGAGGGATTGGAATACGAACGTCACGGTTTTGGACGGGAACCACGACGGCACGGTCGTAACATCGCTATCGGGCGCAACCCAGACGACGTGCGTTGACGGCTTTACGATACAAAACGGGAATGAATCGTTCGGCGGCGGGATATACTGCGATTCCGCCTCCTCGCCAACGATCTCAAACAACCTCATAACGGAGAATGAAGACACCGGGGTAGTCTGCGAGTTCTCCTCGCCAAGAATTTCAGGCAACGTCATTACGGCTAACGTGGGCCGCGGAATATACTGCGGCACCTCGCCCACGATCACGAACAACACGATAGCCGGCAATACTTACGGCGGTATATCGTGCTCCCAGTGCTCCGGGCTAATCGCGAACAACGTCGTAACGGGGAACGGAGACGAGGGGCAAGCCGGCGGAATATACTGCGAGTATCTCCTCGCCTACGATCTCAAACAACACGATAACACAGAACATCTCGTCCTCGGCGGCGGGATAGACTGCGACTATTACTCCTCGCCAACAATTTCGAACAATGTCATAAGCGGGAACATCGCGAACTTTGACGGCGGCGGAATATACTGCGAACGGTACCTCCTCGCCCACAATCTCAAACAACACAATAAGCGGGAACACCTGCGAGGGCTTCCAAGGCGGCGGGATATACTCGGACGCGTATTCCTGCTCGCCACGAATCACGGGCAACTTACTGGTGGGAAACAGCGACGATTACGGAAACGGAATCGACTACGGCGGCGGGATGTGCGCCGCAATCACGAGCCCCGTTACCACCAACCCCATACACTTTTCCACCAACCCCACATACTTCGCGAGCAGCGCAGCCATTGGTCTCTCTGGGACCGACGGCGATGAATTCGGACCCGTCACCAGTGTCACCTGGTCCAACAGCAGGGGTGGCGGCGGAATCTGCACGGGGACGACCTCCTGGTCGGCAAGCCTGCAACTCCAAGCCGGAAGCAACGTTATCACGGTGACTGCCACCGACTCAGCGGGCAATTACACCTACGTCAGCCTGCCCGTACAGTGTGATGATGTTCCACCGTCAGTCGTTTACGTCAACTATCAATCGCCGAGTGACGGACCGGGCGACGATTGGGACCACGCCTTCCAAACTGTCACGGAAGGGCTTGCCGATGCGGATTCGGGCGGCGAGGTTTGGGTGGCCAAGGGTACATACACGGAAAATATCGTTTTGCCCATCGGCGTTGGGGTATATGGCGGCTTTGCCGGAACGGAGACGGCGAGATCCCAGAGAGACTGGAACGCGAACGCCACCATTCTCGACGGAAACCAGGCCGGCAGCGTGGTAACAGCGCCATTCGGCATAACGCAGACGACTTGCATCGATGGGTTTACCATACGAAACGGGAGCGGGACATACTCGAGCGCATATGCATTCGAATGTGGATACACGGGCGGTGGGATAGAATGCTACTACTCCTCGCCGACAATCTCCAATAACACCGTAATGGGGAACGACGGCGGTGGGGTGTTTTGTTATCAGTCCTCGCCAACAATCGCGAACAACACCATAACGGGGAACACTGCAACCTGGTACGGCCCCGGTGGCGGAGGAATAGGCTGCTGCACCTCATCTTCTCCGACAATCTCAAACAACGTCATAAGAGGGAACAACGCCGGCGACGGCGGCGGAATATGCTGCAACGGCAGCTGCCTCGCCGAAGATCACGAACAACACTATAACGGGAAACAGCGCCACCGACCGCGGCGCGGATGGAGACGGCGGTGGGATATCCTGCAACATCTACTCTTCACCAACCATTGCAAACAACACCATAACAGGGAACAGCGCGACCGACCGGGCGCCGGGATATATTGCTACTACTCCTCGTCGCCGACGATCACGAACAACACCATAACAGGGAACAGCGCGGCCAACTGGGGCGGCGGGATATGTTGCAACGACTACTCCTCGCCGACTATCATGAACAACTCTATAACGGGCAATAGCGCCCAATCCGGCGGCGGGATATGTTGCAACTACTCCTCCTCACCGACGGTCGCGAACAACTCCATAACGGGGAACAACGCCGGCGACGGGGGCGGGATATACTGCCAAGGCTCATCGCCCGCGCTGTCCAATAATATCGTGGCGTCCAACTCCTCGGGAGTCTATACTGATTCGTCCGGAAAGCCCACTTTCGGGAACAATGACGTCTTCGCCAACACCGCCTACAACTACTCCGGCCTCTCCGCCGGAACCGGCGATATCTCAGCCGACCCGATGTTTCTTGCCCCGTGGGTGGGAGACTATCACATCATGGCCGGCTCGCCTTGCATAAACGCGGGCAATAACTCGGTGGTCAAGGCTCCTCCATTCCTCACCAGCAACGGTGTTATCATCGACTTGGACGGTAATCCGCGCATTATCGGCGGAACCGTGGATATGGGTTGCTACGAGTGGCAAGGCGCGCCTTACTGGGTACGAACGGTCGGGCAGGCGCGAGCGGCGCCGCAAGGGTATTCTATCGAGCTTAGAGGCATGCCCGTGACCGCGGTCTTCGACAATGCGTTCTATATCGAATCACCGGATAGAAGTTCAGGATTAAGGATTCTTTCTTCTCAGGCGGTGAACCCCGGAGACCTCGTAACAGTCGACGGCCCGCTTACCCTGGACAATGGAGAGGTGGCTCTTCAGGCCGGTTCGGTATCGGATTCCTCCGGCAGCGCCGCCAACATTCCCGGCGCTCTCGGCATGCCGAACCGCTCGCTTGGCGGTGGAAACTACTATTACTGCACAGGCTCTAATAGTTACGGACAGCAGGGGATCACCGGAGCCAGCGGACTCAACAACATCGGCCTGCTGATCAGCACCTGGGGGAGGGTGACATACTCCGGCCTGGGATTCTTCTACCTCGACGATGGCTCCGGCTTACAGGATGGCTCGGAGAATATCGGCGTAAAGGTCTACGGCACGTCGACGGTCGCGGTCGGGCAGTACGTGAAAGTGACAGGCATATCGGGATGCGAGTTATCGGGTTCGGAATTGATTCGAGTAATAAGGACATGGGCATCGGCGAACGTGGTGATAATGAATTGACCATTTACTCACAGGCGCAGAAAGTAGGGACCTCATTTCCGCCGCCAGCGCCCCGGATTGATGTATAATGGATCATGCCCAAGATTACTGTGAATGACGCGCCGCGCCTGTGTGCGGGTTGCGTGTGGAGTTCGCTGATTGCAAGCCGGTGAATGCGTTTCCAGGAGGCTGATTCGTGTCGCGGGGGTTGTCCAGGGCGTGGGGTTCAGGCCTTTTGTGCACAACCTGGCACATCGAATGGGTCTGCGCGGGTGGGTGCGCAACACCTGCGGCAGCGTGGAAATAGATGTCGAAGGACCCAGCGAGCCGCTCGATGGTTTTGTCGACGCTTTGCAAACCCAGAGTCCGCCGCTGGCTCGAGTGCAAACAGTCTCACAAATAGAGGCTGACCCTGTCGGGTGGTCCGGTTTCGAGATAGTCGAGAGCGATGGCGGCGAGCCTGTTTCTTCTGTCATTCCCCCCGACGCAGGCACGTGCCCGGATTGCTTTGGGGAGACCTATGCACCCGGCGACAGGCGCCTGGGTTACCCGTTCACGAACTGCACCAACTGCGGCCCCAGATTCACGATAGTCCGCCGCGTGCCGTGCACGACAGGCCCAACACGACAATGTCCGTGTTCGAGATGTGCCCGGAGTGCGCGAGGGAGTATCAGGACCCGTCCAATCGTCGATTCCACGCCGAGCCGATCGCGTGCCCGGCCTGCGGACCGCGCGTGTGGCTCGAGGAAGACGGCCGGCCCATGGACCGCGACCCGTTTCTCAAGGCCGGCAAACTCCTGCGGGATGGCAAGATCGTCGCGATAAAGGGACTGGGAGGCTTCCACCTCGCATGTGATGCCCGAAACGACGATGCGGTTCGGACCCTGCGGGTTCGCAAGGGCCGGATATCCAAGCCCTTTGCAATTATGGTGCGCGATCTTGCCCAAGCCGAGCGAGTGTGCCTGTTGGACGGCGCCGCGAGAGACCTTCTCGAATCTCGCCGGAGGCCGGTTGTGATTGTCCGGAAAACCGCCGCGGATGTGTCGGATTACATCGCTCCGGGAAATGCGAATCTCGGGGTGATGCTTCCGTATACGCCGCTGCATCGACTGCTCTTCGACCAGTGCCCGCCGGCGCTCGTCATGACCAGCGGAAACCTGAGCGAAGAGCCGCTCGCGTTTACGAATGCTTCGGCCCGCTCGAAACTCGCTTCTCTGGCCGATGCGTTCCTGATGCACGACCGCGACATTCACGTGCCCTGCGACGACTCCGTTGTCCGGCCGATGCCGGATGGCGACCTGATAATGGTCCGCCGGGCGCGGGGCTACGTTCCTGAGAGCATAGAACTGCCCATCGGATGCGAGGGTATCCTGGGCGTCGGCGCCGAGCAGAAGAATACTTACTGCCTGGCCTGGAACAAGACCGCGGTTGTAAGCCAGCACATCGGAGACCTGGACACCGTGCAGGCGTTCGATTATTACACTTACGCGATCGAACACTTTCTGTCCCTTTTCCGCCTAAGCCCGAGTGTTATCGCGCACGACCTGCATCCGGGCTATCTGAGCACGAAGTACGCGGTGGAAAGGGATCAGTCGATCTCGATCGGCGTCCAGCACCATCATGCCCACATAGCCGGCTGCATGGCGGAGCACGGGCGAATCGACCGCTGCATCGGAATCGCGCTGGATGGGACCGGATACGGCACTGACGGTACGGTGTGGGGAGGCGAGATTCTGCTCGCTGATCTCGCAAACGCCCAGCGACTGGGCCATTTCGCGCAGGTCAAGATGCCCGGCGGCGAAGCTGCCATCCGCGACCCCAGACGCATGGCGGCGGCGTACCTGCACGCGGCGTATCCCGAGAGTGCCCAACGCACGGCGCAGGCCCTGGGGATCGATTTCTCGCCTATCGAATGGCGTTTCATCTCGCATCAATTGGATACCGGTGACAAATTCGCCTCTTACGTCGAGCGCGGGGCGTCTGTTCGATGCAGTATCGGCGGCCGTCGGTATCTGTCGAACGCGGGACTACGAGGGGCAAGCCGCCGTGGAACTGGAAACAGCCGCCGACGATTGCGAAAACGGGACCTACTCTGGCAGCGTAACCGAACGAGACGGGCTTCTCGTGCTCGACACGATCGAGGTGTTCCGCGGAGTCGTGGAAGATCGCCTGAGCGGGGTCGCCCCGCCGGTCATATCGGCCCGGTTTCACAACTCCGTTGTCCGCTTGTTGGTGGACGCCTGCGAAAAGCTTAGAATACAGACGAATCTGACGACGGTCGCGTTGTCGGGCGGTGTATTTCAAAATGCCATTCTGCTCAGCAAGACCCGGGCCGGTCTCGAGAGCCGGGGATTCGAAGTGCTGACTCATAGACTCTTGCCGCCTAACGATGGCTGCATATCATTAGGCCAGGTTGCGGTAGCGGCAGCGAGGACTGGGGAAGGGTTTATAGGGTTATAGGGTTAGTAAGGTTATAGGGGAAGGGAACCGCTCCCTTCCCCTACGAACCCTACCAACCCTAACATCCTATAACCCTATAACCTTAAAACCCTATTAGGAGTGACAGTATGTGTCTGGCGGTGCCGATGAGGATAATCGATATTGATGGACGGGCTGCGAATGTCGATTCCGGGGGCGTGAGGCGAAAAGTCCGCATAGATTTACTTGATGGCCTTTCGGTAGGGGATTACGTTTTGATTCACGCCGGACTGGCCATCGCCAGGTTGGACGAAAAAGAAGCCGAGGAAACGCTTTCTTTGCTGAGGGAGGTTGGCGCCCGGTGTTTCGGGATTTGAGTGGAGCGAAGGCGGAACGGAAATCCCGAAACGAGGGTGCTTCTTAGTATCTTACAACTGAAATCCTATACAAGCTGTACTGAACTTTGATATGTGACCTCGGATTTCAGTTGTAAAATACTGAAAAGAAACAACCGACCTTCCGAATCACGGAAAGGCCGTATTGATTTTCCGGCGATGGCCTTCTTGGTTGCGGCTACGCCGCTTTAGGAGGGAGATTGGCTGTGAGATTTAGCGGGGAGTTCAGGGAAAGGACGCTTGTCGAGCAGACTCGACCGGCGGATGCGCGAAAGCTTTGCGCGTCCAGCCAGAATCATGGAGGTCTGCGGCACTCACACCACGTCCGCCGCTCGGTTCGGGCTGAGCTCGCTCCTGCCTGCTGGGGTCGATCTAGTTTCAGGCCCCGGCTGTCCGGTATGCGTGACCAGCCAAGGGGACATCGACTCATTTCTAGCCCTGGGGGCGGTACCCGGAGTGATTCTTGCCTCGTTTGGGGACATGCTTAGAGTCCCCGGCTCATTTACCTCGCTGGATCGACTTAGGGCCCGCGGCGTGGATGTTCGGGTGGTGTATTCGCCGCTCGACGCGCTTGAGATCGCTCGCCATAATGCAACCAGGCAGGTCGTTTTCTTCGGCGTGGGCTTCGAGACCACCATGCCCGCGACCGCCCTGGCCATTATATCCGCCGCGGAAGAGGATACGACCAACTTCTGGGTGTTGTGCGTTCACAAGACCATGCCCGCGGCTCTGCGCGCGCTGTTTGCCGGCGAGACTGACATTTGCGGTCTGCTGCTTCCGGGGCATGTGACAACGATCATAGGAGCGGATTCCTTTGCCTTCATTCCCACCGAGTTCGGAATGCCGTGCGCCGTTGCGGGCTTTGAACCCCTCGATATGCTGCTGGGCGTGGAATCGATCCTGAACCAAATCCGCCAGGGAGAAGCGTATGTGGACAACGTATACACTCGCGCCGCCGGCGACCGACCCAATGAGCGCGCGGCGGCTCTGTTGCAAAACGTGTTCACCCCTTGTGACGGCGATTGGCGCGGGCTGGGACCCATCCCCTTAAGCGCGGTTCGCATAAGCCGCGAATACGCCCGGTTTGACGCCCGCTTGCAGTTTGCGGAGGTGCTTTCGGCATCAGCGCCGGTAAAAAGGTCGCCGTGCAGGTGCGGCGACGTGCTTCGCGGCAGGATACCTGCGTCGCAGTGTCCGTTCTTTGGCAAAGAATGCACCCCCACCCAGCCGCTGGGCCCGTGCATGGTTTCGACGGAGGGCGCATGCGCGGCGTCCTACCAATTCGGGGACGTGAATTAATGGCGGTAAATGAGGACAACGTAACCCTGGACCACGGTTCAGGCGGGCAGGCAATGAGGGATCTCATCGAGAAGGTATTCCTGGCAAGCCACGGCGAGCCGAAGGCCGCCGCCGACGACTGCGCGGGTCCTCTCGGTCGAACCTGGGCAGATGGCTTTTACGACAGACTCGTTTGTCGTCGACCCAATTTTCTTTCCCGGTGGCGACATCGGCAGGCTCGCGGTCGCGGGAACGGTCAACGATCTTCTCACATCGGGGGCGAGGCCGCTCGCGCTGTCGGCATCGTTCATTATCGAAGAGGGACTTCCGATAGCGACACTCAAATCGATCGCCGAGTCGATGCGGCGGACGACCGAGGAGGCGGGGGTCAGGGTGGTGACGGGCGACACCAAGGTTGTCGCCCACGGAGCCGCGGACAAGTTGTTCATCACCACCTCCGGCGTGGGGACCATTGTTCGCCCCGGTATTTCGGCGTCCTCAGCCAAGCCGGGCGACAAGGTTATCCTGACTGGATCGATAGCCGATCATGGAATGGCGGTGATGCTTGCCCGGGATAAGCTGCTGGAGTGCGAGGATATGGTGAGCGATGCCGCGCCACTTACCGAAATAGTCTTGAACCTTCTCGACGCCAGGTGCAATATCCATGCGATGCGAGATCCCACGCGTGGAGGGATTGCTGCCTCTTTGAACGAGATAGCTCTGCAGTCACGAGCCTGCATTGAGATCGACGAAACCGCAATTACGATAAAGCCCGCCGTCAACGCTGTCTGCGAGGCCCTGGGCATCGAGGCGTATCACGTGGCAAACGAAGGGAAGATGCTGATTGTAGTCGCGCCCGAAGACGCGATGAGATCGCTGGATATTGTCCGATCCAGCCGTTATGGGGGGCGGCCTGCCGGTAATAGGCGAGGTCACCGCGCCGCACCCCGGACGCGTACATCTCAGGACGGTCTTAGGCACGACCCGTCTGCTGCGATTGCCGCACGGGGAACTTCTGCCTCGGATTTGCTAACCAGTAGGTGTATATAAAGCGCGGCTTTTCCCACATTATCCCAATTTCCCCACATTCCGACGAATCTGCTCCCTGGGCTGTCTCTGAATTTCTCGTCGATGTCGGCGGTGCTCTCGACTCTGATCGTCGCGGACGTGGTGATCCTGAGCACGATCTATCCCGCCAGGAAAGCAAGCCAGGTGGCGACGCCAAACGTGGAGAGAAGCTGGAAAGTGCCGGAGCCTGACGGAGACAAATGGGACGTCACCCTGCCGTTTGCCATAACCGGTGACCAGGCAAAGGGTGTGATGGGGTTTCTCCAGGAATGGCTTGCGAGCTATGAGGATTACTCGGTCGGCGATTTCGTGACGCAGGACGTGTGCAGTGATATGATTGAAACTGTGCGCTGAAGAGTTCAGAAAGGGAGAAGTATCTTGCGGAAAGCAGAGAGATGGAGAGCAGAGCATGACTACCGCCAGGGAAGTAACTGAACTCAGACTCGATCGGCCCGAGCCGCAAGTCTTCGAGGACGGCTTCACCGCGCGCACGGTCATCGGCGCCATCTTCGTCGGCCTCATTATGATGCCCGGGGCGATGTATCTGGGTCTGGTCGCGGGCCAGGGCCTCGGGCCTGCGGCGCAGTGGGTGACGATTGTCCTGTTTGCCGAGATTGCGCGCCGCTCTTTCCAGCCCTTGAAGAAGCAGGAACTCTACATTCTGTTTTACATAGCGGGCGGCATCGCCGGGGCGGCGCTCATGAACCTGGGCCTGTCCGGTGGGCCGTTCGCGGGTCTTATATGGAGTCAGTATCTGGTGCAGTCGCCTCAGATAGGCAGCCTCGCTCACGAAATCCCGACTTGGGTCGCACCACACGCTAACCACCCGTCGCTCGCGGCGCGGACGTTTCTATCTCACGCGTGGATGGCGCCCATTTGCCTGATCTTGGTGAACGAAGTCCTCTCCAGGATGATCTGGATAGGCGGCGGTTACGCTCTATTCCGAGTGACAAGCGACATCGAAAGGCTCAACTTCCCGATGGCTCCGATTGCAGCGGCGGGGGCGACGGCGCTTGCGGAAGCATCCGGCAAGGAAGAAAGCTGGAGGTGGCAAGTATTCTCGGTGGGCGCGGTGGTCGGCATGCTCTTCGGATTGATCTATGTCTTCGTCCCTATCACGACCGGCGTGATCTTCGCCAAGCCCGCGACACTGATTCCGATTCCCTTCGTCGACTTCACGCAGAACACTGAACGCCTGATTCCCGCAGGCTGGGCAGCTATCTCGGGGGATCTGGGAAATGTCTTCATAGGCTTCGTGCTGCCATACCAGATTCTGCTTGGCCAGTTCGCAAGCTGCATGATTCCCAAGATAGGTCTCGCCCCGATTCTCTTTAGGATGGGGATGTTCCCTCACTGGACTTACGGGACGCCTTACCTGCAGACCGAGATGGCAACCAATATAGACTTCTGGATGAGTGTCGGAATAGGCACAGCGCTCGGCGTGGGGGCGATTGGCTTGGGCGCTGTCGTAAAGACGGGGCATGAGAATGCGGCGCGAGTCGGCAAGGCCCACCGCGGCGAGGATGATCCCCGCCTGCGCGGGACTGGAACATCTGGCTTTCACTGGGAGTATGGTTGCTCGGCACGTTGATTCAGATAGGGGTCGCGCACAAGCTGGTCCCGAGCTTTCCCTGGTGGATAATGGCCTTCTATGGCCTGGTCTATACGCCCATTATCTCTTATGTCTCGGGACGCATGATAGGGATCACCGGAATGGGCGTGACACTGCCGTTTCTGCGCGAGGCGACAATCATTAAGAGTGGCTACACCCGAAGCGATGTCTGGTTTGTGGGAATGCCCATGAACGACCTGGGCTACATTGCTCAGAGGTTCCGTGAGGTGGAGCTGACCGGCACTAAGTTTACATCGGTTGTGAAGGCCGAACTGCTCATGATGGCTGTAATCGTCCCGACGAGTTTCCTTTTTTGGAGTTTCTTCTGGAAGACTAGCCCGATTCCCTCAGCGCAGTTCCCGTTTGCGCAGCGCGTCTGGCCGGTGCAGGCAACGATGCAGTCGATATGGTGGACCGCGAACCGCGGAGCAATCTCCCAGAACTGGCTTCTGGCGGCACTGAGGCCGGGTGTCATTGCGGGCTGCGGAGTCGGGACAGTGGCGGCATACGGGATTTCGATTATTGCCGGCTTGCCCACTCTTATTTTCTACGGATTTGTCAGCGGAATAGGAGCAAGCCCGGTGACGGTGATCCCTCAGTTCAGTGGTGCGCTTTTGGGCAGATTCTACTTCAGGAAACGCTTCGGTGAGAAGAAATGGAGCAACTACGCCCCGGTCCTGTGCGCGGGGTTTGGTTGCGGAGTGGGCCTGACCGGCATGACGGCGATTGCATTAGCGCTTATAATGAAGTCGGTGAATTATCTTCCATTTTAAGGGGTAGCAGAGGGCAGAGAGCGGAGAGCAGAGGGCGCCTCGCTCGATAGGCGGGCCGGTTCGCCGATGTGTTTCGGGGTTCTGAGACCCCGTTCTGGCTTTGAGGTGGCGCTTCTGAGATCGCCACCTATCGTGGGGCGGAAGTTCCGGGCTCTCTGCTCTCTGCCCTCAGCTATTTTTCGACGGAGGAAACCTTGACTAATCATAGAGCTGGAGAAGTCGGCAGACAGAGCCGCCTGTCTCTTAGAAAAGCCATTTCTATAAGCATAAACTCGCTGAAGATTCGCTTTTGGCGGAGCATGGTGACGGCCGGTGGAGTATTCCTCGGCATAGCATTCCTGTCGACGGTGCTAACACAATCGCTAATGCGCTTTCCCGCGCCGGTCACACTGAAGAGCGGCCAGGTAAGAGTTGAGGGCCAGGTGAAATCTCCTGGCGACTTCGCCATGGTCAAGGCTCGAACCCTTGGCGATGCCGTGAGGCTCGCGGGAGGGGTCGATGCGAAGAGCGCGGACCTGCAAGAGGTAATGCTAGTGAACAAATCCGGCGGAAAGCTCTCGTTCGACCTCAAGGCAAATCCAAGTCTAGCTGCTACGAGGCTCGAATGCGGAGACATCATCGGTGTCTCCGACATAAACGAGCGATATCGGAGCATATGGCTCGTGGTGATGAGCCTCCTGGTCTGCACGGTGGGGATCACCAACTCGATGCTGATGTCCGTTACTGAGAGGTTCAAGGAAATAGGCACAATGAAATGCCTCGGGGCGCTTGACTCGTTCATCGTGACGCTGTTCCTGCTGGAGTCGGGGATGATGGGCATCTGTGCATCGGTGATGGGCTGGGCCGTGGGGTTTGGCATCACCGTTCTCGCGGCGGGTTTTGGCCGAGGCTGGGGAGTTGTCGGCGGGATTGGCTTTGTAGATATTGCGAGGATGTTCGGCGAGGCCGTGGCAATTGGCCTGATTCTCACGATCCTCGCGACCATAGCCCCCGCAAAAAGAGCCGCCGACATGCCCGCGGCTATGGCTTTGAGGAGGGAGATCTAGTGCTTAGTTGCATAATTGATTGATAGAATGCCGCACCGGGTGTTTCGGGAATCTTGTTCCCGAAACTAAGTACGTATCGGGAACAAGATTCCCGATACACCGGCAAGAATGCTATCAGCTATTTATGCAAGTAGACACTAGGTTTCAGTATCTTACAACTGAAATCCGAGGTGACATATCAAAGTTCAGTACAGCTTGTATAGGATTTCAGTTGTAAGATACTACGCTTTTCCCCAGACTTCGCTGGGGAAAAGTGGCCACCTTACGGCGGCGGTTGAAGTTCGCTACTCAGTGGATATACCACGTCATCCTGAACTTGTTTCAGGACCCACCTTCTGCTTCCGTGGGTGCTGAAACGAGTTCAGCATGACGCAGTATCCGTTGCTGTTCATCACTCATCTCTCGTAGCGACAACAAATTGTTTCTAACAGGGCGCTAAGCGCCTAACACCTGCCGGGAGGCAAATATGGAAAGCAATGGCAAAAGAGAATACGTCGTCCGCACCAAAGATGTGATAAAAGAGTTCGTGATGGGCGGGCAGCCTTTTCAGGCCCTGAAGGGGGTGACCCTGGACATCTACAAGGGCGAGTATATCTCGATAATGGGGCCGTCCGGCTCCGGGAAAAGCACGCTCTTCAACATGGTGGGCGGTCTGGACAAACCGACCTCGGGCACAGTTTTCATAAACGATGTCGATATGGCCCAGCTCGACGCCCAGGAGCTGGCTTACCTCAGATGCCGCACGATAGGCTACATCTTCCAGAGCTTCAACCTAATCCCCGTGATGACCGCTCTCGAGAACGTAAAGCTCCCGACGATCTTCGCTGGAATGAACGACGAGGAAGGCGCCGAGCGTGCAGTGGAACTTCTGAATCTAGTGGGGCTCGGCGAACGGCTCCATCATAAGCCGACGGAACTCTCCGGCGGCCAGCAGCAGAGAGTCGCCTGCGCTCGCGCCCTCGCGAACAACCCCGCAATAATTCTCGCCGACGAGCCTACGGGCAATCTGGACCTCAAAACCGGCAAGGAGATCATAGACCTGCTGCGCCAACTCAACAGAGAGCATGGCGTCACGGTTATATCCGCCACGCACGACCTCAAGATGCTCGACATATCTGATCGCATAGTCTGGATCAGAGATGGATTCATCGATCGCGTCGAGGACCGAGCGGATGTCGAGCTGAAGGTTGGAGAGATGGAACACGAGGGCGAATAGCGTTTCACAACGTAAACCATGCCCTAGGCCTTGGACAATCATCTTTCAGACTTCCCCGCGCCCGCCTTCCGAGATTTTCTCTCGCCCTCGCGCAGCCCGCAGACTTTCCACTCCCCTGAGCGGGTCTTACATAGCAGCACGTACTCCATGACATCGATGTTGCCCTTCAAGGTGAAATCCACGCCGACCTGGGCCTGCTTGCCGCTAATCCAATCGGCCGGGCGCACGGTGTACCTGGCTTCCTTGGTTTTCCTCCAGCCGTGGAAGCGACTGGACGCTTCGATGGAGGCCGACGCGCCATCCCAACCGGCGCCGTAGTGGGGCATGGCGTACTTCACAGCCTTGTGGGGCCTGCCCTTGACGAGTCTGCTGGACCCATTGCCAGGCCACTCTGTCCGGAGCGACCGGGCGGGCATATCGCAGGGAAATCCAGGTCACCAGGGTAACCAGGCCCAGGATGGCCGCAACGGCCACCAGGGATCGCTGGCGGGCCGTAATCCGTTCGGATGCATCCTTGTGCGCGTGCGCGTTGGTGACCCACGTGAATGCGATCACGGCGCCGACCGAGAGCAAAATGGCGCTGAACCAGAAAGGCACATTATAGTTTACGACACCAAGTCGCGGGAAGCTGAGCGAGTCGCTGTGATAGATGATCGCTCCCAGGAATGTCCCCACGATCGCCGCCAGGCCCTGCGCCATGCCCACCGCGCCCAGCACCTCGCCGCGCCTCGAGGGATCCGTCACCGACGATACCAGCGCCATCCACGCCGGGAAGGCCACCGTGAAACCCAAACCGATGATTATGCCGGCAAGTCCCGCCAGAATCGTGCTCCTGAACAAGGCCAGCATCCACATCGCGGCGGCGCTCCACAGCAGACCCCAGCTCAGCGCGGAGCATTTTCCGTATCGATCGCCAAGCCTGCCGAGCGGAACCGCGAATATGCCCATTGCCGCGGCTATGGGCGCGACGACTACTCCGAACTGCGTCTCGCTCATTCCCAGGTGTTCGACCGCGTAGAGTTTGAGTATCGGGTACAGCAGGCCCATTCCCAGGAAAGTGACGCACGCCAGCACCAGCATGTCGGGAACCTCCTTGAAGCTCCGGACAACGGTGCTCAGCTTAAACTGCGCCGGTTCCTCGTGCGTGGTCAGTTCCATGTGCTGCGGCATCTGCTCCAAGTCCACGTGGTGACCCACTCCGATCTTTCTGGGCAAGAAGACGACCATTACGATCACCGACAACGCCAGCAGAATCGAGACCAGGTAGAACGACGCCGTGTAGGGCCGTATATATATGCCTGCCACCCATGTGTTGGAGAAGTGCTCGTTCGCCCAGCCGCCCATCAGAAAGCCCAGCGCCAGCCCGCTCATATAGGTTACGTTGAGCATGCTCATCGCGGTACTGCGGTTCTCTTCGGGGACGATGTCGCCGATGGTCGCGAAGGCCGTGGGCCACAATGCTCCGCTGCCCAACCCATCGAGCGCCCTCAACGCCACCAGCCCAAAGACCGCCCAGGGACCGTGCATGGTGATGGTAAGGTAACTGGTGATAGCCGTGACCGTCGGGCCGGCAATCAGCAGAGGTTTTCTGCCGATCTTGTCCCCAAGCGCGCCGAAGACTGGCCTGGACACCGCCTCGGTGAGCAGGAAAGTGCTCATTATCAAGCCCAGGGCTTCCTCGTGCTTCAACGTGAACGAGACATACATCGGCATTGCGGAGAGGTTGAGGATGGCGTAAGCCAGCTCGGCCAATAGGGCTGCCAAGCCTAGACTCACCAGGGCGCGGTTACTATGAATGAACTTCCTAATTTCGGAGGTGCCAGGAATCAAGATGCGCCTCAAAAACGCAGTCGGAAAGTCTCAAAGTCAGAAAGTCGAAAGTCGAAAGCTGGCGGGCCGTATTGGCCACTCGCCGCTGCCTTCTCCCCTGGAGGGAATCGACCATGAAGCCTTCGCTTCACAACTATGCATGAAAATGGAGCGAGCGATCGCGGGTTGCAAACCCGGGGAACTGGGTCCGGCGTTCGGAAACACCGGACCATCGGAGCAACCATCCGCGGGGCGGAAATTCTAGGCTTTCCGCTTTCCACTTTCAACTTTCCGCTATGCTATCGTCACTTCCCTGCCCAGCCTCGCCGGACTGGTAAATGGCGTCGAGAATCTTCATCACATTTAACGCCTGCTCGCCGGTGACGGGTGGCTCGGTGTCGTCAATAATCGAGTCGATGAAGCCGCGAATCTCACATTCGAAGTGGTTGACGGCCGGCAGGTGGGCGGGAACGGTTTCGGTCAAGATTCCACCGATCTCGCCGATGATCTTGGCCGGCCTGTACTCCGCTCCACCCTTGGTGCCCAACAGCACGGTGTTCAGCGAGTCCTGGGCTATGTTGGCCGCGAAACTCGACTCCACCACCACCGACGATCCGTTGTCTAAGCGCACGAAGGCGGCGGCGTAATCCTCGACCGTGTAGTTTTGCCAGTCCCAGGGACCGAAGGCCCCGACGTGGCCCGGCGTATTGCCGATCTTGGCAACCGCCATTCCCGAGGCCGATATGGGCTTGGGGTGGCCCATAAAGAAAAGGGCAAGGTCGAGCATGTGCACTCCGATGTCTATCAAAGGCCCCCCGCCCTGCTTTTCCTTATCGGTAAACACGCCCCAGCTCGGAACGCCTCTGCGCCTCAAAGCCCAGACCCGGCTGAAGTATATATCGCCCAGCTCGCCCGCATCAATGGCGCTCTTGACAAACTGCGCTTCCGCCGAGTACCGCAGGCACTGAGCCACCATCAGCTTCTTGCCGCTTTTCCTGGCCGCTTCGACCATCCGGGCGCCCTCGATGGAGTTGCGCGCGATGGGTTTCTCCACCAATACGTGCTTGCCGGCGGCGAAGGCATCGATCGTGGGCGGCATATGAAAAACATTCGGAGTGCAGATGTCTACGGCGTCCAGCTCGTCGATCTCCAGGAGTCGCCTATAATCCGTGAATACATGGGCGACCTCGAACGCTTGCGCCGCGCGCTTTGCCGCCTCTTCGTTCTCGTCGCAGACCGCTATTACCTTCGCATCGGCTTGCTTTGCCCACGCGGGCATATGCTGATTCATGGCAATTCCACCGGCGCCTATGATCGCTACGTTGATGGTTTTCAAATTAGTGTTTCCTTCCTTTGGAATGAGTTGTCAGTCGTCAGTCGGGGGAACCTCCAATGGCCGATGGTCCGGCGTTTCCGAACGCCGGACCCAGTTCCCCGGGTTTGCAACCCGCGAGCACATGCTCTCATTTTCATACATCGTGGCGAAGTCGAAGGCCTCATACTCAGTGCAGGATCCCTTCGAACCTCAAACCTCGGACCTCGGACTATCCCTTCACGACTCCCAGTGGGCGCATTCGGGCGACAAGGCGGGAAATGCCGGCGCCCTGGCAGATTTCCACGACCTCCGCGACATCTTTGTAGGCATAAGATGCTTCCTCGGAAAGGGTCTCGCGGCCTTTTGCCCTAACAAGAAATTCCCCGGCCGGCAAGCTCTTCCCGCACATCTTTGCCCCTCATTCTCTTTATTGCCTCGTGGCGGCTCATCACCCGCCCGGCCCCATGGCAGGTCGATCCCCAGGTCTGGCTCATCGCGCCGGGCGTTCCCACCAGCAAAAAGGAGTATCTGCCCATGTCTCCGGGCACAATCACAGGCTGGCCCACCGCCCGGTACTGCTTGGGGATCGCGGGATTGCCGGGGCCGAACGCTCGCGTGGCGCCCTTGCGATGGACGCAGAGCTTCGTAAGCTTGCCGTCGAGGTCGTGCTCCTCGATCTTGGCCATATTGTGGGCAACGTCGTAGACCTGGTCAAGCCCCAGTTTGTGCGCGCCCGCCCCCATCACGTGCTCGAAGCTCTCGCGCACCCAGTGGGCTATCGCCTGACGGTTGGCCCAGGCGAAGTTCGCCGCGCTGACCATTTCGCCCAAGTATTCCTGCCCCTCGCGGGAACCGACCGGCGCGCAGGCAAGCTGGCGGTCCGGCAGAGTAATGTCATAGCGCTGCATGGCCCTCTGCATCGCATCGAGGTTGTCCTGGCAGACCTGATGGCCGAAACCGCGGCTGCCGGTATGGATCATCACCGTGATCTGGCCCTTGCCGAAGATACCGAATACCCCGGCGACAGCCTCATCGAATACTTCGTCCACCACCTGTATCTCCAGGAAGTGGTTGCCCGAACCGAGGCTCCCTATCTGCGGGCGACCTCGCTTAACGGCCTCCTTGCTGACGTTGTCGGGCTCGGCGCCGGCCATCGCGCCGCCCTCTTCGGTTACATCCAAATCGTCCGGCCAGCCGATGCCGTGCTCCACCATCCACTTCGCGCCCTTGCGCATCACCTGCCTGATCTCCGAATCGTCGAAGATGATCTTGCCAACGCTGCCAACCCCGGCGGGGATGTTGATGTAAAATTGGTCTATGAGATCGGCAATCCTTCCTTTGATATCGTGCTCGGTGAGATCGCTCCGGAGAAGACGGACCCCGCAGTTGATGTCGAAACCGACTCCGCCGGGTGAAACCACGCCGTCATCGCATCGGGTCGCGGCCACGCCGCCAATGGGAAAGCCGTAGCCCCAGTGGATATCGGGCATGGCCATCGAGTTACCCACTATTCCGGGCAGGCAGGCCACATTTGCCACCTGCTCCAACGACTCGTCTTTCCTGATCTCACGAAGCATCTTTTCCGAGGAGTAGACAATCCCGTCAGTGCGCATGCCCGGCTTGTAGCCCTTGGGAATGCGCCAGCGGTAAGTATCCATCTTCTGTATGGGTCCGGTCCACTCAGCCATGATAGATCACCATTTCGCCTTATTGTACTCGCCCGCCACCCGATCGTAGACCGCCTCGGTCTGCTCGGCGATCGTCTCCCAGCTAAAGATAGTCGCCGCCTTCTCGAAAGCCGCATCGGTCATCTTCCTCACCTGGCGCGGGCTTTTGCCCAGCACTTCCAGTATTCCCCACGCCAGCGAATCCGAATTATTGGCCCAGGTGACGATTCCATTGATGTCGTGGTCCACAACCTCCACCAGCCCGCCGATGTCCGACACAACCACCGGCACGCGCGCGGCCATTGCCTCCAGCGCGACTATTCCAAACGGCTCGTAAAGGCTTGGGAAGGCAGCCACATCGCTGACCCTGTAGAGCTTCAAGAGCGTTTGGTCATCGACGAAGCCGGTGAAGTAGATGCGGTCGCTGATCCCGAGGCCGGCGGCCTGGTTCTTGAGCCAGGTCTTGTCCCCTCCGCCCACGATCACAAGCTTGGATTTCGGCTGCCGGCCGAGGACCTTCTTGAAAGCGTCTATCAGCACCTGGACGCCCTTTTCGCGGACGTTGCGACCTGCGTGGAAAATGATTATCTCTTCGTCGGCGGCGTAATTCCTCCTGAATGCCTCGCGGTCGGGAAAATGAAAATCGAACTTCTTCGCATCGACCCCGTTGGGAACCACGTCCATCTTGTCGAACGGGACGCTCAGGGCGGTGTTGACTTCGGCTTTCATGAATTCGCTGCAGACGATAACCCGCCACGCTTCGTAGGTCAGCTCCCATTCGACCCGGCTGATATGCCGCTGCAAATCGGAGTGAATGCCGTAGTTGCGGCCGAACTCGGTCGCGTGGATCGTGACCACCACCGGCAGCTTGTGCCTGGTCTTCACCGATACCGCCGCGGACTGAGCAAGCCAATCATGAGCGTGAACGATCGTCTGAGGCGCCTGGGCTTCGCGGATTATCTCGTCGGCGGCGAGCGCGGTGTAATTATTCAGGCTGTTCACCCAGGGCAGGAAGTCCTGCCTGTCGCCGTCGGCCGGAACCCTGTGGATGGATACCGCGTTTATTATCTCCCGGTCGGCAAGCCCGCCCGTCTGATAGGTGATCACGTGAATCTCGTGCCCGCGCGCGGCCATCGCCTCCGCGAGCTCCTGGACATGCCTGGAAATCCCTCCGATGATATTCGGAGGGTACTCCCACGAAAGCATAATACTTCGCATTACTGCTCCAAAAACACTGCTTCGAAAAGCGGAAACCAATATAATATACTTGGTTCCACTCAGATGTGCAAGCGGCCGCGAAGAGCCAGCCACTATGCGGCGGGAACGACAAGGCGAGACAACCCTTGGCATGAAGCCCTTCGAGTTCCCGCTGCACGCGTCGCGCCTTCTACCCGCGAGAGAGGGCATGGTCTGCATCTGCCCGGCGTGAGTACTATGCGTGCAGCGGGAACTCGAAGGCGCCGTATTGAAGCGGACGCTCTATTTGTCGTTCCCGCCGCATAGTGGGTTGCACCCATCAAGAGTGAGATGCTAGGCACTTGCCTTCCCCTTGACATGACTATATCACCGTGCAATAATGCCAGCGGACAGCAATCAGGATCGAAAGGACAGCAAATAATATGGGCATGGATTTCAGTAAGGCCCGATGGGACCAGGTCAAGGAAAACAGCCGCGCGTGGTGGAATGGAAAGCTGAAGCGCCCGCTCATCCAGTTCGCCTTCGATGGCCACGACCCGGGTAGACCAAAGCCTGAGATTCCATTCTATTCATTCCAGGCGTTCTATGACTTGTCTGTTCCGGCTGAGGATATAATAGACCGAATCGACTACGATCTCTCCTGCCAGAAGTTTCTGGGAGATGCATTCCCGGCGTTCTTGCCTAATTTCGGCCCGGGTGTGATGGCGGCCTTTGTGGGCGCTGTTTTAGAGGCAAGCATAGAAACCGGCACGTGCTGGTTCCATCCGCGCGAGGCAAAAAAACTCTCCGACCTGGCGCTGGAATACGACCCCGACAATATCTGGCTGAACCGGATCAAAGACTTGTGCGGGGCTGGGTTGGACCGATGGCGAGGATCGGTGCAAATCGCAATGACCGACCTGGGAGGGAATCTCGATATACTATCTTCATTTCGCCCAAGCGAGCAATTGATATACGATTTGTATGACTATCCCGAACAGGTCAAAGCGCTGACCTGGCAAGCGCACGAACTGTGGTGGAAGTACTTCGACGAGTTCAACGCGATGCTTCGACCGGCAAACCCCGGCTACACGGCATGGGCCGCTATCTTCTCCGAGATCCCCTATTATATGCTCCAGTGTGACTTTTGCTACATGATAAGCCCGGATATGTTCGATGAGTTCGTGAAACCGGAACTGGCCCAATCGTGCAAACGCCTGGGCAACGCGTTTTATCATCTTGATGGACCGGGCCAACTGCCGCACCTGGACTCGCTGCTCACGATCCCCGATCTCAAAGGCGTGCAGTGGATTCCAGGCTCGGGGGCGCCCGATTACCGGCATTGGCCGGAAGTCTACCGGAAGATCCGCGATGCGGGCAAACTTATTCAGCTTCTTGGGGACCCTGAAACACTGGATACCGTCGCGGAGCAACTGGGAAGCGCGGAGGGCATCGTGCTATTGGGGCAAGCATCGAGTGAAGCGGAAGCCACCGAATGCCTCGAGAAATACGGGGCGTTGCGCTAACGCGGCGCAGCCGCAACCGGATTTTAATCGCGAAAGCGCGAAAGGGCGAAAACGCGAAAGTGTCCGAAAAGGAAACTCGTGGCATTTTACCGTTGTTTCGGGAAACCCTTTTCCCGAAACGGACCGCGCAACGCCTATCGCGGGGCACGGCCCCCTCCCTAACCGTCAACTGTAAACCGTGAACCGTCAACCACCTTCTTATCCTGCCACTCGACTCTCGAACTCGGCGATTTCATCCGCCGTGGCGAGCACGCTTATCTCAAGGTGATACTCTCTGGACTCGCCGGGGTCGAGAAACTGGAGCCTGCCGGAGGCGCGGGCTTTGTCTCTGCCGTCCACGCGGCCGTTGGTGGGTTCGAGTCCGACGACGTACTCGCGAGTCCCGTTCATCTTCCACTGCACGAACTCGGGCAGCTCGCTCTTTGAATACTTGACCGCAAGGCCCAAGCTCAGATTCTTGTTAATGACGGCGGCGCGGGCGAAGCCACCGGCATCGGCGGCCATGTCGTGATAGTAGCAGCGCTCCTTGAAGTTGGGCGCCGGCGGTTCGCAAACATTGAAGCGGTCTTTGTAGGCATCGGCTTCGGCATCGCGCGGCTTAGCGTGTTTGCTGGATGAAACGAAGAGCGACCCCTCGTCGACCACGGGAAAGCCCGAGTTTATATGATATAGAATCATGTGCGGGACGCTTCGCGAGCCCTCGTTGGTGACGATATCATCCACCCAAAGCTTATTCTGCCCCAGGAGGGCCGATATCCGCCTTTCGAGCAGCAGGTTCTCGCCGAACAGCCTGGACTGCCGCATTTTGCCGCTGATCCACATGCGATATTCATCGCCCTCCCACTTGCCGTCGACGTGGACGTTGGAGGCGGCGATATTTGAAATCCGGCCGTGCAGGCCCAGCGACTCGCCGTCGTCCTCGCACGGATTTCCGATATTGGTGAGGCCGCACGTGGTGATGAGGCCCCCCGCGAAAGTCCTGAGCCATCCGAGCGCTTCCGGCTCATAAAAGGGCGCCGCCATTTCACCGGCGCCGGATATCCATGCGAGCGCGCGGCCGTTGTGCTCGGCGCGCGTGATGTCCATACCCCTCCCGGGAACCGCCAGGAAGCTCAGCCCGGACCCGGTGAAAAACTGCACCGCCTCCACTCCCTCCCGCATTCCCCCGGCAAGCCTCACATGCCGCGCGCCGCCGAGCTGAGAGATATCCCCGACCTTTTCGAGCAGTTCTTTTTTTGTGTAGTGTCTTCCGAAGAGCATTGGCATTTGGTTTACCTCGATATTACCGTGCGTTGTAATACGGATTCGTGATCGGGAGCTAAAATCCCTTCGGGATAACGGTCTGTGATCTATCCGAAGTTGGGACGTTGGCATTGCGCTGCTAATCGCGGCTCTGGAACGGGGAACCTGGTCCAGGGAAACCCACGGTCGTCGGCATGACTTGACTTCGTTTCGTGGAAAGGGTTTTCTTGGGGGGCCGGCTGTCTGGCACGGCAGCCTGGTCCGGACAAGGCGTGAAGCGGCGCCGGCGAACCGGCGCCGCTTCACGCAACCGCCGAACAGCGTCTACGGGGCGACCTGCATCCTGTCAGGCGACGGCGTCATAGCACCCTTGAACGGCACGGGCGGAGCGTAACTCCCGTCGGCATTGACGTAAGCATAGACCGCCTGCGGATTCACCAGCGCTCTTTGTCCTCCAGCCAGCGTGGTCAGAGTGGCGCCAACTATGTCTATGCTTGCTCCGGTCAGACCCGGAACCGGCGTGTTCAGAACCAGGACGAGCGCCGGCGGATCGCTCGCCAGTCCGAACCATTCCCGCAGGCCAAGCGTGCAACCATCCGTGGACTGTGACGAAACCCCTTCCGTCATCAAGCTGATTATACTGTCGTCAGACTGGCTCAATGCCCAGCCAATAGCCCCTGGCGCATTGTAAGCCGCTTGGAAAAGCGGGTCGGCTATGATCTCCGCGGTTGTCGGGCCGGTGGGCGGCCAGGGCGGCGCCTCCTCGTTCAGAGTCGGTGTCGCCATCCTCGCTACGCGGGCCTCCGCATCCTGGGCCAGGGATTGGCACGTGACAAGTGACGCAGGGTTCCCCGAAGCCGGACAGGCCGGGACGATATCGAAAACGAAGCTGTCCGGCTCGATCTGGTCGCCGCTGTCGCCCGCCGAGGTCGTGCCGGTGATCGTCACGAATGAATGAATCGCCGGGACGTACGGCGTGTCCACGAGAGACCACGTGCCCGGGCTGTCCAAATAGAGCGGATTGTCCGCTGAGTCTACGTACTGCCCGGCGTCGGTCTGCCCGTAAGTATGCACCACCTTCAAAAGCGAGCCGGGGTCCGCGACCACCATGGCGTTCTTCAAACGGACCATGGACCCGAGCGGGATGACCGTGCCGGTCGAATCCACGAAATGCCGGTCGCCGGGCGTTGCAACGGGCGGGGGTTTATAGCAGGTCTCGTAGCTGTCCGGCTGCGGGCCGGGGCCGGGGACAGCCGTAACCAGATCGGCCTGCGATCTGACGCGCAGGCATGGGCGGACTATCGAAGTGTTTTCGCCCTGCATCACCTCCATCGCGCCGGCTATGCCGGTCGCCTGGGCGTAATCGCCGGCACAGGGCGTGGTCATTCCGTAGCAACTCACAAGCACACCCGTGGGCGGCGGGGTGGTGGTTGGCATCAGTTGGCCGGTCGCCGGGTCGACAATCGGGCAGGTGAGCGAATCGCCGTCCTGAAGCCCCGCGCCGTCGTCGAGGTAGAAGAAATCGCCGCTGACGAACGTCACGGCGCCCCAAAGCTTCACGAGCAGGCCGAGGTTATAGGCTCCCGATGCGTTCGTAATCCCGGCTGTTCCGTCCGGAACATAGCCCCCCATGGCGCTGGACCCCATCGCAAGCGGGGCCGGCGTCGATCCCGCGGCGCCGAAATCCCAAACGTTCGTAGCATCCAGGTAGCGCTCGACGACGCTTGAAGCGTCGTTTCGCATGGTCGCCGCTATGGTAGCGAGCCGACCGGCGGAGACCGGGCTGGACCATGCGACCCGGATCGCCCGAGGTGCGGTCGGGGTCTTCGACGTAGAATGCGTTGCCCATCGAGCCCGCTGTGCCGGCGAATGACCGGCGCGTTCACCAGGTATACCGCCGTTCCGTCAGTCACTGACGACATGCCGCCCACGTTCGTGAACACCGGGGTGGAATTCACGACGGCCACCTGCAGTCGCGGGCTGTAGGCGATGTCTTCGCCCTCGCACGCCACGGCCTGAAGATTGTAGACCCCATCCGGCGCGGCGGTCGAGTCGATGGTGCAATAATACGCGCCGGCCGAATCTACGCCTATCGGACTGGTGTTGGAGAATAGCCAGAACTCCACACCATCCGGAGTGTCGCTGGGCTGCGCCGTCACCTCGGCGGCGGACGTAACAAGCGGCGTTTGCGCGGTCGGCTGGGATATCGCGACCGTGTAGCCAGTTTCATTGTTCACCGTGACATTTAGCGAGGCCGTTCCGGTCCCGACGGGATTTGTTTGACAGACGATGGCCCGGATGGTATACTCTCCATCAGGGTAGACAGCCCCGGCGCTGCCAACCTGGGTGGTATCCCAGACGCATTGATATGGCGGCTGCGTTAGAAACGCGATCTGCTCATTGTTGACCAGGAACTCCACGGAGGTGATGGTCCCCCCCGCCGCGCTGTCCGGCGAAGCAATGGCATTGAGTGACACCTGCCCCGTAACGGTCCTGCCGTCGATTGGGGAAGCGGCGGTGAAGTTGACAGTGGGCGTAACACCTTGACTGAATGGCGCCATTAATGGGTCGCCAATAGCGACTTCCATCCATCCTAAACATGGCAGGCCCATAAATGCGCTCTCGGCCCATGAATTTCCTTGACTATATTCGTATAATATCGTTTCCGGGTCCGGACAACACCCTGCGTACGGCTCGTTCACGTTTCCGGTAGTCGCGCTGGCGCCTTCGGCGATCAGCTCCGAGGCCAGCGATTGCTGGATTTGCGCCATGTACGTGACCCCGCCGCACCCACCCGGGGCAGTATATGCGTAGTATATCTCGGGCGTCGGACTGGGCATAAGCGCCCACGAGTCCGGCGGATACACCCCGATCGACTGTCCGTGGTAGGTCGGGTCTGTCGTGGGGCTGTTGACCGAGATGTAGGTGAGGCCGTTCGGGACGGACGTCCAGTGCACGCCGCTGAGGTCGATCGTGGCGAACGGCACGGTAATGGTGTCGCCGTTGTTGGTAAACGATCCCGCACTATCGAAGTAGGCCGGTGACGCGAGCTGATTGCCCGCCGAGTCGCACAGGGTGAGGGTGTAATCCGAATACAGGCTGTAGTCGAATGTGATCAGACCTGCGTTCATCTCCGAGGTTCCCCCAATAGGCCACATATACACCGTGAGGGTGTTCGCTTCGACATCGGCGGCGGCGGTGTCGGGAAACATCTGGAGATACACCGGTTCCCTCAGCGACCTGCCGTCGGTCGATACGGCGTCGGTAATGGCGACGGCGCCGGGGAGGTAGCTGTTGAACGGTCGATAGAGCGTGGTATCGGAATAGGCGGTATAGTCGTAGCTCCCACCGAAGCTGTATCCTATGAGGCCGGTGTTGTACTTGTCAAAGGTATTGGTGGTCCAGTCAGTTGTCCCTTTCACTTGGGCGTTCCCGGGAAGCTCCTCGACAAAGCCGCTGTCGAACGTCCGGGAGCCGGTGGCCCCGGCAGGGCACTGCTCCAGCACCCAGTTTCCGGCGAGCGCGGCAGAGCGCCCCGCGGCATCCGCCGCGACCGCGTTGGAGATGAGGTTCATTACGTAGGCCGGCCTGCCCGCCGTATCGAGGGGCAAAGCGGGACCATCGAGCCTGGTCACAAGGTAGCGGAGTCTGGCAACCGCCGCCGCCGGGGTGAAAGAATTGCCCCAGGTGACGCAGCCGGCGGCGTACGTGCCGGGGTCCAGGGACCTGCCGGCAAATACGACCCTCGACCCGGCCCAGGCCGCCGAGCCGGCGAACGGCGGTGTCGAGACGAGGTTCCAGCCCGATCCGTCGAAAAACTGCGTGCCGAGGAGGCTGGCGACCACGACGTGTGACGTGTCGTAGACGGCAAGGTGGGCGCTGTCGCCGTCAAACGGTGATACCTGGGACCACGAACCATTCGGCTGCAGGGCAACTACCCAGCCCGAGTTATCTATCGCCCAGCCGGCGTAGCCGGAGCCTGTGTTCTTCACCCAAATCTTGCCCATGCCCGAGCTATCAGGATAAACCGAAGTCAGGACGAGGTTCCCGGTGGAATCCGCGCTGCCGTCGGTGAAAAGGATGCCGGTGCTGCCGGATATCCAGATGTGGCTCGCGTCAGCCGCGGCGATTCCGCTGGGCACAAAGCCGGACGGAAGCGGGTACGCGGTCCGGACGGTTGTCCGTTGGCGAACGGCTGCGCGTAGTGCTGCGCCGGCGGCTCAGTGGACGCGGCGATCCAGCCGCCGCCCGAGTCGAAGAACGAGGCCGCTATGATAGGGCTGGGCATCAAGCCATCGTTGCCGGGTATCTACGGCGTCCAACTTGCTTCCTCCGTCAGCGGTCGCGATCATCGACCCGGCGGCGGTGCAGAGCCATGCATGCGTCGAATCCAAAACGAATATGTCGTTTATCGGAGATGCGATAAATGCTTCGCGGTGTCGGGGACTGGCGTCCAGGTCCAATTGATCCCGTCGGATGTCACGCCGGTGTACAGCACGCCGTGGTCTCCACCGGCAATCGCGTGCGACTGATCGAACATGCGCACGATGCTGAACCCGGGAAACGCTATGGGGATGGTGTTTGCTGGGCTTGCCCGAAACTGTCCAAAGTCCGTGGGTGGCGGGTTCTGGGCGTTGTACGCGCGGTGGTACGGATTGGCATACCCGCCGGTCCAGTAATCTCCCATCAGCGTGTCGCCCCAGGGCGTTGTACTAAAGGCTGTGGCGATAGCCTCGTCCACACTTCCCAATTTTTCGCCTGGAGCACCTGTGATTGTCAAGGGAACACCGAACACACAAAGGACACACTTTGTTACGTCCGACGCTGGGGCGCATGGGTTGTTGACATCGAAGCCCCCGCGCTGGGCGAGTTGCGAAAGCAGGCCGGGGTGACCGGGCCGGTCGTGGAGGATGTAGTTGGCGAAGTCGGCGGGCCATATGAATTCGCCCGCCATGTGGCCACCAAACGCCGATCTCCTGGAATGGCCGGAATTTGGCTGGACTGGCAGTAAGCGTCCGCTATGTTTTTGCTTACCGACCAATCATAATAATCGTTAGGACCGGCCGAATTGTACAGCACGATTAGATCCGACGTGCTCAGGGAAGCAAACGCGGGGCCACCTATCGCTGCCAGCAGGAGGGCCATCGTCACGAGGCGAGCGGCCTTGGATCGCCTGAGCGCCCAGAAGGCCGCCGCGCAAAAGCCCGCAGCCAGAGCCGCCAGAGCCAGACGGCTCCGGGACAACGGTAACTAGGAAGTAGTAATTTTGGCTGAGGACAGGCTGCGGCGTGTCCAAGGACCCGCCGTTCAGCACCCCGCCTTGCATTTGCGACCACAGGCATACGTCGGTTCCGTCGCTCATGACCTGCCACAGGCTCGCGTACATCTGTGACGGGTCGTAGTCCGTGGAGCAAACGAAATCCATATAGGCCCACTTGTAGCCAGCCACGTACCCCATGGTAAACGGCAGGGCGAGGCTGTCCGCGCTGCTCGCCGTGGTGGTGTTGGCGACAGTGACCCAACGCTCGCGCGTTCGGGACGCTGCCGTAATCCGCAACCTGAAAGGGACCGTACGTGCCCACGGGCGTGCTAAAGTAGCCGTTGGCACCGCTAGGCTCGCCACCGCCGGACGCGTCGTACCACCAGAAACCCACCATGCCGGTGTCGACGTACCATCCGGCCTGCAGCGTGGCCGAGTTCGCCGCTGCCTGGAGGCCGAGGAATGCCACGACCGCCAGCAGGATACAAGATACCTTTCTCATTTTGTTCTTCCTCCCAATCGTTGTGTTAAGGATACGCGATTTCTTTCTCATTGTTTTACTCCTTCTAGGTATAGTGCATAAATGCTGCCAAACGGTCCGTTATCTCATGTATTACCTCCTTAAATTCGAATAACTCGCGCCGGCTGCCGCAGCAGCTCGACCTAAAGCTCCGCCGGCAGTCGCGTCTTGGGTTCGTTTCGTAAAATCATTTCCATCCGTCATGGCTCGGGTTCGTTTCGCAAAAACGATAAATGCTACCGGCCGGCGGGATCCCCCGGATCATCGCTCCGCCACATGGGAGGACACCTGCACATCCAGGACAAGCGGAGCAGACGCCGCCTCCCTCCTGCGCGCCGCCTGCAAGCGCTGAAGCTCATCCCATGCCTTGTACATTGCCCGATAGATTGCCGTCTCATACCTTGAGAGATTGCTAAACGCGTTCGGGCCGTCGCTGTCCGCGATGAAGACCATCCCGACATCGGCCCCCGTCAGGGGGTCGCGCAGTCCCGCTTCAAACGCGCCTTTTTCCACGGCACGAAGCCTCCGCAGCCGCCATCTCAACTCGATAATCGTCTCCGCGAACATCTCTTCGCTCTCTCCCACGGGCTGCAGGCTGGCGCGCATCCGCTGTTCCATGTGGGCAAACCCCATGCTGTCTTCGGTTTCGAGAACGACCTGGGATGACAGAATCCCGTGCCTAAGAGAGTTCCTGGCCGCTATCTCTTTCCCCGTCTCGGTTATCGGCCCGATCGATAATGCGCCGTTCCGTCGGCTGGCCTCGATTTTTTTCAGGGTCGTCAAGATTGCCTCCCTCGCGCGGCGTGGACTGCAGTCGATCCCGACCGACCAGCGCCTGTTTCCATGATAGCCTGCTTTTGCGGGTCTGTCAATATAAAACATGTCGGCGTTTTGCGTTTCGGGAATGCCATGTTAGCGAAACGAACTGCTCGCGCACTTCCGGTGTTTCGGGAATCTTGTTCCCGAAACCAACTGCCCCGCCTTAGACGATCAAAGGCTGCACATCAAGCCCGACCTTTTCACCAAACTCGTAAAAACGCCAACTGGAGAATGGCCACTGCTCTGGAGGGGTGACCAGTCCCCTTCGGAAACGGGATTGGCATGAATATAGTTCGGTGTTTCGGGAACTTGTTCCCGAAACGGACTCCCTCACTTCGAAGCATCAAAGGCTGCGCGTCATGCCCAACCCTTCCGCCACGCTCACAGAAACGCCGAAAATGTTCAGGTTACGCAGTAGTAGCTTGCCCCTGTATCGATGTTCTTCCATCTTACGGTGTCATATTAGCCGCACTTGCCGGCTGTTCCTACCCGGCATGGCACTTGTTCGTTTCGGGAACAAGTTCCCGAAACACCGAAACACCGAAAACTTGCCCCTATGTCGATGTTCTTCCATTTCACAACGTCATCTTAGCCGCACTTGCCGGATATCCCTGCTGGAGGTGGTGCTTATCCGTTTCGGGAACAAGTTCCCGAAACACCGACAATGGCGCCATTAATGGGTCGCCAATAGCGACTTCCATCCACGCTAAAACCGGCAGGCCCATAAATGCGCTTTCGCCAAGAGAATTTCCTTGACTATATTCGTATAATATCGTTTCCGGGTCCGGACAGCCGCTTGCGCCCATCGGCTCGTTCACGTTTCCGGTAGTTGCGCTTGCGCCTTCGGCGATCAGCTCCGAGGCCAGCGATTGCTGGATTTGCGCCATGTACGTGACCCCGCCACAGCCGCCTTGGGCAGTATATGCGTCGTATATCTCGGGCGTCGGACTGGGCATAAGCGCCCACGAGTCCGGCGGATACACCCCGATCGACTGTCCGTGGTAGGTCGGGTCTGTCGTGGGGCTGTTGACCGAGATGTAGGTGAGGCCGTTCGGGACGGACGTCCAGTGCACGCCGCTGAGGTCGATCGTGGCGAACGGCACGGTAATGGTGTCGCCGTTGTTGGTAAACGATCCCGCACTATCGAAGTAGGCCGGTGACGCGAGTCTGATTGCCCGCCGAGTCGCACAGGGTGAGGGTGTAATCCGAATACAGGCTGTAGTCGAATGTGATCAGACCTGCGTTCATCTCCGAGGTTCCCCCAATAGGCCACATATACACCGTGAGGGTGTTCGCTTCGACATCGGCGGCGGCGGTGTCGGGAAACATCTGGATATACACCGGTTCCCTCAGCGACCTGCCGTCGGTCGATACGGCGTCGGTAATGGCGACGGCGCCGGGGAGGTAGCTGTTGAACGGTCGATAGAGCGTGGTATCGGAATAGGCGGTATAGTCGTAGCTCCCACCGAAGCTGTATCCTATGAGGCCGGTGTTGGTACTTGTCAAAGGTATTGGTGGTCCAGTCAGTTGTCCCTTTCACTTGGGCGTTCCCGGGAAGCTCCTCGACAAAGCCGCTGTCGAACGTCCGGGAGCCGGTGGCCCCGGCAGGGCACTGCTCCAGCACCCAGTTTCCGGCGAGCGCGGCGGAGCGCCCCGCGGCATCCGCCGCGACCGCGTTGGAGATGAGGTTCATTACGTAGGCCGGCCTGCCCGCCGAGTCGAGGGGCAAAGCGGGACCGTCGAGCCTGGTCACAAGGTAGCGGAGTCTAGCAACCGCCGCCGCCGGGGTGAAAGAATTGCCCCAGGTGACGCAGCCGGCGGCGTACGTGCCGGGGTCCAGGGACCTGCCGGCAAATACGACCCTCGACCCGGCCCAGGCCGCCGAGCCGGCGAACGGCGGTGTCGAGACGAGGTTCCAGCCCGATCCGTCGAAAAACTGCGTGCCGAGGAGGCTGGCGACCACGACGTGTGACGTGTCGTAGACGGCAAGGTCCGCGCTGTAGCCGTCGAACGGTGCTACCTGGTACCACGAACCATTCGGTTGCAGGGCAACTACCCAGCCCGAGTTATCTATCGCCCAGCCGGCGTAGCCGGAGCCTGTGTTGGTCACCCAAATCTTGCCCATGCCCGAGCTGTCGGGGTAAACCGAAGTCAGGACGAGGTTCCCGGTGGAATCCGCGCTGCCGTCTGTGAAAAGGATGCCGGTGCTGCCCGATATCCAGATGTGGCTCGCGTCAGCCGCGGCTATTCCGCTGGGCACAAACCCGGACGGAAGCGGGTACTGCCGTCCGGACTGCTGTCCGTTCGCGAATCGCTGCGCGTACCGCGCGGCCGTATAATTCGTCCGGCGACCCATCCGCCAGCCGAGTCGAAAAAGGACGCCGCTACGACCGGCGCTGGCGCCCGACTGCATGCCGTCGTTGCCATACAGCCGCGGCGTCCAGCTTGTTCCTCCGTCGGCGGTCGCAATCAACGCCCCGGCTTCGGTGCAGAGCCACGCGTGCGTCGAATCTAAAACGAATATGTCGTTTATCGGGGATGCGATAAATTGCTTCGCGGTGTCGGGGACCGGGGTCCAGGTCCAGTTGATCCCGTCGGATGTCACGCCGGTGTAGAGCACGCCATGTTCTCCCCCGGCGATCGCGTGCGACTGATCGAACATGCGCACGATGGTGAACCCGGGAAACGCTATGGGGATAGTGTTTGCTGGGCTTGCCCGAAACTGTCCAAAGTCCGTGGGTGGCGGGTTCTGGGCGTTGTACGCGCGGTGGTACGGATTGGCATACCCGCCGGTCCAGTAATCTCCCATCAGCGTGTCGCCCCAGGGCGTTGTACTAAAGGCTGTGGCGATAGCCTCGTCCACACTTCCCAATTTTTCGCCTGGAGCACCTGTGATTGTCAAGGGAACACCGAACACACAAAGGACACACTTTGTTACGTCCGACGCTGGGGCGCATGGGTTGTTGACATCGAAGCCCCCGCGCTGGGCGAGTTGAGAGAGCAGGCCGGGGTGACCGGGGCTGTCGTGGAGGATGTGGTTGACAAAGTCGGCAGGCTTTATGAATTCGCCCGCGTGTTCCCACCAAACGCCGATTTCCTGCAAGGCCGGAATTTGGCGGGACTGGCAGTAAGCGTCCGCTATGTTTTTGCTTACCGACCAATCATAATAATCGTTAGGACCGGCCGAATTGTACAGCACGATTAGATCCGACGTGTTCAGAGAAGCAAACGCGGGGCCACCTATCGCTGCCAGCAGGAGGGCCATCGTCACGAGGCGACCGGCCTTGGATCGCCTGAGCGCCCAGAAGGCCGCCGCGCAAAAGCCCGCAGCCAGAGCCGCCAAGCCAGACGGCTCCGGGACAACGGTAACTAGAAAGTAGTAATTTTGGCTGAGGACAGGCTGCGGCGTGTCCAAGGACCCGCCGTTCAGCACCCCGCCTTGCATTTGCGACCACAGGCATACGTCGGTTCCGTCGGTCATGACCTGCCACAGGCTCGCGTACATCTGCGACGGGTCGTAGTCCGTGGAGCAAAGGAAATCCATAGAGGCCCACTTGTAGCCAGCCACGTACCCCATCGTGAACGGTAGCGCGAGGCTGTCCGAAGCGCCAGCTTGCACCGTGTTGGGGACGGCGACGAACCGTTCCACGTTCTGAACGGTGCCGGGATCCGTAACCTGAAACGGACCGTACGTGCCCACGGGCGTGCTAAAGTAGCCGTTGGCCATGTTAGTTACCGGATCGCCGGGCGTGTACCACAGAAACCCACCGTCTCTATGTCGACATACCACCCGGCCTGCAGCGTGGCCGAGTTCGCCGCTGCCTGGAGGCCGAGGAATGCCACGACCGCCAGCAGGATACAAGATACCTTTCTCATTTTGTTCTTCCTCCCAATCGTTGTGTTAAGGATACGCGATTTCTTTCTCATTGTTTTACTCCTTCTAGGTATAGTGCATAAATGCTGCCAAACGGTCCGTTATCTCATGTATTACCTCCTTAAATTCGAATAACTCGCGCCGGCTGCCGCAGCAGGCTCGACCTAAAGGTCCGCCGGCAGTCGCGTCTTGGGTTCGTTTCGCAAAAACGATAAATGCTACCGGCGGCGGGATCCCCCGGATCATCGCTCCTCCACATGGGAGGACACCTGCACATCCAGGACAAGCGGAGCAGACGCCGCCTCCCTCCTGCGCGCCGCCTGCAAGCGCTGAAGCTCATCCCATGCCTTGTACATTGCCCGATAGATTGCCGTCTCATACCTTGAGAGATTGCTAAACGCGTTCGGGCCGTCGCTGTCCGCGATGAAGACCATCCCGACATCGGCCCCCGTCAGGGGGTCGCGCAGTCCCGCTTCAAACGCGCCTTTTTCCACGGCACGAAGCCTCCGCAGCCGCCATCTCAACTCGATAATCGTCTCCGCGAACATCTCTTCGCTCTCTCCCACGGGCTGCAGGCTGGCGCGCATCCGCTGTTCCATGTGGGCAAACTCCATGCTGTCTTCGGTTTCGAGAACGACCTGGGATGACAGAATCCCGTGCCTAAGAGAGTTCCTGGCCGCTATCTCTTTCCCCGTCTCGGTTATCGGCCCGATCGATAATGCGCCGTTCCGTCGGCTGGCCTCGATTTTTTTCAGGGTCGTCAAGATTGCCTCCCTCGCGCGGCGTGGACTGCAGTCGATCCCGACCGACCAGCGCCTGTTTCCATGATAGCCTGCTTTTGCGGGTCTGTCAATATAAAACATGTCGGCGTTCCCAATTGAGGGAACGCCGTTAAACCCGTAAACTGCGTGGTGATGAGAAAACAAGCACAGATGAAGCAGTTGCTTAAGGCACTCGCGGGGCATGTGCGGGCGCGGCGCAAGAAACTGGGGCTGACACAGGAACAGTTTGCAGAACAGGCAGGCCTGAGTACCAACTACGTGGCGCGGCTCGAACTGGGAACCAGCACGCCGTCGATGTCCGCCCTGATCAGCCTTTCGAAGGCGTTGGACATGAGCGTCTCCGAACTACTGTCCATGGATGCCCGTTACACGTGGCGAGACAGCGCGGAGGAAATTGCCCGAACGGTTGAGTCGATGAACGAGTGGGACGCCGGCTTCGTGATCGACCAACTCCACGCTATAGCTCGGTATATCAAATGCAAGGAAGTTCGCGAGCCTGACTAGTCCGGATTATCGGCGTTGCCGGTAACAGGCATGGGGAACCCGGTCCTGGGTTCGGAAACCCAAGGCCACCCGTCGCCCGAGTCGAGAAAGGATGCCGCCACAACGGGGGTATCGAGCGACTGCATGCCACCGTAGCCGGATATCAACGGCGTCCAGGTTGCTCCTCCGTCAGCGGTCGCGATCATCGACCCGGCGGCGGTGCATAACCATGCGTGCGTCGAGTCCAGAACGAATATGTCGGTTATCGGGGATGCGATAAACTGCTTCGCGGTGTCGGGGACCGGGGTCCAGGTCCAGTTGACTCCATCGGAGGTCGCGCCGGTGTAGAGCACGCCATGTTCTCCCCCGGCGATAGCGTGCGACTGATCGAACATGCGCACGATGGTGAACCCGGGAAACGCTATGGGGATAGTGTTTGCTGGGCTTGCCCGAAACTGTCCAAAGTCCGTGGGTGGCGGGTTCTGGGCGTTGTACGCGCGGTGGTACGGATTGGCATACCCGCCGGTCCAATAGTCGCCCATCAGGATCGATCCCCAAGGCGTGGTGCTGAATGACATGGCCAGCGCTGCGTCCACGCTGCCTTGCTTCTCGCCGGGCGATCCGTTGATCGTAAGAGGGATACCGAACACACAACAGACACATTTTGTTACGTCCGACGCTGAGGCGCATGGGTTGTTGACATCGAAGGCCCCGCGCTGGGCGAGTTGGGAAAGCAGGCCGGGGTGACCGGGCCGATCGTGGAGGATGTACCGCGCGAAGTCGCCCGGGGCGATGAATTCCCAGCATTGGGCCAGCAGACGCCGATTTCTTGGGACTGGTCTAGATTTCTGGATTGGGTATAAGCGTCGGCTATCTCGCGACTGACGCTCCAGTCGTATCCGTCAGCGGCCGTAGAGCTGTTAAACAGGACGATCACGTCAGAGGCTTGGATGGAGGCGTTCGCCTGCCCCGCAAGGGCGGCGGCAAGGACTGCGCAAACGAGCAGGACTATCCGTGACATAATGACCTCCTCGCGGCGAGTCCCCCGAATGCGGCGAGCGCCACGACCAAGCACAGGAGCGCTGACGGCTCCGGGACGACGGTCACAAGAAAGTAATAGTTAGAATCGACCACCGACAGGTCCAGCGTCGGCGAACTCGCCTGCGCTCCGCTCAGCATCTGAGACCATATGCAGACGGGAGCGCCTCCGGACGGGTTACTCCAAAGGCTGACGTACATCTGGGAGGCGTCGTAGTTTGTCTGCCAGTTGAACTGCATGGAGGGCCACTTGTAGCCGGGCTGGGCGTACGCCACGGTGAACGGCAGAGTTAGGCTGTCGGCACCGCCCGCCGCAGCAATATTGGGGACCGCGACCCAGCGGTCGTTGTAGTCGTACCTCCCCACCGGGCTCCGTCACCTGAAAGGGGCCGTACGTGCCCGGAGGCGTGTTAAATTGACCATCGGATCCAGACTCCCATGCCTGATCGCCGGACACGTAGTACCACGAGAATTCCACTGCGTTTAGGTTGACATACCACCCGGCCTGCAGCGTGGCCGGGTTCGCTGCTGGCTGGAGGCCGAGGATTACCACGACCGCCAGCAAAATGCAGAATCTCTTACTCATTTTACTCTCCTTTTTCTAAAGTGTAGTGCAAGAACAGTGCCGAAACGTTAAGATTTGCTCCAGGCAGTTACCCCCTTTTATCTAAACCCGACGCACTGCTCGACCCGCTGATCGCGGGCCGGGCACTGAGACGAGCCTACTTCACTATACCCCATGTTTGGCTGGTTCTCAATAGCCGCGCGACCCAGCCGCCGCCAGAATCGAAGAACGAGACCGCTACCGTAGGGCTAGGCTGCAAGCCATCGTTGCCGGGTATCCAGAGAGACCAGCTTTCGGTGTTTCGGGAACTTGTTCCCGAAACGGACTCCCTCACTTCGAAGCATCAAAGGCTGCGCGTCATGCCCAACCCTTCCGCCACGCTCACAGAAACGCCGAAAATGTTCAGGTTACGCAGTAGTAGCTTGCCCCTGTATCGATGTTCTTCCATCTTACGGTGTCATATTAGCCGCACTTGCCAGGCTGTTCCTACCCGGCATGGCACTTGTTCGTTTCGGGAACAAGTTCCCGAAACACCGAAACACCGAAAACTTGCCCCTATGTCGATGTTCTTCCATTTCACAACGTCATCTTAGCCGCACTTGCCGGATATCCCTGCTGGAGGTGGTGCTTATCCGTTTCGGGAACAAGTTCCCGAAACACCGACTTCCATCCACGCTAAAACCGGCAGGCCCATAAATGCGCTTTCGCCAAGAGAATTTCCTTGACTATATTCCGGTGTTTCGGGAATCTTGTTCCCGAAACCAACTGCCCCGCCTTAGACGATCAAAGGCTGCACATCAAGCCCGACCTTCTCACCAAACTCGTAAAAACGCCAACTGGAGAATGGCCACTCCTCTGGAAGGGTGACCAGTCCCCTTCGAAACGGGATTGGCATGAATATAGTTCACCTTCGGTGTTTCCCGAAACGGACTCCCTCACTTCGAAGCATCAAAGGCTGCGCGTCATGCCCAACCCTTCCGCCACGCTCACAGAAACGCCGAAAACGTTCAGGTTACGCAGTAGTAGCTTGCCCCTGTATCGATGTTCTTCCATCTTACGGTGTCATATTAGCCGCACTTGCCGGTCTGTTCCTACCCGGCATGGCACTTGTTCGTTTCGGGAACAAGTTCCCGAAACACCGAAAAGTAATAGTTAGAATCGACCACCGACAGGTCCAGCGTCGGCGAACTCGCCTGCGCTCCGCTCAGCATCTGAGACCATATGCAGACGGGAGCGCCTCCGGACGGGTTACTCCAAAGGCTGACGTACATCTGGGAGGCGTCGTAGTTTGTCTGCCAGTTGAACTGCATGGAGGGCCACTTGTAGCCGGGCTGGGCGTACGCCACGGTGAACGGCAGAGTTAGGCTGTCGGCACCGCCCGCCGCAGCAATATTGGGGACCGCGACCCAGCGGTCGTTGTAGTCGTACTCCCCACCGGGCTCCGTCACCTGAAAGGGGCCGTACGTGCCCGGAGGCGTGTTAAATTGACCATCGGATCCAGACTCCCATGCCCGATCGCCGGACACGTAGTACCACGAGAATTCCACTGCGTTTAGGTTGACATACCACCCGGCCTGCAGCGTGGCCGGGTTCGCTGCTGGCTGGAGGCCGAGGATTACCACGACCGCCAGCAAAATGCAGAATCTCTTACTCATTTTACTCTCCTTTTTCTAAAGTGTAGTGCAAGAACAGTGCCGAAACGTTAAGATTTGCTCCAGGCAGTTACCCCCTTTTATCTAAACCCGACGCACTGCTCGACCCGCTGATCGCGGGCCGGGCACTGAGACGAGCCTACTTCACTATACCCCATGTTCGGCTGGTTCTCAATAGCCGCGCGACCCAGCCGCCGCCAGAATCGAAGAACGAGACCGCTACCGTAGGGCTAGGCTGCAAGCCATCGTTGCCGGGTATCCAGAGAGACCAGCTTTCGGTGTTTCGGGAACTTGTTCCCGAAACGGACTCCCTCACTTCGAAGCATCAAAGGCTGCGCGTCATGCCCAACCCTTCCGCCACGCTCACAGAAACGCCGAAAATGTTCAGGTTACGCAGTAGTAGCTTGCCCCTGTATCGATGTTCTTCCATCTTACGGTGTCATATTAGCCGCACTTGCCGGCTGTTCCTACCCGGCATGGCACTTGTTCGTTTCGGGAACAAGTTCCCGAAACACCGAAACACCGAAAACTTGCCCCTATGTCGATGTTCTTCCATTTCACAACGTCATCTTAGCCGCACTTGCCGGATATCCCTGCTGGAGGTGGTGCTTATCCGTTTCGGGAACAAGTTCCCGAAACACCGACAAGCACAGATGAAGCAGTTGCTTAAGGCACTCGCGGGGCATGTGCGGGCGCGGCGCAAGAAACTGGGGCTGACACAGGAACAGTTTGCAGAACAGGCAGGCCTGATTACCAACTACGTGGCGCGGCTCGAACTGGGAACCAGCACGCCGTCGATGTCCGCCCTGATCAGCCTTTCGAAGGCGTTGGACATGAGCGTCTCCGAACTACTGTCCATGGATGCCCGTTACACGTGGCGAGACAGCGCGGAGGAAATTGCCCGAACGGTTGAGTCGATGAACGAGTGGGACGCCGGCTTCGTGATCGACCAACTCCACGCTATAGCTCGGTATATCAAATGCAAGGAAGTTCGCGAGCCTGACTAGTCCGGATTATCGGCGTTGCCGGTAACAGGCATGGGGAACCCGGTCCTGGGTTCGGAAACCCAAGGCCACCCGTCGCCCGAGTCGAGAAAGGATGCCGCCACAACGGGGGTATCGAGCGACTGCATGCCACCGTAGCCGGATATCAACGGCGTCCAGGTTGCTCCTCCGTCAGCGGTCGCGATCATCGACCCGGCGGCGGTGCATAACCATGCGTGCGTCGAGTCCAGAACGAATATGTCGGTTATCGGGGATGCGATAAACTGCTTCGCGGTGTCGGGGACCGGGGTCCAGGTCCAGTTGACTCCATCGGAGGTCGCGCCGGTGTAGAGCACGCCATGTTCTCCCCCGGCGATAGCGTGCGACTGATCGAACATGCGCACGATGGTGAACCCGGGAAACGCTATGGGGATAGTGTTTGCTGGGCTTGCCCGAAACTGTCCAAAGTCCGTGGGTGGCGGGTTCTGGGCGTTGTACGCGCGGTGGTACGGATTTCGGTGTTTCGGGAACTTGTTCCCGAAACGGACTCCCTCACTTCGAAGCATCAAAGGCTGCGCGTCATGCCCAACCCTTCCGCCACGCTCACAGAAACGCCGAAAACGTTCAGGTTACGCAGTAGTAGCTTGCCCCTGTATCGATGTTCTTCCATCTTACGGTGTCATATTAGCCGCACTTGCCGGCTGTTCCTACCCGGCATGGCACTTGTTCGTTTCGGGAACAAGTTCCCGAAACACCGAAAACGTCATCTTAGCCGCACTTGCCGGATATCCCTGCTGGAGGTGGTGCTTATCCGTTTCGGGAACAAGTTCCCGAAACACCGACCGATTTCTTGGGACTGGTCTAAATTTCTGGCTCGGATATAAGCATCAGCCACACTTTTGCTTACCGACCAATCATAATAATCGTTAGGACCGGCCGAATTGTACAGCACGATTAGATCCGACCTGCTCAGGGAAGCAAACGCGGAGCCACCTATCGCTGCCAGCAGGAGGGCCATCGTCACGAGGCGAGCGGCCTTGGATCGCCTGAGCGCCCAGAAGGCCGCCGCGCAAAGGCCCACGAGAATCGCCACGAGGCCAGATGTCTCCGGGACGACGGTGACCAGGAAGTAGTAATTCTGGCTGAGCACGGGGAGGTCGATGTCGCCCCCGCCCCCCTTGACGCCGCCGTTCATCTGCGACCACAGGCATACGTCGGTTCCGTCGGTCATGACCTGCCACAGGCTCGCGTACATCTGTGACGGGTCGTAGTCCGTGTAGCAAAGGAACTGCACAGAGGCCCACTGGTAGCCAGCCACGTACCCCAGCGTAAACGGTAGCGTGAGGCTGTCCGCGCTGCTCGCCGTGGTGGTGTTGGCGACGGTGGCCCAACGCTCCAAATTCGGAACGGAACCGTAATCCGCGACCTGGAACGGACCGTATGTGCCTACGGGCACCGTAAACGTGCCATCCGCCATGTTCAGTTGGCCGTCGTAATACCAGGAAAACATTCCGGCAGCCATGTCGACGTACCACCCGGCCTGCAGCGTGGCCGGGTTCGCCGTTGCCTGGAGGCCGAGGATTGCCACGACCGCCAGCAGGATACAGAATATGTTTCTCATTTTCCGGTGTTTCGGGAATCTTGTTCCCGAAACCAACTGCCCCGCCTTAGACGATCAAAGGCTGCACATCAAGCCCGACCTTTTCACCAAACTCGTAAAAACGCCAACTGGAGAATGGCCACTGCTCTGGAGGGGTGACCAGTCCCCTTCGAACGGGATTGGCATGAATATAGTTCGGTGTTTCGGGAACTTGTTCCCGAAACGGACTCCCTCACTTCGAAGCATCAAAGGCTGCGCGTCATGCCCAACCCTTCCGCCACGCTCACAGAAACGCCGAAAACGTTCAGGTTACGCAGTAGTAGCTTGCCCCTGTATCGATGTTCTTCCATCTTACGGTGTCATATTAGCCGCACTTGCCGGCTGTTCCTACCCGGCATGGCACTTGTTCGTTTCGGGAACAAGTTCCCGAAACACCGAAAAACATGTCGAGGTTGTTGCGTTATGAGCAAATCCGCCACGTATAAAGAGGCGCACAACAGTGTGTAAGCTAGGCATAGCGGCTTTGCGAAACACATGTTCCGGTGTTTCGGGAATCTTGTTCCCGAAACCAACTGCCCCGCCTTAGACGATCAAAGGCTGCACATCAAGCCCGACCTTTTCACCAAACTCGTAAAAACGCCAACTGGAGAATGGCCACTGCTCTGGAGGGGTGACCAGTCCCCTTCGAACGGGATTGGCATGAATATAGTTCGGTGTTTCGGGAACTTGTTCCCGAAACGGACTCCCTCACTTCGAAGCATCAAAGGCTGCGCGTCATGCCCAACCCTTCCGCCACGCTCACAGAAACGCCGAAAATGTTCAGGTTACGCAGTAGTAGCTTGCCCCTGTATCGATGTTCTTCCATCTTACGGTGTCATATTAGCCGCACTTGCCGGCTGTCTCCTACCCGGGCATGGCACTTGTTCGTTTCGGGAACAAGTTCCCGAAACACCGAAAACGTTCCTGTTATATAGTAGTAACTTGCCCCTATGTCGATGTTCTTCCATTTCACAACGTCATATTAGCCGCACTTGCCGGATATCCCTGCTGGAGGTGGTGCTTATCCGTTTCGGGAACAAGTTCCCGAAACAGCGATTGCTCCTCCGTCAGTCGTGCCGATCATCGACCCCGCGGCGGTGCATAGCCATGCATGCGTCGAATCCAGAACGAATATGTCGGTTATCGGGGATGCGATAAACTGCTTCGCGGTGTCGGGGACCGGAGTCCAGGTCCAATTGGTCCCGTCGGATGTCACGCCGGTGTACAGAACACCGTGGTCTCCTCCGGCGATCGCGTGCGACTGATCGAACATGCGCACGATGGTGAACCCGGGAAACGGTATGGGGATAGTGTTTGCTGGGCTTGCCCGAAACTGTCCAAAGTCCGTGGGTGGGGGGTTCTGGGCGTTGTACGCGCGGAGGTACGGATTGGCATACCCGCCGGTCCAGTAATCTCCCATCAGCGTGTCGCCCCAGGGCGTTGTACTAAAGGCTGTGGCGATAGCCTCGTCCACACTTCCCAATTTTTCGCCTGGAGCACCTGTGATTGTCAAGGGAACACCGAACACACAAAGGACACACTTTGTTACGTCCGATGCTGGGGCGCATGGGTTGTTGACATCGAAGCCCCCGCGCTGGGCGAGTTGAGAGAGCAGGCCGGGGTGACCGGGGCTGTCGTTGAGGATGAACTTGACGAAGTCGGCAGGCTTTATGAATTCGCCCGCGTGTTCCCACCAAACGCCGATTTCCTGCAAGGCCGGAATTTGGCGGGACTGGCAGTAAGCGTCCGCTATGTTTTTGCTTACCGACCAATCATAATAATCGTTAGGACCGGCCGAATTGTACAGCACGATTAGATCCGACGTGTTCAGAGAAGCAAACGCGGGGCCACCTATCGCTGCCAGCAGGAGGGCCATCGTCACGAGGCGACCGGCCTTGGATCGCCTGAGCGCCCAGAAGGCCGCCGCGCAAAAGCCCGCAGCCAGAGCCGCCAAGCCAGACGGCTCCGGGACAACGGTAACTAGAAAGTAGTAATTTTGGCTGAGGACAGGCTGCGGCGTGTCCAAGGACCCGCCGTTCAGCACCCCGCCTTGCATTTGCGACCACAGGCATACGTCGGTTCCGTCGGTCATGACCTGCCACAGGCTCGCGTACATCTGTGACGGGTCGTAGTCCGTGGAGCAAAGGAAATCCATAGAGGCCCACTTGTAGCCAGCCACGTACCCCATCGTGAACGGTAGCGCGAGGCTGTCCGAAGCGCCAGCTTGCACCGTGTTGGGGACGGTGATCAGCCGGGAAATGTTCGGAACAGGGTACGGCGTGCCCTCGGCACCCGGATCGGTCAGCTGGAACGGACCGTACGTGCCCACGGGCGTGCTAAAGTAGCCGTTGGCCATGTTAGTTACCGGATCGCCGGGCGTGTACCACGAGAAACCCACCGTCTCTATGTCGACATACCACCCGGCCTGCAGCGTGGCCGAGTTCGCCGCTGCCTGGAGGCCGAGGAATGCCACGACCGCCAGCAGGATACAAGATACCTTTCTCATTTTGTTCTTCCTCCCAATCGTTGTGTTAAGGATACGCGATTTCTTTCTCATTGTTTTACTCCTTCTAGGTATAGTGCATAAATGCTGCCAAACGGTCCGTTATCTCATGTATTACCTCCTTAAATTCGAATAACTCGCGCCGGCTGCCGCAGCAGCTCGACCTAAAGGTCCGCCGGCAGTCGCGTCTTGGGTTCGTTTCGTAAAATCATTTCCATCCGTCATGGCTCGGGTTCGTTTCGCAAAAACGATAAATGCTACCGGCCGGCGGGATCCCCCGGATCATCGCTCCTCCACATGGGAGGACACCTGCACATCCAGGACAAGCGGAGCAGACGCCGCCTCCCTCCTGCGCGCCGCCTGCAAGCGCTGAAGCTCGTCCCATGCCTTGTACATTGCCCGATAGATTGCCGTCTCATACCTTGAGAGATTGCTAAACGCGTTCGGGCCGTCGCTGTCCGCGATGAAGACCATCCCGACATCGGCCCCCGTCAGGGGGGCGCGCAGTCCCGCTTCAAACGCGCCTTTTTCCACGGCACGAAGCCTCCGCAGCCGCCATCTCAACTCGATGATCGTCTCCGCGAACATCTCTTCGCTCTCTCCCACGGGCTGCAGGCTGGCGCGCATCCGCTGTTCCATGTGGGCAAACTCCATGCTGTCTTCGGTTTCGAGAACGACCTGGGATGACAGAATCCCGTGCCTAAGAGAGTTCCTGGCCGCTATTTGTTTTCCAGTTTGGGTTATCGGCCCGATCGATAATGCGCCGTTCCGTCGGCTGGCCTCGATTTTTTTCAGGGTCGTCAAGATTGCCTCCCTCGCGCGGCGTGCACTGCAGTCGATCCCGACCGACCAGCGCCTGTTTCCATGATAGCCTGCTTTTGCGGGTCTGTCAATATAAAACATGTCGGCGTTCCCAATTGAGGGAACGCCGTTAAACCCGTAAACTGCGTGGTGATGAGAAAACAAGCACAGATGAAGCAGTTGCTTAAGGCACTCGCGGGGCATGTGCGGGCGCGGCGCAAGAAACTGGGGCTGACACAGGAACAGTTTGCAGAACAGGCAGGCCTGAGTACCAACTACGTGGCGCGGCTCGAACTGGGAACCAGCACGCCGTCGATGTCCGCCCTGATCAGCCTTTCGAAGGCGCTGGACATGAGCGTCTCCGAACTACTGTCCATGGATGCCCGTTACACGTGGCGAGACAGCGCGGAGGAAATTGCCCGAACGGTTAAGTCGATGAACAAGTAGGACGCCGGCTTCGTGATCGACCAACTCCACGCTATAGCTCGGTATATCAAATGCAAGGAAGTTCGCGAGCCTGACTAGTCCGGATTATCGGCGTTGCCGGTAACAGGCATGGGGAACCCGGTCGTGGGTTCGGAAACCCAAGGCCACCCGTCGCCCGAGTCGAGAAAGGATGCCGCCACAACGGGGGTATCGAGCGACTGCATGCCACCGTAGCCGGATATCAACGGCGTCCAGCTTGCTCCTCCGTCAGTCGTGCCGATCATCGACCCGGCGGCGGTGCATAACCATGCATGCGTGGAATCCAAAACGAATATGTCGGTTATCGGGGATGCGATAAACTGCTTGGCCGTGTCGGGGACCGGCGTCCATATCCAGTTGATGCCGTCGGATGTCACGCCGGTGTAGAGCACGCCATGTTCTCCACCCGCGATCGCGTGCGACTGATGGAACATGCGCACGATGCTGAATCCGGGAAACGCTATGGGGATAGTGTTTGCTGGGCTTGCCCGAAACTGTCCAAAGTCCGTGGGTGGCGGGTTCTGGGCGTTGTACGCGCGGTGGTACGGATTTCGGTGTTTCGGGAACTTGTTCCCGAAACGGACTCCCTCACTTCGAAGCGTCAAAGGCTGCGCGTCATGCCCAACCCTTCCGCCACGCTCACAGAAACGCCGAAAACGTTCAGGTTACGCAGTAGTAGCTTGCCCCTGTATCGATGTTCTTCCATCTTACGGTGTCATATTAGCCGCACTTGCCGGCTGTTCCTACCGGGCATGGCACTTGTTCGTTTCGGGAACAAGTTCCCGAAACACCGAAAACGTCATCTTAGCCGCACTTGCCGGATATCCCTGCTGGAGGTGGTGCTTATCCGTTTCGGGAACAAGTTCCCGAAACACCGACCGATTTCTTGGGACTGGTCTAAATTTCTGGCTCGGATATAAGCATCAGCCACACTTTTGCTTACCGACCAATCATAATAATCGTTAGGACCGGCCGAATTGTACAGCACGATTAGATCCGACGTGTTCAGGGAGGCAAACGCGGAGCCACCTATCGCTGCCAGCAGGAGGGCCATCGTCACGAGGCGAGCGGCCTTGGATCGCCTGAGCGCCCAGAAGGCCGCCGCGCAAAGGCCCACGAGAATCGCCACGAGACCAGATGTCTCCGGGACGACGGTGACCAGGAAGTAGTAATTCTGGCTGAGCACGGGGAGGTCGATGTCGCCCCCGCCCCCCTTGACGCCGCCGTTCATCTGCGACCACAGGCATACGTCGGTTCCGTCGGTCATGACCTGCCACAGGCTCGCGTACATCTGTGACGGGTCGTAGTCCGTGTAGCAAAGGAACTGCACAGAGGCCCACTGGTAGCCAGCCACGTACCCCAGCGTAAACGGTAGCGTGAGGCTGTCCGCGCTGCTCGCCGTGGTGGTGTTGGCGACGGTGGCCCAACGCTCCAAATTCGGAACGGAACCGTAATCCGCGACCTGGAACGGACCGTATGTGCCTACGGGCACCGTAAACGTGCCATCCGCCATGTTCAGTTGGCCGTCGTAATACCAGGAAAACATTCCGGCAGCCATGTCGACGTACCACCCGGCCTGCAGCGTGGCCGGGTTCGCCGTTGCCTGGAGGCCGAGGATTGCCACGACCGCCAGCAGGATACAGAATATGTTTCTCATTTTCCGGTGTTTCGGGAATCTTGTTCCCGAAACCAACTGCCCCGCCTTAGACGATCAAAGGCTGCACATCAAGCCCGACCTTTTCACCAAACTCGTAAAAACGCCAACTGGAGAATGGCCACTGCTCTGGAGGGGTGACCAGTCCCCTTCGAAACGGGATTGGCATGAATATAGTTCACCTTCGCGTAGAGCTTCTCCTCGCTATAGATTGCGAGGGCTCGCGCTTGTTCCTTCCACACGGCGAAGCGCGCCTTGCCGTTGGCGTGACCCGCCATCGTCTCCAAGACCTTCGCCGCGTTCACATCCTTGGCGTGCGCTATTATCCTCTGTGCAGACCTTCCGCGCCATAACCGGTTGAACCGGTGCAGTTGGCCGCCGTCAGGCAGGAACACCAGCAGATGGACGTGATCCGGCATCAGCACAAACGCCGACACATACCCAACGCACTCGGCCAGCGCCCTGCGAATCTCGTCGCACACGATATCCCGCACGGTTGCATTGTTGAGCAAGGGCAACCACTCTACAAACGTTCCCGTTATATAGTAGTAACTTGCCCCTATGTCGATGTTCTTCCATTTCACAACGTCATCTTAGCCGCACTTGCCGGATATCCCTGCTGGAGGTGGTGCTTATCCGTTTCGGGAACAAGTTCCCGAAACACCGACCGATTTCTTGGGACTGGTCTAAATTTCTTGGCTCGGATATAAGCATCAGCCACACTTTTGCTTACCGACCAATCATAATAATCGTTAGGACCGGCCGAATTGTACAGCACGATTAGATCCGACGTGTTCAGGGAGGCAAACGCGGAGCCACCTATCGCTGCCAGCAGGAGGGCCATCGTCACGAGGCGAGCGGCCTTGGATCGCCTGAGCGCCCAGAAGGCCGCCGCGCAAAGGCCCACGAGAATCGCCACGAGACCAGATGTCTCCGGGACGACGGTGACCAGGAAGTAGTAATTCTGGCTGAGCACGGGGAGGTCGATGTCGCCCCCGCCCCCCTTGACGCCGCCGTTCATCTGCGACCACAGGCATACGTCGGTTCCGTCGGTCATGACCTGCCACAGGCTCGCGTACATCTGTGACGGGTCGTAGTCCGTGTAGCAAAGGAACTGCACAGAGGCCCACTGGTAGCCAGCCACGTACCCCAGCGTAAACGGTAGCGTGAGGCTGTCCGCGCTGCTCGCCGTGGTGGTGTTGGCGACGGTGGCCCAACGCTCCAAATTCGGAACGGAACCGTAATCCGCGACCTGGAACGGACCGTATGTGCCTACGGGCACCGTAAACGTGCCATCCGCCATGTTCAGTTGGCCGTCGTAATACCAGGAAAACATTCCGGCAGCCATGTCGACGTACCACCCGGCCTGCAGCGTGGCCGGGTTCGCCGTTGCCTGGAGGCCGAGGATTGCCACGACCGCCAGCAGGATACAGAATATGTTTCTCATTTTCCGGTGTTTCGGGAATCTTGTTCCCGAAACCAACTGCCCCGCCTTAGACGATCAAAGGCTGCACATCAAGCCCGACCTTTTCACCAAACTCGTAAAAACGCCAACTGGAGAATGGCCACTGCTCTGGAGGGGTGACCAGTCCCCTTCGAAACGGGATTGGCATGAATATAGTTCGGTGTTTCGGGAACTTGTTCCCGAAACGGACTCCCTCACTTCGAAGCATCAAAGGCTGCGCGTCATGCCCAACCCTTCCGCCACGCTCACAGAAACGCCGAAAATGTTCAGGTTACGCAGTAGTAGCTTGCCCCTGTATCGATGTTCTTCCATCTTACGGTGTCATATTAGCCGCACTTGCCGGCTGTTCCTACCCGGCATGGCACTTGTTCGTTTCGGGAACAAGTTCCCGAAACACCGAAAACACCGAAACGTCATCTTAGCCGCACTTGCCGGATATCCCTGCTGGAGGTGGTGCTTATCCGTTTCGGGAACAAGTTCCCGAAACACCGAACTTGCCCCTATGTCGATGTTCTTCCATTTCACAACGTCATCTTAGCCACACTTGCCGGATATCCCTGCTGGAGGTGGTGCTTATCCGTTTCGGGAACAAGTTCCCGAAACACCGATAGTAGTAACTTGCCCCAACGTCGATGTTCTTCCATTTCACAACGTCATCTTAGCCGCACTTGCCGGATATCCCTGCTGGAGGTGGTGCTTATCCGTTTCGGGAACAAGTTCCCGAAACACCGAAAGAGGCGCACAACAGTGTGTAAGCTAGGCATAGCGGCTTTGCGAAACACATGTTCCGGTGTTTCGGGAATCTTGTTCCCGAAACCAACTGCCCCGCCTTAGACGATCAAAGGCCGCACATCAAGCCCGACCTTTTCACCAAACTCGTAAAAACGCCAACTGGAGAATGGCCACTGCTCTGGAAGGGTGACCAGCCCCCTTCGAACGGGATTGGCATGAATATAGTTCACCTTCGCGTAGAGCTTCTCCTCGCTTATAGATTGCGAGGGCTCGCGCTTGTTCCTTCCACACGGCGAAGCGCGCCTTGCCGTTGGCGTGACCCGCCATCGTCTCCAAGACCTTCGCCGCGTTCATATCCTTGGCGTGCGCTATTATCCTCTGTGCAGACCTTCCGCGCCATAACCGGTTAAACCGGTGCAGTTGGCCGCCGTCAGGCAGGAACACCAGCAGATGGACGTGATCCGGCATCAGCACAAACGCCGACACATACCCAACGCACTCGGCCAGCGCCCTGCGAATCTCGTCGCACACGATATCCCGCACGGTTGCATTGTTGAGCAAGGGCAACCACTCTACAAACGTTCCCGTTATGTAGTAGTAACTTGCCCCTATGTCGATGTTCTTCCATTTCACAACGTCATCTTAGCCGCACTTGCCGGATATCCCTGCTGGAGGTGGTGCTTATCCGTTTCGGGAACAAGTTCCCGAAACACCGAAATCTCGTCGCACACGATATCCCGCACGGTTGCATTGTTGAGCAAGGGCAACCACTCTACAAACGTTCCCGTTATATAGTAGTAACTTGCCCCAACGTCGATGTTCTTCCATTTCACAACGTCATCTTAGCCGCACTTGCCGGATATCCCTGCTGGAGGTGGTGCTTATCCGTTTCGGGAACAAGTTCCCGAAACACCGAAAAGGCCAAAAAACTGGCTTTTCACGAGGGATTTTGCCGTCCCACCAAAAATAATTCGTAAAGTCGGGTTAGGAGTTAGAATCCGGGGGCCCGAGAGCAGTTGACGGTTGGCACGCCCCCTCCCTAACTGTCAACCATCTTCCCTGGCGCAGGAGTTAGAATCCGGAGGCCCAGCCCGCGGCCACTTCCCAAACCGTCAACCGTGCTCCTCTCTTTGCTCCCCGGCAACGGCGAGAGCATCCGCGCGCACCCGTCTTGTGTGGTGGTGCTCCACGCCGGGGTGGGCGAAACGATAGACGCGCTGCCGGAGGTTATAAAGTCGCTGAGGGAACGGGGGATCAAGTTCGGCGCTCTCCGATGAGGCGGAGGAAAAAGTTGGAGGCCAGGTTATGAGCCTGGCCTCGAGAGAAAGAAAGGAGAAGAAAGGAGAGAGAAGAGATACTGGGAGAAGCGATTATGCTCCACCCAGAAGTTTCTCACCTAGTAGTTATACGAATAATCGTGCGTGCTTGTTCCATCGTCGTCCGCGTTCTTTTGCTCGATTCAGTATCACGGCGTTCGCCGGCTCCATGTTTTGCTGCCGGGATCAGTCCCGAACCCGAGCTTTTGCATCTTGAGGCGCCTCAATTACGCCTCGCGGTAACACTTATGAACTAGTTCCGGAGGATTACTCGAAATACGACGAAAATCTAGGTGGGCGCGCGGGCACCAGGTCGTATTTCCCGTCGCGTCGAAGCGCCGCCATTTGCGTCACATCTCCGCCATCCACGTTCACCGCACACCAGGCGCCGAAGCGTTTCCAGAAGCTCTGCTCGTCCGCGACAGTCCAACCAGGACAGTGCCGTCGGGTGACGAACGATCGATCCAGTGCGTTACCCCCGGATGTGGACTGTCGGTTTTGGCATGAGGCCACGGCCATCGAGCCATGGGGGCGGGGGTGTCGCGGTGAGGAGTTGCACACGCGGACTCGTGCGCCGGATATCGGCAAGAACGGCCGAGGTAGTAGTGCATAATGCCCGCGCAGACCGCAAGCACAACCACTACCCCGCAAGGAGTCAATCGGAGGATTTTCACTGAATAGGCGCGAACCATGACCTGTGGCATAGGTTCTTCCTGAAGAGAGGATGGGCCGTATGCACTCCCGCGGACAAAGAACGGCACTCAAGCGAAAGTGATCGCTCGGCGGGCTTATCGGGCAGGCTCCAACTGTACATCTGGCAGAAGTTTGACTGCGGAGGATATCGCTTTGGGACGCAAGCGTGACCTAATCAAAGACTACCCGGACGAAGCACTGGTGGAAGAAGTACGGCGGGTCGCGGGTCTTGTAGGAAAGCCCGTGCTCACGCCCTCCGACTTCACCAGCCACTCAGAGATAGACGCCCGTGCTCTCGCCCGACGATTCGGTGGGTGGCGAGTGCTATTGGAGCGCGCCGGTATGGGTCACATGTATTCTGAAGCGGACGAAGAACCTGCGCGGATCCATTCTTTCGGATATTCGGATGAGCATCTGTGCGAAGAAATTCAGCGAGTCGCTAAACTCGTGGAAAAGCCGATACTCACGACGACCGACCTGAAAAAGCACTCCAAGATCGTTCCGGGTACATTCAGCAACCGATTTGGGAGCTGGCGCGATGCGCTGCAACGCGCAGGCTTGGGTCACATGCATTCCGGACACCACTCACGGGACGGCTATTCAGATGATGAGTTGCTGGAAGAAGTCCGTAGAGTAGTGAGGCTTGTTGGATACCCAGCCGGTTCAGGCCACTTCAAGCGAAACTCAAAGATTGGCCTGAGCACTCTCAAACGGCGTTTTGGAGGATTTCGCAAGGCGCTTGAGCGCGCGGGCATGGTTCACGAGACTGTGCATGGCAGTCGTGTATATTATTCAGACGAAGAATTGCTGCGGGAGGTGAGGCGAGTCGCCGAGCTTGTTGACAGGCCCGTGCTTACGCAGTCCGACTTCAACCGGCACTCAAAGGTTGTTCCTACAACACTTTGGCTTCGGTTCGGGCAGTGGCCGAACGTACTGGAGCGCGCTGGCGTGGGCCACATGTTTTCTGGGGCGGTCTATGGGCATACGCGCCCGCTAGGACGAATGTATTCCGACGAGAAGATGCTCGACGAAATGCGAAGGGTTGCGCAGCTTACGGGAAAACGGATAGTCTCTACGACAGACTTCGGAAAAACATAGCAGCATTCGCGCCACGAATGTCAGCCGTAGATTTGGCGCCTGGCGCGAAGCATGCGAGCGGGCGGGCCTGGACATTAGGCCTCGGCCTCATACCGAACTTTCCGACGAAGAATTGCTCGATGAAATTCGGAGAGTCGCGCAGCTTGTACGTAAACCTATGATCCATATCACAGACTTTAAGAGTCATTCCAAGATTGGCGTCTGGGCTATCACGAGCAGATTCGGGAGCTGGTGTGAAGGATGCGAGCGCGCTGGTCTCAACGCGCGTTTGGCTCGCGCCAAGTATTCCGACGAAGAATTGCTCGAGGAAGTGCGGCGAGTGGCCGGACTTTTGGAGAAACGCGTGCTTACCGTCGACGATTTTCGAAAGTACTCCGCCATCTCTCATAGCACGTTCCATGACCGGTTCGGGACGTGGGAAGAAGTGCTGCAGCGCGCGGGCTTGGCTCACATGTCCTGCAGGCACCGTGTCACGAAAAGCCGCTCTCAAGAAGCGTCGTTCAAAGTGAAGCGGTGTCAGATGCCTGGGATAACTGCTGCCCCGGTCACGTGATTCAGAGAAAACTCGGCAGGGCATTTTCGCATAGACAACGGTTTTATTTTAGCTGATGGTGGAGCTGGCGAGACTCGAACTCGCGGCCTCTTCCGTGCGAGGGAAGCGCTCTCCCAACTGAGCCACAGCCCCATTTCGAGACTTAATTATAGCACCCCAGGGCCGAGGGGTCAATAACCCACTTAGTGAGTAAGTGCTCACTCTTCCTGGTATGACTTACTGAGGGCAGGTTGCGACCGGCGTGTTTGCCGCGACTATCATATCTGCGCAAGCCGCAATCGACTCCTTACCCTGGAGTTTCCAGGTAGCAAAGACACTCATCAGTCTGGTCTTTGTTTGGCTGCCTCTTGCTGAGCGAGTTCCGCCGCTTATCTTGCGCGATATCACCGCTGGCCTTATAGCCCGCTCCGCCGCGTTGTTGCTGGACGCAACGTTGGGATGCTCAACGAATGTGAATAGCTCCGGCAAATACCGGCATATCAATTTCGCCGGCCTGTGCTCGGGCGCATTCTTATCCTTTAGATAAGGCTCGGCAATGGGCAGCAACTTCTCTTGCAGTGCCTCCCGCAAAAGCACACGAGTCGACCTGTTGGCCTCACGCCGACTAGCTTTCTTGGCCGCCTTATAAATATCGTGTACCTTGTCAGCCCACACTTTCACACTCGGATGCGTTTGCACAACCTTGTCTATGAGGCGAAATAGATGTACCCAGCAGCGCTGCTTGGGACCCAAATACCAATCATCACCGGCGTAGAAGTCGCAGCCAAGCACGCCCTCGAACTTACCGCCCAAGATGTGCCGGATGATGCGACCCTCGCGGCGGCGATGGAAGTAGTAGAACCGCTCTGCTCCCGTCGACACGCTCCACAAATAGCCATTAATTCCGTCCTCACGCCAACCGGTTTCGTCCGCGTTCGCATCGGGGCTTCCCCGAATCTTTCCCAAAATCCCGAGAACAGTCGGCTTCGCCCATTCGCAAACCCGGTGAAGCACCTCGTTTATCTCGCCAATCGATATATGCAGGCCGTAAAGCCCTTCCAAGAGCTTCTGAATCGCACGCTGAGGCATCCGCTTGGCAACTGAGAGCGTTGTGATTAGACTCATTAGCCCTACGCCAAGCCGCATTTTCCCCACCACACCGTCGGATATCGCAAGCTTTGGAACGTGAACCTTACCGCAGTAGCCGCATCTGCGAGCGATGATCACGTGATCGATTATCCTCACGGGCGCACGCGGTATCTCCATTACCTGGTGGCGGCTCTGCTCATAACCTCCAGAGAGCTTCTTGCCGCAATCAGGACAATGCTCTACAGCGTGGAATACTTCCTCAGTCGCCACATCGCGCCTGCGCGCAAAAGACTGCTTACGCTTCTTGCGCTCGGCACGCTCCGCCGCACGGCGCTGCTGGCGACTCGGCTTGACGAATGGAGCAGCACTGCTACCCCCACCACCGCCAGAAAGCTTATCTCGCAGCATCTCGATCTCAGCAGACAAATCAACCAACTGCCTCTTGAGATCTGTATTCTCTGCACACAACGCTCTGTTTTGCGCTATCAGTTCCTCGCGGGTTCGCTCGTCCATATATCCCACTTAGACAACTGAAGCAAAATCCTTCTATCTTTTTTGCTGATTTTTCTCCGCACCCCAAAAAAACTAGGAAGACTGAGCTGTTACCTTAGAGGTTGGAAGTAAGAAGTAAGAGGTTAGAGTACCACCTGGGTGGCGATTTCCGAATCGCCACCCCGCCCTCCCGCCGGATTTCCGAATCCGGCAGAACGCACTGCCGGTTCAGAAATCGCAGGCAGGACCGAAACCTCTCCGACTTGCCCAACCTGTAAACGAAACGCGGGATTCGGAAATAGTGGCGTATGCCCCCCGCCAGGGTCGCTGTATGGGTTTTTCGCTTTTTGGTTGTTAAGGGATGGACACGGCATCGAGCACAGAAGCATCCCTTAACAACTCGAAAGCGGTAAACCCATGCATGCTTTGCTTGACCATGGGGCATAAGCAACAACAGTAAATCCCTTATTCCGCGTTCGGGTGGCGATTCGGAAATCGCCACCCAGAAAAAAGTGGACCTGTCACAAACTTGCGGTGGACCCCCTCTGGCTGCGGCATTCGCAAACTCGGAGACGTATTGGTATAATTGGACTCTAAGAGTCAGTCCGGAGGTTACAAGTGTCATTTGCAGATGGATGGGCAGCAATACATCTCGAAATGCCCAGGCGTGTACCTAGGACCGAGTACCTGGCCGAGGCCTATCACTATGAATTGATGAAAGCAGTGACCGGGATAGACGTGAACGCCGACAGTGAACCCGGCGTGAAGGCGAGGGCTACCCGCGAATTTCGAAAGGCGTGGAACTACGACTTTATATGGTCTACATTGATCGCTTATCCGGAATTCTGCGAGTGGCACACCTCAATGGGCCATGCGTCCTTCGCCTCGAACGGCAGCGATTATGATGCTCGAACCGCGCAAGCCTTTAAGGAACCGGAGGATGTGCTATCGTTCGACCCCTGGGAAAAGCTCGGCTCGCGCGATAAAGCGGAGATCAGAAGCAGGTTCGAGGAGCACTATCGGGCAAATCGCGAGGTCTATCCGGACGCCGTGAATATGACCGGTATCTACATCTCGCTTGTCTCCGGGCTTATCGACTTGTTCGGATGGGAGTTGCTGCTTACAGCCGCCGGGCTGGACCCCGACGGGTTCGGCGAAGTCGCGAACAGGTATTCATCCTGGATTCAGCAATACTTCGATGCCCTTGCCGGCTCGGATGTGCCGGTCGTGATGATACACGACGATATGGTCTGGACCTCCGGAGCCATTTTCCCTCCGGACTGGTATCGAAAATATGTGTTTCCGAACTACAAGAGGCAGTTCGCGCCGATAATCGATAGTGGCAAGAAACTGATATTTACATCAGATGGAACTTACACCGAGTTCATCGATGACATTGCGGGCTGTGGCGTACACGGCTTCGTGATGGAACCGACGACGGACATGAAGTATATCGCGGACCACTACGGCAAGACCCACGTCTTCATCGGCAATGCCGACACGAGGGTGCTGCTGTCCGGCTCCAGGGAAGACATCCGCGCTGAGGTCAAGCGCTGCATGGACATCGGCAAGTCTTGCCCCGGTTTCTTTATGGCCGTCGGCAACCATATTCCGGCGAATACTCCGGTCGACAACTCCATCTATTACAATCTGGCATACGAAGAAATGAGCAAGCGGTAAGGCGATCCACGGCTTTGCGCGACAGCGCCGCGTGTACTCGTTCTTTTGGTGTCCATATAGTCTTGCTTGTCATTTGGATCGAGGACCTTCTGCCATTATGCGAAGGACGTGAAGAGCTTTCCACATGGGAATGTTTCGCTCCATCTCCACCATATCGACGCCGAGCACCTTCGCGGGATAGTAACACCAGAACTCGGGGGCCACGGGATACCTGTCGGAGAAGACGCCCTTGTATGCGTTGAGCATACGCTGCTTGGGCACGGCGAGAGAGCGTTTCTCGCAGGTATACGGTGCGCACCGGATCGGCATTTTCGGCTCTGTAACTCGGGGTGAAGCCAAGCCCGACAGCGACCTGGATGTTCTGGTGGAGATGGCCCAACCCACGTTCGACCGATACATGGACCTCAAGTTCGAGATGGAGGCGGCGCTGGAAATGCCCGTCGACCTGGTGCTTGCGGACGCCGTAAATGAAGGGGTCTCTTCCGGATCGCGACATCCCTTCCCCAGTTCAAAACTCAAAACTCAAAGTTCAGAATTCGCCGGGCCTTTTTCCGCCGCATAGAAGCTCATCCCTTCCCAACCTTTGACCTTGAACCCTCTTCGATTTGACACCCCGGCTCTCATGTGATAGATTATCTTCGAACCGGCTGATCGCGCGCGCACGCTGGTTCCTTTTTTGTGCATATTGTATGAGTGTAAAGCTATGCTCTTAGGTACCCAGAAGATCAATTCGAAGAACCACCTGGAAATAGGCGGCTGCGACGTGGCAGACCTGGCCGCGGAGTTCGGCACGCCGCTTTATGTAATGGATGAGCATCTCATCCGGGCCAACTGCCGCGAATTCAAGAGCGCATTTCAAAGGGAATACGGGCGTGCGGGCATCGCGTACGCCAGCAAGGCCTTTTGCGTAACGGCGATGTGCTCGCTGGCCGCTCAGGAAGGGATGTGGATCGACGCGGCAAGCGTGGGCGAACTGCATACCGCGACGCGCGCCGGCTTCCCGGCGGATCACGTGGTCTTCCATGGCAACTTCAAGTCAGCCGATGATCTCAAGGTGGGTGTCGAGAACGGCGTGAAGTATATCGTTGTGGACAGCTTCATCGAGCTGGAGATGCTTGGCGCGATAGCCGAGCAGGCGGGCAAGGTTCAGGAAATTCTCTTGCGCTGCAATCCCGGAGTGGACCCGCACACCCACCGGCTGATTAGCACCGGCCAGGAAGACAGCAAGTTCGGCTTCAACATGAGGGATGGCAGCGCGATGGCGGCTGTGAGACTCGCGCTCGCCACGAAGAGTCTCAAGCTTGCCGGAACCCACTGCCATCTGGGCAGCCAGCTTCTGGACCTCACGCCGTACGTCGAGGCGGCCGATCGCATAATGAGTTTCCTGAGAGACGTCCGCGATGAGACCGGCGTCGTGATAGGGGTGACAAACATCGGCGGCGGGTTGGGCGTGCGCTACCTGGAGGAGCACCGGCCCCCCACGATCGCCGAATTCGCCAAGACCGTAAGCCAGGCCATGATAAGCGCCGTCGAAAAGGCCGGAATCGAAAAGCCTCGGCTCATGGTGGAACCGGGAAGATCGATTGTGGCCGAGGCGGGGACCACCATATACAGCATCGGCCCGATCAAGGAAGTGAATCTGGCCGAAGAGCCCGGCAAACGCAACTACATGTCCGTTGACGGCGGCTTGTCGGACAATCCCCGTCCCGCGCTTTACGACGCCCTCTACTCGGCCATCATCGCCAACAAGGCCTGCGATGCCCCAAAGGTGACCTACACGGTCGCCGGCAGGCATTGCGAAACCGATTGGCTGATCCCGAGCGTAACATTACCTGAAGGCAAGACCGGCGATATGCTGGCGGTCCAGACCACCGGGGCATACAACCATTCGATGGCCAGTAACTACAACCGATTCTGCCGCCCCGCGGTCGTGTTCGTAAGCGACGGACACGCGGATGTGGTGGCGCGCAGAGAATCGTTGGACGATCTCGTGAACTGCGATATTATGCCGGAGAGGTTCCGCAACTAAATGTCATTCCAGCATCTCAGCTTCTTTCTAATAATGATGTCGGCGCTGGTCGTCTGCATCACCATACATGAATTCTCGCATGCATACGGCGCATGGCGGGCGGGCGACGATACACCCAAGGTCCAGGGGCGGATTTCGCTTAATCCCCTGGACCATCTCGATCCAATGGGGACCATAATGATGGTCGTTACGTCGCTTTCCGGCTTCGGGATCGGCTGGGGCAAGCCGGTGCGGATCAACCCCCACAACTTCCGTCACCCGAGGTGGGACAATCTGCGGGTGTCGCTGTGGGGGCCGCTCTCGAACTTGCTGACAGCGGCGGTTGTGGGAACTTTCCTGCGGTTTTGGGCTCCGGTACTGGGCGATGGGGCCTTGCTGGTATTTACGCGCGTGTTGGTCGAAATAAGCATCGGGCTGGCGGTATTCAACTTGATCCCGATAGCGCCGTTGGATGGCTCGCACATTCTTTCGGCGCTGCTGCCCATCGATGTGGCAAGGAAGTACGATTATTTCATGGCCAAGAACGGGATAATCGTGTTTCTGGCTTTGATCATGATGGGCAACCGCGTATTTCCCATAATCCTCGGCCCGCCGAGCCTGTTTCTGTTGCATTTATTCACGGGAGCGTGAGGGGAAAGGTTGATAGGTTAGCAGGGTTGATAGGGCTGCTAGTGTCTACTTGCATAAATAGCTAATAGTATTCTTGCCGGTGTATCGGGAATCTTGTTCCCGATACGCACTTAGTTTGCCGGTGTATCGGGAATCTTGTTCCCGATACGCACTTACAAGATTCCCGAAACACCCAAAACAATGCCGGTGTATCGGGAATCTTGTTGCCGGTGTATCGGGAATCTTGTTCCCGATACGCACTTAGTTTGCCGGTGTATCGGGAATCTTGTTCCCGATACGCACTTAGTTTCGGGAACAAGATTCCCGAAACACCCAAAATCGTGTTTCTGGCTTTGATCGTGATGGGCAACCGCGTATTTCCCATAATCCTCGGCCCGCCGAGCCTGTTTCTGTTGCATTTATTCACGGGAGCGTGAGGGGAAAGGTTGATAGGTTAGCAGGGTTGATAGGGCTGCTAGGGTCAATAGGCGCCTAGCGCCCTCCTAGAAACAATTTGTTGCCGGTGTATCGGGAATCTTGTTCCCGATACGCACTTAGTTTCGGGAACAAGATTCCCGAAACACCCAAAACCCGACCGCCTGCCTTGGTCAACTGCCACCGTAAGGTAAGAAGAAACCACCGACCTTCCGAATTACGGAAAGGCCGTATTGATTTTCCGGCGATGGTCTTCTTGGTTGCGGCTACGCCGCTTTAGGGGAGAGGTGCTTTCCCTTCCCCTATTGACCCTAAAGAGAGTTTATGAGCAAGAAAAGACTATTATCCGGCATGCAGCCTACTGGCTTGCTGCACCTGGGCAACCTGGAAGGCGCGCTGGCCAACTGGGTGAAGCTTCAGGACGAATACGACGCGTATTTCTTCGTTGCGGACTGGCATGCGCCTGACCACCATGCTCGGAGCAGACACCGGACATCGAGCGATGTACCCGCGAGGTTGCGACCGACTTCCTCGCGGCGGGTCTGGACCCCGACAAGTGCGCGATATTCGTCCAGTCGCACATCAAGGAGCACGCGGAGCTTTTCCTGCTCTTTTCGATGGCAACTCCCATCGGCTGGCTCGAGCGCGTTCCGACCTATAAGGAGAAGCAAGAGCAGCTTCACCTTGAAACCGTCAGCTACGGGCTGTTGGGCTATCCGGTGCTGCAGGCGGCGGACATTCTCATGTATAAGGCGGAAGCGGTTCCTGTGGGTCTCGACCAGGTTCCGCACCTGGAGATGACCCGCGAGATCGGCCGGCGGTTCAACTACATTTTCGGTGAGACTTTCCCGGACTGCAAAGCTCTGCTCACGCAGTATCCGGCGATGCCGGGGCTGGACCGGCCGCAAGATGTCCAAATCCTACGCTAACGCTGTCTACATAGCCGATACCGCCGAGGAGACCGTTGCCAAGGTCCGGACGACTACACGGACCCATTGAAGATCCACAAGAACGACCCCGGGCATCCCGAGGGCTGCGCGGTCTACGCCATGTCTCGATGCCTGACGGGCGGATATGCACGAGGATTGCGAGGCGGGCCGGATCGGTTGCGTGGAGTGCAAGATGCGACTTGCCACGTGGTTGAACGAGAGGCTTGCCCCCATCCGCGAGCGGCGCATGGAGACTGGTCCAGGATCCCGCCAAACTCGACGACATACTCGCCTCCGGCGCCCAAAAAGCGCGCAAAGCTGCAAAAGAGACCATGGCCGAGGTCCGCGAAGCGATGAGCTTTGAACAGGTTCGCGAGTAACGAGTAACGGGGCCACCCATATGCGGCGGGAACGACAATTCGAGGTGATCCCGGGGGTGGAGTCCTTCGAGTTCCCGCTGCACGCAGGGCGCCAGCGCTGGAGGTGGAAATGCCCGACCGCGGCGTTTCCCCCTCACCCCAACCCTCCCTTCTAGAGGTTGGAGATTGGAAGCTAGAGCTTAGTTGCATAATTGATTGATAGAACGCTGTACCGGGTGTTTCGGGAATCTTGTTCCCGAAACTAAGTGCGTATCGGGAACAAGATTCCCAATACGCCGGGAAGAATGCTATCAGTTATTTATGCAAGTAGACACTAGAGCGGAAGGCATGGCCAGCGTCCCATGTCTAACTTCTAACGGCTAACATCTAGACGGGAGAGGGAGCAGGTTGGTGCTGAACCGTCAACTGTCAACCGACAACGATCATCAGAGGACCTTCCCTATGCCTGTCGCACGAATAAAAAAACTCGCCGCTGGAGCATCGGCGGCAATCTTATCCGCGTCCGCGACGCTAATCTTCGTCGGCTGTGTAAATCCGGTTCGAGACAAGGTGGAGACGTCCATCGCCCATAGCCTGCCGTCGGTCATCGGTCCGGCGCGGTCTTATACTGTGCGAGCGGATGGCCCCACGCTGGGCATGATAAACGGCAGGCTCGACGAACTCGACATAACCGGCGTGGATGTGAAGCTCAAGAATGGGATGGCGGTTTCGCGTCTGTCGGTCAGCGTCAAGGATATCGCCTTCGACAGGCGCCGCAACAAGATCACCAGAGCCGGAACCACTACTTACTCCGCCAGTCTGTCCGAGGCCGAACTCAGCAAGTGCCTCGTCGCGAGGTATAAGAACATTCCGGGACTGAAGATCGGGCTGCGCAAGGGGTATCTGGATATCTCGGCGAAACCCGGCCTCTCGGTGGTGAGCACGACTGTTCGAGCGGATGCCCAACTGCGGATACGGGACCAGAGAATCCTCGCGCTCGACCTCAAGGAGTTGAACCTGGCCGGGGTGGAGGCTCCCGGCTTCGCCGAGAGTTCATCAACTCGAAACTGGACTGCATTTTCGACACCAGAGACCTCGGCTTCGACGCGCGGATCACCTCGGTGGATGTCAGCCCCGGCATGCTCACCCTGACAGGCGATCTGGATTTGATGAAGTTGATGGAAGGGACGAAAATAGGATGTCGGCGTAGTCCCTCAGGAACAAAGTTCTGTGCAAGACTCACCGGATTTTCATCACGAAAACACCAAAGTTGTTTCGGGAAACCCTTTTCCCGAAACGCTACGCGGTCGGAGCATCGGGCAAGGGGCCTCCCGATACACCAAAATTCTTTCTGAAATTCCTTTTCGTGCTTTCCCCCTTTCGTGTTTTCGTGATTGAATTCCCTTCTCGGTCCGTACCCTCAGAGTTTGTGTAGAACCTGGGTTGCGAGATACTTCGCGATCTTCAATCTTCTTTTTACGTAGACCGGCGACATACTCGGCGACCGTGGGCCGCGATCTGGACTGGGAGGCCAGTTCTCGCAGGAGTATCCTTTGTCTGTCTCCCAGTTTTACGTTTCGAAGGTGTTCAATGAGATCTTCCGGAAGCCTGCACGTCATAACGCCACGCTCCGTGTTCCCGCATGGTCCATGACCGGGAGTGATGTTAAAACCCTTACTTTGCATTATACTTGAAAGGACTGTCATGATCTGGCAGCAGCAGAAATTTCCTTCGACCTCATTTCGATCCCTTCGTAAATAGCCGTCATGCCTTTCACGAGATCGCGAACAAACTGCCGCAGTTCCGCCGGTTCCAGCACCTGGGCATCTCTGCCGTGGCCCATTACCCAGTCCCCGATCTCGTTTATACTCGACACGCAGACCTCCATGATGAGACTCCCGTCCGGCTGAGGGTGGTTCGCCTGAGTTGTGTCGTGCTTGGTCTCGGCAATTCCCCGCACGACAATCGGCGAGAACTTGATTCGGCACGTGACAGACTCATCGCCGCCCCACACTTCCCAGCTCCAGTTGAAATAGTCCTGTATGGACAGGCCAGGGGGATCGAATCTGGCGCCGGTGCGTTCCGTCCGCAGCAAACGTGCCAGCTTGAGCTGCAACACTTTACCGTGTGCCTCGCTCTTGGCCACCAGGTACCAAGAGTGTTTGCGGAAAACCAGCGCGTAGGGGTCGATAGTGTAATGCTTGACGCAATTGCTGTCTTGATCCCTGTAGACAACGTGCAAGCGATCACACTTGTTCATCGCATCTTCCAGCGCCTCGAAGAGTTCCGAGTTGAGATGCACGTCCTGTTTCATCTCGGTCGGATGCCTGGCAACGGACTCTGTGACCGTTTCGACCGCGTCGATCGATGAATCGTTCCTAATCTTGAGCCAGGCGGAGTCCGCCTGTTTTTTCAGGAGCGAGCCAGTGCCGGACGGGCCTGATCTCAGGCTCAGTCGCATGGCCAGCAGTTCCTGAGATTTGAAGTCTATGCGACTGCCGGAGTCTTCTCCGACGTAATAGCCTCCATCCCGGCAACAAATTCCCATGTTCAGGTTTTCGTCAAGCTCGCCGAGCCAGCGGTATACGGTGCGCTCGGACCTTTTGACTATTTCCCCGAGTTCCGAAACGGTGATACCGGGCCGGCTCCGCAGCACCTCGACCATTTTCATGAGAAGCGCAGACTTCGTCAATTTCCCACCCACATCTTCAAGAGGCGAGTTCACCCAGTCTGTTCACAAACAGCGAGACATGACGCTTAGTTGACTCTTGACATTTACCTTTCAGGGTCTGCTGCGCCCCACGCTGAAGCCCTCGGGACGGTTGGAATAACGCCAACCGGGCCGGCGAGTCTCCGATCGTGGCGCGCTGCTTCTTCACTCCAAAGACATGACATTGTACAAATCAGATCATGTCAAACCTGTTTGTCAGAAACTGTCAGCGGAACTATATATTTTTTATAGCGGATATGGGCCTCGACATAACCGATGAGGGTCAGTAGCCAGGAGTTAGGAGTCAGGAGCCAGGAGTTGGGAACCAGAGATCTTGGTCGTGACGGTGTTTACCCTTGTCCGGCAAGAGTTCAGTCTTGGCGAGTACAGTGTCATGCTGAACTTGATTCAGCATCTCCTTCGCAGGCGCCAGATCCTGAATCAAGTTCAGGATGACAGCAAGACGCTGTAGCCTTGTGCCCCCGTGCCCTGTACCCCCATACCCGTACCCTCAGTTTTCCCGCGCGGAGAGTGAGCAGTTACAAAGATATCACGACCTGACAGCAGCAGAAATTTCACTTCGACCTCATTTCGATCCCTTCGTAAATAGCCGTCATGCCTTTCACGTGATCGCGAACGAACTGCCGCAGTTCCGGCGGCTCCAGCACCTGGGCATCTCTGCCGTAGCCCATTACCCAGGCCCCGACCTCTTTTATACTCGACACGCAGACCTCCATTATGAGGCTCCCGTCCGGCTGAGGATAGTTTGTCTGGCGCGCGTGGCGCTTGGTTTCGGCAATCATCTGCGCAACTCCCGGCGAGAACCTGATTCGGCACATGACCGACTCATCGCCGCCCCACACTTCCCACTCCAGTTGAAGTAATCCTGCACGGAGAAATCGGGGGGATCGAATCTAGCGCCCGTGGGTTCCGCGCTGTGGAAACGCACTAATTTGAACTGGACCACCTTGCCGTGCTCCGCGCTCTTGGCCAGCAAATACCAGGAGTGTTTGCGGAAGACCAGGGCATAGGGATCGATCGTGTAATCCTTGATGCGGTTGCTATTTTGGGATCTGTAGACGACGTGCAAGCGAGCGCGCCTGTTCACGGCATTTTCCAGCGCGTTCGTCAATTCCGGGCTGGGATGCCCGCCGTGAGCTTTCACCACAATCGAGTGTCTGCCAAGAGCCCGTCGGAGAGTTTCGACCGCCTCGATCGAGGAAGCGTTCCTGATCTTAAGCCATGCGGAGTCGGCATGCTTCTTGAGGGGTGAGCCTTTGCCGATCGTGCCTGATTTCAAACTGAGTCGCAGGGCCAGCAACTCCTGGGGAATCAGGCCAATTCCACTTCTGGCGCCTTCGCCGAGGTAGTAGCCTCCGTCGCGGCAGTAAACCGTCGTGTTCAGGTCTTCGGCAAGCTCGCCCAGCCAGCGGTATATGGTGCGCTCGGACCTCTTGACTACTTCCCCGAGTTCCGAGATGGTAATACCGGGCCGGCTCCGCAGCACCTCGACCATTTTCATCAGAACCACAGACTTTGTCAATTCCCCACCCATCTTTCTCTGAGGCGAGCACACGGTCCATGCGAACCGGCGCGAGGCTCTGTAGCCGTCGCGCGCTTGCTTCTTTCAACTATAAGCATTGTATTACACAAATCGCTCCGTGTCAAGCCCGTCTGCCAGAAACTGTCAGTGGAATTTTGTTCGAAGATAGCCTGGGGACCGGGGAGCGGAGAGCAGAGGACAGAGGGCAAATGACACTATGCGGCGGGAACGACAGGTCGAGCGTCTGCTTCAACCCGGCGGCCTTCGAGTTCCCGCCGCATAGGTGGGTTGTACTTATGAATGGTGAGATCTTTCTGCTCTCCGCTCTCTGCCCCTCTGCTCGTTGCGGCTGTGCTATAATGAATGTCAACCAGACTCAGCGCGCGGAACAATTGAACCTGCCGGTAAGTCGAAAGTAATGACCGTGCTTGGCAGACGGCCCGCCGGCTGAAATGCCGGTTTTGAAACGCCTGTGTGCTGATGCCTATGCTTCGCGCTCCGGAGCGCCGAAGTACATAACGTGTTATCTGGTGTCACTATGCGGCGGGGCCACTCCCAGCCCACTATGCGGCGAGAACGACAAGTCGAAGCAACGCCTGGCACGAATCTTTCGAGTTCCCGCTGCAGAGGGCGATACGTAGACGTGGCGGTAGGCAATCGTCATATGCGGGGGAACACAAGTCGAAGCAATGCCTGGCACCAATCTTTCGAGCTTTCCGCTGCAAGGCAGATAGCAAGAAAAGTGGTCGAGTCGCAAGCTCGCCGGATGTCCAGAAATCCGGCGGCAATGTGGGGTGGCGATGGAAATCGCCACGAGGACGCGAGTTCGGCAAGTTGCTGCCGGGCGTTTCGGGAAAGGGGTTTCCCGAAACAACGGGCCGCGGAGGCTCTCTGGGCTCTCTGCCTTCCGCTCTCAACTGCTTTCGCACGAGAGTTCCGGACTTTCCACTTTCCGCTTTCCGCTTTCTGCTCTGCGCCGCGGCCCTGCTGCTTTTGTCCACGGGCGGCCTGTTCGCGCAGACAACAAATTATATCCCGTGGAACTCCTACCATAAGGACGCGCAGCGCTCCGGCCAGAACAAGAATTCGACCGTGATTACGGACCCGGGAAATTTGAACCTGATATGGGTCTTCCCGAGAGCGACTGTGTCCTACACGGCCGACAGCAGCGGAGCCGTCAACAACAATGACTGGATGCTGCCCGTTGGCGGGTCCTGGTCCTGGGGCGGCTCGGATCTTGCGTCACTCGAGTCGGTCAGCACCCAGTTGGCCTTCGCTGTGGCCACAAGCAACCAGAACACGGATACCGCCGGAAGCCCGATTCCGGCGTTCTTGGTCCAATGGTCCTTCTCTCAGCCGGTCTGACATCGGGGACCTACCAGATCTATGTCTGGGTACCCGGCAACTTTCGACGAGGCCAACCCGAATGATTATCAAGCCACCAAGCAGGCCATTTATATCGTCAACGACGCAAACGGATCGACTCCGGTCACATTCGACCAGACCAGCACCGGCGGCGGATGGCGACTTCTGACCACCAAATCCTTTAATTTTACCGGCACGGGCAGCTACGGCGTCCACTCTCCAACGAGACAGAGGATACTCAAGATTACCTTAACAGCGAGGCCAACGCCTCGCCACCCACCCCGATTGTCGTGGTCGCCGATGCGATTATGTTTGTTCCGAGTGTTTCCCAGGAGATCTATGCGTCTCCCGCGTCGGCCTTGATAAACTACGAATTTACAGACTCCTCAGGCGGCCAGCACCAGTATCAGAACACTCCTGTCGTTTACATAGGCACTGTGGACTCATCCATGGTCACCGGGAACAGTCCGCCCGATTGGGGATCAGTCCACTGCGTCAATAGCGCGACTCCTACAACCAACGCGGTCTACGATACCGCGGGCAACGCGATCACTACCGCCGACTCCACCCTCCTGCAGGTCGCTCAGAAGCTCGGCACCGATTTGTGGGTCTATCCGAACCCGAACCCGATGTTGCGCAAACCGTACCAAGGGCCGGTGGTGGGCGGGTTTTACGCCTCGCCCCTGGTGGTCAATACGCAGGTGATTAATGGCGCGGATACGCTGACAGTCCCGCTGTGTATCATGTCGGGAATGGACAGGCAGGTCTACGCATTCGCCGCGGCGGACTGGACGGACGGTGGGCAGGTGATCAAGCCCGGGGGGACCCTCATCTGGAAAGGTCCGGGAGTCACCCAGGGCCTGCCCGACAGCTCGGGGTGGGTAGGCAACTGGACACCGCAATCCAACCGTCTCGATGCTTTTGGCGGCGTGTTCAAATACATCAGTTGCGTCGATTCGGTGGGCAGCAGCGCCGGTTCGTGTACGTGGGATTTTACCAGGCATGCGCAGTTACGGCGAGCCTAAGCTGGACCACAGCGGGAACCCCGCCGCCGGGCTGTCTTATTCGGTATTCGCGTGGATTCCCGCCATGCTTGCCGGGGACCAGTCCAGAAACCAGGCCGCGACCTATCAGATCACCTATCAGACGGGCACAGGGACCGCGACAGACACGGTCTACGTCGACCAGACCGCCAGCCCGGGTCAGTGGACACAGGTCGGGGGATCGTATTTCAATGTTTCGCAGGTCGAGGTTACCAACGCCGTGAACAGCGCCGGAGCACTGGACAGCGCTGGGCTCCCGGTCTGCGTGGTGGCGGATGCGGTAATGATTGTGCCGGACACGATGGGCGCGTTCGGCTATTGCACTCCGGTGGCCAATGTCGATTCCTCCGGGCAGACCCCGGCGACCGCCATATATGCCGCCAACTCTTCCGGGAGAATGCTGCGTTTCGAGATCCCCCCGGGTTGGGACCCGACGCTTCAGACCAGTTTAGCCGAACTCGACGGTGACTGCACCGCTCCCGTGGGAAAGGTCGACTGGTACTATCCCGACGTTCGACACGCGCTGCAAGTCACCGGCTCCGGCGATGCCGACCAGCCAAGCATGGGGTCTTTGTCCGCGTCTCCGGCCTTTTCCAGCCTTACCCAAACCACCGGCTCCGGGGGCAGCCTTTATATTGCGGCTTTCGACGGCTCGATGCGCTGCCTGACAAACCTCGACCAGGGTTTCCCCGCGCTCAACACGCAATGGCCCTCGGAGACCCCTACGACTACGATTATCAGCGGCGGGTTCACTTCGTCGCCGTGCGTCGTGGCCGGAGGCACCCAAGTCGGGGTCGGGGACGATCGAATCTATATAGGCGACATCAACGGCGTGTTCTATTGCGTGAGCGCGGACAACGGATCGATCCTGTGGCAAAATCCGCTGCCGATCGCCGGCTCGACCGGCAATCCGCTGAACCCGGATGAAGGATCTTTTCAAACCGCGCCGTTTGGGGCTTTCAGATATTCGACGCCGGTCGCCGCCACGGACGACCAGAGTTATGCCAGGGTTTGGACCGCGAGCACGGATGGTCACATCTATACGTTCGGCACATGCCCCGGTAATCCCACCGACTACGGCACGCGTATATGCGTGCAATACAACTCGAATGGAACCATAGCGAAGACCATAGGCTGTCCACCGTACACGGAGCCCAGCGTTTGCGCGCCGTTCCAGAGTTCACTCGCATTCGATGGCATGAACCTTTCGAGCGCCTCCATAACCCCGAAGAACCCGTACATGTACTGTCGGCGACATGAACGGGGTGCTGCACTGGTTCGACGCATCCAGCGGATCCTCCGCCTTTGCCGACTCGACGGGAAATACAACAATCGGGGGTACGAACTACAACACCTACAGCGGCTATCAGACGCAGGCGGCGCTATTTTCATCGCCCAACGTCACGGATTTTCCGGTCGCCGACAGCCAGGCTTTAGGCCAATCGGTCTACATATACACCGGCTGCGCGGACGGGCGAATCTACGCGTTTTCTCCAGAGGGCGCGGGTGGAGCGTGGGGCGGGATGTGGTCCGGCGGACAGTGGCCGTTTTCGGGTAATCCGAACAGCAACAGCCAGAAGATAAACTCGAACGTCGCCGCCGCCGAGGTGCAGTTCGAGATCATCACGCCGGATCTGTACAAATACTTGTCGGGGTTAAACGTGTCTCTTGACGGCGCGACCATGTCGGATACAGCCGGCAACGTGTATGAACAGAAGCCGGCGATACAGCCTTCCGCGTTCCCTCCGATCGTGACCGGGGCTATGAAGGACGTAACCTCCAGCCAATTAGGGGGCGAGACGCCGGACCAGTATCTGCTTGGCCTCGCCCAAGCGCAACGGCAGCAATCCTTGGGCGGTTGCACCATGATCTGACGACCTGCCCGACAGACTTGCTTCGTCCCTTGCGTCGACGACCAATCTTTACTTCGAGTGGGGACAGAAGATCGACCTGCTGCTCTGGAACTTACCGGGCACGTCGCAAGGCAGCATCAACCTCGGCATGACGAACACCAGCAGCGGGGCCAGCGCCGGCAGCACGGTCCAGCTTAACGGATCGATCGTAAAGTGGTGCATGTACTCAGTTCTGGACACCACCGCGGAGATGCCGAGCAGCACCGGCGGCTACGAGTCGGACTCTTCGGGCAACTACTACTACAAAGTAGTAACGGATACGCAGCGCAACATGATGAAGCGCGCATACGCCCTGGCGCAGATCTACATTCAGGCAAATACTTCCAATCCTCCGAATCCGGGGCCGGGGTGGATAGTTCCGGCCACGGTGCAGGGGGCGGTGGACTCCAACGGCAACTCGGGCGAGGAGATCATTCCCATAGCGACGCTGAAGTCCTCGGGTAGTTACTACGTGCCGGCGACCCAGACTCAGTGGCGCCGATTCCACCAGCGCCGCGATTCCGGGCAGCCAATATATACCACAGCTTGTAGGGATAAACAATCCGCTGGCGATCAGGGATGACGCCGATCGGCTCCAGGCCGCCGGCGCTCTGGTGGCCGGTAACGTTCAATCGTTGTCGTGGCCGGGGCTCCCCCCGACGATCCAAGTTTCCAGGGTTACAGTGCCGATCCCCAGGCCCATTACAACGGCAACTCCCAATGGGACACCACGTTGAACAACAGCCAGGGAGGGTTCAGTATGGGCATCACTCCCACACTGAATATGCTGGTTGTGGGAGACGGCACCGGCTCGCGTCAGGCATGGCTGGGAATATGCGACCGCAGCGCCGTCGGCCTCAACACCCTCAACACTGTCCAGGGTCTGATGAGCCAGCAGCTCACGAACTTCCAGGTACAGGCGGGAGACCTGATGTGGCAGGGCGGCGAGAACGCTATCCCGACCACCATCCCCGGCTACGGTGTGACCTACGGCGTCAAGCTGCCGTGGGAACTGGGTATCGGCTCCGTCGATTATCCGCCGGTCTTCCAGCGCTACGAGAACTACCGCAAGATGAGCGACGACGCCGACCCAAGCAGGGGGGCGACCCAGCTGCCTTCGGTGCTCCCGTCGCTCGCTTCGCCCGATGACTATTCCCAGGCCACGCTGCAGCCGGACACGGTCTATGTGACGGTATCCGTGCCCAAATACCGCCGGCAAATATGTACGATGACAACTTCAACAAGGGCTACTCCGATACCATGCAGGCGTATCTCGACACCAACGGCAACGGCATTTTCGACTCGGGCAACATCATCCTGGGCAGGCCCACTACCTACCAGGAGGTCTATCGGACATTCAGGATGAATATGCAGGTCCCGCCGAACCCCAATTTGCAGGTCCAGGAGCAGCTCATCGATATCGGCGACGCCCCTCACGGCCTCGGAGAGGCCCTGCCCAGCATTCCGAGTATAGGCGGGCTGCCTCCGGACCCGTTCAACGCGTACAGATCCGTCCCCGGATATTCAGAAGTGGTTCAAGACGATCACCATCAAGAACAACGGCAACGTGAACGTACCGGACATCCGAATCGACGACGGAAACAGTCATCCTCAATTGGGGCTATACGATGACAAGGGAAGACCCACTTCTCCGATTGCCGCCTCGTGGATTGTCGGCTCGCTGGATCCCAGGATCGGTTCGCCGTTCACGACCGGCAGCTTGGGATACGTCTGTTCCAAGGCGAGGGTGGGCGATCCCGACCCGATGGTGCTCACCGTCCCCGACACGCGCAAGTGGACGATGGACTGGAGCGGCACAAAGGAAGCCCTCAACCAAATATTTGCTGCACCCACTCAGCCGCTGCCCACGAAGGTGAGCGTCAGGGTCCCTCTGACCCGACCGGCGGGCACCTACACCAGTTGGGACGGCGCGTACGGGGTCCCGTATATCCCGATTTATAGCGACATCTGGAGCAACGATACTTTTGCCCCGCTGGCGATGCAGGCTCACGCGGACCCGTCGTTCCAGATGAAGGTATCGGTGCGCGAGAACCAGACTCACGGGCGGAATCACCCCGACGACGCTCGCGCAGATCGACGTTCCCATGACGGATTCCGCCGGCAACGGCATATTTCCCAGGCTGGGCGATTCGACCCCGGCGGGGTTCAGAGACCCCTCCAGCGGCAACGTCTATTTGTTCTGGTCGAGCAACAGAATGAGCACTACATCCTACTACCCGAGCATAAGCAACCTGACGGCGCTTCGCAACTTCGCGAACGCGCCGTGGCTGATCAGCCGCGCCGAACTGTCGTGGAACAAGACAGCAAATAATGGCACTGGGGACTGGGCAAACTCGCCGCTGCAGTGGTGGAACGTCGGCTATCCGAACTCGACCGGCAGCCCCGACTCTCTGCTGCCCAACGATCCGACGTGGGGCGCGTGGCCGGCTCTGCTGCCGTGTGTCGCGGACCCACAAGCTTTGACCTGGAACGGCACCAACCAGAAACTGGTCAAGCACTACTCGCCGACGATAGCGCGGGACCTGAGCGTTGCGGACAGCGGCGCGGGCAATACCTGCCTGGCGTGGGTGGGGGCCGCGGACGCCATCGACAGCGCCACGAACAGGGCCTACCAGGAATATCGCATACTCTACATGGACGCTACCAACGGCGCGGTGACGGGGTCGAGCACGGGTTCGCGGCCGACTATCTTCCACATAGATCACGATCCTCTAACCGCGAAGCGCAACCCGAGCATGTCGGTTTATCAAGACCTCAATGCCGTGAATCAGCCGCACCGAATGTGGATGTTGTGGCAGGCCGGGGACAAGGGCCACTGGTCGATCGACTACTCCACCAACGACACCCCGCTCTCTACGTCGGGCGCCTCGAGTTGGGCCAATGACGCGACTTCCGGACCCCGGATATGCTCACGTCGATCGACTCGCCCAACGCCGTTCACAGATCGCTCTGGGCCAACAGGCTCAACAACACGCCGAACTACTCCACGTCCAGGAATTTGATGGATGTCGTCTATGCCGGCATCACCAAGATCGGCCAGAATTCGGACATCATGCTCAGCCGTTATATGGCCCTGACCCCGACCGATCTCACTAATGCCAGCCCCGCGCTCAATCAAAACGATCTTCCAAGCCGCGCCGCGCAGCCTCTGCCCAGGGTGTATCGCCAGGCGAATATCGATCAAAACCTGGTCGGAAGCAAATCGAGCGCGAGCGGGGTCATCCGCGGCGAAGAGCTGCAAAAGGACCCTCAATACGGCTATTACACCGCCCAGCACCTTGCGTGGATCAGACCCGATCCCGCCCTGGTGCAGAACGGGACTTACAACTGGGGCCCCGATAACTGGGATGGCTATGCGACGACGCCTGCAGGCTTGCCCTCCGCGGACTTCCCGTATATCCACGTGGTACTTGGGGACGGCTACAACAGTGTAAAGCTGCCCAACGGGAGCACCGCGAGCCTGCCCATTGGGACTATCGTGAGCGGCACCGACGGAAGCATCAAATTGCCGAATGGGAGTTGGGAAGTGCAGCCGCCCTCGACGCCCGCGCAGGCAATCGTTCCGACGGTGGACGCCGCGACCGGCATTTACACGTATACCTACACCGATACCGCGGGGAATCCGACGTTGACGGCGAGCGTTCTGGGGCAGATGCTGGTTAATTATTCATCCGGAATAGTGCGATTCACTCAGCCGTTCAAGGAGATAAAGGAGTCGGACGGCAGTTATTCCACCACCAACGTTTACGCGCAGTACCACTCCTCGCACGTGGCGGCTCACAACCGACCCGGCGGTGGACAGCAGCCCGCGGGCCTTCATCGACCGCACCCCGATGAGCCTTGCGGCGTGCCCCGGTTTGCAGGCCCAAAAGTGTCTAACCTCGTCGCTGAACATCACTGATTCTCAATCGCCGTCGCTGGCGGTGGACAGGCTGTGGGTTTTCTGGCGCAAGGCCGGCACGGGGATCGGCTCCAGCACTATCTACTACAAGACGTACCGGGTGGGCGTGGACCTCAGCCAACTCAATGACAACAGCGGCAATCCCGCGCAGCCGATTTTGTGGGACCAGCCCACTGCCGCGAATCCCACCCCCTCCCTGGATAACGTCACTGTCTCCAACAACCACGGGCCTTTTGAAGTCGACCGGACTGGAACGAAGATATACTTCACCGAAGCCGACGAGCGCTACAAGTCGATGGCGGCGGGCGCGGCGGATGCGCTCGGCTTGCCCGTTAACGGCTCGGGCGAAGCCACAGGCGTGCCGCAGCCGATGACCATTACCTACAAGAATATCAACGGGAACACGCAGACCGTCACCCTTGACGACGTCTACTGGTTGAACGGCCTGCCGGATCAGTCGCTTGCATCGATGGCCGTGCAAGGCAACGTGAACGAGGACAGCATCTACGCTTTTGCCGACCCCGGCGACATCATCAGTGGAACCTTACAATCACCGTTGTCTTCAAAAATATGGGTCTTCTGGACCACCCCGCCGGCGGCACCTCCAATCTATTCTGGGAGACGCTCAGCCCGAGCTTCGCGGCTAAGTGACGATTCACGGGTGATGGGTGTGAGGTGTTGGGTGCTGGGGAAGGGATACGCGCTTGTCGGCGCCTCTCCTGGGCCTCACTATGCGGCGCGCGTTTCGGGAAAAGGGTTTCCCGAAACAACGTGAATTGATAATTGATAATTGGGGTCCCCAGCCCCCTATGCGGCGGGAACGACAATCCGAGGTGCCCTCTGGAATAAAACCCTTCGAGTTCCCGCTGCACGCATGTTGCCTGCGCTGGAGATAGAGACGGCAGGCAGAAGCTATATTTTGTTGACATGCTGCTGGGTTTGATGTAGTATCTAAAGGCTGAGATTGTCTACGTAGGAACTAGGAGCTAGGAATTAGGAATTAGGAACTGGGGCTGGAGCTTTCCCTTCCCTAGTCCCCAGTCCCTAGCCCCTAATCAGGATAAGGTAAGTATGAGTTCGTCGAGCAAGAAAGCACCGTCCGCGGTGGTCGGCCTTGACATAGGCACAGATTCGATCAAGGTCTCCGAAGCGAAGTTCGCGAAGGACACGGTAACGATCACCAGCCTGGGCGTGGCGAAAACTCCCGAGGGGGTTATCGAAAACGAGGTCATAATCGATCCCGATAAGCTGGGCAAGGCTATCAAGGCCCTGCTCACCGAGAGCGGCATCAAGACCAGGAAGTGCGTGAGATTCGGTGGCGGGCCAATCGCGCGTGGTGCTGCGGGTGATCGAGGTCCCCAAGATGACGCACGAGGAACTCGCCGAGACTATGAAGTGGGAGATCGAGCGCTACGTTCCGTTTTCCCCAACGAGATCGTAAAGGATTTTCATGCGTTGGAGACGCCCGGGGCGGATCCCGATGCCCGGCAGATGGAAGTTCTGCTGGCCGTGGCTCAACAGGAACTCATAGACAGCCACGTGAAGACGCTCATGGTCGCGGGATTGCAGCCGATGGCGATAGATGTCGAGCCGCTGGCGGCGGGCCGGGTGCTCATAGACGCCGGGCAGAACAACACCAGGAACGAAGGCGTGGCTATCATAAACATAGGCGCCAACAACGCGGATTTGACCTTTTTCGAAAGCGGAGTGCTCACCTACCCGAGTCCGCCGTTCGGAATTGCCGGCGTGAACTTCACGCGGGAGATTTCCGAAGCTCTGGGGCAGACTATGGAGCAGGCGGAAATGACCAAGAAAGAGTACGCCGTGGTGGACCTGGAAGCCTTGGATCAGGTTTCGCGTCCCGAGCCCGCGGAGGCGTCCGAGCCGACATCGTTTGACACGGTTGTGCTGCCGGACTTCGGCGCAGCGCCGCAAGATGCCCCGGCCACGGCTCCGGCTCCCGAACCAGCCCACACCGATCGGTTTCACGAACACCATCGACGGACCGGTGTTCGATGTGCCGGCTGGGCTAAGTGGGCCGTCGTTCGATCACGCCGATCACGCCGACCACCCGGATCAGGCTGCGCCTGCGCCAGCGAGCCCGTCGTTCGACTTGGGCGAACCTGCGGCGGGGCCATCGGGAACGGCGTTTGACCTGGGCGGCGGCGAGCAGCACAGCGAACCCGACGCGTTTGTCATCGGCGAGAACACCCCGGAGGCTCCAAGCCATGGGCCGATGTTCGACCTCGACGATGAAGAGAGCGCTCCCAAAGAAGATATGTCCGTCTCGCCGGATTTCGACCTCAGCGATGCCAATAGCGTGGCTCATCCGGCAGAGCCCGTGACGGTCGCGCCGGTACCCGCCAGGGCGGCTGGCACGAGTATGGGAGACTCGGTATTCCAGGCCATTTCCAGCGTGCTTACTGACCTTGCTTCGGAACTCAGAAGGGCACTGGAGTATTACAGCACCAGGTATGGCAAGGTTCCGAGCACGATTTTTCTTTGCGGCGGCACCGCGAAGATGCCGAAGCTAGACGAGTTCCTTTCGAGGGAACTCGGTGTTCAGGTGCGCGTGGCCGACCCGGTGAAGAACCTTAACGTCAGCGTTCCGGCGATGTCCGATCAGTATCTCAGAGAGGTTTCACCCCTGTTTTCCGTGAGTATCGGCCTCGCCGTTAGAGATATGATCGGCTGAGCGGACCGCGAGTGCTGAGTAACGAGTCCGTTCGGGCGTGGCATCCCCACCGTTCGGGCAGATTTGCAATCTGGCCCGTAAAGGGCAATCTGGGCATCTCCGATGCCCTAACCGACGCCGCGCTTCCTACTCAGGGCTAGCGGGCTGCGTCTGACGACTGTTTCCGAGGAGTTTCTCAAGCAACATGATCAAAATCAACCTGTTGCCGAAAATCGTAAATGAAAAGCGGGCCGTCCGATTGACGGCTATGGCGTTGGCGGTGCTGCTGGCAGCCGTCTTGGCAATTGGGTTGTCCTACAGCATGAAGCTGCGCGGCGACGTTGCGGCAATGGAGCAGCAGGCGTCGATTGCCGAAGAGAATCAGAGAAGAGTCGAGGCAATCCAGAAGCAGGCTTCGGACTTGAAGAGCAGCATAACCCCGATCAAAGAAAAATTGGACTTCATCAACGACGTTCTCGACTATAACACAAAGTTTCCCGCCCTCTACGAACAGGTGGCGAAATGGACCTACGACAAGGTCTGTTATGACACGATGCAATCGGACGGCACTATCGTTCAGATGACGGCCAGGGTAAAGAGCTTGGATGACCTGGGCAGATACCTGCTCAACATGTATAAGGCGTCGGACTTATTCACCTCCGTCGACATATCCGGAGTCCCCGGCTATGGGGTTGCGGCTTCCAACGGGCCCGGGGGGGCTCCCGGGGGGTTCGCGGGGGGCGCTCCGGCATATCAGGGTGGCCAGATCGGCACTTCCATGTCGAACCTGGCAGGCATCAACGCTATCGATACGAGCGTGGGCAGGTCGTCATCCGGACAAGATTGGATACCCTTCACGGTCGTATGCAAGCTCAAAACGCCGATTGTTGCTCCCTCGTTTAAGGGAGGCGGTGGAGCGACAGGAGCCGGAGGGCCTGAGGTACCCGCGGCGCCGATGGGTGCGCCGGGGATGCCAGGTCCGGGAGGGCCGGCAGGCATGCCCAGATCACCGATGATGCCCGGCGGCGCGCCTAGAGCGTAGGGGCTGGGGGCTAGGGAAGGGACGGCCCGACCCGCACTTTTGGGTCTTGGTCTCTAAGAGGTACGGTAGGAATTAGGATTTAGGACTTGGGAAGGAAATTTGTGCGCGGGTTTTCCCCCTAACCCCTAGTCCCTGAGAGAAAAATGAGTCTTTCCAAGCTTAAGAAAATACACGTGATAATAATAGGCGCATTTTTCTGCGTTGCCGCGGGCGTGGCCATTTTCATGCTCCTGATAAAGCCGGAGAATGCCGCTTATCAGGCCGCCAAGGCCAGGATATGATACCGCCGAACCTCTGGGCAACCCGGCGGCCGAGGCCGCGGCTATTCGAGATCGGACCCAAGCTCTCAAAGACGTCAACCTCGCGCAGGCGTCCCTGGGCGTGCAGATGCGCAAGCGCATGCCCAATCTCAACTTCTCGCGGCGCGACATCGGTATGTTTCAATTGTGGAATGAACAGATTCACACGCTGGGGCCGCTGCTTGAGAGCTTCGCCAACGACAAGAATGTTACCGTGGAGCAGGCCAAGTTCCAGATCGCGCCTCCGCCGTCCAACCCAAACAGCCCCGTATTCGATGAGGACGTGCTCAAATACGAACTCGGGACGGTTCAGGTGGAAGGGAACTTCAAGTCGATTATGGACAACATCCGGCGCTGGAACAATTGCAGGCGGCTCGTGATGGTAAGCAAGCCGCCTGAACTGGCCGCGCCAGCCCGGAGCTTCACGCTCAATATGACCTGACTTGTTACATCTTCCCGGCCGTCAAGGGCGGACCCAAGATACCGCTGGCGGGCGACGCCTCAGCGACAACGCCGGGCAGATGAAGTCAGAATTTGAAATTGAAATTTGAAATTTAAATTTTGAATTTTGAATTAGGGAAGGGATCCAGCGATCCGATAGAGATCGCTTCAATATTAAGAATTCGAAATTGGTGTATCGGGAATCTTGTTCCCGATACGTGATTAGTTTCGGGAACAAGATTCCCGAAACACCCGTTAAAATTCGAAAATTCGCCGCGAGTGATTGGTGGGTAAGTGCTCACTCTTCCCAGTGAGTACCACGTCATTCTGAACTTGTTTCAGAATCCATTTGCTCGTGCCGTGGATGCTGAATCGAGTTCAGCATGACAAATTACCTATCAAGAGTGATCTGTTACCTTGGTGGGCCTCGTTCCGCCGCGTAGGTCGGTGGTGCGGGTGCGTTTCGGAGCTTATGAATGGATTGGCTTAAAGATAAGAAAAACCAGCCGATAATAGCCGTGGTTGCCGCGGTGGTGATCGTTCTGGCATTGGTGTTTGTCTACAAGATGACCCTCGGGGCATCGGCGGCGCCCACGCCGCCCAATGAGATGGCCAACGGCGTTCCTGGCGCTCCCGGTGTCCCTGGTGGCAGCCCTGCAGGCCCTCCCGGCCCCGCCGGCTCGCCCCGGGCGGCCCGGGTGCTCCCGGTGGCCCCAGTGGTCCCGGTGCTCCCGGTGCTCCGGGGCCCCGGGAACCCGGTGAACCCGGCGGAACAGCTACTCCCGCCGGCCCCGGCGCTTCACCGGCTCCGGCGAACGCGCCCGGCGCTCCCGGCCCGAGCGCGACCGCTCCGGGTGGCCCCGCGGGCCGCGGCGGGACTCCCGGCGCTAAGCCCGGTGGCACGCGGGTGGTGGCGGCGGTTATGCCGATGGAAATCAGCCGGACGGACCCGTTCCTGCCCGTCGGCTACAAGCCTCCCCGGATTGGACCCAAGCCCACACCACCCGTGGCGGACCTTCCGCTGGGGGCATTGTTCGCCCCTGGGTTGAGGACCGGTCCCGACCATGTCCACCTGGAACCCGCTCAGCCGGCTGAGAAGAATGGCCGGGCTGCTGCTTAACGACAGAGTTTTTGCCTTGATAGAGGAAAACGGCAAGACGGAGATCGTTCAGCCGGGGCAGATGCTGAACGATGGGCTTGCCAGAGTCGCGCGGATCGAAAAGGACAAAGTGATCTTGAAGACCACCGGCACACCGTCGAGATACATAACAGTGACAATGGCCGCGTCGCCCAAGGTGGCGGAAGCCGGTGCCGTCGAGCCGGAATCCGCCGCCGGCTGGTGCTATGCCGACTATGAGGCCGGGCCGCAGGGGCATGCCGGGCGGTATGCCGGGCATGATGCCGGGCGGTATGCCGGGTGGCGCGCCGGGCGGCCGGCGTGGCAGACGATCCAGGACTGGGGCCCCTCCTATGTGAGGGACCTCGATCGGAACCTTATTGGCTCTGCCTTAGTCCTATAGAGGAGAGAGCTTATTCAGGCGCTTAGCGCCCTGTTAGAAACAATTTGTTGTCGCTAAGGCGGATTCGACGGCGCACCGCCTTTGGGTTTTCCGCTTTATGGTTGTTAAGGGATGGCGGATGAGCTATACTTGCTTTGCCTGGGCGGAGGGTAGGGCAACGCTGGGGGCTCTCCCGAGCCGACTCAGGTGTTGTTCAAGGGATGGGGGTGGAAATCTCCGCCCCCTCCAAATCATCCCTTAACAACCGAAAAGCGAAAAACCCGACCGCCTGCCTTGGTCAACTGCCACCGTAAGGAGGCTCACTTTTCCCCAGCGAAGTCTGGGGAAAAGCTTAGTATCTTACAACTGAAATCCTATACAAGCTGGACTGAATTTCAAAGGTAACAGATCGCTCTTGATAGGGTACTTTGTCATGCCGAACTCGATTCAGCATCGACGGCACGAGCAAATGGATTCTGAAACAAGTTCAGAATGACGTGGTAACTCATGGAAGAGTGAGCACTTACTTTCAAAGGCCACCCCGGATTTCAGTTGTAAGATACTCATAAGAAACCACCGACCTTCCGAATTACGGAAAGGCCGTATTGATTTTCCGGCGATGGTCTTCTTGGTTGCGGCTATGCCGCTTTAGGGTTATAGGGTCGGTAGGGTTGATAGGGTTAGTAAGGGGGGATAACGCAAGCCCATAACCCGACGACCCTAAGAGCCTATTAGCCCTATTGACCTTGGCTTAGTTAGGGTTAGTAGGGGCAGGAGCCCGTAACCCGAGGACCCTATCAACCCTGTTAACCCTATTAACCCTATTCTGGAGGTACGAAGTTGAAGAAGATAATTTCGATTTTGGCGCTTGCGGCGATTTGCTCGGGACTTGTTTGCGGCACGGCTTGGAGCGTTCCGGCCGGCGTGACCGTTCCGCCCGTTTCACTCGACCTCAAAGATATCGATATCCAAAATGCAGTCGAGGCGCTCTTTAAAGGAACGGGGATCAACTACTCGATCGACACGAATGTTACCGGTACGATTTCGAGCCTGTCGTTCAAGGATGTGCCCTTCGATCAGGCCTTGAGGACTATGCTGAAATCCGTCGGGGCTGTTTACAGGGTGGACACCAACATCTACCTGATCAGCAAGAAGCCGGATACTTCCGCGACGGCTCCGGGCGCCGCGCCCATTACCGACACGACGCCCGCGGAGGACAATACCGCGACGACCGAGACCATTATCGACAAGGTGCCGCTATCCAATGCCGGCGCTTCCGATATGCTCGCTATGATGAGTAGTGGAGGCAGCGGAGGTCGCTATGGCTCGGGTGGTTATGGCGGCGGTATGGGCGGCATGGGCGGTATGGGGCGGCATGGCGGCATGATGGGCGGTATGGGCAGCATGGGCGGTATGGGCGGCATGGGCGGCGGCATGGCGGGCATGATGGGCGGCATGGGCGGCATGGGCGGCATGAGCGGTGGTTATGGCGGCGGTTATGGCAGCAGCTATGGCGGAGGATATGGCGGCAGCCGGTCCTGGTAGAATATAGGATAACGGAAGCCGCGGGTTGGGGGTCCCGATTCTAACTCCTAACCCGGCAGAGCCGGAACCGAAAAGACCATCGCCGGAAAATCAATACGGCCTTTCCGTAACTCGGAGGGTCGGTGGTTTCTTCTGGCGTATCTTACAACTGAAATCCGGGGTGACATATCAAAGTTCGGTACAGCTTGTACAGGATTTCAGTTGTAAGATGCTGTTTTCGAGGAGTACATCGAATGCACGAGATTTTGAAGCGGTGGCGCGGAGGCGCGGCCACGGCTCGGACCCTGAAAACTTTTGGGTCGGGGACGGTTATGATCTCCGCGGTTGTCGCGTTGGTTTTCGCGACCTGTGCGACCGCGGCCAATGAAATAACGCTCCAGATAAAGGATGCGCCGCTCAAAGAGGTCTGTACTCTTGCTCACGCAGCAGAGCGGGACGAATATCGTGATTGCTGATGATGCAAGTCTCGACACCAAGGTCACCGCGTTTCTTAACGATGTGCCTTTGGAAAAGGCTCTGAACTATGTGGTTAAGAGCGCCGGTGTAAGCTACCGGAAGATGCCTGATGGGACGTATATTATCGGTGGAGAGGATGGCGAACAAAGCGTCGAGGCGCCCAAAGATTTGCCCTTGGCGCTGACTCCGATAGAGCCCGTTGCTCCTGTGTCCGTGCCCAAAGACATTATCGTAACCAAGATCACTCTGACCCATTCCAGACCCAGCGACATCCTCAGGCTGATGACCGAGGACGCCTTGAACGGGGCTTACCAGACCCCCGGGGACTCTTTCCCCATTATGAGGCGCAATAATAATAGCAATAATAATAGTGCGAACACGCCCCCCGGGCAGGGCGCTCAGGGCGGTGTTTTTCTCAGGCAGAGCAACGGCCAGACCTTGGACGTGACCAACGGCGTTCGTTTACAGAACAACCAGCCGGTGATCCCCACAATCGATCCGACCAGCCTGAACCCCGGTTCCGGCAGGACGGCCGACGTGAACACCGGCGCGGCTCAATACCCGGCCGCCAGCACGCGCTCCGGCTACAATCCGAACACGCCGAATAATCCGTCCAACAAGCCCGGCACGACCAGCAACACTAACCAGAACTTCCTGTGGCCCGATGGGGTGCAGAACGCGGTGCCGTTCGACTTAGACAACTCGATCCTCGTAAAAGGCGACGAAGACGGGATCGAGAAGTTCAAGAAGATCGTTCGTATGCTCGACGTTCCCCCGAAGCAGGTTTCGATCAAGGCGGAGTTTGTCGAGGTCGACACCAACCAGGTCAAGAACTTCGGAATCGACTGGAGCCTGGAGACGATCAATGAGTCTTTCAACACGGCGTTCGGCCCGACCGGCAACGTGATCGTCGGCCTTAAAACGGGCAACCTGACCGCTCAAATGGAGGCGCAGCTCACGAACGATGTCGGCAGGATCATCAACTCCCCGATTATTTCCACCATCAACAACCAGATGGCGTATATATCGATTTCGACGGTCATTCCTTACTGGATAAGCATGGCGACAGTGGTCGGGACGGGCAACAGTATCATTCAGCAGTCGACTCCTCAGTTCATTACGGTGGAGACGTTCTTGGACGTGCTGCCGAGAGTAAACGGCGACGGCACGATCACGATGACGCTTTCGCCTCAGATTGCGGACACCGGCAACAACGTGACCGGTCCAAACGGTGAAGTCATTCCGGAACAGACCGAGCAAACGCTCTACACCCAGAGGCGGGTGGGCAACGGCGAGACGATAGTCGTGGGCGGATTTATCAGAAAGAACGACTCGGACTCGGTCCAGAAGATTCCGATCCTGGGCGATTTGCCGATAGTGGGAAGTTTGTTCCGGACCACGGCGAAGAGCCTGCAGGACTCGGAACTGCTGATTTTCGTGACTCCGACGATCATTCCCGATCCGACCGGAGCTACCGTGGGAGCAGGTTTGGTTCTATAGATTGGAAGTGCTGAACAACGAGTAACGAGAGTGCTCACTCTTGATATTGCCCGTCATGCTGAACTTGATTCAGCATCTCCTTTGCAGTCACGAGATCCTGAATCAAGTTCAGGATGACAGCAAGACGCAAGTTGTTACCGGGTACCGGGAATACAGTAGAGGTGATTTGGTTGGAGTTCTAACCTCTAACTTCCAATCTCTAACATCTAATTCGGGGGAGAAGTATGTATAGAATTCCGAAGCGGTGGCGTGATGGACGCGCCGCTGGAAGGATCGTGGGAACGACTCTAATATCCGCGGCGGTCGCGCTGGTCGTTGCAACCGGCGCGATCGCGGCGAGTGGCATAATACTCCAGTTGGACGACGCGCCGCTAAAGGATGTCGTGATGCTGCTCTCCCAACAGAGCGGGGCCAACATCGTCATTGCTGACGAGTCGTCTCTGGACAAGAGGATCACCGTGAACCTCAACGGTGTGTCGCTGGAAAAGGCTTTGACCTACGTGGTCAAGTGTGCCGGCGTAGCTTTTCACAAGATGGCCGACGGGACCTATATTATCGGTGGACGCGATGGCCTTGCCGATCACGAGGCCCCGACAACCGTGCAGGCGCCGCTTCCCGCGACAATTTCTCCGGCGCCCGCGCCCAAAGAGGTCAGGGTCGTCAAGATTATGCTGACCCATTCAACGCCGAGCGAATTGCTCAGGCTGATAAATGGCTGCCCGACGGAATCGTTCGATATGGGACAGCCCTCTATGCCGGTACCAAACAACGGCAACGGGACGGAAGGCAACTCGCGCGGCGGCGTCTACTATACCAGCCAGACCAACGGCCAAGCCGGCGCTCCCAATGCGGCATCCCGCCCGCAGCCCAACAGCCAGCCCGTGCTCCCCACAATCGATCCGACGGCTATGAATACGGGTTCCGGCAGGACGGCCGACGTGAACACCGGCGCGGCTCAATATCCGGCCGCCAGCACGCGCTCCGGCTACAATCCGAACACGCCGAATAATCCGTCCAACAAGCCCGGCACGACCAACAACACTAACCAGAACTTCCTATGGCCCGATGGGGTGCAGAACGCGGTGCCGTTCGACTTAGACAACTCGATCCTCGTAAAAGGCGACGAAGACGGGATCGAGAAGTTCAAGAAGATCGTTCGTATGCTCGACGTTCCCCCGAAGCAGGTTTCGATCAAGGCGGAGTTTGTCGAGGTCGACACCAACCAGGTCAAGAACTTCGGAATCGACTGGAGCCTGAAGACGATCAATGCGTCTTTCAACACGGCGTTCGGCCCGACTGGCAACGTGATCATCGGCCTTGCCACGGGCAACCTGACCGCTCAAATGGAGGCGCAGCTCACGAACGATGTCGGCAGGCTCATCAACTCCCCGATTATTTCCACCATCAACAACCAGATGGCGTATATATCGATTTCGACGGTCATTCCTTACTGGATAAGCATGGCGACAGTGGTCGGGACGGGCAACAGTATCATTCAGCAGTCGACTCCTCAGTTCATTACGGTGGAGACGTTTTTGGACGTGATGCCGAGGGTGAACGGCGACGGCACGATCACGATGACGCTTTCGCCTCAGATTGCGGACACCGGCAACAACGTGACCGGTCCAAACGGTGAAGTCATTCCGGAACAAACCGAGCAAACGCTCTACACCCAAAGGCGGGTGGGCAACGGCGAGACGATAGTCGTGGGCGGATTTATCAGAAAGAACGACTCGGACTCGGTCCAGAAGATTCCGATCCTGGGCGATTTGCCGATAGTGGGAAGTTTGTTCCGGACCACGGCGAAGAGCCTGCAGGACTCGGAACTGCTGATTTTCGTGACTCCGACGATCATTCCCGATCCGACCGGAGCCACGGTGGGAACGAGCTTGGTCCCGTAGAGCTTAGTTGCATAATCGATTGACAGAATGCTGTAACGGGTGTTTCGGGAATCTTGTTCCCGAAACTAATCACGTATCGGGAACAAGATTCCCGATACACCGGCAAAGCACTTCCTTCCTCAGATCGATGGTTTCGGGCGGTATTTGCAATGCCGCCCGTTTTCTAATCTCCAACTTCCATTCTCTAACTTCTAAGAGGGGGTCGCTCCATGTCTGAAATCAAAGTCAACCTCGGCGAGCGTTCTTACGTTATTAGAATGGGGTCGGGCATACTCTGTGAGTTGGGCGGGGTGGCGCTGTCGGTGGGCAAACCGGCTGTGGTCGCGGTGATATCCAACCCGACGGTTGCCCGGCATTACGCCGACATCGCGCTTTCGAGCCTGCGGTCGGCGGGCATGCGCGCCGAGCTTGTGCTGGTCGCGGCTGGGGAGCGTTACAAGACCCTGGAATCGGTCCGGCGGATTTACGACAAACTCCTTGCCTTGAAGGTGGACCGCGGCGGGATGCTGGTGGCGCTTGGCGGCGGGGTGATCGGCGACATGGCCGGCTTCGCGGCGGCGACTTACATGCGCGGGGTCGACTTTATCCAGGTCCCGACTACTCTGCTGGCCCAGGCGGATGCGAGCGTGGGCGGCAAGACCGGCGTGGACCTGCCCCAGGGCAAGAATCTGGTCGGCGCGTTTCATCAGCCAAGGGCGGTGCTTATCGATACAAGCACCTTGAAGACTCTGCCGATGCGCGAATTGCGCTGCGGCTTGGCTGAAGTAATCAAGCATGGTATAATTTACGATCAAGACTTGTTTGCCGCGCTGCATTCGAGTGCGAAGGACTTGCTTGCCAGGCGGGAAGAACTGCTGCAGCGCGTGGTAAGGCGGTCGGTCGAGATCAAGCGAGATATTGTCGAAAAGGACGAACGTGAATCCGGGCTTAGGGCAATACTGAACTACGGACACACAGTGGGCCACGCGATAGAAGTAGTCAGCGGGTACGGAAAATACCGGCACGGCGAGGCGTCGGCCATCGGAATGGTAACCGAGGCGCTGCTTGCCCAGCGCGAAGGTCTGGCCGCGCCGGGGATGGCCGCCGCGATCGCCGGCGCGCTGGCGGCTTTACGGCTTCCCGTCGCGATGGACGCCGGTCTTCCGACGGACTCGCTGGTCCGGGCCATCGAAGCCGACAAGAAGACTCAGGCGGGTGTGATGCGGCTGGCGCTGCCGCCAAGGCTGGGCGAATGCGCCGTGTATTCGGTGAGCCGAGAAGCCGTCGCGGGAGCGATCGATGCCCACAGGCGCGAGTTCGGGGAATCAAGTTCAGGATGACGGCAAGGCCGAAGCCGGAGCCGGGTTTAATCGCGAAAGCGCGAAAGGGCGAAAACGCGAAAGTATCCGAAGTGGGTCGCCGTGGCACTTTGCCAAATATCTGTTCGGGCGGATTTGCAATCCGGCCCGTAAGCGGCAATCTGGGGATTTACTGTTGTTGCTTATGCCCCATGGTCAAGCAAAGCGTGCATGGGTTTACCGCTTTCGAGTTGTTAAGGGATGCTTCTGTGCTCGATGCCGTGTCCATCCCTTAACAACCAAAAAGCGAAAAACCCATACAGCGACCATGGCGGGGGGCATACGCCACTATTTGTAATCCCCCGGGCGGAGTTCCCCGTTGTTTCGGGAAACCCTTTTCCCGAAACAACGGAGGTCTCTTAGGACGAGGCACGACCAAAAATCTGCCTTTGTTTCCCGCATGGATCTGTGCCGTAATGACCTCTATTGTCTGTGGGAGGGGCGCATTTGAATCTGGTTACTGCACTGTGGATGGGGTTTCGCGTGCGACAGCCGTTGCGGCGCGCGCTCGACGAACTGAGGAAACACTCGGATGTTCTTATTGCATTGTGGGCGGTGTTGGCCACAGCGGTGTTCGTGCTGCCGCCCGTGCTTTTATCGAGGGGAATATGTCGCCCGGCGATGGGAATCCAAAGCGCGGGCCTGTACATATATGTACTTGTTTTGGCGATTTGCCTGGTTTATGTGGCAATCAAGCTGACGCGCCGGTTGGGGCTAGGGGCTGGGGACTAGGGTCGGGTCCGGCCATCCCTTGCACACCTCACACGGCAGGCATCGGAGTGCCGCCCTCGGGGTGGGGTTCCGACTTTCGACTTTCGACTTTTGACTTTCGACTGTCTTCGGGAAGAGATATATGAGCAACTCAAAAGTAGCGGTTCTTAAGACCACGCCTGATACGGTCATCGACGACTACGCGAAGCTGATGGCCATGGCGGACTTCGAGACCCACCTGCCAAAGGACAAGGATACCATCCTCAAGATCAATATCTCCTGGCACTACTTCTATCCGGCGTGTTCCACCACGCCCTGGCAGCTCGACGGCGTGACCCGGGCGCTCAGAAGCGCCGGCTGACCGCAATCTGATCCCGGCGCAGAATCGCACGGTGGTGGTGGACCCCAAGCTGGGAGCCAGGAACAATCATTTGGACACGGTGATCGAGAAACACGGCCTCCGGTTTTGCTACCTCTACGAGGAGGGCGTGAAGTGGATAAAGTATGAGCCCAAGCAGCCGATGCTGGTGCTCGACAAGGTCTTTCCCGAGGGGATCATTATCCCGGACCTGCTCGTGGGCAAAAATGCCGTCCATCTGCCGACGGTGAAGACACACGTCTTCACCACGATGACCGGCGCAATGAAGAACGCTTTCGGCGGGTTGCTTCGCGAGAACCGGCACTGGACCCACTCCGTCATCCACGAAACGTTGGTGGACCTGCTCGTCATTCAAAAGGACATTCACCCGGGAATCTTCGCCGTCACTGACGGCACCTTCGCGGGCGATGGCCCGGGGCCGCGGGCGATGATGCCCCACATCAAGAACTACATTATTGCCAGCGCCGATCAGGTCGCCATCGACGCGGTTTCCGCCAAGCTCATGGGTTTCGACCCGATGAGCATCAAATTCTTGAGGCTCGCCCACGAGGCCGGACTCGGATGCGCCGACGTGAAGGAGATCGAAATAGTGGGGGAGGATATCTCCGAGGTCAATTTCCATTTCCACGAAAAAATGGAAACATTCGCCAGCAGAGGGCAGAAGATGATCTATCACGGTCCCCTGAAGCCGCTGGAGAACATCCTTCTGAGGAGCTTCATCGCGCCGTGGTCGTTCTATGCTTCGAGGCTGTATCACGATGGGTATTGGTATCCATCCATCGGCAAGCGGCGGGTGAGAGAGATGCTCGAGACCCCCTGGGGCAAGCTCTTCCAAAGTTACGGGAGATAATAGAACCGTGATCGGACAGATCGTAAACTACCGTTATGAGGTTCTGGAAAAAATAGGCGACGGGGAGATGTTCTCCGCCTACAGAGCGCGCGACAAGGTTATGAACCGCCTTGTCGCCCTCAAGATACTCGCGAGCGATCTCGCCGGGCACGAAGATTTCGCGGCGGCGGTCGCGGCGGGATACCAGGAGGTCGCCTCTCTTTCCCACAGCGCCGTGGCTCGGGTCCTCGACGTGGAATGCAGCCCCCAGAGCTGCTTCGTGGCGACGGAGTACGCGCGCGGAATCAATGTCAAGGAAAGGATTCGCCGAGCCGGGCCGATTGCCGTCCCGCTCGCGCTCGACATCATCATCCCCGTGCTGGAAGCGCTCGAATACGCCCACGCCAACAAGGTCGTTCACGGAGATATCAGGTCCAACGATATCATCGTCAGCCCGGATGGCGAGGTGAAGCTCACCGATTTCGGCCTCGCGAGCGCCCTCACGAAGTATCCCGGCATAGCCGACAAGTATCGCATGCGCTCGGTCCACTATCAGGCCCCCGAGGTTGTCGAAGGCGCCCTGCCGACGCCGGCCGCCGACATCTACTCCGTGGGAACGGTGCTTTACGAGATGGTTACAGGCGGTGTGCCGTTCGACGGGACAACGGCCATGGCGGTCGGCTTGAAGAAGGTGAAAGAATCTCCGAACCCTCCGCGGTCTGTGAATGCCGCGGTGACCAAGTCGCTCAATGAAGTGATTTTGCGGGCTCTGGAGAGGGACCCCGAAAGTCGATACGCAAACGCCACGGCGATGCTCGCGGACCTGCGGGCCATCCGCGACGCGCTGCGGGTCGGCCAGGCGCCGCAAATAGCGGGCGCGACCGCCGCGCCCAAACGCGAACCGGAAAGCCCGGAGCCAGTCGAAGCCCCCGGGGATGGGATCAGGTCGATGCTTCGCTGGCTGCTGCTGTTTTTCGCGGTAGCGGTACTTTCGCTGGGGATTACGGTGTATTATTACAGCCAGCGCAACGAGGTCCGCGTGCCGCCCCTTTTGGGAAAGACATTCGATGAAGCCGAGGCGGCGGCCAAGGATTTGGGCATAACTATCGAAAACGACGGCGATATGTACTGCGATAACTATGCCACCGGCCAGATTTGCTTCATGGCCGCGGCCGCGGAGTCCATGGCGCCGCGCAACACGGTGGTGAGGGTCAAGATCAGCAAGGGACCTTCGCATGTGAGTGTTCCGGAGCTTACGGGCAAGACCGAGGGCGACGCGGACCGCGAGGCCGCGGCCGCCGGCTTTGCTATCGGGAAAACCACCGAGCAGTACAACGACAAGGTTCCAGTGAATTCGATTATCTCCCAGGACCCGCCGGGCGGAATGAAGAGGGAACCGGGCACTGCTATCAACCTGGTGATAAGCCGCGGGCCCAAGCCCGAGCCGATTACTACCCAAGGGGAGGCTTCCGGTCAAAACCAGCGGACCTTCGGGATATCGGTGTCGGTGCCAGCGGACGCGGACGGCCCGCAGGACGTGAGGATCGTCACTATCGATGACAACGGCGAAAACACGGCCTACGAGCAGGTCCACGATCCGGGCGACCGGTTCATCGCGAAGATCACCGCCTACGGCTCATCGCCCGAGATCAAGGTCTACATAGGCGACAAGCTCGTCGACGATGAGATCAAGCCGATGAATCACTGAGGTCGGCGCGGATGGCCGGATGGCCTCCGTTCGAGAGAGTTCAGTATTGCGGGAATTCGGAACCCGCCAGCCCTGAGTGGCGAGTGCAAGCGAGTGTATCGAAGGGCGGTCTCTCACGCGGCCGTGCTTCGATACGGTCCACAAACCGAACCTACTCAGCACTGGCGGCGTTCTTGTTCCCGGGCCGGATTGCAAGTCCGCCCGAACAAGTGGTGGGGAAAACCATGCCTGATCTTAAATTGCTTCCATCGCTGTTATCGGCGAACTTTGCTAACCTGAGCGCGGATATCGGCGCCGTCGAGGGCGGCTGCGCCGATGGGTTGCACTGCGACATAATGGATGGCCATTACGTGCCGAACATCACGTTTGGGCCGATCGTGGTCAAAGCCGTCAACTCGATTACCCAGCTGCCCCTCTACGTTCACCTGATGATCGAAAATCCCGGGCAGTATGTGGACGATTTCGTCAAAGCCGGGGCGCACGAGATTACCGTGCATGCGGAGGCGTGCGTCCACCTCCACCGCGTTCTGCAGCAGATCAAGGCCGCGGGGGTTCGCGCGGGGGTGGCGCTGAATCCTCACACTCCGCTGTGCACGATCGAGCACGTGATTGGCGATATGGACGTGCTGCTCGTGATGACGGTGAACCCCGGATTTGGCGGGCAGTCGTTTATCGAGGGGATGCTTCCCAAGATCGCTGAGGCGCGGCGGATGGCCGAAGCATCTGGGGTCGAACTCGACATCGCGGTGGACGGCGGCATAGACACCGGCACCGCGGGCAGGGTGGTCCGCGCGGGGGCGAATGTGCTTATAGCGGGCGCATTTGTGTTCGCCAATCCTGATATGACCGCGCGGCAGTCTTGTTCTGCCGTCAGGTTCGCCGCGGAGTCGGCGTTTTCAGTACAAGTTTGAAAGTTAAAGGCTGGCCGGCAATTGATAATGGATAATGGATAATCTCGCTGCAAGGCCGATAATTGTCAATTATCAATTATCAATTAAATGTAACAGCTCACTCTTGATAGGGTACTTTGTCATGCTGAACTCGATTCAGCATCCACGGCACGAGCAAATGGATTCTGAAACAAGTTCAGAATGACGTGGTACTCATGGAAGAGTGAGCACTTACAATTAAATCGTGATGCATACAAACCTTTGGCAGTGGATATCGCTTATAGGGATGGCGGCATTTGCTATTCTCTTTGCCGTCGAGATTAACCGCTGGCGCTGGATGGGAGATGTGGTCAGCCGCAAACAGCGTGTCCTGCGGGCACTCCTCGTGCTGCTGGTCGAAGTGCTGCTCTTGATGGTGTTCTTCGGGCCTGTCGTGACGGCGCACGGGAGCCGGCTGAGGGAGCTGGTTTATTGGGATTGTTGCGTTCTGGTCGGCTTGGCGGTGGTGGTCCTGGCAGTGCTGGACGTGCGCGAGCTCGATCGCGAGATTTCCGGCAGTGCACAGGCAGATGTTCATCGACACGATGAAAAAAGACAAAACAATTGACAATTGATAATGGCTATTACCGAGCGCATGGCTGTCACTCCGAGCAATTGACGGCGACGCTGTCGCAGTCACATTGGCCGATCCCGCTGGGTTAAACTTCCGTTTCGACCAATAACGCGAAAAACCCAAAGGCCGCCTCGTCTGCTTTTAGCGACAACAAATTGTCGTTCCGGGCGCAATAAGCGCCTAGTGCTTAGTTGCATAATTGGCTTGGGTAAACCCCCGGCTCTGCCGGGGGACTCACAAAGTTCGACATATGCTGGAGTCGTCCGTCCGGCGTAGCGTAATGCTCTTGCCACCCAGGCCGTAAATACGTCATTCTGAGGAGGCACGACGAAGAATCTGCTTTTGCCTCTGGCGTAGATCCAATCCGCAAGGTAAAAGCAGATCCTTCGCGGGAGTGCTCAGGATGACGTGGTTACTGCGTTTGTGCCGAAAACGGAACGCATCCCGCAGTCCGACGGGGCAACTTGGAGCCATTCCGCGGACTGAGCCGTCTCCCTGGCCGCCTTGGGCGGCTCATGAATGACGAACAGTAGCCGCTTTGAGCGGCTCACATATTCAAGCCTCCGGCTCTGCCGGAGGTTACTGACTGATTGATATAACGCTGTACCGGGTGTTTCGGGAATCTTGTTCCCGAAACTAAGTGCGTATCGGGAACAAGATTCCCGATACACCGGCAAGAATACTATTACCTATTTATGCAAGTAGGCACTAGCCCCCGGTGTTTCGGGATTTGAGTGAAGCGAACGCGGAACGGAAATCCCGAAACACCGGGGGAGTTTCTTAGGAACGAATGTGAGGAATCTCAACCTATCTGATGAGTCTCTCGTATCAGGAGCGTAATGTTCCGCAGCGTTTGAGATTGTCAATTGTCAATTATCAATTATCAATTGTACATGCGGCGGGCCTTGAAGTTGGCCGCGCGAGGCCGCCCGAGCCCGAACCCGATGGTTGGGGCGGTGGTCGTCAAAGACGGCCGTATCGTTGGGGAGGGCTTCCATGCGCGCGCGGGCGAGGCGCATGCCGAGGTCTTCGCGCTCAGGCAGGCCGGCCAGCACGCGGCGGGCTCGACGGTCTACGTTACACTCGAACCCTGCGCTAACTACGGGCGAACGCCGCCCTGCACTCGCGCGCTGATCGAGGCAGGTGTAGCCGAGGTCTACGCCGCTATGATCGACCCGGACTCGAACGTGTGCGGGCAGGGACTGCTCGAACTCGAGCGGGCCGGGCTGAAAGTCCATACCGGGCTGTGCGAGGATGAGGCCAGCAGTCTCAACGAGCCCTATATCAAGCATCGCACTACCGGGATGCCGTTTGTGACTCTGAAGTCCGCGATGAGTCTGGACGGCCGGATTGCCACCCGAAGCGGTGATTTCGAAATGGATTACCGGCGAGCGCGCTCGTGCCTATGCCCACCGGATCAGGAGCAGAGTGGATTGCATAGTTATCGGCGGCAACACCGCCCGGACCGACGATCCGGCGCTCACCGCCAGGCTTGGCGGCAGGACATACTACCCTGCCAGGGTCGTGGTCACGGCGACGGGTGACATTCCGGCGGGTTTGAAGCTGTTGGCCCAGCCGGGAGAGGCGATAATCGCCGCCGGGGCGGGAGCAAATGCCGGCAGCCTTAGGAAACTTGAAAAGGCCGGAGCGCGTATACTAACACTGGAGAGTGCTGACGGACGGCCGTCTATTAAGGACTTGATGAGCCATCTGTCGGGGCTGGGATACCTCTGGGTGCTGGTGGAGGGCGGGGCGGAGATCGCCGCCTCCGCGCTGGAGGAGCGCATTGTCGATAAAGTGCTATACTTTTACGCTCCTCGGATTATCGGCGGGCGCGGCGCCATCCCGGCGGTCGGGGGTTCCGGCGCCGAGCGCCTTTCGCAGTCGATCTCGATCAGAAACGCGAAGATTCGGCGTTTCGGAGATGATATCGCGTTGGAAGGGTATGTGGAATATCCGGAAGTCGAAAGTCAAAAGTCAAAGGATGAAAGTTAAACGTTGTTTACTGGTCTGATCGAGGAGGTCGGGGAAGTAAGGCGGCTGACGCGGGCGACCGTCGTCAAACTCTCGATTGCGTCGAGCCGGATGATCGAGGACGTAACCGTCGGGGACAGCGTCGCGGTAAGCGGAGTGTGCCTGACCGCCGTATCGCTCAAGGGCGGTGAGATTGCGTTCGACGTCGTGCCCGAGACCCTTGCCAGGAGCACCTTGATAGACCTTCGCCCGGGCGACAAAGTGAACCTCGAGGCAAGCCTCAGGGCCGGGAAGATGATCGGCGGTCACTTCGTGCAGGGTCACGTCGACGGTATCGGCGCTCTTGAGTCGATTTCGTCTCTCGCCGAGTCCAGGTTGTTCTCCGTCAAGGCCCCGCCCGAAGTGATGCGCTATGTGGTGGAAAAAGGCTCCATCGCCCTCGACGGCATCTCTCTGACGGTTGCACGTTGCGATGAGCGCAGCTTTACCATTGCGGTGATCCCGCACACCCTGGCCGGCACCACGCTGGGTCTGAAAAAAACCGGAGACAGGGTAAATCTGGAAACGGACATAATCGGCAAGTACGTTGAGAAGTTCCTCACGGCGAGGTCGTCGGGTTCGTCCGGCGTGACCGAAGACCTCCTCCGGCAGTCCGGTTTTATGACTTGATTGATTTGGCAAGAAACCCACGCCCCGGTGTTTCGGGATTTGAGTGAAGCGAATGCGGAACGGAAATCCCGAAACGAGGGTGTTCCCGTTGTTTCGGGAAACCCTTTTCCCGAAACGGGTCGTTTTCTTAGTATCTTACAACTGAAATCCTATACAAGTTGTACTGAATTTTGATGTGTCACCTCGGATTTCAGTTGTAAGATACGTAAGAAGAAACCACCGACCTTCCGAATTACGAAAAGGCCGTATTGATCTTCCGGCGATGGCCTTGTTGGTTGCGGCTGCGCCGCTTTAGGAACGTATGTGAGGAATCTCAACGTTGCGCCGGGATACATCTTTCGAGATGTGAGGCTCGAAGCGACTAGGTCGAGATTCCTCGCGTTCGCTGCTAAGAAACCTCCCATGCCGGGGCTTCGGGGCAGTCGCCCGCGAAGCATAGCCTGCCGGGGTGGGTTTCTTTGGGAAACTACCGTGTGCCTGTCGCACGGTAGTTCGCTCGCAAGTGACATGATTCTGCGGCCATGGTGGCGGCAACGGCACCGGTTTTCCGTTTCGGACACTTTCGCGTTTTCGTGATTGAGAGTTGGAAAGACACATGGAAACAACCAGCGGCGCCTTCGCGACCATCGGCGAGGCCCTCGACGAACTTAAGGCCGGCAAGATAATCATAGTCGTCGATGACGAGGACCGCGAAAACGAAGGCGACTTCATAATGGCGGCGGATAAGGTCACAGCCGATGCGGTCAATTTCATGACCAAGTACGGCCGCGGCATGATCTGCGTGCCCACCACCGAAGAACGGCTGCAGGAACTGGGTCTGCCGATGATGGTGGACCGCAACACCGCCAAGCTGGGCACCGCGTTCACGGTGAGCGTGGACGCTGTTCAGGGGACCACGACGGGCATATCGGCGCACGATCGCGCGATTACCATACAGACATTCGTCCAGCGGGACGCTAAGCCGGAAGACCTCGCCCGTCCGGGTCATATCCATCCGCTGCGGGCCGAGGAAGGCGGAGGTACTGGTGAGGGCGGGCCACACCGAAGCGGTGGTGGACCTTATGAGGCTGGGGGGCCTGGGACCGGCGGGAGTCTTGTGCGAAATCCTGAGCGACGACGGTTCCATGGCCAGGCTTCCGGAACTTATCGAGATAGCAAAGAAGTGGGATCTCAAGATCGTCACCATCGCCGACCTTATAAAACACAGGCGCCGGACCGAGCGGCTCGTGTTCCGATTCGCTTCCTGCCGGATTCCGACGGCGTACGGCGAGTTCATCGCCCACGGCTACCAGTCAACCGTGGAGTCCAGTCCGTACATTGCGATGGTGATGGGCGATGTCTCCGATGGGCAACCGACTCTTGTGCGCATTCACTCGGGCTGTCTGACGGGGGATGTGCTGGGCAGCCTGCGCTGCGACTGCGGCGAACAGCTTCGCCGGGCCATGGAGATGGTCGCCGAAGAGGGAAAGGGCGTCGTGCTCTATATTTACCATCAGGAGGGCCGCGGAATCGGGTTGGTGAACAAGCTGAAGGCTTATGTGCTGCAGGACCACGGCGCGGACACGGTCGAGGCCAATCATATGCTGGGTTTCCCGGGGGATATGCGGGATTACAGCCTTGGCGCGCAGATTCTTGTCGATCTGGGTCTGAAGAAAATCCGCCTTATGACCAACAATCCCGGCAAGTACGCACTCTGCAGGGGTATGATCTGGAGATAGTGGAGCGAGTGCCGGTGGTCTGCGAGCCCAATGCGGCCAACGAGCGCTATCTCAACACCAAGCGCGAGCGCATGGGCCACCTGCTGGACGAGAACATGTTCAAGAAATGCATGCCACCGGAAGAGTGATTGGGAACCGGATTTTAATCGCGAAAGCGCGAAAGGGCGAAAACGCGAAAGTATCCGAAACTGAACCCTTCGGTCGCGGCGCTTGGCTCCGCGGCCCGAAGCGACCATGCGTGGGGGACGTTCCGGGCTTTCTGCTTTCCACTTTCAGCTTTCCGCTATTTTCGAAAGGGAGTTCTTGAGAATGCCGAAAACTTATGAAGGTCAGCTTATCGCGAAGGATATGAAATTCGGTATAGTCGCGAGCAGGTTCAACGAGTTTATTACCAGTAAGTTGCTGTCCGGAGCGATCGATGCCTTAAAGCGCCACGGCGCGTCCGAAGAGGGGATCGAAGTGGCCTGGGTTCCCGGGTCGTTCGAGATACCCCTGGGCGCGATGAAGTTGGCCCAGACCAAGAAATACGACGCCGTAATATGCATCGGGGCGCTTATAAGAGGTTCGACCCCACATTTCGACTACATTGCGGGCGAGTGCGCGAAGGGGATTGCCCAGGTCGGCCTGTCGACCGGCGTTCCGGCGATCTTCGGTGTCATAACCACGGACACCATCGAGCAGGCCATCGAGCGAGCGGGGACCAAGGCGGGCAACAAGGGCTTCGCGGCGGCTGAGTCGGCCATTGAGATGGCCAATCTTCTTAGGAGTATTGCAAAATGAAGCGACTTATTCCGTATGTTATAGTTTTCGTTCTCGGGTTTGTGGTGTGCGCCTGGACCATACATCACTTTTTCGGCTGGTCCGGCGGATATTCGGGATCACAAATAGTCAACGTGGAGCATCCGACCAACAAGCTGGCGACCGACGGCAACCATACCGTCAAGGACGCGGCCAGGCGCGTAAGCGAATATGTGGTCAATATCGATACCATCGGGCGCCCGCGGCAGGTGATGGGGGGGCCGGGCGGCTTCGCCTTTGCAATTTCTTCCAGTTCCCGTTCGGCGCGCCGGAAGAGGTTATCCCCAAGGGCCAGGCATCGGGCGTGATCTTCAGCCCCAATGGCTACATTATAACCAACAATCACGTGGTGCAAGGCGCAACCAAGCTGACTGTAAGTTTGAACAATGGCAAGAGTTACGAAGCAAAGCTGATCGGGCGTGACCCGACCACCGATATCGCGGTCATCAAGATCGATGCCCACGGTCTGCCCTACGCTCAGTTCAATGAGCGTAAAGTCGACCCCGGTGACTGGGTAATCGCGGTGGGAAGCGCGTTGGGCTTCCAGTCGACGGTCACGGTGGGTGTGGTGAGCGCTCTGCGCGGGCCTATCAATATAAATGGCACGATCCTTCAGAAGGTTATCCAGACCGACGCGGCGATCAACAAGGGCAACAGCGGCGGGGCGCTCGCCGATCTCTACGGTTATCTGGTAGGGATCAACACAGCCATCGCCTCCACCGGCACCAGCGAAGGCAGCATCGGCATCGGCTTTGCTATTCCCAGCATGACCGCCCACAACATTGCCGAGCAGCTTATCGCGCACGGTAAGATCGTCCGGCCCTGGCTTGGAATCGAGTAGCACGGGCTACAACGCCGAGACGCGCAAAGCTCTCGAGCAGCGCGGCGCGAGAGACCTGCCGAACGTGGAAGGCGCTCTGGTAGTCCAAATCTACCAGAACAGCCCGGCTGCCGACGCCGGCATTCAGCCGCAGGATGTAATCTTGAAGATCAACGGCAAGCCCGTTTCCGGTAGCACGCAGCCTGAAAAGGGCAAAGTCAGCCTTACCGACGAGATCAGCAAGATCAGGGTTGGCGACCGCTTTACGATGGAGGTCTGGCACGTGGCCAACGGCCGGATCGGGATAATCGGTCTGCGCGCCGCCCAGAAGCCGGCCGATCTTGAAGAGAGCCCGCAGGAATAGGACAGGTGATGGGTGTCAGGTGGTAGGTGATGGTGAACGGAGACCTCCCTTCCAGAACCCAGCACCTATCGCCTATCTTGATGGTCCGGCGTTTCGCAAGCGCCGGACCCAGTTACCCGGGTTTGCAACCCGCCAGCGCACGCTCTCATTTTCATTCATAGCTGTGAAGCAGAGGCATGCCCCCGAACGGAATGTCTCATCCCAACCTTCAACCTTTAACTTTCTAACCTTTAACCCTATGAAAATCGGCGTCATAAGCGACACACACGGCAATGTATGCGCCATTCTAATGAACCCCGGCAGCCCGGCGCACCCGAAATACGAAATCGACGGCAAGCCGTCGCCGAGTGTGGGGATCATCACGGAAAAAGGCGCGCGGATCATAGGTATAGAGGATGGGGCTGTGCTGATGGAAATCGCGAGGGACCGGCGAGGTTAAGTGGTATAATGGTGATAGAGGTACGCGATATGTCGGTTGTCATTCGAGCGCATTTTGACGGTAAGACCATCGTGCCCGAGGAGCCGGTGGACTTGCCGATCAACCAGTCCATGGAAGTCGAGTTCCATATCCCCGAGCCGAAGCTTTCCGCCGAGGAGATCGAGCGGCGCCTCGAGGCTCTTAGCAGGCTGGAAGCTATGGCCGTCAAAGGAGCCAGCATTCCACTGGAGGCACTTCGACGCGAGACATGTACCAGCCGGATCGCGGAATATGAAGTACCTCGTGGACACAAACGTCCTGCTCCGCTACTGCGACCAGGACGGCGCGGATCACGCTCTGTGTGTCAGTGCCGTGCGCGGTCTCGTCGCTCAAGGAGACACTGTCTGTCTCTGCGCCCAGATACTGATCGAGCATTGGGCGGTAGCCACGCGCCCGGTTTCCGTCAACGGCTTGGGGCTTGAACCTGGCGACGCGGATCGACAGCTCGCGATTGCCTCTCTCGCTCTCCCCTGTCTTTCCGAGCCGCCCGATATAGCGGAGCGCTGGAGAAAGATCGCGAGGGAAAACGCTGTCCGGGGCAGGCAGGCCCATGACGCCCGCATCGCCGCTCTTATGCTCGCCCACGACGTCACACACATCTTGACGTTCAACACCGGCGACTTTATTCGTTACCAAGGTATCACCGCCGTCTCTCCAGCCGATATGCCGGTGCAATAGCCGATTGCAGTTTTCATCTGGTTTCCCTCCTCTGCTGTCGAATCGCGGGTTTCGCGGAACAGACCGGATGTCGCGGAATCCCTTCCGCGCCATTCGCGATTTAACCCCGCCATGGCGCAATCACGCAAATATCCGCCTGGCTCCTCGGTCTGATCTGGGCTAACGTCTTGTTCGACGCGCCGTAAGTATCGCAGATGCCGGTAACCGTCACGTATTGGCCCTGGGCCGGCGGGAGGATCGTATTCGAAACGGCAAGGCCGGTAAGGGACACCTGAATTCCCGCGCATGACGGTCCCGTCGAAGACCTGGCCTTCCGATAGACCGGAGCCGTCATCAATATAGAAGAATTGCGCGGGAGACTCGGTGTCCACATAAGTCACCCTGCCCGAAACCTTCAACAGCATCTCGGTATTGAGCGGGCCGGCGCCTCCGGGTTTTAGCATATCCGTCCCCTGTCCGCCGAGCCAGCGGTTTGCCATAAAGTATGGCGACAACAGCATCGCGTGCGGAAAGCGAGTGGCCACGAGAGGATAGTCGATATACCGGTCCAAATCCGTGCCCTTGATGATTCCCGACACATCGACCATATCCCCGTTGGACACCACTAACGGGTTCGGTCCCAGGTACACCCGGATTGCGCCGGATCTATCCTGGTCCGACACGTAGAACTCCTCGCTGAACTGGTTACTGCCGGGCAGTGACGACCTTCGCGTAAGCATCGACCCAATACTCGTTGGGCGTCTGCTTCAACTCGGCGATTGTCGGGATTTGGATGTCCGAGTGCCAGAAGCCGTGCTCGATTATGCCGCACGCATAGCTGTCGTCAGGGGCATACGACACCCCTACCGCGAATTGGCCGAGCGTATCCGAAATGACGTAGTTCGGCGATGATCTGAGATTGGCGTCCGTGCCGGGGCAAAAGTTGCCGGAAAGCACGGAGGCCGAGCCGGATATGGCCGACGCCGCCGCTAAAGCGCAAGCGAAAAACATCCGAAATGCGTTCTTCATCTTATTTGCTCCTCTGTTTTGAATCGCGGATTTCGCGGAAGAGACCGGATGCCGCGGAATCCCTTCCGCGCGGTTCGCGCACATCCGCGTCGTTCGCGATTCAGGACGTAACAGCTCACGGATCGTGAGGTACATGTCACCGCACATGTCATTCCGAGCAAGTGACGGCGACGCTGTCGCCGTTACATTGGAAAGAAACCGACGCCCCCGATGTTTCGGGATTTCGGGTGATCAGGTCCGACGAGCCGGGCTAGGCCAAAATCCCGAAACATCTGCAAGAAACCGACCCCCGGTGTTTCGGGAATCTTGTTCCCGAAACTGGGGAGTTTCTTAGGAGCGGGCAGCGAGGAATCTCAACGCTGCGCCTGGATTCTTGTTCCGGTGCGTGAGACTCATCCGAAGGGTTGAGATTCCTCACATTCGTTCGGAATGACAGCCATGCGCTGGGTACTGCATGATTCCTCGCAGTTACCTCAAGACCGCTATGCCCAATTTGTCGAATCGCGGATTTCGCGGAACAGACCGGATGTCGCGGAATCCATTCCGCGCGGTTCGTGCAAATCCGTGCCCTCCGCGATTCAAAACCGCTATGCCGCTTTCGGGAAAAGGGTTTACCGAAAGAACGAATATGACTGCTATCGCTCACACGGCTCCTTAGATCCGCTCCGCTAGAAGGAACGCTGGGGAAAGGCCGGGGTTAAGGCCCCCGGCATACATGTTTCCGTTATTGCTTTGTTGTACCTGAACCTTGTAGGTGTGTACTCCGGCGGTCGGAGTAAAACTGCAAATTGACGTTACAGCCCAGTTACTATTAGCGCCTGAACCGACCTGTTGAAGATAACTTCGCGTAGTTGAGTCTTCATAGACCCTCACAACTTGATTATAGCCAGTGTCGGTATAGAAGACCGGTAAAACCGCAGTGACTTTAAGTCTTCTTCCGCCGCTTGGAATTGTCAAGGTCAATGTAAGGCCCGGGACATCGTGGACAGCAGTACCCATAAACAAAAAATTCTCGAATGTTTCAGCATAGCCCAAGGTAATAGCACCTGTATCTAGCTTGGTTGCAGTCACAGCCCCATCCGCAATCCCCGCCGAGGTAACCGCTCCGCTTGCTATGGCATTGGCGGTCACCGCGCCTGTGGCGAGTTTGCTTGCCGTCACTGCGCCATCCGTCAACTGGGTAGTCCCGATAGCGCCACTATCCACCGTCCCGGCCACATACGCTCTGAAAGCAAACGCCGAAGAAGCGATCTGCTGGCGGGGTGTCATCTCGGGATCGGTCCCCACCGTGACTCCAAAGAATGTGTTCGGGCCATTGAAGATGTTCGCGGGCAGGTTGACCACACTGCCGAGCAGCGTGGCGAAAAGTCCGCCTTTGACCTGGACGCTTGGGTTGGTCTCGGACCAAAGCGCCGTGAGCGCCGTGCCGCCCGTGGGGACATTGTAGATGGCGAACTGCATTGAGTACGTGCCATCGGGAACAGGTGCACCGGATGGCTGGAGCAGCTTGCCCTGGTAGTTGATCATTGGCGGGACATCGGCGACCGCCGCGCAGGCGGCGATCAGAAGAATCGTTATCAGTAGTATGGTTCGCATAGTGTTTTCTCCCTTTCCTCGTAAAATGGTATAATGGTGATAGAGGTAAGCGATATGTCGGTTGTAATTCGAGCGCATTTTGATGGTAGGACCATAGTCCCGGACGAGCCGGTCGATTTGCCGGTCAACCAGTCCATGGAAGTCGAACTCCGTATTCCCGAGCCGAAGCTTTCCGCCGAGGAGATCGAGCGGCGAAGAGCGGCTCTACGGCGCTTTGCTTCCCAAGCCGTCAAGGGCGCCAACATCCCGCTTGAGGCCCTGCGGCGAGAGGACATCTACGAGCCGGATCGCGGACTATGAGGTGGCTCGTCGACACGAACGTTCGAGACCACGCGTGTTTTCATCCGTTCCTCGCAAAATGGTATAATGGTGATAGAGGTACGCGATATGTCAGTTGTCATTCGAGCGCATTTCGACGGAAAGACGATAGTCCCGGACGAGCCGGTGGATCTGCCGGTGAACCAGCCGCTGGAGTTTGAGTTCAGGCCCTCGGACAAGCGGGCTGAGCGGCGCAGGGCGGCGCGTGAGGCGTGGGAAAGCTTCACGGCCGATCCTATCGCAGGTCTGCGCATCTCCGATGAGTCTCTGTGCCGCGCGAATCTGGTACGAGGACCGCCTGTGAGCTACCTCGTAGACACTAACGTCTTCCTGCGCTCCCGAGACGCCGGCAGCCCGCTGCGCGACATGTGTACGCGGGTGGTGCGGCAGTTGATCGACTCTGACGAGGACATCTACGTGTGTACGCAAGTCCTGGCCGAGTACTGGGTGGTCGCGACGCGGCCCATCACAGACAACGGAATGGGACTTGGAACCGATGTTGCGGCTGCCGAGATAGACAAGATACTGAGCGTGTTCGACTCTCTGGCCGAAGCCGAGGATGGATCGCGTCGCTGGCGAGATTTGGTTGCCCGCTATAGGGTCGTTGGCAAGAAAGCCCACGACGCCCGCCTTGCCGCGCTGATGCTGGCGCACGGTGTCACCCACATCCTGACTCTCAACACAAGCGACTTCGCCCGCTACCAAGGCGTCACCGCCGTATCTCCAGCCGAGTTGCCGCAATAGCCGGTTATCGTTCCCATTCTGGCTTCCTCCTCCATTGTCGAATCGCGGATTTCGCGGAACCCACTCCGCGTCCTCCGCGATTCAATTCACCACCTGAATGTCGGATTGCCGTCTCGGGCGGATTGCCCTTACCGGCTGATTGTTTATCATAACCACCGAGCTGATTCCGGTTATAATGATGTTTTTGCCGTAAGGCGGCAGCGCGAGCTTCGCGCCGCCGGCAAAGCCGTCGCAGATTATCCGAATTCCGTAGTAGGCGCCGTCGTAGAGGTTGTCGCCATTATCCACGTAGAAGAACCCGCCCCGCGGGTCGCGGTAGCTCACAAGCCCGCCATAAGTCTTCACGAGCAGTCCGACGTTGTTGAGGCCCACTCCAGCCAGCACGCCGGGAGTCCACTGGTTCAGACCGGCGCCGCCAAGATGCGGCACGACCATAAACAGCGGCCCCAGAGGGTCGATATGACCGACAATCGTGGGGGAGGCGTATTGGATCATCCGCTCGTCATTGACGGTCTCGATCTTTCCCGTCAGCCAAACCTGATCGCCCTCGACCAGCTCGGGGCCGCCCGCCGCTCCATATTGCGCGGCGATTCCGCTGGACTTGTCGGGCTGCTCCGCATAAAATCTATCGGCAAACGTCGAGCTGCCCGAGGTAACGACAACCGGGCTGTTCGGCGTCGCGAGTTGTATGGCCGAGTCGTTGGCAAACCATTTGGCCGCGCCCGGCGACCCGGCCTGAAGCAGGGTTATGTCCGAATGCCAGTAGCCGTGCTCCATAATGAAGTTTGCGCTCGAAGATGAACCCACCGCGAACTGACCGAGGGTGTCGGTTATCATGTAGTTGGTGGATGTGCGCGCTTGATTGCTCACGCCGCCCGCATCGAATGCCGGAGCGGCGTCATAGTCGCCGGCCACAACGGAAATGCCTTGCGACACGATGGGATTGCTCCAAAGGCCCGCGCAGTTCATCGCCTGAACGGAGAAATAATAGGTCTGGCCGGATGTCAGATCGAGGTTCACGACATAAGCCCAGTTATTGCCTCCCGCGCTTGTGACAGTCTTCACATCATCTCCGCCCGGTGTGGCGCCTATCCAGGTCCCTCGTACCCGGCTATACCGGAATCAGGGTCGGAGCAGCTTCCACGTGGCGACCAGCGTGTTCAGGCTTCTCGACTCGGCGTCGGTGGAGATGGATTCAAACACAGGTGGTGTTGTATCGACCCACCACGTTCCATAGGTCTGAGTCGCCGTATTGCCCGCGTTGTCGGTCGCCGTGATCGTGGCCGTGCGCTTGCCCTCCGCTATCTGGGCAGGAGAAACATTGGTCGCCCCGCCGTTGTCCCAGGTGAGGGTCTGGGTGGCAACGCCGGAAGTAGCGTCCGTCGCGGACCAGGTTACCGTAGTAACGGAGGACTTGTTCAGCCAGACGGAGGTCGCGGGGCCGGTGAGAGAAAGGACCGGAGCTACGGTATCGAGCCAGTAAGGGCCGTGGGTTTCCGTCACGCTGTTGCCTGCATTATCGGTAGCGGACACCGTAATGTTGTGAATGCCCTCGGGGACCAATCCGTTGGTGCTGCCGTTGTCCCAGATGAAACTGGAGGAAGCAACGCCGGAAGTGGCGTCGGTTGGATTCCATGACACTGATGAGCCAGCCGGCAGCCAGGTTGAAGTCGCTGGTCCGGAGCAGTTTGTTGACGGTGCAACAGTGTCCCAGCCGCCCTGCCAATGTATAGTTACGTCACCACAACTGTTCCAGACGTGAACGGAGTAGTCATGCCAGCCTTGGCCTTGTCCGCTGAGCCACATTCCAACGGGAGATTCAACAATGTTGAGGTTGCTACCGCCAACGGAATACGTAAGCTGATGGTCTGTATTGTACCACCCGGAAGCGGGAGTGCTGGTCCAGGAGATGGTGGCGGGGATGCAAGTGCTATTTGGTCTGAACCAGCCGTACACGCCGCATATCTTCACCGAGTGCCGCATTCCACAGTCGGGATAGTTCTTCCCATCCCAGTTGGAATCCACGACCCAGACATCGTTTCTATTATTTGCTTGGTCCACAATTGCCATGTGACCATCGGATGACACCGGGCAGCCGTCTCCTCCTCCACTCTTCCATACGAGAACGTCACCCTGCTAAGGAATATTGGTGCCATTGTCCGCTATCTCGTACATGTTCTGAATGGTCTGTCCCCATAACTGGTAGGCATAATCCACATGCGGGAAGGTGTCGGCGTACTTCGCGAGCACATAACGTTTCACGAAGCAGATGCACTGGTCGCAGACGGGAACATTATTGTAAACAGGATAAGGCCCACATCCCGTGCACGTAGCGAGACACGACGATCCCCAGCATTGAACGCATCCACAAGCAAAGAGAAGTGTCATTGCTATGATAAGAAACGAGCGCATGAGAATTAGTCTACGCATCACTTTTCCTCCTCAATACCCCAGCTTCATGATGAAGCAGAGCGCATAACATGGTGGGCGGTTCTCCCCCGCTGTGAGCCCGGCGCCTCGTATGGTATAATGGCTATGGAGGTGTCCGATATGTCTGTAATCATTAAAGCGCACTTTGACGGCAGAACGATTGTGCCGGACGCGCGGATTGACCTGCCCGCCGACCAGGCACTGGAGGTGGAGTTGCGTTTGCTACCCACCGCCTCCAAACTTTCGCGCGCATCCGAAGCCGCGCGCGGCGGGAAGCCGGACATTACCTCACTACCGTTCTTCGGCATGTGGGCCGACCGCGAAGATATGGCCGACAGCGCGGCATGGGTGCATAAGGAGCGCCAAGAGTGGAACAACCGACTCTCCGATACGGACTGATCGACACCGACATCCTCGTTGACGCTTCCCGTGGCCTCACGCAGGCCGGCGAATTTCTTAACGAGATGCTCGTCGGAACCAGCATAACCGTAAGCGCCATATCCGCAATGGAACTCATAGCCGGTTGCCGGGACGGAGCGCAGTTGGCAAATGTGAAGCAGGCTATCGCCCAGTTCACAGTAATGCCGCTCACGGAGCCGATATCCACGCGCGCGCAAGCCTTGATGGAAACATTCACGCTCAGCCACGGGCTTCTGCTGCCCGATGCGCTGATAGCCGCCACCGCGATCGAGTCCGGCATCGCTCTTTACACCAGAAATATTCGCCATTTTCGGATGGTTCCCGACCTTCTGATCATTCAGCCCTATTGAATCGATCTCCACAATACCCCAGCTTGTTTTTTGAATCGCGGATGCCACGGAATGCGGCGGATGACGCGGAATCCCTTCCGCAAAACCCGTACACCTCCGCGCCCTTCGCGATTCAGTATTTGATGATGTAGTTGACCACGAGATATGGGTTCAGGACGTCGTGCGGGACAATCACGCCAGTGATGGGGTCGCCGCCTGTGTTGTCGGTGGTTACTGTGGACGGACCAGATGCTACGATTACCCGGTTCTCAAAACCAGTGCCGTTCGGAAGGAGGCCGTAACCTGGGCATTCTGCCCCGCTACTGTGTATCTGTACTGCGTGGCTATGACTTGGCATTATGCGATATCCCGTCGCTGGCAAACAGGCTCATGAAGCGCGCATTGTTGCGCTTATGCAAACTCACGACATTACTCACCTCGTCACCCTGAACATCAAAGACTTCGCTCGATACTCCGGCATAACCGCTCTCACCCCGTCCGACACACTGGCGCTCTGAACGATCACCGATTCAGCGCCCTCCGCGATTCAATAGCCAATGGCCATCCAACAGTGCCCCTGCATATCGCCGTACTGTTTGACAGATCGGCGTTGCGTCCCGTCATCAAAACTGCTCCAAGCTCATTCCCAAACCCTGCGTCCCGACTATTCGCCACTCGGTTGTGGGGATCACGAGCGCCCGCATTGACTTCTCCTTGCGCAAATCGATGGTTACGTGCCGGTCGTAAGTGTACCCGCCTGTGATTACGGCGTGGACTACCACTTCAGCCCTGTCGCCGTCCACTCCGACATGCTCGATCGTTACGTGTGCCTGGTATGGACCAACATTTCTGTATGCCTGCGCTATCAGCGTCCGCAGGCGGTCATAGTCCAAGCCGTTGTCGTCTCGGTAGTCTTGGGATATGCCGGCCACGGTCCCGGTCAGATCGCGCCGCTCGACCGAGGCAGCCGTGTCCTGGACCAGAGAGGATACCTGAACCTGATCGCTTCCGTGGTCCTCGGTCGCGGCGGCCCAGATGCCATAGCAGATCGCCAGCGCGGCAATCGTCGAGTAGATAATGAGTCGCATGTTGTTCACCTTCTTCGAAGATAGCGGAGAGCAGAGGGCAGAGAGAAGAGAGACTGGAACCCCCGCCCCGCAAGGGTTGCTTCGGCCGCAAAGCGAAGCGCCGCCGGCCGTTTCGGGAAAAGGGTTTCCCGAAACAACAGCACAGAGGCTCTCGCATCAAGGGACTCGTCGGTGTTTCGGGATTTGAGGAGCGACCACAACTGTTAATCCAGGGCAAAAACGTCGTATTCGCTCCGGAAATCCCGAAACGATCCGAACGCCTTCCGTGCGCGACAAATCTGCCAGCCGTTTCGGGAAAGGGGTTTCCCGAAACAACAATCGCCACCCAGAGTCGGCACAGAGTTCTCGCATAGGGACTCGTTCCTAGTTCCTGGTTCCTCGTTACTCACTTCTACTGACTAGACCAGGCAGGAATTTCGTTCCCGGTATTTGAACATGATTCTAAAACGGCATAGCCGCAACCAAAAAGATTATCGCCGGAAAATCAATACGGCCTTTCGGCAGGCCGCGGGGTCGGTGCTGTCTTCTTAGCATCTTACAACTGAAATCCGAGGCAGCATGCTTAAGTTCAGTATAACCTATGTAGGATTTCAGTTGTAAGATAATGTCGATCAGTCCCGAATGGGTGGATACAATCGCAGAGGTGGTATCATCCCCCGGTGTCGTGATGGTGATAGGCGCGGTGGACACCGGGAAGACGCATTTCTGCGCCCAGCCTCGCGAACGCCGGGGTCGAGGCGGGGATACCGACCGCGGTAGTTGACGCCGACATCGGCCAGTCCGAGATCGGCGCGCCGGGCACAATCGGAATGGCGATCGCGAGCGGGAGCGTGGAGTCGCTCTCGGACCTGAAGGCCAAACGGCTTTACTTCGTAGGCGCCACTACCCCCGCCGGCCACATGCTGGAGAGCGCGGTTGGGGCCAGGAAAATGGTGGATGCGGCCCTCGGTCTGGGCGCGAAACTGGTGGCTGTCGATACGACCGGCATGGTCGAAGGCCCTCTGGGCCGAAAACTCAAGACCTACAAGACCGATCTGGTCCGGCCCGACTACCTTATAGGCATCCAGCGCAAAAGAGAAATCGAGCCTCTGCTCCATCCTTTCGCCAAGGTGAGCTCCGTCAGGGTCCGAAGAGTAAGCTCCACTTCCGAGGCTCAGCGAAAGCCGGTGCAGTTTCGCGCCGCGAAGCGGCAGTTGAGCTTTTATAAGCATTTCTATGAAGCGCCGGGACACATTATCCACCTGGATGATGTGTGCTGCTGGAATACGTGGTTTCGCACCGGGCGGGGCGTGAAGTGGCAGTACGTCAAGTTCATGGAGGAGGCCATTGGCTGCAGGGTGCTGCACGCGGAGGTCGTGGGCAGCGGGCTGTTTATTGTTGTCGAGCGCCCCAGCACTTCTGAGAAAACCGCCGGCTTTGGACGAGAAAGCCACGTATTGGAACACGACGTTTCCTTAGGCGATACGAGTGGGCAACCGCCACTGGCGGCTCCAAAGGATGTCGCCGCGATCGAGCAGCAGTTCAAGACTAGTAACATAACGATCGCCGTCAACGAGACCTTCCGGAACATCCTGGTGGGTCTGGCCGACGAAAACGGAGTCACGCTCGATGTCGGCCTGGTCCAGGCGGTGGATTTCAAGCAAAGGTTCATGTTCGTGCTTTCGCCGATGAGGACCATCTCTCCGGTCCGGGTCGTGCAGTTCGGCTCCATCCGCGTCGGGCGGGACGGCCACGAAATAGCCGCGGTCAGGCCAGGTGATTTGTGATAAGGCTTTATCTTGTTCGACACTCAGAGACTACCTATAACGTCGAGGGCCGCATCCAGGGCCAGTCCGACTCTCCGCTCACGCCCGTGGGGGTCCGGCAGGCGCGGGCCGTGGCCGAGCGGTTAACCCAAGAGAGGTTCGACGCAATCTATTCCAGCGACCTCGGCCGAGCGCGGGCCACGGCGGATGTAATCGCGGCGGGGCGAAACCAGCCCATATTCGAGAGCGTCTCGCTGCGCGAGTCTTACTTCGGAGTGGTCCAGGGAATGACCCATGCCCAGATCGAGGCAACATTCCCCCCGGACCAAAACCCCTGGCGCCGCGATCTCTCGATGCGACCGCCCGAAGCCGAGACCCCGGAGCAGGTGATCGAGCGCTGCGCCCGGTTCCTCAAGGGTGTTCGGGAGGACCACGCGGATGGCTCGACGGTCCTGGCGGTCGGTCACGGCGGATCGCTGCGGGGCTTGGTCCTGGCCGCCTGCGGCATCCCGGCATCGTTCTACCGGGTATTTCCGGCTTCGAATGCGAGCCTCTCGATTTTGGAAATCGGCGAGCGTCCGGTCATCCGGCTGTGGAACGATACTTCTCACCTCGAGTCGCTTCGGGGAGGGGAGGAGGATGCCGACAATCTGGATGGATGATGGTTGCCGCAAGTGCTTACGGATCGTGAATACGTGTCACCGCATATGTCATTCCGAGCGTCGGACCCCGCGCCGCGGGGTCACATTAAAAAGAAACTCACCCCGGCAGGCTATGCTTCGCGGGCGACTGCCCCGAAGCCGGCCGGGCATGGAAGGTTTCTTAGGAGCAATTGACGGCGACGTTGTCGCCGTCAATTGCTCCTAAGAAACTTCCCAGTTTCGGGAACAAGATTCCCGAAACACCGGGGGTCGGTTTTTTGCAGATGTTTCGGGATTTTGGCCTAGCCCGGCTCGTCGGACTTGATCACCCGAAATCCCGAAACATCGGGGGCGTCGGTTTCTTTCCAATGTAACGGCGACGTTGTCGCCGTCACTTGCTCCTAAGAAACTCCCCAGTTTCGGGAACAAGATTCCCGAAACACCGGGGGTCGGTTTCTTGCAGATGTTTCGGGATTTTGGCCTAGCCCGGCTCGTCGGACCTGATCACCCGAAATCCCGAAACATCGGGGGCGTCGGTTTCTTTCCAATGTAACGGCGACAGCGTCGCCGTCAATTGCTCGGAATGACAGCCATGCGGTGGGCAATCATGATTCGTCGCGCTTACTGGTTGCGGTAACGCTTTACAGGGAACAATATTAGTGATACAATGTATGTACCAAATTGAAATCCGGAGGCCCACTCATGATAAAGAAGTTGACAAAACACGGCAATAGCGCGGCGCTAATTATAGACAAGCCGGTGCTGGAACTCCTGAACATAGACATCGATACGCCGCTGGAGATCACCACGGACGGAGATGTGCTCATCGTCTCACCCGCGCGGGACGAGGAGCGGCACACACGGCTGCACGAGGCCGTTGAAGACATTAACAGGAGGTACGGCCGCGCCCTCAAGCGGCTGGCAGGGTAAATGGCGGATATCGAGTTTCTTGGATTGGACGATGTGATAGAGATGCACCAGGGCCAAATTGAAAGATATGGCGGTCCGCCTGGGCGTGCGAGACCTCGGGCTTCTCAAGTCGGCTGTGGCCATGCCGGCTGCGACATTCGGCGGGGAATATCTTCACGCCGATCTTTTCCGAAATGGCGGCCGCCTATATTTTTCACATAGTTCAGAACCATCCGTTCATCGATGGCAACAAGCGGTACTGGAACGGTTGCCGGATTGGCGTTCCTTGCAATCAACGGTGTCAGGGTCGATGCGCCAGAAGACGATCTTGCCGCGTTCGTCGAAGACGTAGCCTGCGGCAAGGTCGGCAAGGCCGAGGTATCGGAATTCCTGCGCAACCACTCCCGGGCACTTTGAATCGCGGAGGCCACGGAACGCCTTGCCCGCGCGCGCCTGAGTTCCGGGCTTTCCGCTTTCCACTTTCAGCTTTTCGCTATTTTCAAGGGAGAGGCAAGTGCCTTATACGCGTCGACAATTTCTGAAAGGGATGGGGATCACCATTGGCGGGATTGGGGCCGCTTCGATGGGCTGGGGCGAGTTGATCCCTTATATTCATCAGCCCGACGATATGATTCCCGGAGTCTCCACCTGGTATGCGACATCGTGCAGAGAGTGCCCCGCCGGCTGCGCGATGGTCGTGAGGAATCGGGAGTCACGCGTGGTCAAGTGCGAGGGTAACCCTCTGCATCCCGTGAACCGCGGCAGACTTTGTCCCAGGGGACAAGCTGCCCTCCAGGGACTTTACGACCCGGACAGGATCAAGGGACCTCTGACGAGAGATCGCGCGGGGAGTCTGGTGGGCACGAGCTGGGAGGATGCCCTGAAGGCGGTCGGGGCGGCGCTCGCGGGCGCGCGAGGCCGCATCGCGCTCTTGACAGACCTGCAGAGCGGTTCCCTCGATGCCCTGATGCGCGCGTGGACAGCCTCCCTGGGTTCGGCGGAGCCGGTGGTCTATGAACCCATCGGCTACCAGGGCGTAAAGTCGCTCTACGGGGTCGTCCCCTCGATCGATATTTCAAAATGCGATTATCTCGTCTCCTTCGGCGCGGATTTTCTCGAAAACTGGATTTCACCAGTGGAATACGCCGGCCAGTTCGCCGAGATGCGCAAAATCAAGGACGGCAAGCGGCCTTTCTTCGTCTACGTCGGCCCCAGGGTTTCGATGACCGCCGTCAATGCCGATGTCCGGATTCTCGTCCCGCCGGAGGCGATCACGGAGGTCGCGTCGGCTATTCGTTCTCTGTCCGGGCCAGGCGTGGCGAGGAAATACGGCCTCGAGGGGAAGGTGCTCGCCGATGTCGCCAGGGGTTTCGCCTCGGCCAGCTCTCCTCTTGTCCTGCCCGGCTGGTATAGCGACTCCGCGGAAGCCGCGTCGATTATGGGAGCGCGGGGCTTGCATTCGGTGAACACCGCCAGGCCCCATGCCCTCACGCACGTTTCCTCATCTTCGACCGTATCGGAGCTGATCTCCCAGATGCGTTCCGGCGAGATCGAGGCGCTGATCGTGCACGGGGCGAACCCGGCATACTCGCTGCCGGAATCGGCCGGTTTCGCGGACGCGATAAAGCATGTGCCCCTTGTTGCGTGCGTGTCGAGTTTTATGGATGAGACCGCCGCGCTGGCCAACTGCGTGCTGCCGTGCAGCAGTGCGCTCGAATCGTGGGGGGACTACCAGCCCTATCCCGACGTGTGGAATTTGATGCAGCCCACGATGGGGAGCCTTTTCAACACACGGCAGGCAGGCGATATCTTTATTGCGCTCGCGCAAGCGGCGGGTGTGGATACGGCCTCGGTTTTCAAGGCGAAAACGTTTCACGAGTATCTGCTGGGCCGCTGGAAGAGCCTGGGCGACTGGGAGACTCTCCTGCGGCGCGGAGGAAAGTGGGCCGGCGGGATCGGAAATGATGCGACTCCTGTTACGGGTTACCAGAGTTTGAGGATGGAGGAGTCGGAAGCGGCCGAGAGCCGAGAGCAGAGCGCAGAGAGCAATCAGCCATCGCATGCGCAAACGCTCGCTTCCCTCCGCCCTCCGCTCTCTGCTCTCGGCTCCCAGGGCCTTCGGCTTTATGCCTTTCCTCAGACTTATCTCTACGATGGCCGGGGAGCGAACCGCTGGTGGCTGCAGGAGACACCCGAACCTGTGATTAAGGGGACCTACAGCACCTGGGCCGAAATCCACCCGAGCACGGCCAGGCGCCTGGGAATTCACACTGACGATGTGATCGAAATCTCGGCGGGCGGGGCGAAACTCGAGGTCTCGGCCTACGTGTGGCCTGGGGTCGCGCCCGATACCATCGCGGCGCCCATCGGGGAGGGCCACACCGAGTACGGCCGGTTCGCCAAAGGCTTCGGCGTGAACGTCCTCAGGCTGCTCGGCGCCGAGAATCCCCCAGTGAAGGTCTCATCGACCGGCAGGAAGCAGTGGGCCACGCGCATCCTGGGTTCCACCGACCAGGAGGGCAGAGCAATAGTCCAGACGGCGGCGCTTGGGACGGCGTTTAGACGTGAAGAAGAGATTATCATGCCGCTTCCCTCGGGTTATGGTCCCAACGATTTCTACCCCGGTCACAAGTACAAGGAGCACCGGTGGGCGATGGTGGTCGACTTGGACAGGTGCATCGGCTGTCACGCCTGCGTCGCCGCCTGCTACGCCGAAAACAACCTCGGAAGGGTCGGCCCCGACGGGATTTACCGGCGCAGGGAGATGTCATGGATCAGAATCGACAGCTACATAGACTGGAAAGAGCCCCATGCGCCCGTCCAGTTCCAGCCGATGCTCTGCCAGCACTGCGACGCCGCCCCCTGCGAGCCTGTCTGCCCGGTCTATGCGGCATCTCACTCGGACGAGGGCCTCAATATGCAGATTTACAACCGCTGCGTGGGCACGCGCTACTGTTCCAATAACTGCCCCTACAAGGTCCGCCGGTTCAACTGGTTTGACTACGAGTGGCCCGAGCCTTTGAATTATCAACTCAACCCCGACGTAACGGTGCGGAGCCGGGGCGTTATGGAAAAGTGCACGTTTTGCATTCAGCGGATTCGCCAGGCGGAGATCGTCGCCAAGCGCGATGGGCGCAAGCTCTCGGACGGCGACATCGTCCCCGCCTGCGCTCAGACCTGCCCGACCAATGTGTTCACATTCGGCGATCTGAAAGACCCCAACTCGGCGGTCTCCAGGCTCGTTAACGAGGATCCGAGGGCTTACCAGGTCCTTCGAGATCTGAACACCAAGCCGGCGGTCATATATTTGAAAAGGGTGGTTGTTTAGGATTGCCAAACGCGCAAATGAAGGAAGTCGATAGACAGGTCCTTGGGTCGATGGGAATGCCTTCCATCGGCTATATGGAGGTGCTCGCGGTCCTGGGCCTGGTGATGTTCGCCGGGCTGCTGGCTTATCTCTATCAGGTACTTCGTCGGCCTGGGGGTGACGGGGCTTTCGATACCCGTGGGGTGGGCGCCATACATCACGAATTTCGTGTGGTGGATCGGAATCGCGCACGCGGGGACGCTGATTTCGGCCATTTTGTACCTGTTCCGGGTGAGCTGGCGGAACCGCATCAACCGAGCCGCGGAGGCGATGACTATATTCGCAATCGCCACGGCGGGGCTGTTCCCGCTCATCCACCTGGGCCGCGTCTGGGTGTTTTGGTGGATACTGCCTTACCCGAACTGGCGGCACTTGTGGCCGAATTTCAAGTCTCCGCTGGTGTGGGACGTGATCGCCGTGAGCACCTACTTCACGGTAAGCCTGCTGTTTTTCTATCTCGGAATGATCCCGGACCTTGCCACCGCCCGGGACCGGACCCCCGAGGGGCCTCGAAAGAAGCTGTATACGATGCTGTCCCTGGGCTGGACGGGCCGCTACAACCAATGGAGGCACTACGCAAGGGTATATCTGGCCCTGGCCTGCCTGGTGACGCCGCTGGTGATCTCGGTGCACAGCGTCGTCTCCTGGGATTTCGCGATGTCGCTTGTAAGAGGATGGCACACCACCATTTTCGCGCCGTATTTCGTGGCCGGGGCGATCCACTCCGGCCTGGCTATGGTCATCACGCTCTTGATTGTGCTCAGAAAGAAGCTCGGCCTGGAGCGAATCTGGACCGACTACTGCGTGGAGCAGATGGCGCTGCTGATGATCCTGACGGGCTCGATAGTCGGCTACGCTTACGTGGTCGAGGCGTTCATGGGCTGGTACAGCGCGGACATCTTCGAGCGGCAGTTCAACGCGTTCCGGGCGTTCGGCTCGCCCTACTACAGCACGCTGTTCTGGCTGATGATCATCTTCAATGTTGCGGTCCCGATGACTTTCTTCTTCAAGAAGCTGCGGACGAACATGAAATATCTGTTTGTGGCCGCGATACTCGTTAAACGTGGGGATGTGGCTGGAGCGCTACGTGATCATAGTCGTTTCGCTCTCGCACGATTATCTGCCGTCGTCGTGGGGACTGTACGCGCCGCGGGCGCCGGAGACCCTGATAACCGGCTTCTCGCTGGGCTGGTTTTTTACGCTCTTTCTGGTGTTTGTGAAGCTCTTCCCATCGGTGCCGATGAGCGAGATGAAGGAAGACTTATTGCCGGCCGTGGAGGTGCATTGATGGCGCCAGTGCGAGCGGTATTCGAAGATTACGGCGCCCTGGTAAAGGCCCTGAAGGCCTTGAAGGATGCCCGCGTGCCCGACTACGAAGCCTACGGCCCCACTAACCTGCGGGAAGTCGAAGAGCTGATGCCCGCCGAGACGAGCTTCGTGAGAGGCTGGGCGACGCTGGGCGGCATCTTTGGACTGGCGCTGTTCTGGCTTGTGTGTATTTTTAGCGCCCTTATCTACGGCCTGATGCTCGGCGGAAAGCCGCCCGTGTCCAATTTGCCGTACATCATTCCCGCCTACGAGGGGACGATCCTGTGCGGATCGATTGCGGCGTTTCTTGCGGGGTTGGCCTACGCGGTGCTGGTTCCGAAGTACCCGCCCGCGGACTACGACGCCCGCTTCAGCGCGGATATCTACGGAGTGGAAGTCCGCTGCCCCCCCGAGGAGCGAGACCGCGTGGTCGATCTGCTCCGCCAGGCCGGGGCATCCGAGCTTTGGGTTGAAGGTTGGAAAGTTGAAGGTTGAAGGTTGGGACGCGCTCCTGTTTGTCAGGGCTATTGGATAGTTTCGGGATTTCCGGAGCGGATATGACGTCTGCTCTATACGCAAACGACAGTGCTCGCTCCTCAAATCCCGAAACACCGGGGGCGGCGGCCGGTCCCTAACCGTTAACCGTTCAACCGACAACTATTTTCACAGGAGACTACCAATGAACCGGCTCCACAGCGCAATGGCCGTGTTGATCGCGGTCGGAGGGATCGGGCTGGCGATTGGCTTTGCCCGCGCGCCCCTGGACGCTTGGGTCTGGCTGGTCTTCAACTTCGTCTGCTTTACCGGTATAACAAACGGCGTGCTGGTATGGTCGGCCGTCTTCCGGACCAGTCACACGAAGTGGACGCCGGTCATCAGGCGGCTGGGCATGGCCGCGATTGCATTCGCGCCGGCATCCTTCATCGCGCTCGTGGCGCTGCTCGCGGGTGCGAGAGAGTTCGTGCCGTGGGTGAGCCGTCCCGTGCCGGAAAAGGCCGCATGGTTAAACCTGCCCTTTATGGCTGTTCGCGACATCGTGTCGATGGTTGTCCTTTGGATGATGTTCTTGCTGATGGTCCGCTGGGAACTGACCCTCGACGCGAAAATGCGGCGAGGGGAGCAGGCGGAGGCAAGCGAACGGTTCAATATCAGCGCGGTCGCCACGGCGGCGGTGATCACATACACAATCACCGGCTCGATCATCGCCTATGACTTCATCATGTCGCTGACACCGCAATGGTACAGCACGATGTTCGCCCCGTATATCTGGATCACGAACGCCTACGCGGGGCTGGCGGTACTGATCCTGATTTGCGCGGCCGTGCGCCGAAAAGCCGAGCTGGCCCAGTGGCTTCAGCCTCAACAGTTCAAGGACCTTGGAAACCTTATGCTGGGGTTTTCGCTGTTTTCGATGGGGCTGTTTTTCGCGCAGTATCTGACGATCTGGTATGAGAACTTGCCCGATGAGGTCCCTTTTTTGATCTTGCGTTACGACAGGGGCGCCTGGCCTCCAATAGGCTGGCTATCATTCGTGCTGGCTTACGGGCTGCCGTTCATCGCGCTGCAAAGCCGGGCGGTGAAACTCAGAGCCGGGTTGCTCTCGGCGGTGGCGATAATGGCGCTGGTGGGCTTCGCTATCGAACGATACGTGTTGATAGTTCCGTCGATCGAGCCTGGCAAACTGATGCTCTACCCGGTATCGGTTCTGAGCGTTCTTGCATTCGCCGGAGCGTTTGTGTTGGCGGTTGCGATATTCTTGAGGCGTTACTCGGCGGAGAATTCTGAATTCTCCTGAGGGGTAGGGATCTCCGAATCCCTACCCCAAAGCCAGCCTCGGATCTCCGAATCCGGCTGCTGTAACCAAGGCTCCGGGGTTCGGAGACCCCTATCTGGCTCTGAGGTGGCGATTCGGAGATCGCCACCTATCGGGAATTCAAAGTTCAGAATTTTCTGGGAGGGGACTGGATGCGGCGGGAGGAATTTACAAGCTGGTGGGATCGCGCGCGGAAGTTGCTTGGGGAAGTCTTCAGGCCGCTGCGGCGCGAGACCTGGGAAGAGATTTGCCGGCCTCCCATGACGATTCCCAGCTTGATTCGGGCCACGGGCATATTTCTGATCGTCGCCGGGCCGATTGCTGTGGGGGGGGCGCTCATATACGATAAGTACGTTCCCGGCCCCGATCAGCCGGTCCCGTTCAGCCACCGGATTCACGTATCGACCAAGAAACTTAGTTGCTTTTTTTGCCATCCTTACGCGGCGGACTCGATCAACCCCGGCATGCCGCCGGTCGAGAAATGCCTGCTCTGCCACAACGTTATAGCCACGAAATTCGAGCCGATCAACCGGATTCACGAATACTATGACGCCGGAAAGCCGATTCCCTGGGTACGGGTGAGCGGGATACCGGACTTCGTGCATTTCTCCCATCAGTCGCATCTGGCGAGGGGAATCGATTGTGGCCACTGTCACGGCGACATCAAGCAAATGGACCGCGTCAAGAGAGTCTACGACCTCGATATGCACTTTTGCATAGACTGCCACTGGCGGAACAATGCGCCGGACAGTTGCTTCACCTGTCATTATTAGATTTAATCGCGAAAACGCGAAAGGGCAAAACCCCCGGTTTCGGGAAAAGGGTTTCCCGAAACAACGGAATCTGCCCGAACGGCAACGGCTCCCACTGGGGGCTCGTTACTCGTTCTTCAGCACTTTCGAGTCTTCCTCCGCGTCGGATACCACCACGATATCGACATTATCCGTCTGCCGCATGATCGTGTTTACCAGCGAGCCGCGAAGTATCTCCTGCAGCCGGCTCCGGGCGGACTGGCCCATGATTATGAATGCGACGCCGTTCGCATTGGCATAACGGACGATCTCCTCGGCGGGTGAGTCTCCGTCTATCTCCTTTAGATGCCCCCCGAGGTCGCGGCAAAGCTCGTCGGCTTCCTGCAGGGCGGCCCGTTGGCTTTTGTTTAAGATTGTGCCCGGAACTTTAACGTACAGACACGTGAAGTTGCCCTGCAGCTCGTCTCGCCATCCTGTAACCCCGGCGTATCAGCTTTTGCGCGAGAGGCCGAGGGGTGACGCAGACCAGGATGTCCTCGCGGGCGCTCTTGCCCTGGGCCATCTTGTGTTCCTCCATGTACTCGCGGAGCTGATCGTCCACCTCGTCGGCGGTCTTTCGCAGCGCCAGTTCGCGAAGAGCGACGATGTTACCCTTGCGGAAGAAGTTCGACAGGGCCAGGGGAATCTTCTCGGCCTTGTAAATGTCGCCGCGCTTTAGCCTGTTTATCAGCGCATCCGGTGTCAGGTCGACCAGCTCGACCTCGTGCGCGTTGTCTATGACCGAATCGGGCAGCGTCTCCCTGACTCGCACGCCGGTGATGTCGAAAACGATGTCGTTGAGGCTCTCGGTGTGTTGGATGTTAACCGTGGAGATGACGTTGATCCCGGCGTTAAGGATCTCTTCCACGCTCTGCCAGCGCTTGGGGTGAACCGTGCCGGGGATGTTCGTGTGGGCAAGCTCGTCCACGAGGACCCATTCGGGTTTTCGCGCGATAACGGCGGCCGTGTCCATCTCCGCAAAGTCCCGGCCCCGGTAGTTCATGTGTTTGAGGGGAACTTGTTCGAGGCCCTCCGCCATCCTCGCGGTGGCGGGGCGTCCGTGGGACTCGATTATGCCGATTACGATGTCTTCGCCGCGCGAGAAGCGCCTCTGCGCCTCGGCGAGCATCTTGAAGGTCTTGCCCACGCCCGGCACGGCGCCCAAAAAGACCTTCAACTTGCCGCGATTTCTTGCGACGTGCTCATCAGGGTTTTCGGGCGTGTGGTCCGTGGTCATTTGGCGGTGGCATCCAAGGCGAGGTTCAGCTTGAGAACATTGACTCGCGGCTCGCCCAGCACCCCCAGGCTCCGCCCCTGGGTATTCTCGTCGATCAACTGCCGCACGCGCTCCACGCTCATCGCCCGCGCGCCGGCCACTCGCGCGGCTTGCTCCTCGGCGTTGGCCGGGCTTATATCCGGGTCCAGACCGCTGGCCGAGCGGGTGACGGCATCGGCGGGTACAGGCGCATTCGCCGGCAGAGCGTTTTCCTTGCGGTAAGCCGCCGCCAGGTCCTTGATCCCATCGAAGTTGTTGGGGTCGTCTTTCCCGTTGGCCAATTTCTTATGCACTCCGTTTATGAGCTTATCGCTGGTCGGACCGAGGTTGGTGGCGCCGGAGTTGGCGGCGTCGTATCCATTGCCGGCCGCCGATGGGCGCGGGTGGAAGTAGCGCGGCGATGTGAAGTTTTGGCCGATAATCTCCGAACCGATGACCTTGCCGTCCTTCTCGATCAGGCTGCCGTTTGCCTGCCGGTGGAACGCTGTCTGCGCGATCAGCGTTATCACCCCGGGAAACACCAGGCCGAACGCGATTGCAATAACCAACACACTCATTATAGCAGGTCTGAGTTGTCTCAACATAGGTTTTCTCCACAGAAAATGGTTGTCAGTTGTCAGTTGTCGGTTACCCAGTCCACGAAGGTGGACTTTGTGCCTTTGTAGCCGCGACTTCAGTCGCCAGGATTCCACCCAACCGTCAACTGTCAACCGTCAGCCCTGACTTCCCTACGCCAGCCGCAGCAGCACCAAAATCCGATCGATTGCCCAGATACACGGGAAGGGCACGATCAGGCCGCCGACGCCGTAAACCAAGAGATTGCGGCGCAGCACGGCGGACGCGCCCATGGGCTTGTACGCTACCCCCCGCAGTGCAAGCGGGATCAGGGCGACGATTATCAGCGCATTGAAGATCACCGCCGACAGCACGGCCGATTGCGGGTTCGTCAGCCTCATGATATTGATGACATCGAGCACCGGGTAAGTGGTCGCGAATATGGCGGGGATGATGGCGAAGTATTTGGCGACGTCGTTCGCGATGCTGAAAGTGGTGAGCGAGCCGCGGGTCATTAGAAGCTGCTTGCCGATCTCGACGATCTCGATGAGCTTGGTCGGGTTGGAGTCCAGATCGACCATGTTGCCGGCTTCCTTGGCGGCTTGCGTGCCGGTGTTCATCGCCACGCCGACGTCGGCTTGTGCCAGCGCGGGAGCATCGTTGGTGCCGTCGCCGGTCATCGCCACCAGCCTGCCGCCGGCCTGCTCCGTCTTGATAAGCGCCATCTTGGTTTCCGGCGTCGCCTCGGCGAGAAAGTCGTCCACGCCGGCCTCCTTGGCGATGGCCGCCGCCGTGAGTGGGTTGTCACCGGTAATCATTACGGTTCGAATTCCCATTGCGCGGAGCTGATCGAAGCGTTCTCTGATGCCGCCTTTGACCACGTCCTTCAGATGAATCACGCCTAGTATCCGGGTGTTGCGCGCCACCACAAGCGGCGTGCCCCCCGAATTGGATATGCCCTCGACGACCTTCTGAAGATCGCTTGGAACCGTGCCGCCCTGTTCCTTTACCCACGCGATCACCGCGTCGCCGGCGCCCTTTCGAATGTGGTCGCTGTTGAGGTTGACGCCGCTCATCCGCGTCTGCGCGGTAAACGGAATGAACTCCGCCTCCCTGTCGTGCAATTCGCGCCCGCGCAGGCCGTAACTTTCTTTCGCCAACACCACTATGCTGCGGCCCTCCGGGGTTTCGTCGGCAAGCGAGGAAAGCTGCGCTGCGTTCGCCAGATCGTTGCCCTCGACCCCGTGCAGGGGAATGAACTCGACCGCCTGCCTGTTGCCGAGCGTGATCGTGCCGGTCTTGTCCAGCAGAAGCGTATTCACGTCGCCCGCCGCTTCGACGGCCTTGCCCGACATCGCAAGCACGTTGTCCTGCATGACGCGGTCCATCCCCGCGATGCCGATGGCCGACAACAGCCCGCCGATGGTGGTCGGGATCAGACAAACCAGCAGCGACACCAGCACCGGAATCGCCGGCGTCGAGCCCACGTTCGCCGAGCGGATGGCGTATACGGCGAACGGAACGAGCGTTACCACGGCCAGCAGGAATATGATCGTCATTCCCGAAAGCAGGATCGACAGGGCGATCTCATTGGGCGTTTTCTGCCTCTGGGCGCCCTCGACCAGGGCGATCATCCGGTCCAGGAAGGTCTCCCCGGGGTTTGACGTGATCCGGATCACGACCCGGTCGGAAAGGACTTTCGTGCCGCCTGTGACCGCGCTCCGGTCGCCGCCACTCTCGCGAATTACCGGGGCCGATTCGCCGGTAATGGCCGATTCATCGACTGAAGCGATCCCTTCGATCACCTCGCCGTCGCCGGGGATCATTTCTCCCGCTTCGCAGACCACCAGATCGCCTTTGCGAAGCTGGGTCCCCGGCACGTGTTCCTCGCGGTTCCCGTCGACGAGCTTACGCGCCATGGTTTCGGTCTTGGTCTTGCGCAGCGCTTCGGCTTGGGCCTTGCCCCGCCCCTCGGCCATTGCCTCGGCGAAGTTGGCGAAGATAACGGTGAACCACAACCAAAGCGTTATCTGACCGGTAAACAGCAGGCTTCCACTGTGGGTGATGAGGCCCTTTACGAGCAAATAAGAGGATACGACGGCGCCGACTTCCACCACGAACATCACCGGGTTTTTGGCGACCAGACGAGGATCCAGCTTTCGCAGCGCATCCACTCCCGCTCGCTTTACGATCGCCGCGTCGAACAGCGAACGCGGCGCATGTCTTGGCCGCTTGTATGCACCCTCGGCGTGGGTGGGTGGTTGGCTTCCCATATGTCTTGTCATTTAACCTCTGAACCTAAAGCGGCGTAGCCGCAACCAAGAAGGCCATCGCCGGAAAATCAATACGGCCTTTCCGTAATTCGGAAGGTCGGTGGTTTCTTCTTACGTATTTTACAACTGAAATCCGAGGTCACATATCAAAGTTCAGCACAGCTTGTATAGGATTTCAGTTGTAAGATACTAAAACAGCTTGCCGGTCAGCATATGCAGGTGGTCCACTATCGGTCCCAGCGCCAGTGCCGGAAAATACTCCAGCGCGCCCACGATCAGCACGACCGCGGCCAGCAGCACCACGAATGTGGCCGTATCGGTGGCCAGCGTGCCGGCGGAAGCGGGGATCACCTTCTTTCGGGCCAGGCTCCCGGCCATCGCCAGCAGCGGCACGATCATCAGGAATCGGCCCGCGAGTATCGCGATGCCGAGCGTCACATTGTAAAACGGAGTGTTGGCGGTCAGGCCCGCGAAAGCCGAGCCGTTGTTGCCGACACCCGACGCATAAGCATATAGAATCTCCGAGAAGCCATGGGCGCCGGGGTTATTGACGTTGTTATACGTGCCGCCTTCAAAGACGCTCGGGCTGGAGTTATTGACGTGGTTCCACGATGGCGGCGGGTTGGCATTGGAGGCCAGCGCCGTGAAAAAGACCACGGTCGAAAACAGGATCAGAACCCCCAAAATCGCCATGCGCACCTCGAACTTCTCTATCTTCTTGCCTATATATTCCGGAGTGCGTCCGACCATCAGGCCCGCGATGAACACGGCGATTATCGCATACATCAGCATTCCGTACAGCCCCGCGCCGACCCCGCCGAAGATGGTCTCGTCGCACATCAAATTGATGAGCGGGACCGCTCCCCCGACGGGGGTGAAGCTATCGTGCATCGAGTTCACCGCGCCGCACGAGGCGTCGGTGGTGACGGTCGCAAACAGCGCCGACATCGGGATTCCGAACCTGGTTTCCTTGCCCTCCATATTGCCGCCGGGCTGGCCGGCGGTGGCGGCCCTCATTACACCCAATCGCGTGACATTCGGATTGCCCCTTGCCTCCGCCCAGTAGCACGTGCCAATGCCCATTGCGAACATCAGAGCCATCGCGGCAAAAAGCGCCCAGCCCTGCTTCGTGTTGCCCACCATCTTTCCGAACGTGTAGGTAAGCCCCGCCGGGATCAAGAAAATGGATAAAAGCTGCACAAGGTTAGACAGCGGAGTAGGGTTTTCGTAAGGGTGAGCGGAGTTGGCGTTGAAGAATCCGCCGCCGTTGGTCCCGAGCATCTTGATTGCTTCCTGGGAAGCCACGGGGCCCTGGGCGATGGTCTGTTTGGCGTGTTCGACTGTCGCTGCGTCGATGTAAGGACTGAAGTTTTGCGGGACGCCTTGCCACACCAGGAATAAGGCGTAGACAAAACAGACCGGCATCAGCACGTAGAGTATGGCGCGAGTCACATCCACCCAGAAGCTGCCGAGAACATTCACGCTGTGGCGGGCGAAGCCTCTCACGATGGCGATCGCCACCGCTATGCCGCACGCCGCCGACATCCAGTTATGCATCGCCAGCGCGACCATGTTCGAGAAATAGCTGACGGTGGTCTCGGGCGTGTAGCTCTGCCAGTTGGTGTTGGTGATGAACGACATCGCCGTGTTGAACGACAGGTCCGGTGTCATGTCCCTGCCCGAAAAATGCTGTGGGTTGAGTGGCAGATGACCCTGGAGTCGCAGGAGGGCATACGTGACCAGCCCGCCCACCAGGCTGAACGCGAGCATCGCGAAGGTGTAGGTGGTCCAGCGCATCTCCTCCTGCTCGTTGACGCGGAACAACCGGTAGAAAAGCCGCTCCACGGGGCGGATTACCGGGTAAAGCAGCGTCCGCTCGCCGTTAAAGACGCGGGCCATGTAAGCGCCCATCGGCTTGGTTGCCAGCAGGACGAGGACAAAAAATATGGCGAATTGTACCGCGGCGTTCGTTGTCATGCTAGAACCTCTCCGGCTTCAGGAGCGCGTATGTAAGATACAGCAGGAGAAGCGCCGACACCACGCCGGTCCAGATGTAGTCAAACATTGGGTTCCTCCTTAAGAAGCTTGTCGCAGCCGCGGGTGAAAGATGCGCCCACGGCGAAGAATGCGAGGACGATCAGAATACAGAGAATGTCGAACATAGCAAGCACCTTTGAAAACAGCTTATGGCAGAGAGCGGAGAGCAGAGATCCCGGAATCTCCTCGCCAGGTGGCGATTTCCGAATCCGGCAAGACACGCCCTTCTCGACCAACATAAGAACTATACCAGCCCCGTTGTTAAGATGGCGTAAAAGTGCGGCGCCGGGGTATAAAGATTCTGTGTAGTTGGGGGATTAACGGCTGTGTCGAGGAAGCTCCCACCGATTCCCTTTTCACGAATGAGATCCAGGCACAAGCTATCCTCTCGGATATGTGGCGGAGGGCCAGAGGATGTACGATTGGATGACAGTCGACGAGATAATCTGGTTTTGCAAGGGGTTCTATCCGACTTGGGATGACGCCCTGGCCGCCGAACTCAAAGCGAAGCTCGATCTGCCCGGCGGCAAGAAAGTGGGCCAGCTCAGCCGGGGGATGCAGGCGAAGGCCGCGCTGCTGGTGGCTATTGCGTATCGGCCCGAGGTGCTGATCCTCGATGAGCCTACCGCCGGGCTCGACGTAGTAGTGCGCAGGGACTTCCTGGAGGGTGTGATCGAGATGATCCAGCAATCGGGCCGGACGGTATTCTTTTTCTCCCACATCGTGCACGAGGTCGAGAGCGTGGCGGATTGTGTGGGCGGCCACCAAGGCCGATTCCAAGCGGCACGGCGGCGATATGGCCGGCGCGCATCTGCCGGTGCGGCACATCGAAGAGTGGGCGGCGTCTTTCGCGGCGCCTCTGTCCATCGTTGCGATAGTGGGCGCGTGGTATGGGTTCTGGGCCGGAGGGGCATGGCCGGGGACGGGATTCATCTCGGCGGGCGCCCTCGACCTCGCGACGGCGTTTGCGCTCTGCTATTTCATTTCCAGGGTGGTGTCGAAGTGGGCGGCGGTATTCGTGGGGGTGGCGCTGGCAGCCCTGCTCTTGATAATGTTTGCTCCGGCGATTAAGGGAATCGACACCTCAGTTCTTCGACACGGACCGCCCAGGACTAACCCGACATACCCTGATTACTGGTCGGATGGCATATTGCTGGACTTCCGCGGCGAGATTCCGAAAGGCGCAAAGCGCGCGGTACTGCATCTCGACGACTACCGGAACAACATCTACTTGAACCGCTCTTTCGCTCTCCCCATAAAGCGGCGTAGCCGCAACCAAGAAGGCCATCGCCGGAAAATCAATACGGCCTTTTCGTAATTCGGAAGGTCGGTGGTTTCTTCTCAGTATCTTACAACTGAAATCCGAGGTGACATATCAAAATTCAGTACAACTTGTATAGGATTTCAGTTGTAAGATAATAATAGTCCTCGGTGCCGTGCCGGACGGCCGCATTACCTGGCCCAGCAGCTCGGCGAGAGCGATCTCTTGCAGATATTGGAGTGGAATACCAGGACGAACACGGTAAGCGATGTGGCCGCGGCCCAGGTGGGCCGGCATTGCCTGAGCGCGGACAGCTCGGTCGATCCGTCCGGACGGTACGTGCTCTTCTCGGTCCCGGCGCGAATCGGAAGCGGTATCGACGTTTGGATTGCCGATTTGCGGGCCCGTCGCGCGCGTCTGCTGCTGCAGGGACCGAAGATGCTTCGCTCACCCTGGAAGATGCGCGCTGGCAGCGAGGCCGGGTTGTCTTATCCGGACGTCGCGATATTGTTGTTCTGGACCTGACGAGCATGAAAGTGAGTCGCGTAGATGTTCCGGCAGGAGGCGGGTGGTAGTTATGATCGGTCTGCTTTGGAAAGAATACCGCGAAAAGCGAATATGGGCGCTGCCGCTTCTGGTGGTCGCGTTCGGATTGATGCTGGCTGCGGTGACTCTTGGCGCGGTGCTCTATAGATTCACCTGCCCCGCGCCGTACATGGAGTTTGCGACACCCGCTCGGCTCGCGGCAGGGATCGGGTATGGCGTCTTTTCGATAGGCGTTGTCTACCTGGTGGGACTGGCATGCTCGGTTGCGCTCCCGGGAATGGTGGGTGGAATACTGACGGTCGTGATCGCTGCAATACTGGCGGGCATCGAACTGCAGATCGTTTCTGAGCTGAACTCTGAGCTAGCCGGATTAAACAGTGAGCCGGATTGGATGTTTGTGGCCTGGCCCATCGGGCTGGCGATTGCCGCGCTGGTAACGATGCGGTTCGGCCTTACGCTGAGGACAGCGGCCAGGGCAGGGCGCTACGCGTTGGTTGCGGCGCTTGTGGTCGTATGCGTATCCGCGGCGGGTTTTGTTCGGAACGGCGGTTACTTCGAGAGCCCGTACGCTCCCGTGGTCGACTGGTGCTATGCGGGTCCCGGCGCAAAGTACGCCATTATGCAAGAAGGGCGGCTTCTTCCGCCGAGGGTTGGCAATGCTCCGAAACCGTCTCATTCACAATACGAAACCACGCTCTTTCTCGCAAGGCTGGGCGACGGGAAGCGGGCGCGCTTGCCCTACACCGTGTTCAGCGCGTCGAATGTATGGCGCGAATTAGTTTGGGTGGGCTCAGATATGGTGTATCCGGAGAACGCCCGCGAGTTCGCGGGTCCTAAGGATTACGACGTAATTCGGACATTTGAATGGAGCGTTCCGGCCGTCTTCTTCAGAAAGCAATTAGACTCGACCTCGACAATCCAGAAGACATTCGCGAGATAGTGCCGTCACCGGATCACAGACTGGCGGCGGTGTTCAGTGACAGACATTTGTCCCAACATCCTCCAAGATGGGAGCACCAGGTGCTATTCGTAGACCTTGTGCGCAGATGCCGGCTTCCCACCATGATAACGCCATCGAATTTCCCATTCATGTACTGGTGGCAGTCCAACACCGAGTTTGGCTGCGCTGTCCTGCCCTGGCCTTACAAAAAGGGAATGGTCCCCGCGCTGCACGTTATGAAGGTGGTTGACTGATCCGCGATAGTCGTCAGTCGTCAGTCGGGACCTCTTGCGCACGGGCCGCGTAAATAGGGGACATCTCGCGCAGGCGCTGCACGATTCCCGGTAGAGTGTCGAGCACTTTCTCGATCTGGGCCGGAGTGTTGTCGTGGCCGAGGGTCATTCTCAGCGACCCGTGCGCCTGCTCGTGCCTGAGTCCCAACGCCATCAGCACGTGCGAGGGATCGAGCGAGCCCGAGGTGCACGCCGAACCGGATGATACACTGATGCCGTTCATGTCCATCAGCAGGATCATCGACTCGCCCTCGACCCCCTCGAATGAAAAGTTCACGTTGTTGGGCAGGCGCTTCAGACGGTCGCCGTTTAGCTTGATGTCCTTTATCCGGCTCTCTATTCCAGCGATCAGCGCGTCGCGCAAGGCGATGGTGCTTCTTGCTTCTTCGTCCATTCGCTTCTTCGCAAGCTCCGCGGCCTTTCCCAGACCCACGATCCCCGCGACATTGTGCGTGCCGGCGCGCCTATTGTTTTCCTGGCCGCCCCCCATGATCAGCCTCTCCATCCGAGCGCCCTTGCGGATGTAGCTCGCTCCGATCCCCTTGGGACCGTAAATCTTGTGCGCCGATAAGGCCAGCGAGTCGCAGTTAATGGCGTTTGCATCTACCGGAATGTGGCCAACGGACTGCACGGTGTCGCTGTGAAAATGAATGCCCTTCTCCCTGGTAACGCGGCCTATTTCCTCGACAGGCTCGATAGTGCCGATCTCGTTGTTGGCGTGCATTATAGTGACGAGGGTTGTCTGGTCGGTGATGGCCGCGGCAAGTTCGTCGACGTCCACAAAGCCGTCGCGATCGACGTCCAGATATGTGACCGAATAACCGCCGTGCTTTTCGAGGAAGTGGCACGGCTCCAGCACGGCGTGGTGCTCGATCTTGCTGGTAATGATGTGCTTGCCCTTGGCGGCTTTTGCGGCGGCCACCCCTAAGACGGCCCAGTTGTCCGATTCGCTTCCCCCGCTGGTGAAGTAAATCTCCTCGGGGTGCGCTCCCACCAGGTCAGCCACGCGCTCGCGAGCCTGCTCCACCGCATCGCGCGCCTCCCGGCCCAGTGAATAAAGCGTCGAGGCGCTGCCGAATTTCTCTCTGAGAAAGGGCAGCATCGCGTCGAGGACTTCCGGATCGACCGGGGTCGTCGCGGCGTGGTCAAGATATATGATATCGCCCATTGTTTTCCTCCTCGGACGGGCAGTGTCTTTCACCTATATTCTGCTCCAAATGACAAGGGGCTGTCAAGCGAGCGCACGGATGGGTTCCGAATTCTAAATTTTGAATTGAAGGGACCTCTACCGGATCGGTGGATCCCCTCCCTAATTCAAAATTCAAAATTCAGAATTCGAAAGGGTCCGCGTAGGTGGTGGCGCTTCCCCAACATTCAGCCTTTAACCTTTAACTTTTTTAACCCCTCCTGGGTTGACGCCGCCGAAAATCATGATGTATACTGAATTTAGACAAAGAAGGAGGTGGTGGCTAACATGATAGATAGTCAACGAGGTGACCGTGCGGGCTAGCCATTTTAGCCTGCGGTCCATTGAGACCGCCTTTGGTTATGAATGCGTAGCCTGATCACGCATTCCTCAACTGCTCGTGAGAGTAGGAAAGAAATCGGCCGCCGTCCTCCGTTGGACGGCGGCCTCATCGTTTGTAGCCCGCATTATTCATAAAATGTTTTCGTTGCGCATCGCGACCGAAGCATGTCCTGAGCGCAGCCGAAGGGCCTACCTCAGTTCACGAATCCCTTATCCGCGGGTTTCGGGAAAAGGGTTTCCCGAAACAACGGGGGATGACGTCCCGCATGGCTTTGACTTTCGACTTTCGACTCCCACGCAAGTTGCTTCCCCGCACACAATGATTGCCCTGCAAAAAAAACTATCCCAACATCGATTCTCCTGTGGCATAACTCTAGCAGTCGTGGCTGGCGTCTCGTGGAACTATGCCTGATGGGAACACGTCTAAGCATATAAGGGTCGAGGCGTGTAAAGTCCCGCGGAAAGTTTCGTAAGCGAGTTTGACAGAGCACGCCGACGTTGGTATAATGTACCAAGAATTGGTCCGGCTGTTCTGTCAAGCACTGACGACGCGGTTTAGCGCGGTCAGTGCTTGATTTGCATTTGGACAGCGGACCAACGGGGAGTGATTATTATGCAAGCGGAACGCGAGATAATTCTGACCGCTAGCGGCTTAAGAAAGATAGAAGAGGAACTCGACCAACTGCGGACGGTTCATCGAAGACGTGTAGCGGACCGTATAAGGGAGTCGATGCAATTCGGCGAACTAGGGGAGAACTCTGAATTCGAGGATGCCAAGAACGAGCAGGCCTTTGTGGAGGGCCGCATCGAGGAACTCAGACAGATACTTTCAGCCGCCAGGGTAATTGAGGACGAGGAGGTGGCCACCGACAGCGTCGGCATAGGCACGATCGTACGAGTCAAGGACCTCGAAACCGACGACGACTGGGAGTGGTGGATCGTGGGGACATTCGAGGCGAATCCGGCCGAGGACAAGATATCCAACGAGTCCCCAGTCGGCCAGGCCTTGATGGGCAGGAAAGTCGGGGAGGTCGCTATTGTGGAAATCCCCGCGGGCTTAGCAAAATATGAGGTAGTGAGCATACGAAAATAAAAGGAAAAACACCTACAAAAAGCGAAACAAACCCTGCGGCAGAATCTCTTCCGCAGGTTTTTTTTCGCGACGAAGTCGACAGTCGAAAGTCAAAGCCATGCGGGGCGTTCTTTCCCGTTGTTTCGGGAAACCCTTTTCCCGAAACCATTGGTGACGATTCGGAAATCGCCACCCAGGAGAGGCCGAAGCAACTTCTGCGAGGGGCGAGTTCCGGGCTCCCTGCCCTCTGCTCTCTGCTATTTTCGAAGGAATCAAGAATGAAGCCTCTGGCTTCACCAATATAGATAAAAAATAACCTCCGGAGAGTTTCGGGATTTCCGGAGCGAATACGACGTTTATGCCCTACATAAACAATGGTTCGCTGCCTCAAATCCCGAAACACCGGGGGTGGCGGCCGGTCCCTAACCGTCAACCGTCAACTGACAACTATTTTCAGAGGAGCCGACATCTTGGAAGACCACCTGATCCCCGAAGACGAACTCGTTCAGACGAGAATCGAGAAGCTGGAACGCATGAAAGAACTGGGCCACGACCCATTTGCAATCGAGCGATTCGAGCGATGGGCGTCGGTCGACAAGCCGGGCGAGAATGACAGGAAGCTGGATCCCTATTCCGCGGACGCAATCGCGGCTTATGAGGAAATCGAGCCTGTGGATGGGTCGGATGCGTCCGGGAAAGTCACGGCGAGCCTGGCCGGGAGGGTCGTCTCTCTGAGGATCATGGGCAAAGCGACGTTCGCCCACATCCAGGATCGCAGAGGCAAGGTCCAGGTCTACCTGAGAATGGACGATCTGGGCGAGACGTATGAAATCGTGAAGCTCCTGGACCTGGGCGACTTCATCGGGGTCAAGGGTTATCTCTTCCGGACCCGCACGGGTGAGGTTTCGATCCATGCCCAGGAATTTCAGGTGCTGTCGAAATCCATCCGGCCCGTGCCGCTGGGCAAGGAAAAGGGCGACGAGCACTGGTACGGCTTGCAAGACGTGGAGCAGCGATACCGCCAGCGTTATCTGGACCTGATCGTGAACCAAGTCAGCCGCGCCACATTCGATAACCGCAGCAAGATCGTGCGCGCGATAAGGGAGTTCTACGACTCCCGCGGCTACACCGAGGTCGAGACCCCGGTGCTTCAGCCGGTGGCGGGGGGCGCGGCCGCGCGGCCGTTTGTGACCCACCACAATGCCCTCGATCACGACTTTGCCCTGCGAATCGCGCTGGAGCTTTACCTCAAGCGCCTGATTGTGGGTGGATTGGAGAAGGTCTACGAAATAGGGCGGGTCTTTCGGAACGAAGGCATCAGCGCCAGGCACAATCCCGAGTTCACGATGCTGGAGAGCTACGAAGCCTACGCGAACCTCGAAGACATGATGAGCCTTCTGGAGGAGCTTTTCCGGCACGTATGCCTGACGCTTTACGCCAAGACCAGCTTCGAATTTCAGGGCGAGATCATCGAGCTGGGCGGGCAGTGGAGACGGCTGCCGCTGCTCGAAGGCATCGAAGAGTATGCCGGCGTGAAGCCGGAGGCATTCGCGGATCTATCGAGCGCGCTCGAAGCGATGGAGAGCTTGGGGCTTCCCACTGAACAGGAGCATATGGTCGGAGGGATTATCGAGAAAATCCACGAGAGATTCGTCGAGCCTCACCTGGTGCAGCCGACCTTTGTCACCGACTTCCCCATCGAGACGTCGCCGCTGGCAAAGAAGAAGACCGATAACCCGAAGCTCACGCGTCGATTCGATCTGTATGTGGGCAAGCTGGAGTCAGCCCGGCCTATAGCGAGATCAACGATCCCCTGGATCAAAAGGAGCGATTCGAAGCGCAGGCGAAAATGCGAGCGGCCGGTGACGTGGAAGCTTACCCCATGGATGAGGACTTCTTGCGCGCGCTGGATAACGGCATGCCTCCGACGGGCGGTCTGGGGATCGGCATCGACCGGATCGTCACTGTTCTTTGCAATCAGGACAACGTCCGGGATGTTATTCTGTTCCCGCAGATGAAGCCGCAGGGATAAGGGTTTCAGTATCTTACAACTGAAATCCTATACAAGTTGTACCTGAACTTTGATATGTCACCTCGGATTTCGGTTGTAAGATACGTAAGAAGAAGCCGCCGACCTTCCGAATTACGGAAAGGCCGTATTGATTTTCCGGTGACGGTCTTTTTGGTTGCGGCTGTGCCGCTTTAGGGTTACAAGGTTGCGAGGTTACGAGGTTGGAAGGCCAGCTTCGCGGCAGAGGCCCTTCCCTTCTAACTTCTAACCTCCAACCTCTGATTTCTAAAAGGGGGGTATGAGGGAACAACAGGAATGCGCGGTGACCGGCGTTCCCGACGAGATCAGGGGGCAGGCTATAAGAGCGACCGTGGTGCTGGCCGAGGGTTACGGCCCATCGCCGGAGCTTATCGTGGAACTCCAGAACCACGTCAAGAAGATCACCGCTCCATATAAGTGCCCGCGCGTTATCGAGTTCGTGGATGCGCTTCCCCGCACCGTCAGCGGCAAGATCAGCCGGCGGGAGATAAGGGGCTAGGAGTCCGTGTGTGATATTAGGTGTCCGACCGCGATTTGCTACGAATGTGCTTTAGATGCGCATAGCAAACCTGCAAGCTGAGCTTCGACAAATGCAGCATCTTCCTCTCGCAAGGGAACTAAACATCGCCACTACTCTACTCAGACGTTTTGCCTGTGCCTCTCGGTCTGATTCTGCCAGTAGAGCGGACGGGGTCGTGTTTAGGGCGTCTGCCAAATGAGCAATCAAGGTTAATGACGGAACCCGACGGCCTGTCTCCAACCGCGATAGGTACTGTGGCGCTATGTCCACTTTCTCCGACAATTGTTCTTGAGTCAAGCCAGCGGCTTGGCGGAGTTCTCTTATCCGTCGGACTATTGTCTGCCGTAAATCTCGAACTTTCTGCTCGCTTGTTGCCATCATTCTAGTTTAGAGCCTCAAGACAATCAACGCCACAATCAAGTAGACCCACAAACGCTTGACCAACTTGGAATACTCGTGCTATAATTAAGCCAGGTAAACACCCGGCCCTGCCGGGAGTTTACAGATGTTGACAAGCGCGACGTTTCGCTTCGTATGGACACGACACAATCTTTGGCCGAATACCTGGGTGGCATGAATATGCTTCCTGTGGGAAGAGATAGGAACAATCTAGCGTTAATTTCAGTCCCAATACAAGAAGGCGGAGGGGGGTATTGATTCAAAACCCCAGCGGTCCGTGCATTTTGAATTGGGCAGTGTGGGCACGTGGCCGGAGCCGCACTGCTCCCTCCTTCTGAGCGAGATGTCGCCGATGGCGGCTATGCAGCATTGCTGGTCGCCAAACGATGGACTGCCTTCACAAAAAGTCAGTGTAAAAAACCGGCGATTCGATTGACGTCTAGCCATTTCTTGAGTATATTACGAGGGTCCCTTACTGGCTCTGTGCTTCAGGGAAATGTGGAGGGCTGATATGGCGAGTGAAAGGCAGATAGCAGCCAACCGGGCCAACTCTACGAGGAGCTCGGGGCCTCGAAGGCGCGGCAAACTCGGGCTGTTTTCCCGTGCGGTGCTGTTGCCCGGCGAATCGAAGTCGGAACTCCTGGACCTTCATAGACGCCTTCGTGCTGAACATCAGCCCGATGGAGAGACGCAAGAACTGCTCGTGGACCATGTTGTCGCCTGCGCCTGGGAGTTGCAGCGTGTGCTTGTGGAGGGACATAAGCCGCCCTGCAAAGATGGCCGAGAGGAAGCAGAAACCGGCAGCGTGCCGCCCCTTTCGAAGGACGAGGCCGAGCGCAGTATGTATCGAGCTTTGCGCGAGCTTCGGCTCTGGCAGGCGGCGAGGCCAGGGGGACGGAACAAAAAGAAAACAGCCGGTGAAGTGGTGAAAGTGGATTTAATCACGGGGGGCCAGGCGAGTTGAATTGGCTTTGTGCTGTTGGTTTGGCTTTTGCCGTTTCGACATCGGCTTTTGTTGGCTTGTTTTCCTTGAATAACTGGGTTAGTATTGGCTTTGCCGTCCTGTTGCAAGCCATTTTTGCCCGAGCGCAAGACCCGGTTCGACCGTGTTCAAGCTCAATTGGGTATGGAAATATAATTGGCTTTAGCTCTTCTAAATTGGCTTAACATGGCTTATCCTGCCGAATAAATGGCTTAACTTGGCTTATGATTGGCTTTCATGGCCTTAAAATTGGGTTTCTATTCGAGCGCAAAACCGGGTTGGACAGCATTTTCGCGCTCGAATCGGTGTTGGAGTAGTCCGCAAATCGCCTTTGCATCAAAAAAGTTCTTGTGCGACCCGTGGCAGTATAGGGGGACTGCCGCTTGCATCCCAAATAGTGCGCCCAACACGATAACTGGCAGACTGGAGATGAACAATAGGAAAACTGATCGGTTTGGAAACGTTCGTCAATAACGCTATGAAGGAGGAATAGAAAAAGTGAAGTTTAGTAGTTTGGCGGTCATTGCCGCCGTTTTCGTAATTTTCGTTGCAGGGTTTGGGTTTCAAGCCGCCCATGCCGACTGGCTAACGTCGTCACTTCCCGGCATAGGTCCTGGAATCGACGATGCAATTGGGATGGCGCCCGGCGAAATCCCGGCGCCTAACGGCGGTGTGATCTTTCTCCCAGCCGTTGAAGTAAACCGAATCCACATTCGCGGTGGGCGGTTCTGGTGGACCGTAAGGGACACCGAGGAACCGATAGCCATAAGGATAGCCGATGGCGTACCGTCCTTGCTGAGATTAAGGCAGACTGTTGATATCCAGGGGACTCTGTACTGGGCAGACGGTAGGCCATTTTTAACCAACGTCCGCTGCTGGGCTTACACAGACTCGGCGGGCAACATTCTCTACCAAAAGGATTTCCCGTTCTTTCGCGGGCTGCTAACGGAACGCTGGCCTTACACGCTGGAACTAGAGGTTCCCCATAGGCTGTCGGCGCAGTCCTTCGGGATGGTCCGAGCTATGGACGATGGGGATCCGGGGGCGAGCTATACCGCCCTATACTGTAATACGATTAGTGATGCGATTGCTTGCTACGATCCAAACGCATCGGAACCTATAATGGTGGAGATTGACGCTCATCCGCAGACGGCGGACCCGCAGTGGCAGGGGTCGGGGTCGCCACCCGATTTTATTCTCACGGAGGATACGAGCAGCGATCAAATTCCCGTCGTCTACTCGAACTCCGGTTCCATCTCCACGGGCGACCGCCTGAATGTTACCATAGGCGCAATCCAGTGCGATTCCGCCTCCAATTATTCCATCGCTGTCGATAGTTTGTCACAGGATCAACCTGCCGGTTACATACAGGATATCCCACAGACTGTCGAACTTCCTTATGCCCGGACATGCCAGCCTGGGACGGAGGTCACGGTCCAGGGCATGCAGGTGTGTGCCGACCAGACTATGTTTGCTAACACGCTATATTGTGAAAGCCCCGGCATGTTTGTGGGTTGCAAAGTCGTCTGTGACTCCTCCGATACCAGTGCCTACGTTGGTGATACTGTCGATGTCACCGGTCAAACGGGGGTGGATTCCGACGGCGAGTGGTATATCGATGCCACGCAATCGACTAGCTCCAGCGGCGATATAACGGTTGATTCCAGTGGTCCGCCACCGGGTCTTCACGGGATGACGAACGCCGCCATGGGTGGAAAATTCAATAGCACGACCGGCCAGGGCGTGACCAATGGCGTCGGGTTGATCAACTTAGGCTGGCTGGTCCGGACCTGGGGCACGGTGGTCTACGTTGATCCCGGCTCCACTTTCTTCCTCATGGATGATGGCAGCCGGGTTTCGAATAGCGCCAGCGGGACGATACTCGGTCTCAGGGTGGACCTCACCTCCGGGATGATCGCACCGGAGGCGGGCTGGGTACTGGGGGTGAATGGCGTATCCTCATGCGACAGTGCTGGTGGGGTTATATACAGGGTATTGCGGCCTCGAACTCAAGCGGATTTCACGCTTTATAGCGAGACGGCCAACCCGACGGTCACGATCACCAGCCCGGCCGATGGTTCGCTGCACATCGACTCAACTGGAAACAGTACCTACGTCATCGCAGGTACCTGCCACAAGCCAAAGCCTTGTGACGAACATCCAAGTGCAAATCGACACCACCGGGAATTGGGTCTCGGTAAACAGCTTTGCGCCAGCGGCGTCCGTCGCGTGGACTTACAACTGGTCCGGCATCGTCGCGGGAACTCATTCGATCTCCGCTCGGGTAACGGACTATGCCGGACGCACGGCCACCGTAACGAAGAGCGTAACAGTATACTGCGTCACCCCCATCTACGTCAGCCTCGCCGGGGGACCGCCGAATGACGGCAGCAGTTGGCAGCATGCCATCCAGGACCTAAGGGACGCTCAGAGCGCGGTTTCGACCAACGGCGGAGAGATTTGGGTGGCGGAAGGCACTTACCTGGTTAATGCCTTCTGGATTCAAACACAACAGGGGTCAATAGGCTTCTATGGCGGTTTCAACCGTACGGAGTCGATCCGAGAGCAGCGCAACTGGGCTGCCAATAAAACCATCGTCGACGGCTGCGCGAACGGATGCGCGGTTGGCGTCCAGAATACAACCGCGACCATCGACGGGTTCACGCTTCAAGACGGCGTGATGCCGTATACCCCTGGCGGCGGCATTTCATCTTCTAACTGCCCTCTACTCACGATACAGAACAACATCATTCGTGGGAACACCGCTGACCAAGGCGGTGGTTTGGGCGATTGGGGATCTACTCTTCTTGTAATTGACAACGTGTTCGTATGCAACAGCGCGGCAAACGGAGCCGGCATCTACTGCTGCGGCACGAGCGGTCAATTCATCGCTAACACCATCATCTGCAACCAGGCCGGCTATAATGGCTGCGACCCTGGTGACGGGGGCGGAGTCTACTTGGACTATGCTGGTGGCTTCTTCCCGCCTGATAGTGGCGGCAGTCAGGTTGTTCCCTCGTTTACGAGTAACATCATTGCCTTTAACAACTGCGGTGGCATTTACAACAACTGTACGGAAGTTTCGCCGGTGTGCGCGTGCAATGATGTCTACGGAAACGGAGGTTACAATTATGCTTGCGCCGTGGGCCAGCCATTCGATCACCACCTCGACATGAGTTCTGACCCGGCCATAACCAACGTTGACTGGGGCGACTATCATATTGCCAGCACATCGCCCTGCAGATGGGCGGGGCAAATAGTCTCCGGCGTCTCATATCCCCTGGATATAGACCACAATGCCCGGACCTCTTCGGGCACGATCGACATCGGCGCCGAGGAATGGAACGGCATCAACCCGGTCGCCGAAGGCACATCGGTATTCTATGTGGATTCGGGAGGCAGCGGGAATGGAAGCGGCGGCTGGAACAACGCCGCAGGCGACCTGCAGACTGCCATCAATACAGCCTCCGCAGGCGGCGGACAGGTGTGGGTGACCATGGGCGCCTACAACAACGTCCATATAACCCTTTCCTCGCCTGTGCGGGTCTATGGCGGGTTCCACGTTGGCGACACCTCCATAACCCAGCGGAGCGGTGACCCGACGCAGACCGTCCTGGACGGCGGCGGATCGGACACCGTGGTGACGATGAACGGCCTCCTCGGCTGTGCAATCGACGGGCTAATGATACGGAATGGAGCAACCCCGTACGACGGCGGCGGCATCTACTGCTCCAATTCCATTCCGTGCATCAACAACTGCCTCGTCATTCTGAATACGGCTGGGCCCGGCGGGCAAGGGTACGGGTATCCCGGCGGCATCTACGGCTGCGGCGGCGGCATTTCCTGCTGCAACTCGTCACCCTTGATCACCAACTGCACCATCTCGAACAATCAGAGCATCGGCTACTTTAGCGGTTATGATGGGTTCAGCGGCGGTTGCGGTGACGGTATATATTGCGGCGGGAACTCATCGCCGACCATTTCGAACTGCCAGGTGACGTCGAACACCTCGCCGCTATCCAATATCTGCACGCCTTGGTGCGGCGCGGGTATTTGGTGCGACACCGAATGCAGACCGGTCATATCCGGCTGCACGATCACAAACAACTCCTGCCATGGTATCTACTGCGATGGCTGTCCCATGGTGACCATTTCAGGAAACACCATCCAGGGTAGTCATGTATTGACCGATACCGACGCTGACGAGCAGGACGAAGACGACTGCGGCGGCGGCATCTTCTGTCTTGGCCCGTCATCTATAGTCGCTATAACGAATAACACCATCGGCGGCGTTCAGACGGCCCAGGGCAACACCGCCTCCTACGAGGGCGGCGGGATTTTTTGCAACGAAGTCACGGCGACTATCGATTCCAACTTGATCGAGAACAATAGGTGCGGGATAGACCCCTCCGGAAGCGCCACCCTCGCATTCACAATGGGCGGCGGCCTTTCCATGTGGAATTGCCCCGGCTCGGTCATTACCAACAACGTCTTCGCCTACAATCTGACCAACGGCTCTGCCAACGACCCCCAAGGCGGAGGCGGGATCTACGTCAACCAGGCTACGTCCGTCGACACGGCGGCGCTTCCCGTCGCCATTGTCAACAACACCTTCGTCTGCAATTCAAGCGCCGAGGGCACCCCACTTACCGCGAAGGCGTACGGCGGCGCGGTACAGATCGACGGCAATACCAGCCCCGCTGTGTCGGCCACCATCCTGAACAACATCTTCTACGGCAACCTGGCGCTGAACGGCAATAGCGTGGCGTTTACCGCTTATGACGGAGTTGGCGCAGTGGGGACAATCTCCTACTGCAATGCGTGCCCCGGCACCTCCGGCCACTATTACGCGGATACGGCTAACGGATCCTCATTCACGTTCGGCTCCGATTGTCTGAACCAGGATCCGATATTCGTTTCCATCAACTCGGGGAACCCAGCCAGCGACAACTACCATCTCAGCGCATCCCCGCTATCCCCTTGCATTGACCAGGGACCTGTGAACACAACGCCACCATACAAGGGGCCACGACAAGGATGGCAACCCTCGGCCAGACGTTAGTAACGAGACAACTGTTGACATGGGAGCTTACGAGGCAAAACCCTAGCGGCGGATAGGGGACGACTGGTATGTGGGCTGCAGCCGCCAACTGCAGCCCACACAATTGGCACGAATCCTGCACAGCACTCCTAACGGATGCCGGCGAGGAAGACCGTGCCCAGCACACTCGAACTGACAAGGAGAAACCTATGAACTGCAACAAAGCGGTAACTTTACTACTTTCGGTCTTGCTCATCGCGCTTGTGGTCAGTCCAGCATGCGCTCAGGAACCGAATCCGAATCCGCCGGCTTACAACCCCAATGCCTGGGAGACAGGCTTCGGCGGGTTTGTAATCGGCGCGGGAGCAACGGACGATTACAACGGGACAGGTGCAACGCCCGGCAACGTGAGCGTCAATACGATCTACACCTGTGCCTACTACCAAAATGGCGTGGCGTCGGGCGATTTCCCCGTGTGGGAAGGCCCTACGGGCTTCTACCCCGGAGACTTCCGCGGGCCGATTCCCGCAGGCGGTAGCAAGACGTGGTCCGATATCTACCTCTGGGATCAGAACTACCCGCTCAGCACGCCCGGGCAGGACAGCTTTGGAATCTACTCGCCCTGGAGCAGTTGCCCGATGGGCTGCACGGCGCATATTGTTCTCGACCAGATTCCGGCCTCCGTCAACTGGACCGGCCCAACGGATTTCTGGGTGGACCTCAGCCAGACGGCGGGGAAGGGTGTGTATATCACGCTGCCGATAGCGACCCTTACGGACCCCTCTCAGGTCCTTACGCAGGGCACGGAGATGAGCATCACGGTATACGCACCTGTGCCCGAACCATCGTCTGCTCTGCCGCTTGTTGGCGGTATGATCGGAATGATGGGCTTTCCGTTGCGGCGAAGGAAAGCCTAACAACCCCAAGCAAACAATCGAAAACAACCAAAGGCAGTGCAGTCGGCTACTTGATTGCACTGCCTTTTTTATGGGTTCCGATGCCGTATCCGCAAAGCCGTTGGCCATCTGGCAAGTAGCCCCGCTACCACACGAGGTCTTCAAGTTCTATTGGACCTTGATACACTATGCGGAAACGACAAGCCGAGACAATCCCTGGCATGAAGCCCTTCGAGTTCCCGCTGCACGCGTGGCACATTCTGCCCGCGAGAGAATGCATAGTCTGCATCTGCCCAGGTTCAGTGCTATGCGTGCAGCGGGAACCCGAAGGTTCCGACCCCGGCGTGATCTTCGGACCTCGTTCGCCGCACAGGTGAGGCCCTTCCCTTCTAAATCCAATTTCTAATCTCCAATTTCCAATTTCCAAAACGCGGATTTGCCCTCGCGTGCCGCGGCGAGTATAATTATAGGTTGTGGGCCATCAATTGGGTGGTTGCCGAGTGTTTGCCTGTACGGTATTTGCCGTATACTCTTATTGAGGTGAAAACAACACGATATGATTTATCCATCCGCGGACTTACTGGAAAACTGGGGGAGCAAGTACGCTCTCGTTGCTTTGGCGGCCAGGCGGGCGAAGCAGATCAAGGCCGGCGCATTTCCTCTGATACCCACCAACTCCAGAAATGCTCTGACTATCGCGCTTGAAGAGATAGCGGCGGGCAAGGTGAAATGCGAAGTAGCCGATACGGACCTGGTCCTTGCCGTGGCTGAGGAGCCGGAGGTCGCTCAGTTGCTGGCCATTCCGGAGAGGGCCGAGGAGGAAGCCGAAGCGGCGGTCGAGATCGCGGCCGGCCTGGAGAAGGACCTCGTGATCCATCCGGAAGGTGAGCAAGAGGAAAGTCAGGCAGTCGCAGTCGAGCATGACGACCTGGAAGACTGGACCGAGGCGGAAGACGACGAAGAGGAAGAAGTGTCCGATCTTGCCAGCATCGTGGGCCTTGACAAAGACGAAGAGGAAGACATTCACGAGGGCGTCGATGCGAATCCGCTGGCCATCATCGAAGAAGAGGAAGTCGCGCCCAAGCGCAGAGGTCGGAAGCCCAAGGCAGCTTCGGAAGAATCCGAAGATGACCTTGAGATCGAAGACATAGATGTCGAATCGATTGAAGAGATCGAGACTATCGAACTCGAAGCGGCCGACGAAGACGAGGAAGACGAAGAGGAAATCTAACGGGCGGGCGGGGTTAAAGGTTTTAAGGTATAAGGTTCAAGGTTGGAGGCTGTCCCAACCTTGAACCTTTAACTTTCCAACCTTTAACCGTTTGCGATTGAAATTATGGCAGAAAAACGCGACTACTACGAGGTGCTCGGTCTCGCCCGAGATGCGAGTATCGGCGAGATAAAGAAGGCTTACAGACGCCTCGCCCGCAAGCATCATCCCGACGTTAACCCCGACGATGCCGAAGCAGAACACCGGTTCAAGGAGGTCAACGAGGCATATCAGGTGCTCTCCGAGCCCGAAAAGCGCGAAATCTACGACCGCTACGGTCACCAGGGGTTCGAGCAGAGCTTCGAGTCCGGCGCCACCGGATTCGGCGATTTTGGGGGCTTCGGAGACCTCTTCGATATGTTCTTCTCAGGCGGGCAATTCGGCGGGGCGAGGCGCGCCGCCCAGACCGCCGAACGCGGCGGCGACCTCCGCTGCGATGTCGAGTTGACCCTGGAAGAAGCCTCGGCGGGAGTCAGCCGAAACATTAAGTTTCATCGTATGGAGTCGTGCGAGAGTCTGCGGTGGTTCCGGCGCCCAACCCGGGACTAAGCCCGAGACCTGCAACTTGTGCCGGGGCGCGGGCCAGGTCCGCCAGCAGCAGCAGAGCTTTTTCGGGACCCAGATCAGGGTGACGACGTGTCCTCGGTGTCACGGCGAAGGCAGGGTCGTGAGTTCTCCCTGCACCCGCTGCGGCGGTCATGGCCGGACAAGAAAGAACGTGGAAAAGGGCATAGATATTCCCGCCGGTGTGGACAATGGTATGCGGATTCGGTTCGCCGGGGAGGGCGACACCGGCCCGCGCGGCGGTCCCAGAGGCGATCTTTATGTGGTCACCCGTGTTCGCAAGCACGATTTCTTCGAGCGCAGAGGCAGCGACCTTTGGTGCGAGATCACAATAGGCTTTCCCCTCGCCGCGCTGGGAGGGATGATCGAAGTCGCAACCATCGAGGGAAAGGAGCAGTCCGAGGCGTCCCCCGGGACGCAGTCCGGCGAGGTGGACCCGCTTCGGCAAAAGGGGATGCCGGATCCGGCCACCCGGCACAAGGGTGATTTGAACGTAGTCATCAAGGTGGAAACCCCGACCAGACTAAACGAGGAACAAAAAGCCTTGCTGCGGCAGCTCGCCGAAGCCATGGGCGAGGACATAAAGGAAGCCGAGGGCAAGAGCTTCTTCGAGCGAGTCAAGGATGCGATGCACGGATTATGAGATGGGTTGAAATCGCGGTAGGCGCGACGAATGCGTCCGCCGACGCGGTAACAAGCATAATGATCGAAGAAGGCTGCGCGGGCACGGCTATCGGTGAGAATAGCGGAAAGCTGAAAGTCGAAAGCCCAAAGCCCGGAATTCCCGCCCCGCAGGTTCCGCACAACGTCAAGCCGGGTTCTATTTCATATGGTGCTGAGGCCAAAGGCTGCATGCCCGATTCCTCCGATTGCATTTGCGCGGAAAAAAGCGTGACCGTGCTCGGTTATCTCCCGGTGGGCGACACTCTGGAAAGCCGGCTTGCCCTTATACGCGACAGAGTCAGGGCGCTTCCCGATTTCGGCCTGGAACTCTCGGGCGAGATCGATATAAAGTGGGTGCGGGACGCGGAGTGGGCGACCGCCTGGAAGGCCTTTTTCCATCCGCTCAAGGTTGGCAAGATCGTTATCAAGCCATCCTGGGAAGCGCTTCGAGGCCGCCGATGGCGAAGTAGTGGTGGAGATCGATCCGGGGATGGCGTTCGGGACGGGAAATCATCCGACCACTCAGCTTTGCCTCATGGCGCTGCAGGACTGCATCTCCGGCGGACAGAGCGTTCTCGATGTCGGAACGGGCTCGGGGGTTTTGGCGATTGCGGCGGCGAGGCTCGGCGCCGCGCGGGTCGTCGGATTGGATATCGATTCAGTGGCTGTCGAGGCCGCGAGGGCGAATGTCGAGCGTCTCGGGCTTGGCGACGTGGTTCGGATCGAGCTTGCCGATGGCCCCAGGGCGTTTGAAGGCGCGGCGGATGTAGTGGTTGCCAATATCATCGCGAACACGATCATCGCCATGTCCGGCGACTTGCGGGCGAGTTTGCGCCCCGGCGGGAAATTGATCGCCTCGGGGATTATCGTCGATCGCTCCGCCGAGGTCCGAAGCGCCCTCGAGTCCGCCGGACTTCGCATGCTGGAGGAGCGCCGGGACGGCGAGTGGGTGGCTCTCATATCGGAGTGGCGGAAATGCCCATCTCTCCCGGGTCACATTCAGAAGAAACCGCCCCGTTGTTTCGGGATTGGAGTGGAGCGAATGCGGAACGGAAATCCCGAAACGGGGGATCTTAGGAGCGAAGCGAGGAATCTCGGTTGCGGAGGTAGGGGACATGCTCATCTCCACGTGTTCGGGCCAGTCACCGCAGGTTCTTTATCGACCCGAGTAATATCGAGGGCGCCGCGGCCGCGATAGTCGGGCAGACCGCGAAGCAGATTGCCAGGGTCCTGCGGCTTCGCCCCGGCGACAAGGTCCAGCTTCTGGACGGCCTGGAAACGAGCACCACGCGACCATTACGGCCCTGTCAAACTCGTGCGTGAGTGCCAGAGAGATAGGACCGATAAGTGCGCGGGCGAGCCGGGGCTGTCGCTGACTCTCGCGGTTTGCCTGCCGAAACACGATAAGCTGGACGTGGTCGTTCAGAAGGCCACTGAACTGGGAATATCGAATCTAATAATAGTAAAATCCCAGAGAGCCGTGGCCTGTCCTAACGGCTCGAAGCTATCGGACCGGCTTGCTCGATGGCGCAGGATCGCGGAGGAGGCGGGCGGAGCAATCGGGCCGGGGGTTGGCGCGGAAGATCGAGGGGATAGTGGAACTGGCGGACCTGGGCGAAGCCATCGCTGGGCACGGCCTCACCCTCTTTGCCTGGGAGGAAGAATGCAACATTTCGCTGCGAGACGCGCTTAGGGCGGGTCCCTGCTGGAGTCCGTGATGCTCATTATCGGCCCCGAATGCGGGTTTACCGAAACAGAGGCCGCATTCGCGGTTGCGGCGGGCGCCAAACGTGTATCGCTGGGCCCTCGCCTTCTTCGCTCGGAAACCGCTGGCAATAGCCGCCTGCGCCGCGATTATGTACCAGTTCGAAGGGGAGCTCGTGAGGAAGGGAGCAGCTTATAGCTGAAAGCGGAAAGTGGAAAGCCCGGAACTCTCACGCGAACGGCTTGTGCGGGGCGTTTCGGGAAAGGGGTTTCCCGAAACAACGGGACATGGGATCGGCTTGCAGCCCTCCCTTCCCAACCTTTAATCTTTAACCTTAAAACTTTTAACCTGTATATCGAGACCGACATGGCAATGCGAAAAGAGAGCGCTCTCGGTGTCAAGCAACTGAGGGTGACGGATAACTTGGTTCAACTTCTCGAGGTGCTGCCCTCGATCCTGCGACAGCGCCTCGAGGAGCAGGAAGACGTCGACGATCTGCTGGAGATAGTGCTGGACCTGGGGCGAGAGCCGGAGGCGCGGTTCCCGCTGCGGGTGATCAAGCTCGCCGATGAACCTGTCCGCCACGAAGATATCCAGCACGTCGTCGATCGCGTGGGCGAGTTCGGCAAGGACAACCGCGCCGGCATCGAGCGCACCCTCCACCGCATTTCGGCCATTCGCAACCGCCAGGGCCGGATCGTGGGTCTTACGTGCCGCATAGGCCGGGCGGTTTACGGCACTATCGACATCATCCGCGACGTGGTCGAGAGCGGCAAAAGCATTTTGCTGCTCGGGCGGCCCGGCGTGGGGAAAACCACCAAGCTGCGCGAGGTGGCGAGGGTGCTTTCGGACGAGTTTAAGAAGCAGGGTCGTGATCGTGGACACCTCCAACGAGATCGCGGGTGATGGCGATATCCCGCATCCCGGGATCGGTCACGCGCGGCGCATGCAGGTGCCCACGCCCGGACTTGCAGCATGCGGTGATGATCGAGGCGGTCGAGAACCACATGCCCGAGGTGATAGTGATCGACGAAATCGGCGGTGGAGGCGGAGGCATTCGCCGCCCGGACCATCGCCGAGCGCGGCGTGCAGCTTGTAGCGACTGCTCACGGCAACTCGCTCGATAATCTCCTGATGAACCCGACCCTCTCCGACCTGGTCGGCGGAATCCAGGCGGTGACCCTCTCGGACGAAGAGGCCAAGCGCAGGGGCACGCAAAAGACGGTGCTGGAGCGCAAGGCCCCTCCGACTTTCGACGTGTTGATCGAGATAATGGAAATGGACAAGTTGGCCATTCATCACGAAGTGGCAAGCATTGTCGACAAGATGCTCAGAGGCGCTGGGCCTCGGCCCGAAATACGGGTCCGCAACCCGCAGGGCGAGGTGGAAGTGGTTCAGCCCAGCGACATCGTCGAGCGGCCGGATTCGGAAGCCGCGATTATGTTCCAGCACGAGCACGAGTTCGTCGAGAGCAATCCTCTTCCCGCAATCGTTAAGGTTTTTCCCTACGGGGTGAGCAGAAATCGTCTGGAGCGCGCCATTCGCGAGCTTCGAGTGCCGGCCTACATCACCAAGGAGATACGGGAGTCCAACGCGGTAATAACCCTCAAGACCCACGAGCGCAAAGACGTCACCATGCTTCAGGAAGCCAAGCGGCGCGGCGTGCCCACCTACGTGGTGAAGAGCAATACGTTCGCGCAGATCGCGGGGGCCATGCGCGACATTTTTCACCTTGGGCCTTCCAATGAAGAGGAAGAGGCGATTCAGGATGCCGAAGGAAGGGGATCCAGAGGCTCATGGAGACCGGTGAGCCGCAGGAGCTTGCCCCGCAGACCAGCTTCCTCAGGCGGCTGCAGCACCAGCTTATCGAGAAGTACGATCTTCGCATCCGAAAGCGTCGGCACCGAACCATACAGGCGCGTGAAGGTCTTCAAACCTTGAAAGCGCACAGGGGTTTCTTCGTTTCTCTCGAAGGGATCGAAGGCTCCGGGAAGAGCACGGTCGCGGCGGCGCTGGGTATGCGCCTCGCAAGCCCGAGTCGCGAGATAGCGCTGACCCAGGAGCCGGGCGGTGACCCGGTTGCTTTGGGGATAAGGGCGATACTTCTCGACTCCGACAACGAAATTTCCGAAATCGCCGAGCTGTTGTTATTTGAAGCCGCCAGGGCGCAGCACGTCGACACGGTCATACTCCCCGCCTTGCGGCGCGGCGGCGTCGTGATCTGCGATCGCTTCACCGATTCCACCCTCGCCTACCAGGGCCACGCCCGCGGCATCGACCTCGACACTATCCGATACCTCAATGATATTGCCACCCGCGGCCTGGCGCCGGATATCACGATCCTCCTGGACCTGGGCGCCGAAGACGGCCTCGCCCGGCAGGTTGGCCGGGACCGAATTTCCATGGAGAAGCGGGCGTTTCACGAGGCCGTGCGAAAGGGTTACCTTGAGACCGCGCGGCACGAGAGCGAGAGGTTCGTGGTGATCGACGCTTCGATGGACCTGGATGAGGTCGTGGAAAGATCGCTGAAGGCGATCGAGGTATCGATGGTCGGCGGCCGGTGAATGCCTGTGCGCGTGGTATAATAGAGCGATGGACGCCATCGGGGACGAATTGGAACGGACGTTCTACTGAAGGACGATGCCCGGGCGCCCGGAAGTGGTCAGGAGACGCTCTGGCAACAGGAGGAACCTCAGACATGATAAAGTGCTTGCATGCGAAGAACTTCAAGTCCTGGAAAGACACGAAAAGCCTTCCGTTCGCCCCAATTACCGGCCTGTTCGGGGCGAATAGCTCGGGGAAGACCAGCCTGCTTCAAGACCGCTCATGCTAAAATAGACGGTGCAGAGTGCGGATCGGAGCCGCGCGGTTAGGACCCGGTCGACGACCGATCCTCAGTGGATCTGGGCACATTCCATTACCTGATTTATGGGCACGATACCAGCAACTCGCTAGAGTTGGAGGTCGAGTGGACGCTCCCGAAACCACTCAGGATTCAGGATGCCGACCCGTGGTGTGGCTACCCGACAAACCCGCTCCCTGGATTTCAAGACCGCGATCGGATACGAAGCGGACGCAATCGTCGTCAGGGAGTTTAGTTATGCCTTGGATGGACATGAGTTCGGGCATGCGGCGAGAGCAGGGCAAGTATGAATTCGTGCTATCGGGCTACGAGGCGCGAAAGCACAGGGGCGCCCGTGGTCTTTGCCACCGCCTGTCAAGTGCTATGGGTTTCCGGACCAGGTAGCGGCCTACTATCAGAACGTGGGGTTTCTGGCCGACTTCGTTCTGGCTTTTGAGCAGTTGTTCTCTCGAATGGCATATCTGGGTCCGCTCCGCGATTACCCTAAGCGTTCCTATCCCTGGGCCGGGGAGAGCGTGTCCGACGTCGGGAAGTACGGCGATTACGCAGTCCCTGCGCTGCTCTCCTCACGTCTCAAGAAAATGACTGTCCCGCTCGGTCGGGGGAGACCGCGTCAAACGGTGGAGGAGAGAGTCACCTTCTGGCTGAAGGAGATGGGCCTCATATATTCATACAGACTTGAGCCAATCGCGGAAAATCGCAAGGACTACGAATTGCGAGTTCGTAAGACTGATTCTAGCCCGGAGGTCCTACTCACAGATGTCGGGTTTGGCATTTCCCAGATACTTCCGGTAATCGTGTTGTGTTTCTATGTGCCGGAAGGGTCCGTTGTCATCTTCGAACAACCGGAAATCCATCTGCATCCTTCGGTGCAGGCCCAACTGGCGGACGTTTTCATCGAGGTGGCCACGAGCAGAAACGTCCAGATAATCGTGGAGAGCCACAGCGAGCACTTGTTGCGACGGCTCCAGCGTCGGATCGCTGAAGAAGCTGTCTCCGCGGATCAGACGGCGCTCTATTTCTGCGAGATGAAGGGCGCCCAGTCAGCAATCGAGCCGCTGGATGTTGACGAGTTCGGTAACATACGCAACTGGCGGCTGACTTCTTTGGAGATGATATGGGAGAGGTCGTCAGGATGACCGAGGCATCTATGCGGCGACAACAAAAGAATACGATGGACGTGGACGACCAATGTGCGTCATTGTAGATACGAATGTCGCCGTGGTCGCCAATGGACAATTCTGACCAGGCGTCTCCTGATTGCGTCCTGTCTTGTGCTCGCCGGCTGACATGAGATACAACGGGGTGTCAAGCTGGTCTTGGACGACCATTGGCTTATCATCGGTGAGTACAAGAGAAAACTCAGCGAGTCGGGTCAGCCGGGACCGGGCGATGCCTTTCTTAAATGGGTGCTTACGAACAGATGCAACCCGAGTAGGTGCGAATTGGTAAATATCACTTGCACCGACTCGGTAGACGGCAGCTTCGATCAGTTCCCTGATGCCCCCGCGTTGAGCGACTCCACACGAAGGACAGGAAATTCGTGGCGGTCCGCCCTTGCCGAGGGTAAGACCCACTGTTTTGCAAGCCGTGGACACCGGCTGGTGGTCACATAGGGAGCATCTCAGGCGAAACGGTGTGAGGGTGGAGTTCTTATGCGAAGCCGATATTGGCCGGTTGCAACGGATCCGGGGGCTGACGCCTGTCCGGGATCCGCCCCCAGCCCCCTAAGCTTCTCCGAATGCGCGTGGCAGACGGCCAGCGCGAGGGCGTCGGCGGCGTCGTCGGGCTTGGGTAGTTCCTTGAGGTTGAGGATCCGCTGGATCATATACTGGACTTGCTTCTTTTCCGCTCCTCCGTAGCCGACCACCGCCTGCTTCACTTCCATCGGGGTGTACTCCACAACGGCGAGGTTTCGCTGCGCCGCGGCGAACTGCATCACCCCGCAGGCTTTGCCGACCGCTATCGCCGTGGTCTGGTTCTTCGCGATAAGCTGCTCCATTGCCACTACGTCGGGGTAAGTATTGGTCGATTATCTTGTTGATCTGGGTGTAGATATCCAGCAGGCGCGCGCGGCGCGTCGGGCTGGTGGTGATGACGCCGTAGTCCACCATCGCCGGTGACCGGCCCACTTTGTCGATTATCCGTAGCCCGTGGTGGCGGTTCCAGGGTCGATCCCAAGTATTCGCATATCTATCATCTAGCTCCTCACCACCAGTTGAGCGGGGTAGCTGGACCCGGCTAGCGGCATGTCACATCCGAATTGTTCTCGCGTTCCCGCGCGAGGCGAAATGACGCCAGCCTCGCCTCCGCCGGCGGTTGGATTTGCCTGACCAAAACCAGCTTCCCGTTGACAATGAATATGCCCGAAGTGAGCGCCGGCGGTCGGCTCGAAGTTGACACTGACGGTCCTCGTCTCGCGACCGGGGTTCTGACCTTCACATCGATGTTGTAGGTCACGCCGTAGTTGCCGTCAAGCTGGCTGTGGGTGGAGTAGCCGGCAATGGCCTGCTTGCCTATCGGGATGAACGCCCATCACTGCCCGATGACGTAATCGGCCTCCAGGTTCTTGCACGGCGTGGGATAAATGTCTTTGGAGGAGGTTCTAAGCAGCAGCAGGTTTGGAACGGGGGCAATATCGCCTACCGAGACGTCGTCTTGTCCCGGCTGAAGCGCCGTGATTCTTATCCAGGCGCCGCGGCCCTTCACCTGATCGATCTTGCAGGACCCCGCTGGCGGTTTCCTGATTGCCAAGCACCTCCGAGACCAGAATCAGTCTCGATCGAGGCGGCACTCTCTCATCACCCCGCATATCGCGCAGGTAGTTCCACACAAACGCCGATCCCGCCTCGTTGCCCGCCTCCACCGTGTCGATCATCGGGCCTGCCACACCCTTTAACACCCGAAACGATGCCGTGCGCGCTCTCCGGGTTGATGATCTCTATCAGAAAGATGCGCGCGCTTGCCCTATCACATTCTGGTGGTGGTAGAGGATTCTGCTCGACTTGTCGGTGACGCAGCTTCCCCCGGCCAAAGAGCAATTCGCTACCTGTAATTCGCTCCGGATCGTTGCTGTAGAAAAGCTCCTTGGGGTCCCGGTGGGGCATCGCGATGCTGCGGACCTGCACCGAAATTCGCGCAAGGAACGGGATGTAGCCCTCGCCGGTGATCCTGACATTGGCGGTCACGGTGCGCTTCTGCCCGGAGACCAGGGGCCGCTTGATGTATTCGATCGACGGGATATCTATGCGCGCTCCCGGCTCCAGCACGACGTTGCGCAAGGTCGCCTGCCTGGCCGCGTAGTCCAAAATGGAATATGAACAAGGGTTCCCGGTGACCTCGGCGACCGGCTGGCGCGCCATCTGCCCGGCATATTTCTTGATGAATACCGGCAAGTGGGCGCTCTCGCCCTCCACCGTGATATCGACCACGCTATCACCAAGGCGTTTGCCCGCGATGCGAATGTATCTGCCCCTGGCCTCGATAGCGACGGTCGCGACCGCGCTCGTTTGCGAGGCTGCGTGGATGGGTCCGGTTGCGGCCCCGCCGATATCCACCCGGCGCTGCTCACCGAGTGGGATGATAAGCTCGCGCGCGCTGAGGATGATAGGCGGCATTGCGAGGAGGATCTTCGTGCGCGACATCCACATCCGCGCGAGCGCCGCGGGGCTGACGCCGGCTTTTTTTGCGTCGCGCGAGCCGGCGACGCAAATCAGGGTCTCGCCGGAGAACACACGGGCGGAGTGCTTGCCCGTCTTCACGAACAGCGAATCCGGACCCGCACCGTGTTCGACCACGCTCCTGAGCCGCTCGAATGCAAGCTGGGCTCGTTTTGCCGCGGAGCTTTTGCCCCTGCCGGTCCGGAAAGCTATAGCGGCCCTGCCGTTGACGGTCACCGTGGCCGCGCTGACACCCACTTTGGGCCTGAACGCCCAGCAGGGTCCGCCCAGCAGAATAATCAGTATTATGCAGCACCAGGCCGCGAGAATCGTGCAAGACTTCATGGTAAGGGTTTTAGGGTTGATAGGGGAAGGGAACAAAGCCCTCGATAGAGAAGCACGTTCCCTTCCCTAAACCGGCAGAGCCGGAACCAAATTTAATCGCGAAAACGCGAAAAAGTCCACGGAATGAGTTCAGCAGAGGGCCGTGAAACATTCCGTGAAACAATTTTCTATACAAGCTGTTGAGAATTTTACTGGTAAGCGCCTAACCCTACTAACCCTATTAACCCTACTAACCCTAAAACCCTTCCCCTAAAACCCTATAACCCTAAAACCTGCCACCAGGATTTTCGCTGCTGCTGGATGAACGGCTCGTCATCGGATGCGCATGTTTCTTCGCTCGCAGCGCCCCGATGCACAATATTGTCCGCGGGTTCGGCGTGCGGGCAGGGATTATCATCTTCAAGGAGCATTGCTTCGACTCTCTCGGGGTTGTGTTTCTCGGCGCGGTTCCAAATCGATGTCCGGGCGAATGCCTCGTCGGATTCCTTCTTGAGTTCCCCGGCGTCGAACGCTTCGGCTTGCGGTGCGGGCGAGCCGGCGGCGGTCTCGGCGTCTTCGAAGCCGGTCTTCTTGAAAAGTTCGTTGACTTTGGCGACTCGATCGGCCCACTCGACTTTTTTTCGCTCGGGCAGCGCCTTAGCCATTTCATTGAACTCCGTGGAAGTCAGCGCCAGCGCCTCCTGAGAGCGGTGAATCATTATGTTCGCGCGGTTGAGCATCACGTTGAGCTCGCGCTGGCGCTCTATGAGCTCCATCACCAGATCACTGGTGCGTGCTTCGCGCTCGCGAGCGTCATGGTATTGCATTTCCAGGCACTTGCTCTTTTCCTTGAGGCCCTCCGTTCGACGCATCGCCCGGTTGAGCTTCTCTTTAAGTGCCATTATCTGATTGAGTAGATTGCTTTCTTCCACGGCAGCCCCCGGTCTGGAAATTGGAAGTGGGAAGCGGTCGGCTTCCGACTTTTGACTTTTGACTTCCCTCGACATTATCGGACGTAACGCCGCCTGGCGCAAGCCCTGTTTGCTCCAACCTCTTCAAGATACGCAAGCGTGTGGCAAGCGTGTTCCCCCAACTTTCGAAACACTCTGGCCTAGAGCGGCGCAGCCGCAGGCAAAAGGGCTATCGCCGGAAAATCACTACTGCCTTTGCGCAACTCGGAAGGTCGGTGCTTTCTTCTTAGGCGCTTAGCGCCCTCCTAGAAACAATTCGTTGTCGCTACGAGAGATGAGTGATGAACAGCAACGGATACTGCGTCATGCTGAACTCGTTTCAGCACCTACGGAAGCAGAAGGTGGGTCCTGAAACAAGTTCAGGATGACGTGGTAACTCACTAGTAGCGAACTTCAACTGCCACCGTAAGGTGGCCACTTTTCCCCGGCGAAGTCCGGGGAAAAGTGTAGTATCTTACAACTGAAATCCGGGGCGGCCTTTGAAATTCGGTACAGCTTGTATAGGATTTCAGTTGTAAGATAGTAATACGGTTCATTCTCTGACAGTGGACGGTATAATATACGTGAGAAAGCGTTCATGCTTAACGGGAGGTTGAAAGATGAGATACGCGAAATGGACGCTAGTAATGGCTGTTTTGATTCTTGCGGCGTCGGTTGCATGGGCGGATTGTACTTGCGGCTCCGCGACCCCGCCTTGCCCAGCGCCATGTCCTGCTCAGGTGCAGTGTCCTGCGCCTTGTCCTGCGCCATGTCCGGCCATGTCCTGCTCCGGCTTGTGCCGCTCCCACTTGCGGGGCGCCGGCTTGTTCGGTATGCCCTCCGGTGTGCCCTTGCCCGGTTGCCGTGCCGTCTTCGATGGGAGCCGGACCTTGCAACTGCCTGCAGGGTCTGCAGTGCCCTAACTTCGACCCGGCTTATGCGCAGACCATGTATGCGCAGTATAGCACTATCATTGCCGTCACGCAATACGGCGCGGGCCGTGCCGTCAGCGGCAACCTTCGCGACATTTCCGGCGAGATCAACGGTTACCTCACCAGCGCAAACGCCAAGCTGCAGGGCTGGTACGGGATGATTTCGTGCGGAGGACAACTCCAGCCTTGCTGCGATAAGGCCCAAGCCATTATCGCCGAGCCGGCTGCTCAACCCATAGCCTGCTTCGACGCAGTATACGCGAGGACGCTGTCCCAGTTGATTCAGCAGGCCAACGGTGGCGACACCCTTGGTGCAACAAATGCGATAAATGGTGACATGAGAACCAGGCTGCGTTCCTGTCCGGAAAGGAATCGGACTGGGTCTTCCGGCTGGACAGGTGGGTTACAGAACACAGCTAAGGGGCCTGATAGCAAAGGCTGCTAGACGCGTATAGTATTCAAAGCACCACGGCCCTCGGGTCCGTGGTGTTTTGCTGCGTCAGGCGCTTAGCGCCCTGTTAGAAACAATTAACGGGTGTTTCGGGAATCTTGTTCCCGAAACTAAGTGCGTATCGGGAACAAGATTCCCGATACACCGGCAAGAATACTATTAGCTATTTATGCAAGTAGACACTAGTCCCTAACCCCGGCCCCTGGCTCTCGTGCCTGGGCGTTTCGAGGTCTTGCGAACAGGCGCCCTGGTCAAGTCTCGTATTCTACGGGCCCTGTAGTTGCGCTCATAGCGGGCGAACTCCTGCTCCATCTCCGCCCGGCGAATTGCAGACTCCCTGTCCTCCGGCTCGGGTTCCTGCTCTCCCTCCGGATCGATCTCAGGGCTATCTTCCAGGTCTTGGGCGTATTCAATTGTCTCGCTCACGGTCTCGGGGGCATCGAATAATTCTTCAGGTTCCTCAGCCACAAAGACCGCCTCCTCTCACGGGAAGGGGCAAGGTGTTGGTTATCAGGTGATGGGTGTTGGAAGGGAAGGGGAGTCCCGTCCCTTCCAACACCTATCACCCAACACCCGCCGCCGTCGTTACTTTCTTCACCTCATCCAATACTATTGACGTGTATACCCATTATCGGGTTCCGGGCAAGCGGGCTGGAGAAGGGAAAGGGAGGAATATTGGGTGGCAGGTGATGGGTGTTGGGTGTTGGAAGGGAGTCCGGTCCCTTCACCCGCCACCCAGCACCGTTCCCGGAGGATTAATAGGGTTTCAGGGTTAATAGGAATATTAGGTGATGGGTGATGGGTGATTGAAGGGAGTCCGGTCCCTTCCAACACCCATAACCTATCACCCAACACCCGGTCCCCACACCCAACACCCTTCCCTTCCCGGAGGCGGGCATGATCGACATATCAGACGCGGTCGGCGGGCGGTTCGAGTGGATGTCGCGCGACGAGATTCGGGCGGCGCAGTCCGAGGGGCTGCGGCGCAGCGTCGCGCGGGCCGCGAAGTCCGCTTACTACGGGTCCAGGTTCGCCGAGATGGGGCTTTGCCCCGAGGACATCCTGAGTTTGGACGACATCTCCAGGCTGCCCTTTACCACAAAGGACGACCTGCGGATGGGCTATCCGACGGGCTTGCTGGCGGTGGACCCCGAGGATGTCGTGCGAATGCATACCTCCAGCGGCACCACCGGCAGGCCGGTCGCCATTTTTTACACGCGCGAAGATATCGACTGCTGGGCCGAGCTGATGGCGCGCTGCCTGGCCTGCGCCGGAGCGACTTCGCGCGATGTCTTCCAGAATATGTCGGGTTACGGCCTGTTTACCGGGGGGCTGGGGCTGCACTTTGGCGCGGAGCGGCTTGGAATGTGGACGATTCCGGCGGGGGCGGGCAATACCGCGCGACATATAATGCTTATTCGCGATTTTCACGTTACCGTGATCCACGCCACTCCCAGCTACGCGATGCACGTGGCGGAGCGAATGATTCCCGGCGGCGACGACCCCGCCAGCCTGGGCATCAAGATCGCGGCACTGGGGGCCGAGCCTTATACCCAGGAAATGCGTGTGAAGCTCCAGGACCTGTTCGGTTTCAAGGCGTTCAACAGCTATGGTCTAACGGAAATGAACGGCCCCGGCGTGGCGTTCGAGTGCCCGCATCAAAACGGGATGCATATCTGGGAAGACGCCTATCTGGTGGAGGTGATCGACCCGAGACCCTTCAGCCCGCGAAGCCCGGAGAGGTGGGCGAGCTTGTTCTGACCACCCTCCGGCGCACCGCCATGCCGATCATCCGCTACCGAACGCGCGACCTCACCCGCATATTGGAGGGCGACTGCCCCTGCGGGCGCAAACACGTTCGCCTGGCGAGAATGGTGGGCAGGTCGGACGACATGCTCATCGTGCGCGGGGTCAACGTCTTCCCCGGCCAGATCGAGGAAGTGGTAATGCGTCACAAGTGGCTTGGCGGCAACTACGTGATTGTCCTGACCCGGAAGGAAGCACTCGACCGGATGAACGTGAAAGTGGAACTCGCGCGGGGCGGATTCGACGGCTCCATCGACACACTGCTCGCCCACCGGACTGATTTGCAGCGGCATCTCAGGGACCAGCTCGGATTCACCGTGGATGTCGAGATAGTCGAGCCGGGAAGCCTGCCGTGAGCGAAGGCAAGGCCAAAAGAGTGATCGACGAGAGGGGAGGGGGAAATTGATAATTCCGTTGTTTCGGGAAACCCCTTTCCCGAAACGAGCCGCACAACCCGCCGTGCGGCGGAACGACAATTCGAGGTGATCCCGGGGGTGGAGTCCTTCGAGTTCCCGCTGCACGCGGGAGGTAGGCGTTCCAGAATCGTAGGCGCTGAACGCATGGCTGTCACTTGCGAACGAATGTGAGGAGCAGGCTTGCGGATTTTGGAAACGCTCGAGGATAGGTGATGGGTGATGGGGAAGGGACATCCCTTCCATCACCCAACACCTGTCACCTGTCACCTAGGAGCCTTCTCCCAGCCGCTTCAGCAGCTCCGATGCCTCGGTCAGGCTGCTATCCAGCAGCAGGGCTTTGTTGAGCTCGCCGCGGGCATCGTCTTTGCGCCCCATTTTCGCGTAGACCGCCCCGAGGTGGTAGTGTACCACCGCGACATGGCGCTCGATCTTGACGGCCCGCTGGAGATTGGCGGCGGCCGGCTTCAAGTCCCCCCGCTTGAACTGCGTCCAGCCGAGCGTATCCAGCACGCCGGGGTTATTCGGCGCCAGCTTCGCGATTTTGGTCTCCATCGAGAGGGCTTCATCCAGCTTGATCCCCTGGTCGGCGTATAAGTAGGCGAGGGCGTTCAAGAGGGTTGGGTTATCAGGAAAAGTCGCGAGACCGTCCTTGAGCACGCGCTCCGCCGAAGCTGCGTCGTGGGCATTCTGATAGTCGTCACCCGCGAACATGTACGTATCGACAGCCTCGTTGTCGGACATCGACGGCTTCAGGTCGAGGGCTTTCCACCTCTTAATGAGCATTTCGCGAACCCGCCCAGCCTCGGCCCAGGCCCTTGCCTTTTCGCAGGTCGCGATAGCCGATTTGTAAATCTTGGCGTTCTTGGGGTCGGATTTTATGACCTCATCGATCTCGGCCCGGGCATCGGAGACTTTTTTCTCCCGCAGGAGCTGCCCGGCGTCCGCCAGACGCCTCGCGGCTCGCTGCTCTTTACTGGCGCAGCCCGAACCAAACACGCACAGACCAACAAACGCCGCCATAATCACCGCAACGCTCACTCGATTGCGCATACTCACCCTCCGAATATTTTCAAATAGTATATCATAAACGGCTTTGAATCGCGGATTACGCGGATGGGACGGAGCGCGCGGAAGCCTCGCGCCAGGGGCTACGTCCTGACCAGGGCGCGGCTGGCGGGCCGGGCCAAGTTGCCTTCAGCGATCTCGCCTCATTCAGCGTCTCCCGTCTTTTGAATCGCTGAGGCGCTGAAGGGAATGAACCCGAATTATTCGTGAATTGATAGACCAGCCTTTTGGTTCAGGCGTCCACGTGCTCCCTCTCCTGGATGGGAGAGGGCTGGGGTGAGGGGGAAACGCTGCAATCAGGCACAAGCTCATCGATCGCGGCGTTCCACCCTCACCCCCAACCCCTCTCCCGTGAGGGCGAGGGGAGCACAAAGTGCCAGGCCAACACGCGTTACGTGAATAATGCGGGTGAATGCGCTGAAGCTTGGAGCGGAACGTTGATCCCTGACCAGGGCGGAGTCGGTGGGCCGGGGCGAGTCCCTTCAGCGGTCTCATACCGTTCAGCGTCTCAGCGATTCAAGCATACGAGGCGTAATCCGCGATTCAAAGGCCCCCCGTCAAAACCCACGCGTTTGCGGCGCGCGAAGGCACTTGTTATAATAGTTTTACCGTAGGTTATGGTAGAACTATCTGGGGAATCGACCGTGAAGATCGCCTGCTCGCGGGTTGCAAATCCGGGGAACTGGGCCCGGCGTTCCACCCTCACCCCCGGCCCCTCTCCCGTGTAGGGCGAGGGGAGTTCCGGCGCGGCGTTGTTTGCAGAGGCATGACGTTGAGATCGAGCGCTTTTGTGCTCCCTCTCCCGGATGGGAGAGGGTTGGGGTGAGGGGGAAACGCGGAAGCCAGGCACGTGCTTGCGGACGAGAGTTCCTGGGTCTCTGCTCTCTGCTATAAGCTATTTTCAAGGGAGATATCTAAGTTGAGATTACGATTAGCCATCATACTTGCCCTGGTCGCGATCGCGGTCGCCGCGCGCGCGGCGACCGTCACGCTGGATTATACTACAGCCACCGCGAAGAGCGACACGAAAACTCTCGACACCAAAGGCGGTGTCGAGAAAACGGGCAGGCAGATTAGCCTGTACGTGCAGAGCACGACGCCGGAGCCGCAAGCCTTCACGCTGCGGGTGACCGGCCTCAAGGAACCCGGCTGCGATATTTATATAAATGGCGATTACGTCGGGGCGAAGAGTTCCCAGAGCCTGGCGCGGGGAATGCAAGTCACCATCCCCGGCACGGTCGGCAGCCCGAAGGCCCTGCACTGCCTCAAGGCCCTCAAGCCGAAGGTCCACGCCGAGTGCGATCGGCATGACCAACTTGCCGAGCGCCATGGCATCAGGCGCGGCCAGCCTGCTGCAGCAGGCAACGGAGTTCGTGAACTCAGGGATTGAATATGAGGAATGGTTCCGTTCCGCAGAGATTATCTTGGCGCCGCAGGACCTCGCCCTCCAGTCCGTGGTCCCGACAAACAGGCAGGATGCGGATCACACCGCCGATACGATCTCCCGGGCCTGCTGGCTCCTGCAAGCGGCAAGGGCCACCGCCTACACCATAATAAAAGACTCCGAACAGCGCGACACCACTATTGCGGCCATGACTCCGGTCGATTTCACCGCCGTATACTCGACGCGAAACGGCAAACCGCATATCGAAGCCTTGCTGGTCAACGACTGTAACCTGGCGATCAGGGGCAATATCAGCGTGACTCTGCCTGCCGGCTGGAAGACAACCGCGAAATCGACCGCGTTCCGCGTCAGCGCCGGCGATAGATTCGCCTTATCGTTCGACCTCGTCCCCGATTCCGCCGGCGCCGCCGCCCCGGCCGAGCTGCCGCCCATGGCGGTAAACATCACCATAACCCAGGATATGTATAAGGCCAGCTATCGGCTAAAACCGAACGCGAAGCCAGTGGTCGCGCCCGCCGCCAAGCCGAGCCCCAAGCCGGTCGTCCCGCCCGCCGCCAGGCCGCCGGCGCCGCGGGCCACTCCCGGCCCGGTTCCAGCGCCTCGGGTTTTGAATCGGTGAGATAGGGAATTGATCGCCGCATGGCTGTCATTCCGAACGAATGTGAGGAATCTCAACCTTTCGGATGAGTCTCACGCACCGGAACAAAGATTCAGGCGCAACGCTGAGATTCCTCGCTACCCGCTCCTAAGAAACCTCCGCTGCCGGGGGCTTCGGGGCAGTCGCCCGCGAAGCATAGCGAGCCCGGCTGGTTTCTTTACGAAACTACCGTGTGCCTGTCGCACAGTCGGACGCTCCTAAGAAACTCCCCAGTTTCGGGAACAAGATTCCCGAAACACCGGGGGTCGGTTTCTTGCAGATGTTTCGGGATTTTGGCCTAGCCCGGCTCGTCGGACCTGATCACCAGAAACCCCGAAACATCGGGGGCGTCGGTTTCTTTCCAATGTAACGGCGACAGCGTCGCCGTCACTTGCTCGGAATGACATATGCGGTGACATGTAATCACGATCCCGAGCTATTACCTAATTGCCGCATGGCTGTCATTCCGAACGAATGTGAGGAATCTCAACGTTGCGCCTGAGTTCCACTCACCGTAGCGCGAGAGTGCTTTCAAGACCATGCCGCACTAAGATCCACCCAAGCCGGATTGAGGGATCTGATCAACTCCACTTTCTTGATACGGCGCCACGCTTTGATTTCCTTTTCGCGTGCGATGGCCAAACGCACGTCGGACGTCACCTTATAGTAGGCCAGCATGGTGACATTGTAGCGGGCGGTAAATCCGGGTATGAGCTTATTCTTGTGTTCGTAAACCCGGCGCACAAGATCGTTAGTGACGCCGGTATACAGCACGCCCGATGCGCTAGACATTATGTAGACGTAGAACTGCCTGAACACTCTGGCCTCCTTTTAGTATGTGAGCCTCGAACCGATAGGTCGAGATTCCTCACGTTCGTTCGGAATGACATGATTTGCGGCGCTGGTGGCAAGAATACCACGAGATTCCGCTTCCGGGTGGCGATTCGGAAATCGCCACCCGGAGAGGCCTCAGCGATTCAAAACCACCAACGCCCCATATCCCACCACCTGCTCCGTGTCGCCGGTGACGTCGCCGGACGTATAATATGTAAGCATTTGGGCGTTGGCTGCACCGAGCGACTTGCAGGCGGTGAGCATAACCGCGACCGGCACGGGGCCGCACATGGAGATGGATTGCGTGTGGACGGTCCGCAGCAGCCCCTCGGGGTCGAGCTTGAGTATTTGCTCTATCACCAGCGCGTCGCGCGCCTGGGCGGCGGATTTGGACTCGTAGTGGGTGAAGTCGCTGCTTGCCAGCACCACCGCGCTCTTGCCCCGGATGGCTTCGGCGATCGCGCTCCCCAGGTCTTGGGTCAGGGCGAGGGCGTCGCTCGCCCGCAGGTAAGCGATGGTGATCGGCACGATTCTTGGAGGAACAGCCCGCGCGCTCCGGCTGATATACTGCAGGAACGGGATTTGCACTTCCAGCGAATGTTCGCCAATATGGGCGCGGTCATCGTGGGCGGTGTATTGTGACCGGCTCAGGATCGCCTGGGCGGTTTCGACGTCCGTCTCGATCGTGCCCAGCGGAGTCGCCCACTCCGGCTCCAGGTCGATGGCCGCCGCCGTCCCGGCGCCGCGATGGTTCGGCCCGATAAGCACTACCGTATCGGGAATGCCGTCGCTCGCCAGCGCATCGAAGGCACAAGCCGCCGCGCCCCCCGAATAAACATAGCCCGCGTGCGGGCACACCAGCCCCAGCACGCGCCCCGACCGGTGCTCCGGCGGCTCGGGGAGCTTCCCCGGCCCGAACCGCCCCAGAAAGCCCCGCTCGATGCTCCGTGCAAGCCCTTCCGCATCCGCCTCGTAGAACATGCCCGCTACCGCGGGATTACGTGGCATGTTTATCACCCCCCGGTTTGGAAATTGGAAATTGGAAATTGGAACCTCGACCCGCAATGCGCTCCATTAGTATACAGCATTTCGCGCTGGGGGTTTGAATCGCTGAGACGCTGAACGCGATGAGACCGCTGAAGGGACCCGGCCCCGCCCGCCTATGCCGCCACGGTCAGGGATCAACGTCTCGATCGCGGTTTCAGCGCATTCATCCCCTTCAGCGTCTCAGCGATTCAAAAGACGGGAAACGCCGAAGCCGGATGAGACCGCCGAAGGGACTCGCCCCCGCCCGCCTATGCCGCCACGGTGTTGAATCGCGGATGTCGCGGAACAGCCGGAAACCGCGGAAGGGACTTGCCCCCACTCGCCGACTCCGCCACGGTCAGGGATCAACGTCTCGATCGAAGCTTCAGCGCATTCATCCCCTTCAGCGTCTCAGCGGTTCAAACAACCCAGCGATTCGAAACCGCCGCCCGGGGTTCCAATTTCCAATTTCCAACCCGCCCCCTAGTACAAATACCTGATTTCTAATTTACCTATTGACAGAGCCTGTTTCCCGTGCTACATTGGGATAGTAGAGGTTTTTCTCGCCTTCCACAAAATGCAAGGAACATGTAGTGTAATTTTAAGCAGAAAGGCCTTGACAACCGGCTATTTCGGTGATACACTGCAATTGGAGAGGCTAAGGAGCAAAGAGAACGTTGCGGCGACAGGGTGTTCCTTCCGGTCCCTAGTCCCCAGCCCCTAACCCCTAGCCCCTGGAGAAAATACTGGTTTTAAGTCTTGTGCTCATACTTTCCCTATGGTGCACCGCTGGGCCGATGGTTATTGGCACGAAAATTGCCGCTATAGCAATTGAGTGAGAATTACCAAGAGCCGATAGAGCTAGACCGGGTATCACTTGAGCACAGGGAATAGCGAGCAATCGCAACAAATCCACAACATTCGCATCTCTTCAACAGGAGAGAAGGAGGTGAAATGATGAAGAAACTGTTCGTATTAGGTATCGTTGCCGCACTCGTGTTCGGTCTGGCCGCGATGGCTGGGGCGTACACACTCAGCCTCACAGTGTCGGGTGGACCGATAGTGGGCGCGATAAGCTCATCTCAGGTGGACTTCGGTGATTACCAGAATGGTATCCTGAACGACGAGACATACATCCCGCCTACGGCAGCGAGCTACGTCGAGGTGACAACCCCCTCGATCTACAGTGGCGCACAGACAATCGGCACGTTTGGAACCCTGGCTCAGACAAAGCAGGACTTCCAGGTGTGGACCGTGGGTACCGTAGCAACCCCGATTGACCTGTACGCGGAGTTGGCGGACGATGGCACCGGAAACGAATCAGGAGGATCCTGGGGCGGTTCAGCGACGCCGCTGAGCGATTACTGGACGGTACCTGAACGTGACCGCCGGCAACACAGTCGTGGCCACGTTCCAGTTCTTGGGAGATGCCAACACTACCGGCAACGCCAAGGATCCTAAGGCCGGTACTGGTGGGAGCGATTACCCCCGGCACCGCCCAGACTGGGGCTGGGTCGCAGGAGTACGCGATCTTCCAGGGAGTGCCCGCTCCCGTTCCGGAGCCGGGCAGCATGGTTGCCCTGTTCACCGGGATCGTCGGCCTCGTGGGCTTCGGCATCCGCCGCAGGAAGTAATTCCAAGAGAAATAATCTTGGTGCACCAATTAATCGATCCCGTCCCGTTTTCGGGACGGGATCCTCTTCCCCCCGACGGGGAAGACATTCTTAAAGGAACAAGCCGCTGCTAAAGTGAGCAGGGCGAAAGGAGAAGTAGATCCGGTTCCGGCGTCGGAACCCCCATCATCGAACACTCGCACTTATTCCATCCCATAATCGCGACCCGCATGGATGCGGCTCCCGATCTTTGACTTTTAGACTTTGGCACAATTAAGTATTATTACTGGGGCATCAGCTCACAAACAATGAGAATACGTCACCCTGAACTCGATTCAGGGTCTCATGCGAGATGCTGAATCCCCTGAATCAAGTTCAGGGTCAGCATGACGTGTACTCATCAGGAGTGAACTCTTACTTACTGGGTTGACAACGCGCCGGTCGTGTGCTATATTGCAAATGGGGAAACGACTTCGGCGGAAGTTCCGGGCTTTCCACTTTTAGCTTTCAGCTTTTCCGCTCTTCCTTGATTGATCGAACCCAACTTCTAGAAGGGGAGGTGGATGTTCTTGATAAACAAATCTGATTCGAAATTGAGACTACTGAAAGGAGGTGAAACTATGAAAACATTAGGTTTAGTGCTTGCAATGGTTGCTTTGATTGGGGGTAGCTGCCTGGCGCAGTCTACAGTCCAGGTTACCATTCCCATCGTTACGGGCGGTGCCGTGAACTTGATCTCATTGCCGTGCGTGCCGATCGATCCGGCCGTCGGCGGAAACCAGAGTGGCGCGGACGCCAGCGGCGTCTTCGGCGGGTTCAAGACGAACAGCGCCTTCCAGTTGACCGAGTGGAATACGGCTGGTGGCGCTTACGTTACATTCAACTCGCACCTCCCGGCCACATTCGGGAATCTACTCCTCGGCAACGGCTTCTGGGCTACCGGGGCGAACCTGAACGGTAACGTCACCTACGTCGGTCTTCCCGACGGCGTTCCCAATCTGGACGGCAGTGGAACTCCCCTGTACGACACCAATGGCCAGATCGAGGCCACGGACATGTACATCTCGCTCCCCGGCCAGGGGACAACCCACGGCGGTTATCAGATCATCGGCCTTCCGTTCAACCACAGCGTGGCTATAAACAGCGCGGGTGATTATACCGGCGAGCGAATCCTGTTCACGAACGGCTCCGTCACCCAGGACTGGAGCGCTGCGGCCACCGCTGGCTGGGTGCAGTCGACCATGGAGACATGGAATGCGGCGGGCGGCGCTTACGTCGTGGTGGGCTACGGCCATGGCAAGACCAGCACCCTGACACCGGGTGCCGGCTACTGGATCACGACCAACGTGGATAACATTGCCATGATCATTCCTGGAAAGGAAGATGGTCTCCCGTAGTGCTCATCCGCGAGCATTACGAAATATAACGCAAGTGAATCCTGAATCGTAATCAATCCGGCCACTATGAAATCTGGGAGGCGAAAGCCTCTTAAAAAGGGGTGGGTGCAACCTGCATCCACCCCCTTGTTTCGTCCTGACGTTGCTCCCCTGGGTGGGGATTTCCGAACCCCCACCCTACCCTCGACAAGGGATTTCCGAATCCCGCGCCCGGTTTTGGGCACCGCATGTTCCCTCGGAATACAGCCGATTACCAATTCCGGGGTGGGTTTGAAGCGCTGAGACGCTGAAGGGGATGAGGCCGCTGAAGTTCGGTCATCCCTGGACGCTCTTCCCTGGCAATGCGGACAGTTGCCGACTCCGCCGCGCCCTTTGAATCGCGGATGACGCAGTGGAGAGGGATTTCGCGGAACCTCGGGCAGTACCGGCAGCCTCCTAACCGCTGCGGGGGTGATCGAACGGTCGCATTGCCAGGGAACAGCGTGCTCGGCGGCGTCCCTGCCGCGTCCTCCGTGCCTTCCGCGTAATCCGCGATTCAAAAAATACCCGGCCCGCCGCTCGCCGTCTGCGCGCCACTCGGGAATCAACCTCCCGCCCGAGACTTCAGCGCCCTCATTTCTAATCAGCGTCTCAGCGATTCAAAGGGCGGTTTCTGAATCGCGGGGGGGGCGAGGACGCTCGCTCAACAGGGTTGAGTTCATTCATCAGTTGCCCGATCTGCCTCGGCAGCGATTCCACAGCCTCATCCAGACTGCACGATACAAGAAATGGGTTGGCGATTCCACTATCCCAGAGCTTCTCTCGCAATACCTCCGCGAGTGTCAGGATTCGCGATCTCAGCAGATAATCCGACACGGATGCCGGCCTGTATTCCGCCAAAAACCGCGCCAAGGCCGATATCGCGGCGAACACCCGCGGCCACGCAACCCAGGTGGCCCGGCTTTCAACACCCAGGAACTCATACCAGCGCTCGGCATCGATGGAAAATAGCCCGCGCTTCTCGACGTACGTCAAGCCCCCCTGCGCGAGTTCCTCGAGAGTATCGTGCACCGACGGATGAGAGTAAACGGTTGACCGCGCGATCACGCTTGCCCTGCCATTCGCGTGGGTCAACAGATAGGCCACTACCTCGGCGCGAGGTGACATACCAACAAGCGAGCGCAACTTGAACAGCAGATTTGTGGGTGGGCCCATCGGCACTGGTGATGATAGACCTCGAATCTCGACCCGCTGGCGAACGAACCCTACACCAGCAAAGTGCGGATCAACGTCACCGATCACCGGAAGGGCTTTACCGGCGCCATCCATGAAGAATGGGGTTTCATTATCGGCGGACGGGATGGGAATGCGAGCAATGGAGCGCCATCTGCGTTTGGTATCGTAAGAATCCACAACCGACGCGACGGCTGACAAGGCCCTTTTCGCGTCGTCGCCTGCGCACTTCGAAACGTTCTTCAGTCGCTGCACGCTGATCCACCGCCGGTTGCGAACCGTCCAATCAAGGACCTCGTCGAACAGTCGCGGATCGCAGCGCCCGGCGTCCATAGTGAATATCAACAGTGCTTCCGGGTCGATTATCCAAGAATCCCGGGACTCGACGTCGCCCGCGAGGCCAAGCTGCGACCACTGTCGCCACAGAAATCGAAGCAAATCTTCACTAACGCTGAGGCTCAATGACTCCGGCAACATTCGGGTAGCCGATCCGCCGCACACAATCATGTCGATTTCTTCCTCCGCTGTCTGCTCCAAGTGGTCGCCGAGAGCAGATAGAGCTTGCAAAACGCCATTCTTGTTCAATATCATTTTCGGTAGGCCCTTATCTGATAATGCAGCGTATCGCTGCAATATATTAAGCATTATACTACATTGCTAGGGGATTTTGAATCGCTGAGACGCTGAAGGGGGTGAACCACTGAAGGGATGCCGCCCGACCATGCTGTTCCCTAACAACGCCGCTGAGCGCCGATTCCGCCGTCCGTTTGAATCGCGGATGAGCCGGAGTAGAGGGATTTCGTGGAAGCTCGGGCAGTACGGCAGCCTCCTGGGCGCGCTGGAATCGTCGAACCGCGGCATTGCCAGAGGACAGCGTGCTCAGCGGCGTCCCTTCCGCAGCTTCCGGGCATTCCGCGTCATCCGCGATTCAAGAAATACCCGGCCCGCCGCTGGTCGGCTGCGCCGCACTCAGGAACCAACGTCCCGCCCGAGACTTCAGCGCACTCATTCCCTTCAGCGTCTCAGCGATTCAAAGGCCCCAGCGTTTTGAATCGCGGATGACGCGGAGTAGAGGGATTTCGCGGAACCTCGCGCCGATAGGTTCCCCCCTGACCAGGATGCGGCCCGCGGACCGGGCGCCGGGTCCCTTCAGCGGTCTCAGCTTATTCAGCGTCTCAGCGATTCAAAGGAACGCGTTGGGAGGCGGAGATGAGGAGAGGCTAGAGGCCGGAAGTACCGGAATAATGCTTGGGGTTGGCTAACTGCTTTGGGGTATTGACGGAGAGAGATCCCGTCCCGGAATCGGGACGGGATCGAATGAATTGGTGCACCAAGATTATTTCTCTTGGAATTACTTCCTGCGGCGGATACCGAAGCCCACTAGGCCCACGAGGCCGCTGAACATGGCTACAAGGCTGCCCGGCTCGGGGGTTATGACCGGCGCTCCAAACTGGATTGAGTACCCATTTGGGGACGAAGCCGTTCCAGGGGTAATCGCCCCGACCAGTACGGCGTTAGGATCATGACCGTCGCCACTGGTGTTGGCGTCTCCCGTGAACTTAAACGTGGCCACGGTGGTGCCGCCCGACACCTTCTGTACCGTCCAGCTACCGCTCAAGGGCGTCGCTGTGCCGCCCCAGCTTCCTCCCGGCTCCGTTCCCGTGCCGTCGTCCACCAGCATCGCGTACAGGTCGATCGGGGTCGCTACGGTACCCACGGTCCACACATAGAAGTCCTGCGCCGTGGTAGCCACAGCCCCAAACGTGCCGATTGTCTGTGCGCTGTTGTAGATCGAGGGGGTTGTCACCTCGACGTAGGAACTCGCCGTAGGCGCGATGTACGTCTCGTCATTACTGATACCGTTCTGGTAGTCGCCGAAGTTAACCTGGGCCGAGCTTATCGCGCTTGCTATCGGTCCACCCGACACTGTGACGCTGAGTGCGTAACGCTCCGGCCATTACGGCCAGCCCCATCACCATTGCTGCAACGATACCTAATACGAACAGTTTCTTCATCATTTCACCTCCTTCTCTCCTGTTAGGAGATCCGACTGTAGTTGATTTGTAGCGAATATTGCCGCTATTCCTTGTGTTCAAGTGATATCCCCCTTTCCAGCTCTTTCAGCCACGCGGTTTTTCTCACTCAGTTTCTATAGGTGCAAATTTCGTGCCAATACCCCCTAACTCAGCGGTGCATGGCAAAGGAAATTATCAATACGAGCGTTAAAATGGGGTTGGTGGGGCTAGTAGGATTGCCAGGAGCCCTGGATTTTGAACCGCTGAGACGCTGAATGGGATGAACCGCTGAAGGGACTCGCCCCCACCCGGTTGCTCTACAGCCATAAGCTGCAATTCGCCGATTGCGCGGCACTTAGGAACCAAAGTCTCACCCGATGCTTCAGCGCCCTCATTCCCTTCAGCGTCTCAGCGATTCAAACAGCCGCTGCGATTCAAAAGACAACCCCTCCCAAAAAAACTGCCACTTGCCAAACTGCCAATCATGAGGTATATAGTATATAGAGGATAAATAGCGCATGCTGAGGAATCAAGCATGAAGTCTGGCGCGTAACAGTCTCACGGATCGTGAGGTACATGTCACTTGCGAGCGCGTAGCGAGGAATCTCAACGCCGCGCCTGGATTCTTGCTCCGGTGCGTGAGACTCATCCGATCCCTTTGAGATTCCTCACGTTCGTTCGGAATGGCGGCCATGCGCTCAGTACCCCACGCAGCGGGGCCAGATGCCCTTGTGTGGGGTCCCGACTTTCGACTTTCTGACTTTCGACTTTCGACTATTTAGAAAAGGAGAGGTAACTGATGAGACCCATCGCTTTACTAACATTGACGCTCGCGTTGTGCGCGGTGTCGCTGGCCGCCAATGCCCAGGCCATCACGCCCCTGGCTATGAGCCTCAGGGCCATCGGCGGAAGCCCAGCTTCAATACCTACACGCCGGGTGTCGCAAACGGGGTCGGCCTGAACAATATCGGCCTGCTGATTCAAACGTGGGGAAAGGTAACCTACGTCGACTCCTCCGGCACGTATTTTTACGTCGACGACGGCGGCGGCCTGCAGGACGGCTCGGGGCAGACCGGGATGAGAGTGGCGCTGGATAATTTGGCCACGGGGGTAACGATCAATCCGCCTTTATACGGCGATATAGTCGGCATCACCGCCATCAGCAGCACTATCGCGATCAACAACCTGGTCCAGCCCAATCTGCGCCCCAGACGGCAGTCGGATATCGACGATTATACGGCGTTGTAAGGTTTTTAGGGTTTTAGGCGCTTAGCGCCCTCCTAGAAACAATTTGTTGTCGCTAAGGCGGATTCGACGGCGCACCGCCTTTGGGTTTTCCGCTTTATGGTTGTTAAGGGATGGCGGATGAGCTATACTTGCTTTGCCTGGGCGGAGGGTAGGGCAACGCTGGGGAGCTCTCCCGAGCCGACTCAGGTGTTGTTCAAATCCCTTAACAACCGAAAAGCGAAAAACCCGACCGCCTGCCTTGGTCAACTGCCACCGTAAGGTGGCCACTTTTCCCCAGCGAAGTCTGGGGAAAAGCGTAGGATCTTAGGGGCTTAGCCCGCATTATTCACGTAACGCCTGTTTGCCCAGCACTTTGTGCTCCCCTCGCCCAGCACGGGAGAGGGAGCACGTGGGCGCCTGGACCGAAAAGGCTGGTCCATCAACCCGTGACTAACGCAGGTTAGGGGAAGGGATGGTCCTCGATCCCTACCAACCCTATCAACCCTACTAACCCTACCAACCTTATGAATCTCAAGCTCGTCCTCATTCTAATCCTGCTCTGGCTGGTGGCCGGCGTCCGGGCGGACAGCCCTGTCGTAAACCCGAGTTTCGAACAGGGACTGGACGGCTGGACCCCTTATGCGTACGAATCCCCGCCCGACGGCAACCCCGGCATGCCTCAGGCGGGCCAAATCGGGGCCGGGCGGCTTCTTCAACATCCTTCCCCCTGGTAGCGTCCCCGATAACCAGATGGTCTGCGGGCTGCAATCGTCCGGGCACACGGAAAACGGCGGCGTGTATCAGACGTTCACATGGACCGGAGGAGAAGCTTCCATATCCGTCGCGGCCTACGCCTACTCGGTCGCGCTGTCGGACCTGCTTCCCGACCCCACCGGCTGCGAAGTGCGCATGGAAGTCGTACCGTTCGCCTCGACCAGCCGGGACGACGTGTCGAATTATTTGAATTGGGTCGAGTTCGCGTGGGGGCCATACTGGGGGCCGCAGTGGAACACCCAGTGGCTGGATGTCGAAAGCGCCGGCACATACACACTCTTCATCGAAGGCTGGCAGCCCACGGGCGATGACGAAGTGACCACGTTGTCGGGATGACGTGGTCTGGACCAATCTCCAGCCCGTAAGCATCACCTCCGGCCCGACTGTCAGCATTCCCGGCGACCCCCTCAACCCCGATACCACCGCGCTGGTCACCTGGACCACCGATGTCCCATCCACTTCGCTCGTGGAGTGACGGCGCCTCCACCAGTTATGGCCAGGTGGCGGAAGACCCAGGCGCCATTACCACCCCCACCACGACTCACAGCGTGCGCCTCGTGAACCTCACCCACTCGACCCGGTACCCACTGCTGCGTCGTCAGCCATAATGCGGGGTATATCGACGGCGCCTCGCAGGATGTGGTCTTCCGGACTCCGATCAACATCACCAACATCACCACGGGCCTTGCCCCCGATGGCATGAGCGAACTGGTCAACTGGCAGACCGACGTGCCCACCACTTCACAGGTCTCTTACGGCCTTACGGCGGCTCTGGGCAGCCAGACGGCCCTGCTGGACACCGCCGCGATGGTCACCAATCACGCGGTGGTCATCAGCGGATTGCAGGAGGACACCGATTACTACTACCAGATATCGGCCGCGGCGCCGCTTTATACGAGCGTCGTCTTCAACGCGCAACTGCCGCTGCACACGCTGCCCAATCCCACCCCGCAGCTCGAAAACGGCGGCTTCGAAAACGCTCACAACGGCGTGTCGCCAAGCCCGTTTCCCTGGGTGCAATATACGACAAAAATTTCAGGCGTCCCCCCGAAACCCATAGACGGCATCGTCGGCCCCTACCCCAGCGGCGGCGCCCAGGCGTGGTCTCAGGGCTTCCAGGCTTTCGACGGATCGTATTTTCTGGGGGCCGCGGCCACCAGGGACTTCAAGTACGGAGGCGTATTCCAGAGAGTGCAAGTCACCAGCGCGGGCCAGCCGTGCATAGTCGGCGCCGAATACGCAACCTATGCCAATATAAGCCCGCCCGACTCGCAGGTGGCGATCGGAATCGACCCGAACGGCGGTGTCGACCCGACCAGCCCGAACATTGTCTGGCGGTCGGGCTGTTCGCCGAGCAATAACAGCCAGTATCACAGCACCGGCATCGGGGCGGCGGCGGGAAGCACGGGAATCGTCACCGTGTTTCTGGAGATCAGGCAGATATACCAGGAATTGCACGTCTGCGCGATCGACGATGTCACCATGGGCCCTCCTTCGCCCGCCACCATCGGACAGGCCAAGTCGTCCGCAACCGGCGCCGTGTCGCTCTCGAACGAGACGGTAACCTTCGTCGACCCCGACACCATCTCCTACAACAACGCGACGTGCACCAGGGCCTATATCGAAGAGGATGATCGCAGCGCCGGGCATAGCGGTGCTCTTCGACCAGGCCCAGGGCAATATCCCGTCTGTTGGAAACAAAGTGAGCGTCATCGGCCCGCTTGTGCTCGTCAACAACGAAGCCACCATACCGGCCTACTCCTGGACGCTGGACTCCGCTTCCTATCCGGTTCCGGCCCCACTCGCGATGGTCCAGAAATCCCTCGGCGGCGCCGCGCCCAACCAGCCCGCGCTTTACGCCTCCAAGGGGGCGTGTAATGTTGGCTTGCGCGTGAAGGTCTGGGGGCAGGTCACCAATGTCAATGTGCCCGGCCAGGCGGGCGTCGACGCGACGGTTTACATAGATGACGGCAGCGGCCTTCTCGACCACCGGCCCACGACCGGAAACCTGCCTATTTACGGCGTTGCGGCCTGGCTCACGGCCAATCCGAGCCAGGGCGTGAATGTGGGCGACTACATATCGGTCACGGGCGTGCTGACCATCGACTACGTGGAACCGGATGGCTACGCCGACGGAACCCAGGTACTACAGGTACACCATCCGCACCGACTCACCGGACGACTGGAGCGTGTATTAGTGTATTGGCACACACTAATAGAAGGACAACCAAGTTCAGTTGTGGAAGTAATTGTTCTGGACTCGTCACCTCAGGTTTTGCGGGCAAAGAAACAACCGGAATCCAGGCTCTCGGGGTGTAACCGCCGAGGGTTGAGGCGCGTCTGAATGGTAGGTGGCGGGGCGTCTGGCGGGCAGAACCATCCGAACGGGTATAGGAAGGCAAGCATTGAAAGCGTTGTATTGGTCGAGGGTGCTATTCCTGTGTTTGGTGATAGCATTGCTCGGTGTCGTGACCTCTACCCCCGCCCGAGCTTATATCGACCCGGGAGCGGGAAGTTACGTGCTGCAGGTTGCGGCGGCCGGGGTTCTAGCCGCGGCGTTTGTCGTGAGGTCGGCCTGGAAAAACATCTGGCGTACCCTTGGCAAGATAGCCGGCAGGCGGATCGACGATGCCGACTGAGCGGGTCACAGGCTCTTTTCGCGACCCCAGCGGGTTTGTTTTTCGAGAACAGGGCATTATCCACAGGCAGATAAATCCGTGCTACGCCGCTCAATACGACCGGTTCATGAGCTCCGGGCTTTACGAGTGCCTCGTCTCGGAGGGGCTGTTGGTCCGGCATGTGGAGGTCGGGGGCGTGCAGGCCGCGCTCCCAAGACATCGTCCAGCCTGGACGAGAAAACCACGTTCCAGAGCAAGGGCGGTTTCTTAAGCGATGCAAGTGGGCAGCGTCCACTGGGGGTTCATGAGGAGGAGGCGAGGATTATCCGGCCCGAGGAGGCGCCGTTCATCTCTTATCCTTATGAGTGGTGTTTTAGCCAGCTCAAAGACGCCGCGATTACCACGCTCGCAGTTCAGAAGAGAGCGATCAAGTTCGGCATGACCCTCAAGGATGCCAGCGCGTACAACGTGCAGTTCATCGGCTGCAAGCCGGTGTTTATCGACACGCTGTCGTTCGAAGACTACCACGAAGGCCGGCCGTGGGTCGCCTACAGACAGTTCTGCCAGCATTTCCTGGCTCCTCTGGCGCTGATGAGCCATACGGATATCAGGCTTGGCCGGTTGATGGCCGGCTTCATCGACGGGGTGCCGCTGGATCTGGCAAGCTCGCTGCTGCCCGCGCGCACGCGGTTTTCGAGTCTCATGCTGCATATCCACATGCATGCCGCAAGCCAGAAGCGGTGTTCTGATCGGATCATCGACAAACGCGCGTCGATGAGTCGCAACGCTCTTAACGGGCTGATCGAGAGCCTCGAATCGGCGATCCGTAAACTGCGTTGGAAGCCGGAAGGCACGCAGTGGGCGGACTACTACCGGGATTGCAGCTACAGTGCTTCCGCTCTGGAGCACAAGGAGCGGATCGTCGCCGGATATCTTGAGGCGCTCTCGCCGGAGAGGGTTTGGGACCTGGGCGCCAACAACGGTTTTTTCAGCCGGCTTGCAAGCAGGGCGGGAGCGATGACTGTGGCCTTTGACATCGATCCGGCATGTGTGGAAGCAAACTACCGCGACCTGGTTTCGTCCGGCGGCCGGGCTGGTATACTTCCTCTTGTTCTGGATATCGCCAATCCGAGCCCGAGCATTGGATGGGCAAACGCAGAGCGGCTGGGCCTCATCGACCGTGGTCCCGTCGATACGATAATGGCCCTGGCGCTCGTTCATCACCTTGCGATATCCAATAACGTTCCGCTGGGCCACATCGCGAGTTTCTTTGCCAGGCTCTGCCGGTCGCTCGTGATCGAGTTCGTCCCCAAGACCGATCCGATGGTCGCAAGACTCCTGGCCAACCGGGAAGATGTATTCGAGGATTACACCAGCGAGCGCTTCGAGCGCGAGTTCGGACGCTTCTTTGCGATCAGAAGGCGCGATGCCGTGAAGGATTCCGGGCGGACCCTGTATTTGATGATGAAAGGTTAAGTTTAATGCCGAGAAAGTACGCCTGGATGCTTGCGCCTCTCCTGTTTACGTTTTACCCCATAGTCTTCCTCTACTCGCGCAACACGTTCGAAGTTTCCCTGGTGAGCATCCTCAAACCTCTGGCACTTGCTTTGACGGCAACCGTGCTGGCGTGCCTGGCCGTAAGGAGGATCGTCAGAAACGATACCAGGGCGGCGATGTTCGTCACCGTGCTTCTGATATTCTTCTATTCTTATGGCGACGCAGTAAACCTGGCCACCAATGTGACAATTGGCGTCTATTGTCTGGGGCAAACGGCGATCATTTTTCCGGTGTGGGTGCTGTTGATGATGATCGCTTTGGTTGGAATTGCGCGCACCGGCCGAAGTCTCGCCGCCGTCCACACGGCGATGCGGTGGGCTGGGCTGGGCCTGATCCTGTTGAGCGTGCTTGGAATAGTGTGGGAGTTCGCGGCGCCAGCGCAAGGGACCGACCGCAAGTGGAACGCCTTTCTCGACCAGTGCCAACAGGGTTGGAAATCGGCCTCGGCGCCCGTGCAAGGTTACCGGCCGAGTGTGTACTATTTTATTTTGGACGCTTATTCCGGTCCCGTTGGTCTCACCCGGGACTACGGCTGGGATAACCGGGAGTTTCTCGATTATCTGACGCGAAAGGGATTCTACGTTGCGCGCCACGCCACGACAAACTACACCGGTACGTTGTGCTCGGTGGCCTCGTCTCTCAACTTTGAATACCTCGACACTCTGGCTGCCGAGGCAAAGTTACCGGCCCGGTCCCGGCAGGGCATTTTGCGAATGCTGGGCAAGACCAGGGTCTCAGAGTTCCTGAAGAGCCGTGGGTACAAATATGTGTGCGTTCCGTCCGGCCGTATGGTAGAGTGGAGTTATCCGACAAATGCGGACGCGATACTCATACTGAACTCGCTGGGTCTTACAGAGTTTGCTCAGGCGCTCTTTGACCGTACGATGCTGCGGGCCACACATGCCCGGCGCCACGTGGGCCAGGGCCGACGCGCTTTACGCCTTGCACCAGCTTGAGACGAACGTTGTGCCGACGGGGCGGCAGCCGGTATTCGTGTATGGCCACATTTTGATCACCCACCCCCCATACGTATTCGATAAGAATGGACACCCGGTCCCACGGTCGGAGCTCACGTTGAATCTCAGCAGCCTTCAGTGGAGGACCCTTTACCTGGACCAGGTCCAATATCTCAATAAGAGGCTCGAGGGGATCATCGACAGGATCATTGCCGAATCCCGCACTCCGCCGATCATCATTCTTCAGGGCGATCACGGCCACTTAACCCCCGTCCGGGCCGGCGTGAGCCCGACGACCGCGGACAAAGCCTCTATCATGAACGCTTACTATCTGCCCGGCGGCGGGGCAAAGCGCCTTTACCCCTCGATAAGCCCCGTAAACACATTCAGAGTGGTGTTGAACCATTACTTTGGGACAAAATACCCACTGCTCCCGGATATCACTTACGGTTACGAGGTCAAGGGTGACAAGGTTACTTTCGAGCGGGTCCGCAAATCCAATGAGAGCTTCCTAACCAGCGCTGTGCCCACGTTTAACCAGCCGGATTAGAGGGCACGGAACAAGCAACGAGGGCGCCCCGATGACTCGGGCCAGGTGCGAGGGGGTGGAACCGGTCCCCGCCACCTTGTAACCCGGCAGCGATGAACAAGGCCACCGGGGCTGCAAGATGCAGCAGTTGGGTGATGCGTTCTCGATGTCAGTCGTTTCGGGCCCGAGTGCAAGCCCGCCCGAATGGAAAAGCAGGAGCCTGAGGGTCGGGAAAGAAACGCTGCCCGGTGGCTTTGTTCCGGGCGTTCCTGCCCGCAGTTTGTATTCAGAACCACGACGTATTACCCCTCTGCGCTTGGGTAGGTTTCCCGGCGGTTTTTCTGTCCTTCACCCCTTGCAGATAGGCGTAGGCCGCCAAGTAGCGAAACGGGATAGGCGAATACAGCCATGCAAGGCGATCCGTCTTGGCCAGATAGATCTGAACCCCCCTACCAAAGAGCGGATTTATCATCAAACGGAGCGCAAACTTCGTGCACTTGACCTTTGGTCCATCTGAGGCCCTGATAGGTTCCAGGTGGCGTGTCAGGCCGGTGTCATCCGACCCGGGCGCCAACCTATGAAGCAAAGGAGCGCTGTCGCGAGATGCAATGAACATCTTCTTCACGTATTGAGCGATGCTCCCGTTGGCTTCGCGGTGGTATGCCAGCGCGTCGGGCGCGTATTCGATCCTGATGCCAGCCTCACAGATTCTGTAGGCAAACTCGTGGTCTTCGCCGGCATAGCGATGGAACTCCTCCGAGACCAATCCGACCCGCCGCAGTATCTCGTCCTTCTTGAACGAAAGATTTCCCGACGCCATCATCAAGTACGGAATGTTTCGGCTGTCGATATCGGGCCGCGTCGGGCCCAGATGGCGGGAGTCCCGGAACCGGAAGTAGTTGCTCCGCGCTACCCAATCTTTAGGGAACCTGATCTGCCCGCAGAAGACGACACCCTCCCGGCCCTCATGCACTCTAAGGTGGGCCTCCAAAAAGCCGTGCGCCGGGGGCTCGTCGTCGTCCAGAAACACTACAATGGGCGCCGCGGCCTGCCTTATCCCCTCGTTTCGCTTGGCGGCAAGATTGTTGGCCACCGGGTTAACATATCTGACATTGCCGAACTCCCGGCAGATGCCGGCCATCGTGTCGGCGGTCCCGTCCGCGCTATCGCTGTCGCAAATTATTATCTGGTACTGGTCGCGCGGTATGCTTTGGTCCTCAAGGCAGCGCACCACTTGCTCCAGCAGCGCCTTCCGTTGCCAGGTCGCGACCGCGACTGAAACGCTTAATGGCATGTATGTTCGCCCCTCTCCACCGGAAAACGGAAGTTAGAAGTTGGGAGTTAGAATCCAGAACCCCAGCGGATTGCTTCTCTCATTTTCATCCATAGTCGTGTCCCGAAGGGACCTAGTGCTTAGTTGCATAATTGATTGATAGAATGCTGTAACGGGTGTTTCGGGAATCTTGTTCCCGAGACTAAGTGCGTATCGGGAACAAGATTCCCGATACACCGGCAAGAATACTATTAGCTATTTATGCAAGTAGACACTAGCCCCCCTTGGCAAACCCATGCTGATCCTGCCACGGAGCCCGCGAATCACGTCACTTGCGAACGAAGCAGGTACATCAGTGCTGGCGCTTGCCAGAAATAGCGATGTACAAGTGCTCCCACTCCCTGCCGGTTGCTTCCTGGCTGTAGCGTGTCAGGATCAGGTCCCGAGCCTGATCCCCTATGCGCGCTCTGAGATCTCGAGAGGCCACCAGCATGGATAGCCGATCAAACGACTCTTCAAGATCATCTACACGGAAGAAGTGTGTCCCGTCCTGTCCTGCAACTCCCTCCAGCGCCATGCTGGTCCCGATCACCGGTCTACCAGCCGCAAGCGCCTGCATGACCCTGTTCTTCATTCCGCCCGCGCGTGCGTCGAAGAAGACGCACATATCGATCCGCGCAAGCACTCCGACGTAGTCTTCGACCCAGTCGTGGAACACCACACCCTCCATTGACGCGAGTAGTTGCCTTGCCGCGGCCGGCGCGGCGCGTCCTCCCACGACAACGAATTTGGTCTCGGGGGCGTTCTCCCTGATCCGCCGCCAGTAGCGGCTCATGAATGAGCACAACGGGTCACATATCGAAGGAACCGCCAGATTGCCCGAAGTAAGAATGGTTACCGGGCGCGATCCGCCCGCGGGCGGCACGCGAAGAAAGGCATCGTCCATCGAGACCGGGATCACGTGGACATTGGTCAGACCGGCACTGGAAGCAAGATGCTGGCTCTCCTCTCGTGACACCACGTGGACTGCGTCGAACCGGCCGAACTCAGACCGCTCGAGCGCGAGGCTCTTCGCCTTCAGACGTCCAACTACAAGAGGCGACGCTTGGCCGTCTCCCGCGTACGTCGCCTTGAGCTCGAATGTGCGCGAAAGAGAATCATTGATGGACAGCACGGTCGGAAGCCCGCGGACGAACTTGCGGTATGCCACATGTTAACCATGTCCAGATGGACGCAGTCGTAGTCTTCGGAGTCCAGGGCTGACCCGATGGCGCGGGCAAACTCGTTCGATCTCCAGCGCAGCTCCGATGGAATCCCATGACCGAAGAAGAGCTTGGACGCCTGGCCCAGCCGCAGAGAAACCCCGCTGCTTTCCGGATAGACGCCTTTCACGCGCAGACCAGGCAGCATGCACTCCCACTCCCGAGCGGCCTCCCGATCCGCGCTATTGCCGAAGCCCAACACGTGGCATTCGTGATGGCGAGCGACCCAACCGAGCAAATTGTAGGGCTTGAGCCGGTTGCCATCGGTGGGAGGGTACGGGAACTCCTGGCACAGATACAGTATCTTCATCTTCATCGCCGGCGAATTACTTCTCGACCTTTCGAAATCCATATACTACAGCCAGGATTCTCTAGGCACAGAGGCATATACTCCCGAAAGAACGACTCGTGTGCGTGTTCCATATACGTATTCATCATCACGATTTCAAACGATGTGTTGTATTGTAGGAACGCCCTCAACACGTATTCTTCGTTCCATGCCCTGTTCTGCACAATCCACTCTTTCGGATACTCGAACGGGTAATAAATGTCGTGAAAATGGATGTAAACACCCTGGGCCAAACGAGGCAGGATGTCGAAAAAGATGCGATTCACGTCGCTATTGACCTTGCTTACGTGAGTGGAATCGACGAAGAGAATATCGTTTCCCCCGAGCGATTCGAATTCGGCAGCGTCAACGTCTTGAAGGCGGCAGGGTTTGATGTCTATGCTCTTCTTGTCCGTTTCTTTTAGCAGCGAAATGAGTAGATTTGGGTACGGCTCGATAAAAGTCGTGGAAATAGCGCCGTCGAAGAAGATCTCATTAGTGTCCAATGTCATACAAGACGAGAACCCCGACCCTACCTCAATGATTCTCTTGGGCCTCAGATACCTGATCATGCAGTGCGACAAGATTGGCATCGGAGTAGCCGTAGGCCTCATTCTCGAAATAATACCGCAGTCCCTCGGTTTTCCAAGGTTAAAAGGGCATCTCGGAGTAAAAGTGAACAAACTCTTCCAGAAGCTTGATCTGGCGTGACTCTCGGAGGTCCACTCCAGGAATATCGTAAGGGACCGGTCCGAAAATCTTCGACTCATCTCTTCGTATCTCTGCCATAGAGGGTATGGGAGAATAGAAGTGACCAGGGGGCACGTACGGCGCCCCGTTTCTATTCACCGCCGCGATCATCCGATAGATCCCGCAGCATTTGTGAAAGACCTCACGGATACCCGGCAGAGAGTTTATGACTGATTTGACTGCGGTGGTCACGGACAAGGCAATTCCTCCTTAGCTGTGACGTTACGCGCGTTCATGGGCGGCCCCTCCCAATCTGGCAACAAGGATCTCTAGCAATACGAACGTGGGGACCAAGACCATTCCGTACGGATTCAACAGTATAGAGAGCTCCCAATCGCTGGTCAGATTCAGGAGCAGTGACATCAAGGTCACGTCTACAATCAGGAGTGTGCGCGGTCCGAGTCTGTGGTAATACGTCCTCAACCGTACCCACAAGAAGACCCACAAGGCAGCCGTTACCATGGCTGCGGACGTTCCTCCGATGACATAGGGAGCGCCCAGAAGTGTGAGAGCTATCTGGTGATTGTCGACGTTTCGTCCGAAACCCGCTACATCCTGAGTCATTACCTTGGCAAAGGTTCTATCGGGATCGCATAGGAAATAGTCGATGCTCTGGGGTGTGGGAATGGACGGCGCAGGCCAATCGGCCGCGTACAACAGGGTGTCAGTGCCGCAAACGCGGTTGGTGATTTCCGTCAGCCCTGCCACAATTACGTTATGTTGGCTCGGCTCCTGGGCAACCGCGGCCATTGTTCTAGCGTCTTGGACCGTGTCATACGTGAATTCCGCGCCACCCACACGCAGGTAGCGCAGGCTCGTCACGATCGGGTGGAGGATCGCCGTCGCTATCACCGCCCCCAGCAGCAACGCCACACGTTTTCCAGTGAGCGATCCCTGAACCAGCCACAGCAAGAACACGGGGATCATCATTCCGATAAACGCGCCTCTACTAGCCGAAAGAAAGCTTTGCGAAAGTCCATTTATGCCGAGCATGACCAGGGAGATGATCAGAATCCTCCGCAGTCTGTAAGCGCCGGATAGCCAGATGACGAGCAACAAAAAGGCAGGCAAGGCGATTATTCGCGTGTGCACGATCAGTCCCGCCATTCGATATTGCAGAACCACGGGATCAGCTCCCATAACGCCTATGCCTGTTACAGCCTGGGCAATTCCTGTCACGACGATCAAAGGGCCAATCACCCATAGGACAATGACACAGAGACGTTGCGCACGTGTGCGCGCGCGTTCCGAAAGATCGAGACGGACTGCCCTGACACTCGCATAGTAACGGGACGGAGTTGAAGCCAGGCTGTACCAAGCTGCAATAGAGAAAGCGATGAAACCGCCCGTAATCACACCAAACACCCTCATCATGTCGCCCGCATCCCGCGCGACTCTCTCGGTCCGGTCGTCATAGAGCCATACGGCGTCGTGCGCCACAATCCATGTCATCCAATAGAACTTCACAAAGTAGCCAACCAGCATCACAAACAACATAATCCAGACGGGCAGGGTAATCTTTGCAGGCTTGCCGAGTTCGGTTAATAGCAGCGCAAGTGCCACAAGGCAGAGTCCGTGCATCGCGAAATAGCTGAAATCTGGGTGGGATGAGGCCGTGGCACAATAACCAACTGGAAGAACGAGCAGTAGAACCCACCTCACGCGACTCCCGCGAATGTAACCTGTGCCTATTGGCTGCCGTATGGAACCAGGATTATCCGTCATACACTATCTCCAATCAAATGCCGCGGATCGGCGGCAGATCGGGATCGGCCCACAGCCTGGCCATAGTCTCGTCCAACTCGGTAGCCGGCGACCAGCCCACCAGCGAGCGCAGCTTATCCGTCGATGCCAGCAGAAGCGGCCGATCGACCTTCCGGACCCGGGCAGGATCGGTGATTACCTCGAAAGTCCGGCCCGAAGCTCTCTTGAGACTATCGATTATGTCGGTAACGGAGTAGGCCTTGCCCGTGCCTAGGTTCACCGTATCGCACCCCCGAAGATTGCCGCTCATCGCATAGCGCGACAGCCTGAAAAGCCCTTCCGCAACATCGGCGACGTCTATGTAGTCCCGCTTGGACGTAAGGTTGCCGATGCCGACAGAGCCTGCGTCTCCCCTCATTTGTGTCACGATCTCCGGCACCAGGTGCGGGTTTGTCTCCCCCGGGCCGATCACGTTAAACAACCTCACAACGAGCGCGTCCATTCGGCGCTTATCCGAGTAATACCGGACAAACTGCTCTCCCTGCGCCTTGGTCCACCCGTACACATCACCAGGGCCTATCTCGGTGGTCTCCTCCGCCATGAACGTGTCGGACGGCGCATAGACGGCTGCCGACGAGATGAACACGAACGTGCACCCGTCAGGCGCCAGATCAAGCATTGTGGCTGTGCCCTGCAGGTTCACGCTAATGGCTTCGCCTGGCGAGCTTTCACACTCAGGAATAAAGTGCATGGCGGCAAGGTGGACTATAATCCGGGGCCTCGCCGCGTCCATGACCCTCTGCACGGCGTCGACATTCCGCATGTCGACCGCATGCAGATCCAACTCTCCGAGAGGCAATCTCGCAAGCCTGTACGCGCCCGATCTGAGGTTATCGAGCACGTGGACTTCGTAATCCACGAGTGCTCTTTTCACGAACTCCCGGCCGGTGAATCCACATCCGCCGGTAATCAGCATCCTGGTCATTCGCAATCCGCCTTCATCAATTTATGCTCGCGGTTAAGCGGTCTGCGCGTCGAGCCTTAACACTTCCCGGTATGCATCGAGGGTCGCTCTTGCCACACTGTCGGGTCTGTAACGACGGTTTGCAATCGCCCGCGCTCTCTCGCCCATGGCACGGCATTCGGCGTCTTCCGCCAGCGCCTCCCGGAGAGCAGCCGCCAGGCTCTCGACGTCCCCCGGGGGCACAAGCTTTCCTGTAACGCCATCCTCCACCATCTCCGGCACGCCCCCCACTTTAGTGGCTACGACCGCCTTGCCCGCGGCCATCGCCTGAGAAATGGCCATGGGTGCGCTCTCAGCCAGCGATGGCAGGCACAGGATCGCGCATCGGCTCAGTTCCCCATAAAGCCGCTCCTGCTCGATAGCTCCCAATATCGATACCGTTCCCTGCTCGATTAGACTCCTGTGCTTCGCCTTGAGCCCGCTCATGTCGCCGTCCTCCATTTCAGGTCCCACAAAACGCACCTTGAGCGCGGGTATCTCCCGTGACAAAATCTCAGCGGCCTCCAAAAGTAGATGGACCCCTTTGCGATGTATCATCCAACCCACAAACAGCACGCTCGGACCTTCGCGGCGGTCATCTACAGCAAAGAACCGCTCATCGAGCGTATTATTGATCCGCCAAATACGCACATTCGGGTTCCTGTCCATCACCGTCCTCTCGATCTCGGACGTGATTGCGATCAGGTTTCGGATACGCTCAAAATTGGCGCTTTCCATGCGCCTAATCACTATCTCGATGCAGCTGCTGCTTGAGAGTCGGACCCTTCTTGAGCACTCCGAGTTCGTTGCGGTATATCCCATGAATTGTGACTACGCAGGGCAGACCCGAGGCCAGAGCATAGTGGACGTCCGAGGGCAACGCCTGGGCATGTACCAGGTCCGGCCGCAGTTTGGCGATCCGGAAATTTATGCACCGCCCCGCGCCGCGGTACTTAACGAGCGTGTCATAGCCCGGGTTTCTGGGAGCGCAGTGGATCACCCGCACTCCCAATTCTTCCCGGACTTCGTCCCCAGCCGCCTTCGAAGACATCGAAAGCACGCTCAGGTCCAGCTCCGCAAGCCCAGACATCGCCCTAACCAACCGCAGGTTGGACTGCACAAGCCCGCCGAACGCCTCGTCCTGCTCGTCGTAAGGATACTCCCCGAGCATCAATACCCTCGTTCGTGCCGCCACTAGGTTCCTCCGGCGCGCCTGGCGATTATGAACGCGTTGCTGCCTTCTTTGGTATCGGAGACACTTCTCTCCACCATCTTGACAACCCACGCCCGGTACCACCCGTTATTGAGCAGGCCGCACCTGTGAAGAGTGTTGATCGCGCGTGTCCCCGCTGCCCTGTACCACATAGTGAACCAATCAGGCTGGTATTGTATCACCTTCACGTCGTCGAACCCGATATATCCGAGCTTGTCCTTCCATTCCTCCGGCGAGCAGAGGTGCCTGTGATAAAACGCTCTGTTGATCCTGCCGGCTTCACTCTCACCAAAGAACCGCGCCATGTGAGCCGTGAAGTGCGAAACTGGTACCGCGAACATAAATACCCCTCCTGGCTTGAGCAGGCGGAATATCTCCGCCAAAGCATCGTGAAGCTGGTCCACGTGCTCCAGCACCGAGTTTGAGAACACCGATTGGACAGATTCCGACTCCAGCCCAATGGCGGCCCCATCGCAACAAATCAGCCTACCGTAGAGATCGTATTGCTTGGCGACTTCCAATGCAAGTCCATCCACATCGACGCCATAGTCCACATGCTCGAACAACACCGACGCAAACGATCCGTCACCACAGCCAAAATCGAGAACCGGAGGCCGAAGCTTGTCCATGTGTCGCATAAAGAGGGTGATTTCCTGTGAGCGCCAGAGCGAATGGGCAAACTGGCCGGGGTATTCCAGCCACGCAACATCGCCAGCGAATCGCCGCAGGGTCGGACGCCGGGATCCGGAAACCACGCGCCCCGTCTTGTCCAAATCAGAACCCGTATCAGGCTCGGTGTTGATCCCGAAAAGCGCGTTTATCAGATTATCCAGCCGGAAGGCCATAACGCCTCCCGTCTTCCACCATTGCATTTCGCCGGCCTCGCGATCAAGTTTTCCGCAGCCGCTTCGGGCTAGCCGAACACCTTGTCCCAGGTCAAATTAGCACGCTCCCGTTTCGGGATGTCCGCTGCCTCAGGCCGTCGGCTATGCCCATGAGAACACATTTCGCGTTCTTCAACCTTTGGCCCGGGATAAGCAGCGTGCTCACCAGGGTGAGCATCAAATCGCGGCCCACGCTAACACCGAACAGAGACCTGGCCCAGGGGTAGCGTCGATACACAATGAGACCATTTCTCAGCGAGTAATAGCGCTTCCACGGGGGCACGTCGAGATACTTGATGTTCCTCCCGAGAACTGTCGTGCTGGCGATCTTTGCCGCGGGATGGTAATGGCGGCTGGAGATGACCGTATAGGTGTCAAACCCGTGTGATAGCAACCTTAGGGCATACTCCAGGTCGTCGAAGGACATGAAGAACTCCTTGCTGGGCAGACCGACGGCATCGACCGCGCCGCGGTGGAGAAGAGTCGAGTTCCAAAATTGAGGAAGACCCTTGAGGACAGGCCGCGGCTGGCTCTGTAACTCGCCGAGCGTACTGGTACAGCTTGGCAACGGGGGCCTGATGGCGATCTTCATAGGCGTGGTAACCGAAGCAAATTCTCTCGCTATCCATCTCCAGAACGATGGAATTGAAGACCCTTCCCTCGGGAATCTGATCGCTGGCCGTCAGCAGGTTTTCGAGGGCGCGCTTATCAGGCACCCCGTCATCATCCATCAGCCAGATCCAGTCGAAGCCTCGCTCATATCCCAGTTTTACCGCCTCGTGAAATGCGCCGGCTCCCCCTGTATTGGTGGGGAGGGTGTAGCATGCGACCTGGGGAAAGCGTTCACTAAGCATCGCCACGGTGTCATCCGCACTGGCATTGTTGATCACCATAATGGCATCCGGAACCCTGGTCTGACCGAGAACAGACTCCAGACATCGGCGCAACATACTGCTCCTGTTGCAGGTAGGAATCGCCGCGCACACTCGTCCACCCATCAAAGAGCCTCCCTTTCGAACAGGTCCAGAGCGCGGGCAACAGCCTGATCCATATTATAATACTGATAGTCTCCCAGCCGGCCGGCGAAACTCACCTGCCCACCCAACTCGCGCGCGTCGCGAGCGTAGAGATCGTAACGCGCGCGGTTCTCCGGCCTCGGGACAGGATAGTATGCCTCGTTCCTGCCCGGCACGTGGGCCTCGGGATAATCGACTATGACCGTGGTGCCCGGAATCCTTTGCCCGGTCAGCCACTTCTGCTCCTCGATGCGGGTGAATGCATGGTCGTTAGGATAGTTGACCGTGCCCGCCTCCTGGTACCACTCGATGGGATGGTGTTGGAAATCGAAGCGCACGCTTCTGTAAGGCAGCGCGCCGTGCTTGCAGTCGAAGAACTCATCTATCGAGCCGGTGTAGATCATCCTCTCGAAGGAAACCTGGTCCCTGATCTCGCTGAAGCGCGTATTGAGAAGCAGCCGTATGTTGGGATGGTCCAACATCTTTCGGAACATAGCGGTGTAACCGTGCCTTGGTATGCCCTGATAGGTGTCCTGGAAGTAGCGGTCATCGCGCGTAATGGAGACGGGCACGCGCGCCGTAACCGATGGGTCCAGATCTTCCGGGGTAAGGCCCCAATGCTTGCTGTTGTAATTGAGGAATATCTTCTCGTAGACATACTGCGCGAGGAATTCGATCTCCGGGCTGCTGCTTTCGCGCAACTTGAGGTACGGGGACTTTGGCCCCATATCCAAACTCCTCGACGAGAAGCGTCTCCAGCTTCTCGGCATACTTGGGAGGAAAAACGGCGTAGATGGAGTTGAGATTGAACGGCAGGGGGACTTCTTTGCCATCCACCCACGCAAGCACGTGATGGAAATACGGCCGCCACTCAGTGAATCGGCAGAGGTATTTGAAGACACGCGCGGAGTTGGTGTGGAATATATGAGAGCCGTGCCTGTGCACCAAGACCCCATGCTCGTCTGTACTCATCGTGAGCACTGCCCCCGATGTAGTCTTTGCGCTCGACCAGCAGGACATTCTTGTCGAGTTGCGAAGCAATTCTCTCCGCCAAAACGCAGCCGGTGATCCCGGCCCCCACTATTACCCAGTCGGATCGCAACTAAGCATATCCTTTCGCCCGAAAATGCGGTACTCTCTTGGCGCGCAGCACGATGAATTGGCTTGTGGTGACCAAGATCTCGGAGATCAGGACCGCGGACGCCATGCCCACAGGTCCGTACTGCGGCGCCAATATCAGCGCCATCACTATGTTCAGTATCCCGCAGCCGACGATGATCACATTGAACTCGCGGTCCATGCCCAGTGGCAGCATGCACTGCATGCCGAAGACGATGCTCAGCGCAACCACTGGTATAACCCCCGCCAGAATCCTCAGCACCGGGATTGCGGGCAGATATTGTGGCCCCAACAGGAGCCTCACCGCCAGCGGCGCGAGCAGGAATGTAAGCACCCCCACAGCGAGCCCAGCGGACAACATTATGACAAGAGTGTAGCGGAGCATGACATCCGCACTCTGGCTGTGCTCGGCCCTGAGCCGGTCGATGCGAGGGTACACAGCCTGCGCCATCGGGCCCAGGAGTCCCTGCGCCGCCTTCAAGATCCGTTCGGGGCCCGCATAGAAGCTCACCAGAGTCGAGTTCACGAACAAACCCAGCACGACGGTATTTGCCGTCGTATACAAGCTCACCGCGCAGCAAAACAAGAACATGCTCGCACCCATCTTGAGCGCGCCGACAGCGTATGGCAGACTCGGCTTGAGCCATTTTACCTGGCGGTAGACCGAAACGAGCAGCAGACCGCTGCCGAGCAGGTTCGTGGCGGCCTGCAAAGCCAGCACGAGCCAACCTTGTGATGGCGAGCGCACCAGGCATACGACCAGGACTACGTAGAAGACGCCGGTCGCAATGTCTATCCACGCCCGCCTGGGCATCTGCTCAGTGCCTTGGAATAACCAGAGGGGACTGAACGCCCGCAAGATCGACGAGAGCACAGCCCAGAACAGGAAATTCGGGTGGGCCTTGAATGCGGATACGTGAGGTGCAACCAGCACCGCAACCAGCGCCACCAGCCCACACAGCAGCACTTTGGCACTTACCACGCTCGCGACAATCTCGCCCACACGCTCTTTGTTGGACGCATTCCGGGCGACCTCGCGGGTGGCGGAGAAGTTGAAGCCGTATTCGAGCAAGAGAACGATCCACCAGGAAAACGCTTGGGAAAATGCCACCAGCCCCCACGTGCTGGGCCGCAACACGCGCGCAAGGTATGGCAGTGTGATGATCGGCAGGACGTAACCCGCAAACTGAACCGCATACAGAGCCAGGGCGTTGCGCGCGACGCAAGTGTTGAGCAGGCTGCGGACTCGCTTCCAGGCGCCAAATCTTCCGGCAAGTATGACGACCTTCACCTAACCACCTCTTCCGATGCGAGCTGCCCGACAGCATAGTATAGCAAATCGGCGGGCCTCGGCGCAACCCGTGCCGGATAAGTTGGTTCAGTTCTCCGGGAACAACAACTCCAGGGTCAAGCCGCGTTAGTCGCTCAGGGTAAACTGCCGAGGAATCCCGGTTGCGGAAGGAATCGAACATGTCCCCTTTGGGATACAGCCATGGATGGAAATGGTAGCGTGTTCCGCTGGATCCGGTGGGATGGGTTCGGGTGGCGATTCTCAAAACAGCCACCCAGGGGAAGGAAGCCGCAGGTTTGGGATCCGGATTCTAACTCCTAACTCCTACTGTTTCGTCAGATTTCGTCCAGGGACATGGTTATTGCGGGCGATCTCAGGGAACAATAGGGGAACAACAAGCCAAACGGCTGATCTCCCCCATTGACACCTCGGTGGTCGAGTGCTAAAATACGCTCACAGCAGGCGATCCGCCGCGCGCGGCTAAACAGACAGGGGGCCGGTTACAAGGAAACGAGGTTACAGGGGAACAAGCCCTTAGCCCTAACCCGGCAAGAGAGCATGGATGGATTAGGAAACCGACCATATAGGCGCTGGAGAGCAAGGATAGCAGTCGCGCTGCTGATGTGCGGAGACGCGCTCGCGCTGCTTGGGGCACTGGTCCTCGCCGCGGCAATGCGCTTCGACGGGTTGAACCTCGCCAGAGGCTACTCGAGCGAGATCAGATCCCACATGCTCAGCGCGTTGGCGACTCTGGTCCTCTATATCGGAATCTTCGCGATTTTTCGACTCTACAGGTATGCATGGCGTTTTGCGGGGCTGCAAACCCTGCAAGGGGTGATCTTCGCCAATTCGGCCGGAGTGGCCGTGCTATTCGGGATGCAGATGGCGATCGACCACCGCTCGTTTCCGCCCAACACGCTCGTTTTATTCTGGATGCTGAGCATTGCCTTCGTGGGCGGAGTGCGGATAATCCTGCGGCTGGCGAGCATCGGCCAGCTCTACGGCGGCCGCGCCGTTCGAATCCTCCAGCAGGACCTCTGCCCCAAGCGGGTCGTCATCCTGGACGGCGGCTCGAACGGGGCAAGAGTCCTGAGCGCCATTCGCGAAGACCCTGACTTGCGCTACGAGGTGATCGGGTTCCTCGATGACCGTCCCAGTAAACAGGGGATTTACATTCGCGACGCCCGAGTGCTCGGGCCGCTTTCGCATCTGCACAAGCTGCTGGCGGACCGGGCGGTCGATGAGGTATTGATCGCCCTGCCCGAGGCCAGCGGCAAGGAAATCCGCGAATACGTGATGGCGTGCCGCAAGAACAGGATCCCCGTGCGGATTATTCCCGCGCTGCGCGATGTCTTGAACGGAAACGGGCATCCACACTTCGAAGAGATCAGCGTCGATGATTTGCTGCGCCGCCCGCCCGTACGCACTGACCTCACCAAGATAGGAAGTTACATCACCGGAAAACGCGTGCTTGTAACCGGGGCGGGAGGATCGATCGGCTCCGAGCTGTGCCGGCAGATTATCGCCCGAAATCCCGCCAGCTTGATCCTGCTGGGACATGGCGAGAACTCGATCCACCGCATCTGCCAGGAGCTTCACGGGCTTTGGCCGGCCGCGCCTGAAAAACTCCACATGGTAATCGCGTCCGTGGCTGATGAGACCCGCATGAACCAGGTGTTCGGACGCCATCAGCCCCACGTTGTCTTCCACGCGGCAGCCCACAAACACGTGCCCATAATGGAAGAAAACGTAATCGAGGCTGTGAAGAACAATGTGCTGGGCACGAACTGCGTGGCCGACGCGTGCGGGCGCTTTGGCGTGGAACGAATGGTGCTGATCTCCTCCGACAAAGCGGTCTATCCCTGCTGCGTGATGGGGGCCACCAAGTGGCTGAGCGAAGAAGTCCTGCGAGGCTGCGTGCCGGTCCACCCCAGGACTACTTACGTGACCGTGCGCTTCGGCAATGTCCTTGGCAGCCGGGGGAGCGTGGTACCCATTTTCCACGAGCAGATAAAGCAGGGCGGGCCTGTGACAATCACCCACCCCGAGATGACGCGCTACTTCATGTCGATCCCGGAAGCCGTGGCGCTGGTGCTGCAGGCAGGGGCCATCGGCGGGACCGGCGAGCTGCTGGTGCTGGATATGGGCCAGCCGGTCAAGATAATGGACCTCGCCTGCGACATGATCCGCCTGTGCGGCTACGAGCCGGGCAAGGATATCGAGGTGGTCTTTTCCGGCATCCGGCCCGGTGAGAGACTCCACGAGCAGTTGACCATGGATGACGAATGGCGCCAGGCGGCCTCGTGCGAAGGCATGTCCGTGATATCGAGGCCCGGCTATCGCACGGAGGCGGAGCTCCTCGTGGTGATGCGCAACCTCCGGCAACTGGCCGAGCGCGCAACGGAAGAGATGATGTACCGATTACCTCACCGAAGTGGTCCCGGGCTTCGCGGGCGACCTTCTCGGTCGCGACTCGCCCGCTCCAAAACCAAGCGCGCAGGCGGGGCCGTTGGATAGCCCGATCGCTCGATAGGGGAAATAGACAGGCTTTCCCAAACCACCCTCAGAGCTTGATGCTTCGCGGGCGTATGCCCCGAAGGTTACCTGCGAAGGGATAACCCACCGCCCAAATTCACTCGGGATCGTCGCACGCCCCAGTCTAGCGCTCCGCGGTTACGCTTCGGGGCATACGCCCGCGAAGTATCATAACCGGCGGTTTGTCGCGGCGAAGACCAAGGCGCCGGATTGGTTTCCCTGTTTCGTGTTTACGTGATAAAATCCCTTCCTTCACGACTTTACATTCGCTGCTCCTCCGTGTCGTAGACGTCGAACCAGTGGTAGACGACGCGGTTGCGCGGCACGAATTGCCTGATGTAGTCGTCCATATACTCCTGCAACTGCTCGGGTAGCTCGCTCAGACGCGCGTCGCACTGTTGGTTGTTCCACTTGATGATTTCGATGCGGGGGCGCTTTTTTGCGTGCTCATCGATCCAAGCGGCGACCTCATCGTCGGTGGCGCCCGTTGCCACAAACGACCTGAAGAGATCGTAGTCCACTTCGGCAAAGCCCAACCACCGCTGGTCGAGCCCGCAGTTCAAATGATACTCGCCTTGCAGACCGACGAGGTCGGCGCGGCACTTGTCCAACGCGCGCGCGGCCAGCACATAGCCCCCCAGGGTCTCGCGCGGGCTTCGTGGGAAATCTTTGCCATCCCGCAGGTCGCGGGCCAGCAGCTTCACTTTTTCAAGGTCTTCTTTAATGCTTGCACCCCCAAGAATTGTCGAAAGTCCGGAAAGCCGGGTCCCTAGCCCCTTGCCCGCATTATTCACGTAACGCGTGTTTGCCCAGCACTTTGTGCTCCCCTCGCCCTAACGGGAGAGGGGCTGGGGGTGAGGGTGGAACGCCGCGCTTGATGAGCTTGTGCCTGATTACAGCGTTTCCCCCTCACCCCCGCCCTCTCCCATCCGGGAGAGGGAGCACGTGAGTGCCTAAATGAAGAGGCTCGTCTATCAATTCACGAATAATGCGGCCCAGCCCCTAATGTCGATACCCGCTGGACCGGCATCGGAAACCTTGGACGAGAAGGGGTTCAGTCTTCATGGGCACAACCCACTATGCGGCGGGAACGACAAGCCGATCGGGTAACAGGTGGTGGGTGATAGGTGTTAGAAGGGAAGGGAGTCCCTTCCAGCACCCATCACCTTACACCCAACACCCGATTCCCTTACCCTTGGAGGCGGCTCTTGACAGTGCGTCCGCCAGGGCATAGAATTGAGTCAGCCAACTTACCACGGAAGGGCGATTTTCTTCGTTGGACACCACTGAGCATCTAACTGACGAGCAATTGGATATGCCCGATTTTGTCACCCCAATAATCGAAAGATGGAGGGTGCTGCTGGTTTTCGCCCTGTTCGGCGCCGTTTTGGGGTTTGGATTCAGCAAGATCACGCCCAAGACCTACCAGGCTTCCGCGAGCATATTTATCCAGGGAAGCCAACACGGATCGAGCTTGCTTCGCGACTTGCCGATAGCGCTGCCGTCTGCTGGCAGCGATTCCACTTACTACGTAGCCCTCTTGAAGAGCGAATCCCTGATGAGAAACGTCATCATCCGGTTGCACCTTCTTCAGGAAGAAAGTCTCACTCACTCAAGACCGGTCTCCGAGGACGAAATGCTCGTGAAGCTCGGCAAATTGGTGAGCGTCAAGGACGACAAGAGCGGTGGGATCATCATCACCGCGACAAGTCGCAAGCCCCAACTCGCCGCCGACATCTGCAACTCGATGCTCTTCAGCCTCGACAAAATGGTTGTGCGCACGTCCGCGCGCAAGGCCGATTTTATCTCCAGGAAGCTGGACGAGACATCCTCCGACCTGCGCCTCACCGAGAACAAGCTGCTGCTCTTCTCCCAAAAACACGACGTGACCGAAATAGAGGAGCAGACCAGACAGTTTATCATTCGCTATGGCGATCTGGAAAGCAGGCTGATTTCCCTGAACGCGCAACTCCAGGAACTCGACAGTGAGTTGAAGAACGCCGGCGAACTCGACACTCTTGTGGAATTGGAAGTCAGGCGGAAGTCCATTGCGGCAAGCAGGGACTATGTCCTCAAGCAGAAAGATGCGATGCACGCAAAGCTCGCGGGGCTTCCCGCGCTGGCGGCCACATACTCAAGGCTCCAGAGGAACGTCGCCACGCTGACTAAGACCTACGGGATGTTGACCGAGCAATATCAACTCGCCAGAATAACCCAGCAGGGTGAGGATGGCGACTACCAGATAATCGACACGGCCCATCCCAAGAAGAAACCGGTGGGGCCGTCCACGACGGCAAACACCGCACTCGGAGGTATTCTCGGGCTGGCGCTGGCCGCCGTGGCAGTCAACATGGGCGGACGCAGATTGAAAGTCAGACCTCGCAGGGCGCCGGCTATTAAAGTGTGATGGTTGACGGTTAGCCCGCATTATGCGTGAACTGACAGACGAGATTCTTGGTTCAGGCACCCACGTGCTCCCTCTCCCGGATGGGAGAGGGCTGGGGTGAGGGGGAAACGCTGTAATCAGGCACAAGCTCATCGAGCGCGGCGTTCCACCCTCACCCCCAACCCCTCTCCCGTGAGGGCGAGGGGAGCACAAAGTGCTGGGCGAACACGCGCTACATGAAGAACGCGGGTTAGGGCGGTTGTCAGTTGACGGTTAGTCTCGTTCGGCCGGAAGTTCCGGGCTTTCCACTTTCCGCTAAAATGCTGTTTTCGGAGGAAAATATGAAATTCAACCGATTTTGCATCTTGCTTATAATCTTGCTTGCCTGCGCGGCCGCGATCGGGGCCGAAACCGGCGGCCAGCCCGATCGTGATGGGAGCAACGCTTCGTACCTACTCTCCGGATGCTGGCGCTCCCGACGTCTCCGAGCCCGGTGCTTCTGTCCAGATGCTGCCTTACCAGGTTCCTCAGTCTCCGGCGCGGATGAACCCCAACATGCGAAATTTCCCGGACACGACCGGCGCGCTGCCCGAGATGACCCCGGCGGAGGAACTGCGCAACACCGAAGAAGATTTCCAGAGACAAGTTATGCGGATTCGCCAGGTTATCGAAGATCTGAACAGCCGCATCGCCGATATGCGCAGACAGACCGTGCAGCCTCCGATCGAAGACATGGATCGACTCGATAACGATATCCGGCTTGCCGACGAAGCGGTCATTAAGCTTTCGAGCCTGGAGCTTTCGCCGCTTTCCCAGTTGCAGAGGACCGACATCCAGGACAGGCTCTTCCAGACCAAGATCGCCTACGAGATAGCCAGGCGACGGTGGGCCGGAGAAGAGAAGGTCTTCGGAATCGACTTCTTCAAGAGCGCGCCGCCGCTCGAATCGTCCGACCACGGCCGGCCCCGCCGAACTACAGGATTCGCGCCGGGGACAAGCTGAGAATCGTCACGTTGAGCAGCCTGGGCGCTCAGAGCGACTTTGGAATCAAGGTCGACAACTCCGGCAGCGTCGTGGTGCCCGGAGCGGGGCGTGTGATCGCCGCCGGACGCACGGCCGACCACTTCAGGAGATCCTGACGAAAAGGATTTCATCGAAGTTCAGACAACTTCAATTTGCCGTGTCCGTGGAGAACATCGCGACTATCCAAGTGCAGGTCACGGGAGAGGTGACGAGGCCCGGGGCCTACGCGGTGAACGGCATGGCCACCGTCTTGAACGCGCTCTACCAGGCCGGAGGGCCGACCAAATCGGGTACTTTCAGACAGATCAAACTTGTGAGGGCGAACCAGCCCGACCGCGCGGTCGACCTGTACCAGGTCTTGATGGAAGGAAGCAAGAAGCAGGATTATCCGCTCGAGGATGGCGACATGCTCTTCGTGCCGCCTGTGGGCTCGACCATCACGGTGACAGGCGAAGTCGTCAGGCCGGGGCGCTACGAGCCGATTTTTCCGTTGACGCTCGCCGGCGCGATCAAGATGGCCGGTGGGACCAAGGCAAGCGGCTATCTTCAGGACGTGCAGGTCGAGCGCATCCAGAATAACCAGTATCGAGTCCTGATAAGCCAGCCGGTGACCAACGGCGCCAGCAAGCCGGTCTTCGCGCTTCAGCCGGGCGATGCGGTGACAGTGGTATCGGTGCCGCCGGATAGGACCAACCAGGTGAGCATATCGGGACCGGTGCGCGCGCCGGGAATTTACGGCTACAAGGAGGGAATGAAAGTAGCCGACCTCCTCGATCTGGCCCAAGGCATTTCTCAGGACAAGGAAGTCTACCCGGCACGGGCGGATGTGCTGCGAATCGACCCGCTCACGGGCCCACAAATCCTGAGTTTCAACCTGGACAAAGCTTTGAAGGGCGACCCCGCAAGCAACTTCGCCTTGTGCAAACTGGACCGGGTATTCATCTACCAGCCGGACCAGGTGGCGTTCAGACCTAAGCTGGTTACCATTGCCGGGGCCGTCGCGAGGCCGGGCACCTACAAGAGAGCCGAAGGAATGCGAGTAAGTGACGCGGTGGCCGCGGCGGGCGGAACGCTGCCCCAGGCCTATCTGATTCGCGCGGACCTGCTGCGCCGCAAGAACAACGAAACCACCGAACTGGTCCGGATCGATCTGCGGTCGGCTATGACCGGCGATCCGGATGCGAACGTGAGCCTGCAGGACCGCGACGAGCTTACCATCTATACTAGCAAAGATGTGAAATGGCAGCAGCGCACGGTGCGAATCGAAGGCGCGGTGCAAAGACCGGGCCTGTATACCCGGTCGGATAATATGCATGTTCGGACCTGATTTTTGCCAGCGGAGGCCTGCTGCCGGAAGCCGGGCAAACAGTGGAGGTCGCGCGCTGCGAATCTGACGGAAACAGCCAGATAACCCGGGTCAAGCTGGACAACCTGCTTGGGTCCAGTCAGGAAGACACCGTTCTGCAGGACCGAGATGTGGTCACGGTTCCGGCGGTCAATACTTACATGCGCACGCCTGACGTTGTTTACGTAACCGGGGAGGTCGCCAGCCCGGGACCGTACGTGCTGACAGGCCGTTCTGAGAAACTCTCGGATATCATCAGCCGCTGCGGAGGCCTCACCAAGTCCGCCGATATCAACGGCGCGCTTTTCTTGCGGCAAAAAGACAGCTTCGAGAGCACTCAGCAGTCGCTGGATGCCGACATAATTCTGCGCAAATCGCGGCTGTTCGCCGACAAGCAGTTCCTGACTCAACTCGCCAAGATGGGGGTGAAGCTGCCGGACAATTTCATGATGGCGGCGACGACAAACGAGTCCACGCTGCAAAAACCCTCGGAGGTGGTTGCGAACAACGCGATGGGGCAGCCGACAAGTCCGCGGCAACAAGCCAACTCCGCGGCCGAAGGCGAGAATCCCCAAATTAACCGGGCATCATCCGACCAGACGAACACCCAGATTCTGGAAGAGCCGAATTCCCCGGTCAGAACCAAACACCCATGGATCAAAACGAACCCACCATGGATCAGAACCAAACGCCCAAACTCTCGCGCGTATCCTACCAGGACCGGTACTACCAGGGCAATAACGGCAACCAGAAGAGGCTCAAGGCTGAGGATGTCTCCGCCATGGGTCTGCCAGTTACACGCGCCCAGAACCAGACTCCATTGGACTATGAGGGCAGACACGATCTGGCGTCCGTGGAGAAAAGCACCAGGGTATCCATAAGCCTGGCGCGCGCCATGTCGGAACCCGACTCTCCCGACAACCTGCCCCTGCGCAACGGCGACAGGGTCTTTGTCCCCAGGACCACACACGTCGTGACGGTTATCGGCGCGGTGCTCCAGCCGCACTCGTTCGCGGCGGCGCCGGGCAAGAGCGCGGACTACTACATTCAAAGATCGGGCGGCTATGCGGAGGATGCATCCAAGCAGCACGTGGTTGTGGTGCGCAGCAACGGCGATGCGCTGCCAAGCAAATCAGTCAAATCGGTGGACCCGGGCGACACGATCATCGTGCCGACGGCGGGCCTGGTGGACGCGACAAATAAGGTGGAAAAGGTCGGTGAGACAACCAAGATCCTCTCGGACGTCCTGAGTTCGGTCTATATACTGACGAGGTTCTAGGGGAGCGCCAGAAAACAGGTGCTGGGTATTAGTATCTTACAACTGAAATCCTATACAAGCTGTACCGAACTTTGACATGTGACCTCGGATTTCAGTTGTAAGATACTGAAAAGAAACCACCGACCTTCCGAATCACGGAAACGCCGTATTGATTTTCCGGCGATGGCATTCTTGGTTGCGACTACGCCGCTTTAGGTGATGGGTGTGGGAAGGGACTCCGCTCCCTTCTAACACCTGTCACCTGATCGGCTTGTCGTTCCCGCCGCATAGGTAGGCCTTGCCTGCTTCAAACGCCTTCAGATTGAACTCAAGAAATCTGGGCTTTACCAGCGCGGTAATCGACTCGCGCCAGATCGCGTCATCGATATCCAGGTGGATCGAGAGAGCGCCGATCATCACTACGTTTATCACGCGCACATTGCCGAGCTGCCGGCTATATCCAGCGCGGGGACCAGCTCCAGCTGGGGAATGTCGCGCTGATCTTACCGTCGAGGTCCTCGGGCCACTCCGCCTGGCCGCTGGATACGCTGACCGGGCGGATTTCCTGATCGCTCACGATGGCGAGGCCGCTCGGAGAGAGAAAGTGCGCAAAGCGCAGGGCCTCCACTTTTTCGAAGGCCACCAGCACATCGGTTTCGCCTAGCGCAATCAGCGGCGAGTGGACCTTAGTCCCCATGCGCACCTGGCTCACGACGCTTCCGCCGCGCTGGGCCATTCCGTGCACTTCGCTCTTCTTCACATCCTTGCCGGAGAGCGGGCCACTTTGCAGAGAATCTCACTCGCCAGCAAAGTTCCCTGGCCCCCGACTCCGACAAGGGAGATGTTTAGGGTGTTGTTCAACGGATAGCTCCTCCGCGGAAGTCAAAAGTCGAAAGTCAGGGCCACGCGGGTGCTTTTCTCTGACTTTGCTGGGAAGTCGAAAGCCAAAACCACGCGAGGCGCTTTCCTCTGACCTTGTGACTTTAGACCTTGACACTTTGGACCTCCCCTCCCCGACTTTCGACTTTCGACTTTAAGACTTTACGACTGCCCCAAATCGGCACACCTGCCCACACATCCCGCATCCCGCGCACAGGACTGTGTTGATTCGCGCTTTGCGCTTTTTCGGTGAGTCAGGGTCGGGGTCGGCTAATTCGATGGCGGGGCATCCGAGTTTCAGGCAGGCGCCGCAGGCCGCGCACGTGTCCCAGTCCACAGCGAAAAGCCTTTCGAACTTGATCTTCGCCCCCAAAACGCAGGGCCGTTTGCTTACGACAACGGAGGGTTCGTCCGCATCGAGTTCTTCTTTGATAGCGCTATAAGTCGATTCGAGATCGTAGGGGTCGACAACTCTCACCCGCTTCACGCCCAGGCCGCGGGCGACATCCTCGATGCGCGCGGCAGCCGTCGCCTCGCCCATCAAAGTTTTACCGGTGCCGGGGTGGTCCTGGTGACCGGTAATGGCGGTGGTGCGGTTGTCCAGGACGATAACCGTGCTCGTGCCGTGGTTGTAGACGACGTTCAAGAGGCCGGTGATCCCCGAATGGAAAAACGTGCTATCGCCTATTACCGCCGCGATTCGCCCGCTCTGGTTGGCCTTTTGCAGGCCGTGAGCGTTGCCGATACTCGCGCCCATGCACACTATCGTGTCCATCGCCGAAAGTGGAGGGAACGCGCCCAGGCTGTAGCAGCCGATGTCGCCGGTGACGATTGCTTTCAGGCGGTTTAGCGCGTAGAAAACGCCCCGATGCGAGCAGCCTGGACATAACACCGGCGGGCGCGCGGGGAGGTTGCCGACGGCTTCGGCGGGCTTCAGCGGTTCGCGGCTCTCGACCTCGGCGGCCAGCCTGGCGAGCCTGTCCGGGTTGAGGCTCGCCTATGCGCAAGCTCAGATTGGGATGCTGGATGGCTACTCCCATCGCGAGGACTTGCTCTTCGAGGGTACCGCATCGCCCTCCTCGACGATATACAGCCTCTCAACCGACGAGGCGAACTCGCGAATCAGAGTCTTCGGGCAAGGGAAAGGTCATGCCCAGCTTGAGTATCGACGCCTCGGGGAAAGCTTCGCGCGCGTACTGATAGCCGATTCCGGAGGTGATGATCCCGATCGGGCCGCCCCGTTCCACCTTCTGGAACGGGCTCTTCTCGGAATGCTCGGCCAAAGCCGCCGAGCTTTTCTTCGAGGTTCACCCTCATCTTGCGAGCGAACATGGGTACCGGAACGGTCTTTGTTATGTCCTTGTCGTAAACCCGATCGCCGCGGCCGGCGCGCTCGAAAGCCCCAAGGTCGACGACCGTGCTGGAGTGGGAGACCCGCGTCGTGGTCCGCAGGAGGACCGGCAGGTGAAACTCCTCGGAAATTTCCAGCGCCGCGCGGGTCATGTCGCAGCATTCCTGAGAGTCGGATGGCTCCAGCATCGGGATTCTGGCGAACTTGGCCAGGTTGCGATTATCCTGTTCGTTCTGCGAGGAATGCATGCCCGGATCGTCCGCCGAAACGACCACCAAGCCCCCGTTTGCCCCAAGGTAAGCGAAGGTCATCAGCGGGTCGAGGGCGACATTGAGCCCCACGTGCTTCATCGCCGTCAGCGACCTCGCCCCGGCGAACGAGCGCCTATTACCACTTCCATGCCGACCTTCTCGTTCACGGCCCATTCGCAGTAAATCTCGGGGAACTTCGCGACGTTCTCGAGGATTTCCGTACTGGGCGTGCCCGGATAGGCGGAGGCCACGGCAACCCCGCCCGCATATGCGCCATGGGCGATTGCTTCGTTGCCGGAAAGGATTTTTCTGTTTGCTGCTACCTGGGGCATATGAAATCGCCATTCCCGATGCCGATCCTCTCGCGTAGGGATTTTGGCAGCACTATCTGACCTTTGGATGAGACTCTAATCATTCGTGAGTTGGACCTAGTTGCCTCCGGTAAGCATATCTTACTCTCATTATACCTCAAACCTCGATTGGTTGCGCAAGAGCGCAGCCTACCTGCGCGGCGGCGGGAGGGCGGGTTGCGCGACTGGGGCAGGAAGGTCCCCCTGCGACCGTCCTTCGATACGGCCCACAGACCGGGCCTACTCAGGACTGGGCGGCTTCCCGGCTCTCTGCCCTCTGCTCTCCGCTATATGCTGTTTTTCGAAGGAATAATGCACGAAGGCTCGGCCTTCATCACTATAGATGAAAACGATCTTCCCTATAGGTCCGTTGGATCGTTTCGGGATTTCCGGAGCGAATACGACGTTTATGCCCTACACAAAACAATCGTTCGCCGCCTCAAATCCCGAAACACCGGGGGCGGCGGCAGTTTCCTAACCGTCAACCGACAACTATTTTCACAGCAGAGGAGGCGCCTCCTAAACCTTCGACCTTCAACTTTTAACCTTAAAATGTCCGTTGGCAATCCCAAGAGCCTGTTTCAGAATCGCAATTCATGGTATACTATCAAGGGTCGTCGCAGAAATGTTACGAACGCGGTGCCCGCACCAGCTCGGTTCGGTAAATACGCTGGAAACAGGGTCGATCAATGGACATGAAATCGAAACACAGCGGATATGAGGGAACGGATGCCCGCGAGAAGCAAATGTTTGCCGAGCTGCAGGCTGACAATGCGGACCTGCGCGGGCGGATCGCGGAGTTGGAGGCAACCAATGGCCAACTGTGCCAGCAGACCGAACGGCGAAAGCACATCGAAGAGGCGCTCCGGGCAAGCGAGGCCAGGTTCAGACAAGCACAGAAGCTGGCGCACGTAGGCAGCTACGAATATAGTCTTCTAACAGACGAGACGATTTGGTCGGAAGAAACCTTTCGAATCGTTGGGCGCGACCCGGCGGAGGGTGCTCCTCCGGGCCGGACTACTGGAATCTCCTCCACCCGGACGACAGGGCGCGCATTGTCGCCGCGGCCGAAAATGCCGTAAGCAACCGGCAGGCGTTCGATTGCAAGTACAGAATACTGCTGCCCGACGGCGCCATAAGGCACATCCATAGCATCGGAGAGCCCGTTGCGGACGAAGCGGGGAACGTGGTCAAAGTGTTCGGGACCCTCACCGACATCACTTCCCACGCCGATCTCTATGAGGCTGAACGCAGACACGCCGCGATGGAGGCACAGGCCCGCGCCGATCTGCAGCGTCACTACAACATCCTCCAACAAGCCCTGGTCCCCGAGCAGCCCCGCGCAATCGAGGGCTATAGCATGGCCGCCAGGTATATTCCGTTGATGAGCAGGGCAGGGATCGGCGGCGACTTCTACGATGTGTTTACGACCGAAGAAGGCAAGCTGGCTATCATGATCGGTGACGTTTCCGGCAAGGGCACCAAAGCGGCATCGGTCGCGGTGGCCGCCCGAAACACCGTCCGCGCGTTTGCCTACGAAATCCCATGCGCGGCACGGTTTTGAGCCATGCGAACTCCGTCCTGTCCGGCCATAAGCCCAGCCTGGACGCGTTTGTGACCGTTTATCTGGTGATTCTGGACCCGGCCAGTGGTAAGTTCACTGCGCCAGCGCCGGGCATCCCCCGCCCGCCATTTGTCGACGGGACGGCAGCGTGGACATCCTCGACCTCGGGCAGCCTCCGCTGGGACTCCTGGAAAGGGTAGACTTCGTGGAGTGCGCGCACAAGCTGGAGACCGGCGAGAAGATCGTGCTCTACACCGACGGGGTGAGCGAAGCCCGCAGCGAGGAAATGTTCGGGACTGAAGGGGTGAAGCGATGCCTCACCACACATGGAAGCCGGCCGGTGGAAGAATTGGTGGATTGCCTTGTGGCCGAGGCTCGCGAATGGGCCCAGGGCAGGCTCCGAGACGACGTCGCGGTCGCCGCGCTGCACCGCCTATCGCCTTGACATCCGATGTTTCGGAATTTTGGCCCGGCACTCGCCCAGGGCGCTCCGCTCTTCTCTGCAACGCACCCGCACCCCAGGGCCCGATCCCTCCGATGTTACGGAGATCCGGAGATCCGGAGATTCACCTCCACCTTGTTGCTCTTAATTCTTCACAAAATCCGCTCCCGGCGCATACTGCCCTCCGGATACGGTCACGCCGAGGTTTCGCCGCGTAAACGTCGGCGCCGGCAAGAGACGGGGTTATCGTATATGTTCCATCCGAAAGACCGTTGAAGAGGTACAACCCATCCAGCAGGCTCTGCACCGTTAGAGGACCTGGCGTGAGTGTCAAGGTAACACCCGGCACAGGCGTATTCGGAACCTGGACCTGATATTGATCGACCTGGAACCCGTAATACGTCACTGAGACATCGCTGGTCAGGTTCGGTTCGATAGCGTTCCCGCCAACCCAGTTGCTCCACACGTTGCTGTACGTGCCGTTGTAAGTCTGCTGGGTTGTGCCCGATCCGTCTTTGATGTAGAGGTAGTCGTAACCCACCTCGGTCTGAATTGCGTAAAGTGGACACGCATGCTCGGTGGCGCCGGACGGGCCGGTGATAGTCCAGGTGTTGTTGTAATTGTTCGGATAGTTGTGCGGGCTTTCGACGTCCTGGGTAATCGTCTGACTGCCCCCCTGGGTCACGTGCCCATAGATAACCCCTCCCAACGGCAGCGATATATCGGCCTGAGAGCGCACCCTGAGCGCCCGAATGGGGCTGCCGCCGAGCGTGTCGCTGCTGGAGATACCGGTCAGGGTTACGAAGGTTCCGGCGGGCGGCATCGCAGCGCCCGAAGGCAGGATGCGCTTTAATCCCCGTGACTGAAGTCCCTCCAGCGCCCAGGGTATTGCCGTCGTTGAGCTTACACCCATCGTCAACGTACGCGAACGCTCCGCCCGAATCAACGTAAGTCACCGACCCCCAGCATTTTACAAGCAGCCCGAGGTTATAGAGCGCGCGCATGCCCATCGTGTCGGTGAAGCCCGACCATGCTCGGATTTCCCAGATGGCCGCCGAGATTGCGCCGACCATGCCCAGCGGATTGACGCTGGCGGAGGGACCGTGGTCACCGAACCGGCGAAGATCACTCGTTCCACTCCCTGCGTGCTTATTTGCCCGGTCACCGAGGCAGTTAATCCGGCGGCTGGGGGAGTTGCCCAGATGACCTCGACTCCGCCCGTTCTGTCGGGGTCTTCCATGTAGACGAACCGGCAAAGCTGCCGGTAATGACTTCGCTCGGAAGCGAGACCTGGGTGCCATCGGCCAGATTCCTCGCCGTGGCCACTGTGTTGTAATTCGAAACGGGTATGAACGTCGAGTTGTTGTCCGTGCGCATTTCGGCGACCGCGCCGTCGGGGTTTGCGGTTACGGTCAGCCCGCTGTATGGCTGGGATGTGTCTATGGGTATCGTGAGGTCCGCTTGCGCGCCCGGCTGGATGGTCGCGGCGGTCGTCGTCCCCAGCACCGCCGCGTTATCTCCGGCGACCGTCACGGCGAAAGCGCCGGTCTGGCGCACTCCTATGTTGGCGATGGTGACTGTAACGCTGCCGCCGCTGATCGCGCCGGATCCCTGCTGGACCGCGATATCGGGCAGCACATCGAATGTCGCTGTCGAGGTATTGTTCGACCGGTCGGAGTCCGGAACCACCTGCTGAGGATCGGCGACTACGTAGATTGTGACGCTGCTTCCCGTCAGCGCGGCGGTATCGAATGTGGCGCTGATGACGGTGCTCGCTCCCGCCGCAATCGGGTCGGTGGCGCCGCTGGCGAGGAGCGCGCCCTGGGCATTGTCCTGGTGGATTTCCCACGGGACCGACGGCGCCGGCGATTGGCTGTTGTTGCTAAGCAGCGATTGCACCACCATTTGAGTGCCGGGCAATACTGACCAGTCTGCGGCGAGCTCGCACGGCAATGTCCGGGGCGAATATCCACGTGTAGGCCGTGTTGTTGCCATAGCTGGCCTCGTCAATTGCATAGTCGGGATCGACCGTGGCGAAAATCTGGATCGGCGCAACGGTCGATGGCAGGGTCCAGTCCACGCTGAATACGGCTGTTCCGCCCGCGGGGATAGTTTCCATATCGCCGCCGATAATCGTGCCGCCGTTGGAGGGGTCGCCGTTGTAGAACGTGACTTCCGTGGTCTGCTGAGTATCACCCCAGCAGAGCGGCGTCGCCGAAAGGGTTACGCTCGCCCCCGGCGAGGGAGCAGGGCTCACGCTGAGGCCCGAACTGTCGAGTTCCAGGTCGCAATATGGGGCGTGTGTGAGGGTGTACAGGTCGGAATTGCCCAGCACGACCTCGTGAACCGTCTGAACACTGCCGTCCGGCATCGTCTCCGGCTGATCCTGCACGCTTGCCTCGGTCTTTAGGTAAGCGCATATCACCTGCGAGTTGAGCAGTCCCGCCGTGAGCATCTTTTCGGGATCAAGATCGGCTGTTAGCTGCTGGGGAATGGACCACCCGCCGGCGGACGGCTGATAAGCCGCATAGTAGATATCGGAGCCTTGCGGAGAACCGCAGGACCAGAATGCTATAACGTCGCCGCCGGAGTCAACGCACGTCTGCAGGTACAGTGATCGATGGCGTGTCGCAGCCGCTCGCCGGTGTGCCCTGGGTGGGCCAGACACTGTCATACCAGAGTTGGTCCGTGGCCTGTCCCGGTTAGACCACCGCTCACCGGCAGACCTTGCTTGGCCCAGACAGCAACCACGCTGCCATCGGACAGAGCTGACAGCCTGGGGTATTCATCGCACAGGTTGTCGGAGGTCAGATCGGTGACCGTTCCCGAACCACTCTTCCAGTTGAGCAGGCTGACCTCGCAATCGGTATACGTGTTCGATATACCGCCCGTGGCCCGCGACATAAGGGCAAGAATGCGCCCGTCGGAGAGGCGCACCGCATCGGGCGTCGAGTCGATCGCCAGTCCGGTTGCCAGAGAGTAAGGCGCGCCGAAGCTCGACCCGTTCCAGTCGGCGGCCCATACATCGCACGAAAGCTGCACTGCGTCGTCGGGCATGGCGGGAAATTGGCTGGCGGTCTGTGATATCCAAAGGGCGGTAACCACACCGTCCGCGCCCTTTATCACCCTTGGCAAAGCATCCAAGTAAGTGTTACTGGTGATCTGCTGGGCGGCAGAGCCATGCCGACCCATTATAGCTGGAAGCATAGATCTCCATCTCGGGGAACAACTGCGTCGGGTCGGTTTCCTGTCCGGTGGCGGCCGGCAGGCCCACCCAAACGCAGACCGGCTTGCCGGCTGAATCGTAAGTTATCCACGGCTCGACGTTGGGATACGTTGTGCCGGTTACGTCCGATATAGTCGCCCAGGCACCGCCATTGTATTGCATCGCCCCGATCTGAAGGTCCTGGCTCGCCCCGGTGGTATCCGTGTCGTAGCAGTAGACCAGAGTCGCCTGGTTGCCGTTAGTCGCCAGCCGAGGAAATGCATTTGGGTACATGTTCTGGATAAGCTGCTGCTCCGCGCCTGTGGACGATACGCGTTCGGGTCCGGCGGACATCGCATGCGCCACCATGCCGGCAGGACGCATATAGCCCGCCGGCGATTTGAGATAGTCGCGACAGTTCCTCGTCCATCCGGAGTCCCAGGTCTGCACGTTGCCGTTCTCATTGGCTCCCCGAATCACGGACGCCGCTCCCACCGTGCCGCAGTTCCAGAAGTTCCACGAAAACTTCTCTTCCTTGCATAAGCCTATCACGCAGCCTTGAACTGATGCATAGAGAGTGCCATTCATCCCCTCGATGTCCTGGCTGAGGCAGCAATCCTGCGGATTGCCAGGCAATTGCACTGTCATGTTTCCGACGACCCCAAGGGTGCCCGTGGCGGATGCGGCCCAGTCCGCGCCCGCCTTGAGACTGCCTTCGATTGCAGGGGTAAATGTGCCCAGCGCTGACTGGAAATGCCACGTTCCACTGCTCTCTTGAATCCCCGCTGAAATGGACAGCGCGGGCTTGAATGCGATCTCCGCCGTGACACCCGGAACCGGCCAGTTGGGAAACGTCGCCGGGAAGTCGGCATTTCCCGATAACGTTGCATGAGCACTGGTAAGCTTCAGCGGGCACACGGAGAAACTCGCCGATCCGCTTGCGTTGAAATGGCCGCCGTGGCCGCCGAGGTCCAAATCCGCGCCGCCGGAGAGACTGCCCGTGACACCGCCGCCGGACATCTTGATCCCGGCGCAGAACTGCTGAACGTCCGCTCCCGCCTCGCCGCCGATGAGCGGCACCCAGCCCGGAATCGTAGTCATCGCGTCGATGGTCGCACCTGGGTAACAATACTGCATCGGTACACAGCACTTTGAAATGCAATCGTGGGTGTTATCCCCAGGCCGCTCATCCACGGAGCCACATTTATGCACTGCAAATCTATCGTAACCGTGCCCGAGGCGCGGCCGCTGCTGTTGAACGCCACAACCTGAAGGGTGTTGTCGGTCGCGCACGATCCGGAATTGAGGGCCGAACCCATATTGAACGTCTTCGATGCGCCGCTTGAGCCGGCTGACACGCTGTAGGTCGTGCCGTTGAGCCTGAACTGCACCGTGCCTGGGCCGGCGCTGGTACCCCAGTTGGAGACTTGCGCCGTGAACGTGTTGTTGAGGGTAACGCCGCTGAGGAATGGCCCGTACACCGACATCGTCACCTGGCTGAGGTTGGGATTCGAGGCGTTGCCTCCATTCCCGCCACCGCTGCCGGAACCGCGATTATCAATTGTGAACACATTCGAGTAACCGGTCCCCGTATCCGCCAATGCTAACCCGCACAAGCCGAGCGCGAATGTGACCGCGATAAGAGCTATTATTCTCGTTTGTCGCATACCTTCTCCTCCAAGTTTTCTCGTCCCATTGAATCGCTGAGACGCTGAACGCGGATGATTACGCTGAAGGGAAGGGAATCCCGGTCCCTTCAGCGCCCTCAGTGCCCTGAGCGTCTCAGCGATTCCGCGTACCGAGGCTTCGGAACACTCCTACCACCCCGGGCATGCGGCGCTTCTATATTTGTCCGCCCATTGAGCGGCTCGGGAACGAGCCTCTAGTCTCGCCACGCGCTCCACGCGCATCCCTCTCGGAAGACGCACATGCCCGGCATCGGCGGACTTGCGGGCTAGACGGAACCCGTAGTCGTTGTAGTTGTTGTTCGGGTTGTTGTTGTCGCGGTAGGCGCACCGGTAGTTGTTGTAGTTGTTGTTGTTCCAACCACCGCCCCGCAGCACACGATAGCCCCGTTATGGCCCGTCCCACATTTGCTATGCGGCCTTGCGTCCCAGAACCTCGTCAAGCGTGACAAGTCCATCTCGGACCACGTTGCACGCCCGAAGCACGTGGAGTTCCCACAACATCTCATCGTCGGGAAACTCACACCGCATATTCCGCTTTATTGCCTCCAAAAGGTCATCCGATATTCCCGCTTCCCGCGCCGCAAGCTCATAGTCGAAATATCTCATTGCCCTCGATCTCCTCCCGCACAAGAGTCGAAGTGTATACCTCGAACTCTGACAGCCTTACCCAGAACACCCGTGTTTCCACCATCCTGTCCGGCGTTCTCTCATCAAAGTATGCGCTAAGGACGGAAGTGTCCAGATACACTCGCAACTTCATCGGGAAACCGCCTCACGAGACGAGACCGCCGGTCTGACAATTATTATCTTCTCCAACACCGCCTTTCGTAACCCCCAAGTGTCCGCGTGTTTCACGTGCCCTATCCAGGATGCGATCGAGGTGTGCATGCGGTCGAGCGTCAACTCGCCGTCCTTGTATTTTCGCGCCAGGCACGCCAGTTTTCGCCGCGAATGGTAACCCGTCTTGGGTCTAAGCCGCCGGTGGTCCGGCCAGATTCGATATCCCATGAAGTCGCATCCCTCCGAGACAGGAAACACGCTGCGCTTTCTCGGATGCACGGTAAGGCCGATCTCGCCGAGCTTGCTTTCTATCCGGCGGAAAGCGTCGTGCAGCACGGCTTTGTCATCGGCGAGCACCACAAAGTCATCCACATACCGTATATAGAACCTGTGCCGAAGTTCTTCCTTGACCCAGTGGTCGAACCCGTTCAAATAAACGTTGGCAAAAAACTGGCTTGTAAGGTTGCCGATCGGTATTCCACAGCCCGGAGCCGCCGCCGGTCGGGCGTCGTTCGATCTCAGTATTGTCTCCACCAGCCAAAGTATGCCGTCGTCTTTGACGTACCGGCTAACCTCCCCCAGCAGAATGCCGTGATCCACGTGCTCGAAGTATCTGCTGATATCGCATTTCAGCACGTAATTGGCCTTTCGGCTGAACTGAGTATATCTATTGGCGGCGGCGTGAGTGCCCTTGCCTACACGGCATGCGTAGGAATCGTCTATGAATATAGGCTCCCATACACCTTCGAGCACCCGGTACAGAGCGTGATGGACCACCCTGTCCTCGTACGGCGCGGCGGATACCAGCCGCTTCTTTGGTTCATAGACGTAGAAGTCCCGGTATACTCCCGGAGTCCAAGTCCTGTTTCTCAGTTCCTCTTGGAGCCGAAGAAGATTCTTCTCAAGCTGTGCGTTGAAAGCATACACATCCGGCTCTCTTCGCTTGCCGCGCTGTGCCTTCCGAGCCGCGATCAGAAGGTTCTCAAAGTCCCAGACTTTTGGATACAGGTTTTTGTGTGTTTTCATATCCAACTTCGTTCGCGTTCTGGATGCTGAAACAAGTTCAGCATGACGTGTAATCGTCAGCCTGAACAAGGCACGTCACCCTGAACGAGCCACGTCACCCTGAACGAGTCACGTCACCCTGAACAAGGCACGTCACCCTGAACTCGTTTCAGGGCCCATCCCTTCCCGGAATGGCTGCCGAATCAAGTTCGGCATGACGTGAAATCGTCACCCTGAACGAGCCACGTCACCCTGAACGAGTCACGTCACCCTGAACAAGGCACGTCAGCCTGAACAAGGCACGTCACCCTGAACAAGGCACGTCACCCTGAACTCGTTTCAGGGCCCATCCCTTCCCGGAATGGTTGCCGAATCAAGTTCGGCATGACGTGAAATCGTCACCTTGAACGAGTCACGTCACCCTGAACGAGTCACGTCACCTTGAACAAGGCACGTCACCCTGAACTCGTTTCAGGGCCCATCCCTTCCCGGAATGGTTGCCGAATCAAGTTCGGCATGACGTGAAATCGTCACCCTGAACGAGCCACGTCAGCCTGAACGAGCCACGTCACCCTGAACGAGTCACGTCACCCTGAACTCGTTTCAGGGCCCATCCCTTCCCGGAATGGCTGCCGAATCAAGTTCGGGCATGACGTGAAATCGTCACCCTGAACGAGCCACGTCACCCTGAACGAGTCACGTCACCCTGAACAAGGCACGTCAGCCTGAACAAGGCACGTCACCCTGAACTCGTTTCAGGGCCCATCCCTTCCCGGAATGGCTGCCGAATCAAGTTCGGCATGACGTGAAATCGTCACCCTGAACGAGCCACGTCACCCTGAACGAGTCACGTCACCCTGAACAAGGCACGTCACCCTGAACTCGTTTCAGGGCCCATCCCTTCCCGGAATGGTTGCCGAATCAAGTTCGGCATGACGTGAAATCGTCACCCTGAACGAGCCACGTCACCCTGAACGAGTCACGTCACCCTGAACAAGGCACGTCACCCTGAACTCGTTTCAGGGCCCATCCCTTCCCGGAATGGTTGCCGAATCAAGTTCGGCATGACGTGAAATCGTCACCTTGAACGAGTCACGTCACCCTGAACGAGTCACGTCACCTTGAACAAGGCACGTCACCCTGAACTCGTTTCAGGGCCCATCCCTTCCCGGAATGGTTGCCGAATCAAGTTGGGCATGACGTGAAATCGTCACCCTGAACGAGCCACGTCAGCCTGAACGAGCCACGTCACCCTGAACGAGTCACGTCACCCTGAACTCGTTTCAGGGCCCATCCCTTCCCGGAATGGCTGCCGAATCAAGTTCGGCATGACGTGAAATCGTCACCCTGAACGAGCCACGTCACCCTGAACGAGTCACGTCACCCTGAACAAGGCACGTCACCCTGAACTCGTTTCAGGGCCCATCCCTTCCCGGAATGGCTGCCGAATCAAGTTCGGCATGACGTGAAATCGTCACCCTGAACGAGCCACGTCACCCTGAACGAGTCACGTCACCCTGAACAAGGCACGTCACCCTGAACTCGTTTCAGGGCCCATCCCTTCCCGGAATGGTTGCCGAATCAAGTTCGGCATGACGTGAAATCGTCACCCTGAACGAGCCACGTCACCCTGAACGAGTCACGTCACCCTGAACAAGGCACGTCACCCTGAACTCGTTTCAGGGCCCATCCCTTCCCGGAATGGCTGCTGAAACAAGTTCAGCATGACGTGAAATCGTCACCCTGAACAAGGCACGTCACCCTGAACTCGTTTCAGGGTCTGCTTGCGCCAGATCGCGCCATTCGGGGTTAGTCTGCTCGATCAGAGCTATTTTCCAGGCTCTGTGCCAGTTCTTGAGTTGCTTCTCCCTCTGTATAGCTTCCGTGATACCCTGGTATTCCTCACACCAGACAAGGATCTTGACGTTGTACTTCCGCGTGAAGCCCGGTATCAGTCCTGACCTGTGTTCCGCGATCCGGCGTTCGATGTCATTCGTCAGGCCGATGTATAACGTGCCATTCCGTCTGCTTGCGAGAATGTAGACATACACTCTGATCACCTGGTTGCTGAATCCCCTGAATCATGCTCAAGTTCAGCATGACGATACTTGTGCGCCCTGCTGCTTTATCCAGCCGCCGACCTGACAGCCGATACTCTCGGTACATCGCGCCGCGAACTCATATTGCTTAGGTTGCAGCAGCGACAGACCCACGGCGATGCGTGTAAGATGCCGAAGAATCTCCAACTGGATATTAAGCTTGTGCAGTAGTTGTCTCTTGTCTCCGGCATAGCGCGCCCGCACCGCGGTCTCGATCATATCGAGCAAATGATTGTCTATCCTGTCGCCCAGCGTCACCCTGTGCGCTTTCGGGAAACGCAGCGTCGTCTGCATATACCACTTCAGGAAATCGTGCAGATCAGTTATTACACCAGGCTCATTACCGGGTTTTGTCACCTTCAAAAACTCCAAAATACGATTTTCAACCGACCGGGGCTTCGCCCCTGGACCCCCACTATTTCAACCCCGGACTCATCTTCCTAACAACACTCGCCGCTCTGTAAAGGGTAAAAGAGTAAAAGGGAAAAGGGCGAGCCTAGCGGGCTAGACGGAACCCGAAGCCGACGTAGCCGTAGAAGTAGTTGTTCGGGCCGTAGAGGCCGTCGCGGTAGGCGCACCGGTAGTAGTAGTAGCTGATGAGGTAGTCCCAACCACCGCCCCGCAGCACACGATAGCTGCCTGTATAGTTAAACGGAGAGGTGCAGCCAGGATACGAAATGAACCAGTCCTGGCACCACTGCCACACATCGCCCGCCATATCCATCAGCCCGTAGGGGCTGGCGCCGGCCGGATAGGCTCCGACAGCCGATGTCTGATAGCCATTTTGGCCCCAGTTAAGGTTCCCGGCATTCCATGTATCACCCCAAGGGTATATCCTGGGATGGCCGTCCCACCTCGCAGCTTTCTCCCATTGAGCCTCCGTCGGCAAGTGGCCGCCAGCCCAGTTGCAAAACGCCTCCGCCTCGTAATAGGTAACGCCGACCACCGGGTAGCTGTCCGTCTGCGTGAAGTTGCCCGTCCCCCAGTTCTGCACCGCCGCCCAGTAATATGGCTGCGTTGCGCCGTACTCAAGCACCCAGTCCCAGCCGCCGCTCGACCAGTACGCCTGGTTAAAATAGCCCCCCGCGTTAATGAACTGCCGGTAGTCGCCCCGAGTTACGTCGTATTTGCCGATGTAGTAGCCATCCAGATAGACTGAGTGCTGGGGAAGTTCCCAGTAGTAGTCATAATCTGCGTCGTCTCCCACACCCGAGTTCCCCATCAGAAAGCTGCCTGCCGGGATGTAGATCATCTGGCTGGTGTAAGCGGAATCCGAGGCCGAGACGGAAACCTTGTAACTCGTGCCGTAGGCCCCCGGCAGATCGCTGCCGGCGCTCCATACTATGTGTTTGCCGGTCCCGCAAGGCACGCTGCCGCCGACGTCACCCGACACCGACGACGGGCTGATCGCATACGTGCTCCCGCCATCGCTCGACACCTGTACGGAAACGAATAGCGTCGCCATGCCGGGGTCGGCAAGATCGTAGTAGATATCCACGATCTTCGAGCCATCAGTGCGCTGGTGCGCGGTTACGTTCGATACCGCCGGCGAGGCAAGGCAAGCAGAACAAGCCGCCAGAACACACACCGCCGCGAACACCCACAAGCATAGTCTTCTCATAGTTCACCCTCTTTATGGAACTGATAGATCTTTGAATCGCTGAACCGCTGAATCCGGATGATTACGCTGAAGGGAGGGGAGCTCCATCCCTTCAGCGGACTCATTTCCCTCAGCGTCTCAGCGATTCAAACACACGGATAGTTGGCCGTCAGCCCGTGACGCTTCCCGCACTGCTATCCGCAACCCAAGAATTACACGGGCTTTCTACGTGGATTATACCTCATGACCGCCTGGTTGTCAACGGTTAGCCTGCAAAATCCTCCCAGTCTTTGAATCGCTGAACCGCTGAATCCGGATGATTACGTCGTCCCACTGAATCGCTGAGACGCTGAATCGGATGATTACGCTGAAGGGAGGGGAGCTCCATCCCTTCAGCGGCCTCATTTCCCTCAGCGTCTCAGCGATTCAAATACACGGATGGTGGGTCGCCCTTTTCCTTGACATCGGCCCGAGGCGAGTCCTATAATCTAGCCAATGATTGAAGTTGTCAAAGAGCTAGCTAAGTTAGTCGTAATCGCGGCAATCGTCCTCGTTTTTATGCTGGTTGCAGTGCTGTATCTGGTTCTCAAGCTCCGCTGGGTCATCGCGAGAATCCAGTCGCGCCTCGGACCGAACAGAACGGGACCATGGGGTGTTCTCCAGACAGCGGCGGACGCGCTCAAGCTCTTCCAGAAAGAAGACGTCATCCCCTGTGGCGCCGACAGGTGGCTGTTCACCATCGCGCCGGCGGTTGTTTTCATCCCCGCTTATCTAGTGTACGTCGTTATTCCCTTCGGCTCGGGGCTTACGGCGTCTTATGGCTCGGCGGGGCACGGGCTCAATATCGGAGTCATATACATCAGCGCGATATCCAGCATCGGAGTTATCGGGATTGTGGTCGCGGGCTGGGCCTCGAACAACAAGTGGTCGCTTCTGGGCGCGTTCAGGGGCGCCGCCCAACTGATCGCCTACGAAGTGCCGATCATTCTGGCGGTGTGCATACCCGTGCTGATCACCGGCAGCCTGAACTTGAATGTAATCGTGGACAAGCAGGCCCACGGTTTCTGGCACTGGAATATCTTTCAGGGCTTTCCGATGGTCCCGATCGCGCTTCTCATGTTGCTCATCGCGGGGCTGGCCGAGATCAACGTCACCCCGTTCGATATCATGGAGGCCGAGAGCGAGCTGGTCGCGGGATTCAATACCGAATACTCGGGGATGAAGTTCGCGCTGTTCTTCCTGGCCGAGTTTGCCGCATCGTTCACACTCGCGGCGATCATCACCACGCTTTTTCTCGGAGGCTTCCAGCCGCCGGTCGATTGGCTGGGCGGGCAGTTCAGCGGTCTGGCATTCTCGGCGGTTTCGCTGGTGTGGTTCCTCGCAAAATGCTGGGTGCTGGTGCTGCTCATTATGTGGATCAGGAGCACGCTCCCGCGCGTCAGGATGGACCAACTCATGAACCTTAGCTGGAAGGCGCTGATCCCCACCGGACTGGTCAATCTGCTCCTCACCGGAGCCTACGTTGCCTTCTGGATGCCCAAGTGAAATCTACCATCTTTAAGGACATAGTCAATTCGTTCGTCAGCATTGCAAAGGGACTGCGCGTCACGCTGACTAACTGGAGCATATTGCGGCCCTCGGTAACCGAGCTATATCCGGAGCAGAAGCCCAAGCTTCCGGAGAATTACCGCGGAGTGCCTACCCTGCCGGTGGACCCGGAGACCGGGAGGTCGCCTTGCATCGCCTGTGGAATGTGCGCGAGGATGTGCCCGCAGGGGATCATCAAAATGGAGCCGGATAAGACCGATCCAAAAGACCGCAAGCCCGCCGAGTTCACGATAGACATATCGCGGTGCCTCTGGTGCGGGCTGTGCATGGAGGTCTGCCCCAAGCAGTGCCTGGCGCCGGGCCGAGAATTTCGAACTGGCCTGCCGCACCCGCGAAGGGATGATCCTCAAACTCGAGGACCTGATGAAAATGGGCGGCTGCCTCCCACTTCCGCCCCCCAAGCCGGAGGAAGAGAAGGAACAGGGTGATTAGAATCGCTGAAGGGATGAAGAGAATGAGGCGCTGAACCTCGGTTCGCAACGTCCCTTCCCAATTCCGGCGGCAGTCGCGACTTCAATTGGTCAAAGAAGTTGTCGTGGCGCATGGCCCATTCGGTGATATCATATCATTCAGCGGCTGCCGAATTAGAACCGCTGAAGGGATGAAGAGAATGGGGCGCTGAACCTCGGTTCGCGACGTCCCTTCCCAATTCCGGCGAGAGTCGCGACTTGCTTCGGTTCAGGAAGCTGTCGTGGCGCAGGCCCATTCAGCGTAATCATTTCTTTCAGCGGCTCAGCGATTCAAACGGATAGCGTTATGCAAATCTTTGGATTCTATGTGACCGGATATCAGATAGCCTTTCTCGCGGCGGCGGGGATGACGGTGCTGGCGGCATCCGCGGTGGTGCTGCTGCCCAACATCCTGCGCGCCGCTCTGTGCCTGGGGGTCGCGCTTTTTGGGATAGCGGGTCTTTACGTGCTGATGAACGCGCCTTTTTTGGCGGCGGTGCAGGTGATGATCTACATCGGCGCGATCACCACTATGATTATCCTCGCGATTTTCCTTTCGAGCAGGGTGATGTCTATAGGTTTCTTCCAGGCCATCTACAACCCGGTGCTCGCGATGGGGCTGTCGGGCCTGATGTTCTTGTTTTTGTTCATTACGGTCGTCAACTCGGTCTGGGTGAAGGCAATTGCCGCGGCGGGGCCGGCGAGCACCGATAACGGCGTCTCCTCGATAGCCGTCGCGCTGCTGCAGCCTTATGTATTCCCATTCGAGCTTGCTTCTGTGGTGCTGTTGGCGGTGCTGGTGGGCGCCGTCGTGATTGCCAAGGAGGATGAAGATGGCTCATAGCGCCTATGGCATTCCGATAAGCTGGTATCTCACGGTGGGGGCGATTCTGTTCAGCATCGGGCTCTTCGGCATGATGACGCGCCGCAGCGCCATCGGCATGCTGCTTTCAATCGAGCTTATGCTCAACGCCGCCAATATCAACATGGTGGCGTTCGGCTCCTATTTGAAGCTGCCCACAATAGCCGGGCAGGTATTCGCGATATTCGTCATAACCCTCGCCGCCGCCGAGGCCGCGGTGGGCCTTGCGATAGTAATCAATATCTACCGCAACGAGCAGCACATCGACGCGGACAAGATCAGCGTTTTGAAGGGATAGGCCCGGGGGACGGTGTTGGGTGATAGGGATTGGGTGTTGGTCGCCTCGGTTGGGGCGGAAAACGCCGGCATCGCGACTGATTGCTCCAGAGGGGGCTGCGGTCCCCGACTAACGCAGGTGGATACGGGTGGAGATAACGCTTGAACTGATCGTGAAAGGTCTGCTGTCCGAGGCAGGTCGGCCAACGCGCCCGCGCGAGGCGGAACGCGCTGTTCCAAAATGCCCGGGCCTGTATTCGATCGTGATCGATGATCCAGCGATTCTGCCAGCGCCTTTCGGGCAGCACCTGCGGAATCGTGCCACGCCGCTTATCTACTTGGGCAAGGCGAGCAGCAACCTACGAGATCGACTGGTCTGGCAAGATCTTCGGCACAGGAACCCGTCGTCGTTCTTCCGGAGTCTGGGAACTGTGTTGGGCTTCCTTCCGCCGAAGGCGTCTCTCGCTGGCAAGGAACGATACAACTATCAGTTCTCTAAGCGCGACACTGCTTGCATCATAGAGTGGGTGAACGATCATCTGTTGGTCCGCTGGGTTGAGATGCCGGAAAGACTGGCGGACGAGTTTGAGGCCGACTGCATTAAGATTCTGCGGCCTTTGCTGAACCTAAAGCGGCGCAGCCGCAACCAAAAGGGCTATCGCCGGAAAATCAATACAGCCTTTGCGCAATTCGGAAGGTCGGTGGTTTCCTCTTAGGCGCTCAGCGCCCTCCCAGAAACAATTTGTTGTCGCTAAGGCGGATTCGACGGCGCACCGCCTTTGGGTTTTCCGCTTTATGGTTGTTAAGGGATGGCCGATGAGCTATACTTGCTTTGCCTGGGCGGAGGGTAGGGCAACGCTGGGGAGTCTCCCGAGCGCCGACTCAGGTGTTGTTCAAGGGATGGGGGTGGAAATCTCCGCCCCCTCCAAATCATCCCTTAACAACCGAAAAGCGAAAAACCCGACCGCCTGCCTTGGTCAACTGCCACCGTAAGCTGGCCGAGCTAGAGCGCGCTCGCGAGGAATGCCGCAGGATTGCCAGAGCAATTTGATTGGGCTGGACCATATGTACAAGCGTAAGCTGCTGCAAAAGATTGTATCGGGATCGAAAAACGTCCGGTTCAGTGAGTTCGTTGCATTGGTCGAAGCGTTCGGATTTCATTTATCCAGGGTCAGCGGGAGTCACCATATCTACACGCACCCTGATGTTCGGGAATTGGTGAACCTGCAGGATGTTCGTGGCAATATCAAGCCCTATCAGATGCGTCAGTTTCTCGACTTAGTCGAGTCATATGACCTCGGAATGGAGGACAGGCGATGAAGGACTATCACATCAATATATTTTACAGTGAATCCGATGGTGGGTACATCGCGGACATACCCGACCTTCGGAGGTGTTCGGCGTTCGGCATGACCCCCGCCGAGGCGCTTGCCGAGCTTGAAGTGGCAAAGGCCGCGTGGCTCGAAGCCGCCCGCGCGGAGGGTAAACCGATCCCGCGACCCAGATATCGACCGGCGATATATCAGGTGGCATCGTAAGACGCAAGGGATTTCGGGAAAGGTCTTCCGAAACAACAAACAGGGCTTCCCGATAGCGTCCAGGCCGTCGGATTTGGCACAAACGGGGCGGCCATGTCATTCCGAACAAGTGACCTCGGCGTTGCCGCAGTTACATTGGAAAGAAACCAGCCCCGTTGTTTCGGGACACCCTTGTCCCGAAACCAGCAGTTTCTTAGGAACGTATGTGAGGAATCTCAACGCCGCGCCAGGATACATCTTTTAACGCGTGAGACTCGAAGCGCAAGGTCGAGATTCCTCACGTTCGTTCGGAATGACATGATTTGTGGCGTTTGCGCCGGGAATGCTACGAGTTCTCGATTTCGGACTGCTTCGGGATACTATGGGTTCCATTTCGGACATTTTCGCGGTTTCGCGATTAAAATAGACCTATGACCAATTCAAAATTCAAAATTCAAAATTTTAGAATTCTCGATGAGGGGAGGCGCGGCGTGATCGAGCAGGCATGGCTGATACCTCTGCTGCCGGTGATTGCGTTCGCGCTGATCGTTGCGTTTGGCAGGAAGTTGCCGGGGCAGGGCGCGTACGTCGCCATCGCGGCCATGCTGGGTTCGCTTGCGCTGTCGCTGATTTTGGCGGCGCAGTGGTTCCTGCTCGGCTCCTCGCAGGCGCACGGCGGCCTTTTTTCGAGCAGCATTCCCTGGATGCCGGCTTCGAGTTTGAGTATCGACACGGGCTTTAGCGTCGATTCGCTGACGGTCGTGATGCTGCTCGTGGTCACTATCGTCGCATCGATGGTGCAGATATACTCGGTCGGCTACATGCACGGCGACAAGCGCTACCCGAGGTACTTCGCGTATCTCTCGCTGTTCTCATCGGCGATGCTCGCGCTGGTCGTGGCCAACAACTTGCTGCTGATGTTCATGAGCTGGGAAGTGGTCGGGCTGACCTCGTACCTGCTCATCGGTTTCTGGTTCGAGAAGCCCTCCGCGATGCGAGCGGCCAAGAAGGCATTTTTAGTGACCAGGGTGGGAGATGTCGGCTTCCTCGCGGGGATGATTTTGCTTTACCTCACGACCAGGTCGCTGACTCTGTTCGGCCCGACAGGAATATTCGCAAACACCGACAAGCTCCAGGCGCTCGCCCACATCGGTCCGTGGGCGATCCCGCTCGCGGGGATGGCCGGGCTGCTGCTTTTCTGTGGGGCGGTGGGCAAGTCGGCCCAGTTCCCTCTGCACGTTTGGCTCCCTGATGCCATGGAAGGCCCCACTCCGGTCTCCGCCCTTATCCATGCAGCCACGATGGTCGCGGCGGGGGTCTACCTGGTGGCGAGGATGTATCCGGTGTATCTTTCGGACCACAGCGGCATCGCGCTGCACACGGTGGCGTATATCGGCGCGTTCACGGCGCTTTTCGCGGCATCCATCGGCATCGCGCAAAACGATATCAAGCGCGTGCTCGCCTACTCCACCATAAGCCAGCTAGGCTATATGATAATGGCGCTTGGCGTGTTCGGCTACGTCGCGGCGATTTTCCACCTCATGACCCACGCGTTTTTCAAGGCGCAGCTCTTCCTCGGATCGGGAAGCGTCATTCACGGCAGCGGCACCCAGGATATACGCGAGATGGGCGGCTTGAAACGCAAGATGCCCACCACCTACTGGACGTTTCTGATCTCGACCCTGGCCCTGTGCGGGATTCCCCTGACCGCCGGCGGCTTCAGCAAGGAGGAAATCCTCACCGTTGCCTTGCGGACCAATAAGATCGTGTTCGCCGCGGGAGTCCTCGGCGCGTTCACGACCGCCTTCTATATGTTCCGGCTGGTCTATAAAACGTTTCACGGCGAGCCGCGAAGGCCCGAGGTCCACGCTCACGAAAGCCCGAGGGTGATGCTGGTCCCGCTCATAATTCTGGCGGCGCTGGCGGTCGTCTCGGGCTATGTGGGAACGCCTTTCGCGAACTTCTTCGAGCACAATATCGGCCCGGTGCTGGGTCACTTCGAGGAGATGCTGCCCAAGTCCGAGGGATTCTCGCCGGTGGTATTCGTGCTGGGCACTCTGGCGGCGGTTCTGGGCATCGGTCTTGCGACCATCATCTGGTACAAGCCGGTCCTCAAGATCGAGAAACTCGAACCGTCACTGGGTTGGCTTGCGAAGTTAGTCGAGAACAAGTATTACATCGACGAGATTTACCAGGCGACCATTGTCCGCGCGGTGATGTTCGCGGCCGCCGCGATGTACTGGTTCGATAGGTGGATTATCGACTACTGCATCGTCAACGGCGTGGGATATATCGCGGTGCTGGCTTCGAAAGCCTGGGGATGGTTCGACCGGAACATCGTCGACGGTCTGGTCAACCTCGTTGGCGAGGGCACGAAAGTTACGGGCAGGGCGCTGCGCTACTTGCAGACAGGCATGGTCGAACAGCACATTTTCCTGCTCGTTGCGGCTCTCATGATAATTTGCATCGCAGTTCTGATCGGCCATTATTCGGAGGTAGCATGGATTCCAATAGCTGGATTCTACCGGTAGTAACGTTCCTGCCGCTCCTGGGGGCGACGATAATCTTGTTCATACCGAGGGAGCGCATCGTCACGATCAAGGCGACCTCGATAATCATCAGTATTATCCCGCTGGTGATGTCGATCTGGCTATGGTTTGCCTACAAATCCGGTGGGCCGCAGTTCCCGGCGGGCAGGCAGTTCGGGATCGATGTGCCATGGATACCCTCGCTGGGCGTGACCTTCGCCATGGGCGCTGACGGCTTGAGCGTGCCTCTGATCTTCCTGACCACGCTGCTTTCGACCCTGAGCCTGATCTACTCCGTATTTATCGACAACAGGCCGAAGGAATACTTCTGGATGTTCCTGCTCCTGGAGATGGGGATGCTGGGGGTATTTACCTCGCTGGATTTCGTGCTGTTCTTCGTGTTCTGGGAAGTGTCCCTGGTGCCGATGTATTTCCTGATCGGGATTTGGGGCGGACCGCGCAGGGAATACGCCGCGATCAAGTTCTTCCTGTACACCATGATCGGCAGCATGACGATGCTGCTGGGAATCCTGGCTATGTATTTCTCGCCGGAGGTCGTGAGACTGGCCGGCGGGCACACTTTCAACATGATCAAGATCGCGCAGGCGCATCCATTTGCCGCGAACGCGCCCGCCGCCGCGCTGGTCTTCTGGGGGATTTTCCTGGGATTTGCGATAAAGGTCCCTATGTTCCCGTTCCATACGTGGCTTCCGGACGCGCACGTCGAGGCCCCGACCGCCGGCAGCGTGATCCTTGCAGGGGTGCTGCTTAAAATGGGGACGTACGGTTTCATGCCGGGTGCTGATGCCGATGCTGCCTCACGCGTTCGCCCAATTCTGGTGGGAGATCGCTATCCTCTCGCTGATCGCGATCATCTACGGCGCGTTTGTGGCGATGGCCCAAACCGATTTCAAGAAGCTGATAGCTTATTCCTCCGTGAACCACATGGGTTACGTGACCCTGGGCTGCGCGGTGGCCGGCAGCACAATTGCTTCCCAGCAAGCCAAGGTGCTCGCTATGAACGGCGCGCAGATGCAGGTGTTCAGCCACGGGCTTTTGACGGGCGCGTTGTTCCTGCTTGTAGGCGTGGTCTATGAGCGGGCGCATACCAGGGACCTGGCGGCGTTCGGGGGACTCGGCGCGAAGGCGCCGGTCTACGCGGGAATGCTTGCGTTTTGCAGCTTCGGCTCGCTGGGGCTGCCGTTCATGACGGGATTCATCGCGGAGGTCACTGTGCTGATCGGCACGTTTGAGGCCAGCCCGCTGCTGGCCGGCCTGGCGCTGATCGGGATCGTGATTACGGCTGCGTACATGCTCTGGATGCTGCAGCGCGTGCTGTTGGGTCCGCTCAATCCGAAGTACGAAAACATGCCCGACGCCAACACTCGCGAGATAATAAGCCTCGCCCCGCTGATGGCGTTGACGCTGATTTTCGGCGTGTATCCCAAGCCCATATTGGACATTTTCAACAGCGCATCGCAGATGATAGTGCATGGCATTAGATAAGTCCACTATGCGGCGGGAACGACAAGTCGAAGCAATTCCTGGCATGGGCACTTCGAGTTCCCGCCGCGGGGTGGCCGTGCGTGCAGCGGCGGTTCTTTTGAATCGCTGAGACGCTGAATGGGATGAGGTCGCTGAACTTCGATGCGGCAGGCTGGATGCGAGGCCTCCCTCGATGGTCCGGCGTTTCCGAACGCCGGACCCGGTTATCGGGGTTTGTAACCCCAAACCGACCTCACGCAGGGGTGCCTATGCGGTCTTGTAATCCGGGCGAAAGGCCGATGGCGCCGATGAAGGGGCTTGAACCGTAAGGCATGGCCTGCGGGTTGCAAACCCGGGGAACTTGGTCCGAGGTTCGGAAACCCCGGACCATCGGGATAGGTGTAGGGTCCCGACTTTCGACCAATCTTATGTATATCGGCAACCTTATATTATTGACACCGGTCCTATACCTGACCGCGGCGGCGATTGCGGTGCTGCTGTTGGGCGTGATCGCGGGGCGTAATCCGGAAGGCAAGGTGGAGCACTTTTTCAGCGCGCACTATGTCGGCCCCGCGCTAATGCTGCCCGGAGTGGTGCTTTCGGGCGGGCTTGTGTGGCACTGCCTGATCATTGCCGGCAGCACCGTTAGAGCGCACATCGGAAGCGCGATGGTTGACGTGCCGGCGGCGGACTCTTTGTCACCGCGGGCGCCCACGCGCAGCTCCACCATGGACCCATTCGCCGCGATCTTCTCCTTTGTGATATTCCTGGGGACACTTGCGGTAATGCTGATTTCCATCGAGCATTTCGGTGAGTTCCAGCGGCACAAAGGCGAATACTACGCTCTGCTGATGTTCGCGTGCGTGGCGGCGTCGTTGACGGCGGGGGCATCGGATCTCATCGCGATTTACCTGGCGGTGGAGTTCCTGAGCCTGTCGAGTTATATTCTGGCGGCTTACGCGAAGACCGATCGCCGCTCGGCCGAGGCAGGCCTCAAGTATTTCCTTTACGGGGCCGCGTGTTCGGCGATCATGCTCTACGGAATGAGCGTGCTCTTCGGCGTGAGCGGTGGGAACACCTCCCTGAGCGGGATATCCCAGGTGTTCCAGCTCTCGGCGGAGCGCAGGCGGGCGTGGGCGCGGCGGGCTGGGTCGGAATAATGTTCGTGCTGGTGGGACTGGGCTTCAAGCTGGCGCTGGTGCCGTTCCAGTTTTGGGCGCCGGATACTTACGAGGGAGCGCCGACCCCGGTAACGGCGTTCCTTTCCGTGGTCAGCAAGGCCGCGGGGATCGCTGTGCTGGTGCGATTCGTGATGGTGGCCGCGGCATCCGTCGAGGGACCGGGCCGGATAATGGTATTGGATACTGGTGGTGCTGACGGCGGCGAGTATGTTCTACGGCAACCTTTGCGCCATCCCGCAGCGCAACATCAAACGAATGCTTGCATACTCCAGCATTGCGCAAGTCGGCTATATAATGATCGGCGTGTTGGCGGCGGTGCCTCTTTTTAGCAGCGGGGCAAATTCGCTTTTCGGGCGCTATCCCACGGCGGTGGTCAGCGCTGACGCCGGGTTGTTCGGAATTCCCTGGGAGATGCAGGGCGTGCTGATCTACGTGATGGCGTATCTTCTTATGAACCTGGGCGCGTTTGCGGTGGTGGTCGCGGTCGGCAAGAAGATCGGCTCGGATAACATCGAGAGCTACGCCGGCCTTATGAAGCATTCGCCGCTTTACGCAGCGGCTCTGGGCGTATTCCTGATCTCGCTGGCCGGAATTCCCCCCACCGCCGGGTTCCTTGGCAAGCTCTTTATCTTCGGAAGCGCAATCCGCACCGGGGCCGCCTGCGCGGAGCTTCTGGTCTTAGCGGTGGTGGGTATTGTCAACAGCACCATATCCGCGTATTATTACCTCAATGTGGTGCGATATATGTTTATTGTGCCGGCGGCCGAGAAGCACGTTGTCCGCGGCGGCCTGGCTGTCAACATGGCGATCGTGGTGGCGCTGGTGCTCACGTTGGGCCTGCTGGTCTTCGCCAAGCCGGTCTCCGACCTCGCGGCACAGTCGCTGTATAGGAGTGGGGTCACAGGTGTCAGGTAATGGGTTGCGGGTATTGGAAGGGAAGGGCAAATTCCACTTCCCTTCCAATTACCCAATACCTAAAGCGGCGTAGCCGCAACCAAGAAGGCCATCGCCGGAAAATCAATACGGCCTCTCCATAATTCGGAAGGTCGGTGGTTTCTTTTCAGTATCTTACAACTGAAATCCGAGGTGACATATCAAAGTTCGGTACAACTTGTATAGGATTTCAGTTGTAAGATACTAACACCGATTGCCGGGTAATGGGTTGCGGGTATTGGAAGGGAAGGGGCAACTCCCTTCCAACACCCATCACCCAACACCCAACACCTGTCAACTAAATATCGGAGGGCAAACCAGGCGACGGGCGATGACCATCACCCATTACCCATCACCTAACACCTATCATGGATCCGAATCAAGCAAGACAGATATGGCTTCAAGTCTCTGAAAAGGTAAAGGACAGGGTCATTTCCCCCACCCTCTACAGGGCGCTGGAACTCGGCGTCGGGGTGACCATGGAGGACGACGAGTTCATCCTCGGATTCTCCGGGGGCGATATGCCGATGGCGACCCATCTGCGGAGCAGCCAGCACCGGGCGCTGATCGAGCAGTGCCTTTCGGACGCAATGAAGAGAAAAGTCCGTTTGCGGATAATCGAAGGCACGACCGAGGCGGACTTCGAGAACTTCAAGAAGCTCAAGGCCATGGCCGAGGCGACCCGCACGGCCGTGAGCGAGCGCCGCGAGCGCGACCGCCAGTTGGAGCATGCGTGGGAAGAAGTCGCCGAGAAGATCACCCGAGGCTACGCCAGGCTCGAGTTTCGACAGTTCCCGCAGTCGCGCGCGATTTTCATGCGGCAGGCCTTTGCGGTGATCAACGAGGCCGTCAACCGCCTGGGTTACACCAACGAGTCCGAAGAAGCGCACAAGCGCGGCCTGGCGCGCGTATTCGAAAAGTTTTCCGTCGTAATGGAGGTCCCAGCTGCCATGCTCGCCTACGAGTTCTTCAGACTGCGTGAGGAAGGCAAGTTGCCTTGAACCGAAGGGCCAAATCCGGCTTAACGCTGATCGAGCTGCTCACGGTGATCGCTATAGTCGCGGTGTTGGCCGCGATGATCATGCCGGTGTGCGTCTCGGCAAAGCAGACAGCAAGCCGCGCGGTGTGCCAGTCTAACCTGTCTGAGATAGGCAAGGCGTTCGAGCAGTATATCTCGGACTACGGCGGCTGCTATCCCAACGCGGACGATCCCTATCTATGGACAGGCAGGCATTGGCGCTGGCCCATGAACAAGTTACATCTTTCTGGGGTAAGTATGACGCCTCCGACTCCGCGGGCTTGGACCAGATCACGAAGCGGTACAATCACTATCCTGGCGTGCCCATCGGACCCGACTCCGGTAGAGGAGTACGATAAGACATCGTACGGTTACTCGGCCGCCTTTTACCACACGGTCGATCAAATAAACCGCCCGTCCTTAATGGCCTATTACACTCCCGGCCCCGATTGTGCGACGGTCGATTCCTCGATGGTAGTCTTTCCCAGCAAGAAGGCGATGGTCGCCGAATGGCTCAGCGTCCATTCGGACCAGAGCGTGACATGGTGGAGTTGGGACGGCTCACGAAACTTCCTTTTCGCGGATGGACACGTCAAATATCTTCCCGACCGCTCGATTCATGCGGCCGTCGACAACTTTCCCGACATAAACCTCACGGCGAACGGCGTCGCGGGCAAGGACGTGGATTGACCGAATGCACGTTGAAGGTTGTAAGGTTAAAGGTTAAAGGTTGGGGAGGGATGGCCGCCGTCCCACCTGTCTCGATGGTCCGGCGTTTCCGAACGCCGGACCCGGTTATCGGGGTTTGTAACCCCAAACCAGCCTTACGCGGCAGCGCCTCTGCGCTCTTCTGATCCGAACGGAAGGCCGATGGCGTCAATCACGAGGCTTGAACCGTAGGGCATGGCGCGCGGGTTGCAAACCCGGGGAACTGGTCCGGGGTTCGGAAACCCCGGACCATCGGGCAATCACGGAACTTCCCTTTCGCGGAAGCTCAGGTTTTGAAATTCTGGCAGGAAATCGAGGGCGTTGTGGCGAATACCAGAGCAGGATACTATAAGCAGCCTACGCGCGGCTGGAGCGAGGGTTGGAAGTCGCCTGGGGCGAATTGTAAATTTTGGGAGTGCTACTGCGTCGCTGGGTCCCTTCCCTAATTCGGAATTCAAGGTTTCCCCGATGTTTCGGGATTTTCGGGCTGATCAGATCCGACGAGCCAGCCTAGGCCGAAAATCCCGAAACATCCAAATGACCTCGCGCAGTTTCGGGATTTTCGGAGCGAATACGACGTTTGTGCCTTACATAAACAATGGTTCGCTGCCTCAAATCCCAAAACACCGGGGGTAGCGGCCGGTCCCTAACCGTCAACCGTCAACCGACAACTATTTTCAGGAGGTTTGCCCAGTCATGCAGGTAAGAGTGTGCCCAAAATGCGGCAAGGAAAACCAACCGACCAGCGCGTCGTGCTTTAATTGCTACACGTCTCTGGAAGGTGTTGTGTTAACGGAGACTCCAAGGTGGAACCCGATGTTCCGGCTGCGCAGCCAAGGCCTCGGCCGGCTCCCGAAAGTCCTCCACAGCCCGACCAGGGCGCTTCGAGTCAGGTCCCCCTTGCGGGCCAGAGCTTGGGCACGGATCCGGCCCCTCTTACAGGTCCACCTCCGATAGGCGATCTGACCAGAGAAGTAGCTCCGCCCAGTCCCTACGGCCCGCCTCCCGTGCAGCGGAGCGGCTTTACCGAGCGCGCCGTTTTGCAGAACGCGAAAAAGGAAACGGCCCGGTCGGGATCGGCTGTGTCGATCATCATCGCGCTCCTCGTGATCGGCGCTTTGGGCTTCGGAGGCTGGTGGGTCTACTCCACATACTTCAAGCCGCTGACGCCCGCGCAAGTCGTGGAGAAGTTTTCAGATCCGAAGGACCCAAAGGATTGGGACCACAAGAAGCAATACCTGAGTCACGCCACAATAAACATGCTGGTGGCGCGGTACCGGCAGCGAAGACGCGATTGCCAAGCATTTTGCCGACGCGAACGGCGGGTCCAAGATGGCGTTTTTTTCCGGTGGAAAGGCTCAGACGGGAGAGACGACCTACGAGGGCAAGGATGCCGCTTACGTGCAACTGCAGCCCTCGCCCGATGATGCCGTCAAGTTAGGAGCGATGGGAGTGAACTTCAAGGTCGAGATGGGGCTGGTACGCGAGGACGGCAAGTGGAAAATAGACCTCGCCCAGACCATCACACGCCTTGTGGCACAAGCCCGGAAACAGATGATGAAATCAGGAGGGGCCACAGGATTCCCGGGGATGCGAGGCATGGGCGCGCCCCATTTTGGCCCGCATTCGTCCGGGATGCCATCCGGAACGCGATAGTCTGGCCGGAGTCAGTATCTTACAACTGAAATCCTATACAAGCTGTACTGAACTTTGACATGTCACCTGGGATTTCAGTTGTAAGATACGCCAGAAGAAGCCACCGACCTTGCGAATTACGGAAAGGCCATATTGATTTTCGGGCGATGGCCTTGTTGGGTTGCGGCTGTGCCGCTTTGGGAAAGAGAGCGGTCATCCCGATTCCCTTCCCTAGCCCCTAGCTTGGCGTCTTCGCGACCGAGTCCGGAAAAATCCCAAACCGCAAATTCCCGCCAGCAGGCCGGCAAACGATCCCGGCTCCGGCACGGTGCTGAAATCCGGCCCGGAAAGATTCATTTTGACGCCGAAAGGCTGCGACGCGTTGAAAGGCTGTGACATAGTGTAGACCTTGGTATATCGCGGCTGCAAGTCGGCCACGGCGGGAGCGACAATTGTGCCGACGGAGGGGGCGGATTGGACGGCGCTCACGGAACCGGTCGTGACGGTCTCTTGCGCCGCGCCGCAACCTACCTGGTCCGATTTCTTGCCGGCAGCGACCATCTGCTGGGCTGACTGCTGCAAAACTCTTGGGGCGGATTGCTGGAGGGCCGTGGTCGACACCGAAGCAATCGGGGCAGACGCGGTCTTGGCTATTTCCGCCTCCCACCCGGCGAACGCAGGAGCCGACAACATCACTGTCAAAGTAATGGTTGTAGCAATAAGTTTGTTCAGCATACTATTCTCCATCCATATCAGTTGCACATTCCGTGCCAATCGGTAAATATGAGGGCGAATTGCGCAATAATCGGTGGGAGTCAAGCATTTTTACTGCCCTGTCTGCTACATTACCAACTACGTGGATGGGGTTGTCGAGAGTTCCGTGAATATTCTTATCACAAATGACGATGGTGTGCGCGCTCCGGGTCTGCTGGCGCTGAAGGCGGCCCTCGATGAGGTGGGCGATGTGTTCGTGGTCGCCCCGGACAGACCTCGCAGCGCGTGCGGCCACTCGATCACGCTTCATAAGCCTCTGCGAGCGGAGAGAGTGACGCTCGCGGACGGCAGCATGGCCTACGCCACGAGCGGGACCCCCTCGGACTGCGTGAGCCTTGCTTTGTTGGGGCTGCTGGACCAGCGCATGGACCTGGTGGTCTCGGGGATCAACCATGGCCCAAATCTGGGCTGGGACCTGACCTACTCGGGGACAGTCTCGGCGGCGATGGAGGGCGTGGTGTCCGGGGTGCCCTCCTTTGCCATTTCGGTCGTCTCACGCGACAGGGACACGGACTACAGCCTCACCGCGAGGTTCGCCGGGCGCATCGCGTCGATCCTTGAGCGTAACAAGCTTCCCAACGAGCACCCTGCTCAATATCAATGTCCCCGGCCTCCCTGAGTCCGAGATAAAGGGGATAGAGGTTACCAGGCAGGGCAGGCGGCGGTATCTGGGCCTGCTGGACAAGAGAGTCGACCCGTCCGGCCGGGACTACTACTGGCTCGGCGGCGATAAACCCCAGGACGAACTCGAGGAGGGAAGCGACGTCAAGGCGGTGGCCGACGGCAAGGTTTCGGTGACTCCCGTGCACCTGGATCTCACCGACTACCGCACGATGGATGCCGTGAAGCTGTGGGGCGTCGAGCAGATTTCGTTGGTGACATTATAATGAGACAAGACAAACAACTGGACCTGGTCTGCCCCGGTGTTTCGGGATTTGAGTGGAGCGAATGCGGAACGGAAATCCCGAAACATTCCCATTCCTGCGAAGAGAGTTTCTCATGATGAGACAAGGCAAACAACTGAACCTGATATTGGCGGCGTTTCTGGGCGCCGCGGCGGCGGTGATCGTCGGCCTGGCAGGCAGCTATTTGACTTCCCGCTGGGCGGGGCTTGTCGAGGGGCCTGCTATCTGCCGTGGGCTTGCTAATTTCTACGCAATTGCCCACGTGCCCATGGTGAGTTCGGGAACACTGGGCGGCGAGAAGATCCGCGCGGTCATATCGCTTCCGGTGACGGTATGGATCGTGGTCCCGATTCTGGCGCTCATTATCGGCGGGGGCGTCGCGGCGAGGCTTCGACGGCCCGGGAGTCGATGGGATGTGGCGGCTTGCGCGGGGCTTGCCGCGGTTTTGTATGCAATCATGTTGGCTGCGCTCAGCCAGGTCGCGTATGCCGGGATTTCGCCGGCGGCCCTTCCGGCGGTGCAGGGGGCCGAGTTCAATCCCCCGAACCTGCCGTTCCATCCGGACCTGGTGGGCACGGTGGTTTCGGGAATAGTGTTCGGCCTGGTTGGGCTCTATTTGGGGGCGCTGCTGGCGGTGCGCGGCGACAGACGGCTCAAGGCGTCGGGCGAGTGGTGGGCATGCCTCAAGGCCGTTGTGTGCGTGGCGATTGTCGGACAACTGGTCCTCGCGGGATTGGTATGCTTGGTGATCCCCGGACGCAGTCCGGCGAGCCGCGGCCTACCCGGCGGGCAGGTCGTGCGGATGCTTCCGACAGTAACCGGGATGGGGACGGCGCTTCTTTACGGCGCCGATTTGAAATGCGGGATGGAGTCTTCTTCCCAGACGTCGGCCCCAATACGCAGTTTCTATCTGAGGGCAAACCTCTACGGCGGCCTGACCAGGAACGATACCAGCAAAAAGTCACACAAGTCCTTGCCGGTGGTCGCGGTGGTCGCGGCCATATTTGCCGCCGTGCTTGCCGCGGCGGCTGGCTGGCTGGCTGTTCGGTGGGGATCGAGTGGCGCGAGTTTGCTCACCGCGCTTCGTGTAACCGCGATCGATATGGTTTATGTGGCCGTGCTGGTTTGGGCGTGTTCGCTCGGCTGGGAATCGAACGTCTCGGCGCTGGGCGTGGCCGGGTCTTCGAGAGTGTTCGCCACTCCCGCATACGGTTTTGTGATGCTGCCGGCAGCGGTCGGAATAATCGTCTTCTCCCTGGCCGGCGCACATCTTGCCGACAGGATCACAGGAATATGATTGTACGAAACAACACTAAGTTCAGAATGAGAACGGCCCTGCGCGAGTCCGTGGCGGATTATCCCACCGAGGGGCTCACTGTCGAAGTGAAATACTGCCCCAAAGGCTCCGGCGCGGTGCGTTTCGGGCACCTACTACAGAACGGCGCGCGGCTTCGAGGATGGCAAGCTGATTCGGCTGCGCATCAACGCCCAAAACCGCTATCCTGTCACCGTCCACTTCAAGACCTCCCAATACTACTCTCGGAAGAACTCCCGATGCCAGGAGGTCAAATACCAGAAGCTTCGCCAAGCCAAGTTCGCCTCGCCCGAGGACCTGATCCTGGCTATATTTCTGCACGAGTTCTCCCACTACCTCGACCACATCCAGGGCCTGAACGGCCGCTACAAGCAGACCAAGGCGGACAAGTTCGCCGTGCAGGTGTTGGAGAAGCTGGAAGTCTTAAAAACGGGTCATGGGTGATGGGTGATAGGTGACGGCCTCCAACACCCAACACCCAAGACCTGCCCGCCTACTCCACCTCGACGATCTCGTATTCCTGGCTGCCCAGCCCTGCCCGCGCGGCTTCCTCGCACTGGAGATATGGGTCTTTGCCGTAGATTTTTTGGAAAAGGTGCCCCTCGACATCGCGCGCTTCGAGTGGGGGCGTAAGCGAGCCGGGAATGAGGTTATCCGTCTTGACCTCGTCGATGGATGCCTGCTCCACGCCAACGATGTCGGTGCTCGCCAGCACTCCCACATCCGGCACGATCGACGGCAAGGAGAAACCCCAACAGTCGCACAGGGGGGTAACGTTGAGCACGTGGTTTATGAAGAGCACGGAGTTCTTCTCGAATGTGTCCAGGCATACCTTGGTCGCCAGCGCCATTCCCGCCTGGAATTGCCGCGCTCCCTCGGTGTTTATCTTGATCGCGCCGGCGGGACAGGCGATCACGCAGTGCATGCAATACCGGCAGTTGTGCGCCATGATATTCATTTCGCCGGTATCATTAAACGAGAGGGCGCCTGTCGGGCAGTTGTCGCGGCAGAGATAGCAGTGGGTGCAAAGCTCCTTGTTCCATTTGAACTCTGTGTCCATCAGAGCGTGAATGGCGGCGCGGGTGCGGCAGGTGTAGTTGCCCATGGCAACGTTTTTGATCGCGCCTCCCCAGCCGCAGTAGCCGTGGCCTTTGCCATGGCTGTAGACGATCATTGCGTCCGCGTTGGCGATCTCGCCGCAGAGCTGGGCCTCCGCCAGGGACATATAGCCTATCGGGACATTGACGAAATACCGGTCGTCCGTTCCCGACGCCGATACCACCGGGCAGCCAAGGACTTCCTGGGTATAGCCCCTGTCCTTCGCGGAAGAAATGGCGCCCGCGCCGTCGGTGACGAACGGCTTGCCCCCGCCGCCGCGGACCTCCTCGACCAGGAGCTTTACGAACAACGGCGGGATGGTCGTGAAACCATAATGCCCGCCGAGATGCATCTTGATGGCAACCCTCTTGCCACCGAACATTTCCGCAAGTGGAAAACACGCCAGCATGCGCTTGAACTTCGCGGGCAGAGTGGCATCCGCCCGCAGTGCACGCACTTTCGCCGAAGCGAAGTAAACTTTGCTCATGAAAAACAGGACCTTTCGATTATCAAGATACTACTTATAACTTGGGCACTGGGGTCTAAGAAACCTTCACGCATAAAAAGCCCCGCCGGTCAGAGCGGGGCTTGTGAAGCGCTACAGCATTCTCGGTATTCGAGTGCGTTTGAAACGCACTCCGTAATCATTATACCCTTCTCGGAAGGAAACTCGCGCTTGCGAGAGTGGGCTGTCTCGGTTTTTTCAAAGAGTCAAGCGTGGGCCATGCATAAAAACTGCGGCATGCTCTGCCGGGTTCGGAAACACCTGGCCATCGAGGAGCGACACGTGCGCGAGAGGTCCCGACTGACGACTGGCAACTGACTCCTGTTTTCAGCGGCCTTTCGCTCCACAAGCGGCGCGCTCATCGAAAGATAGACCACTAATCCCGCAATAAGGAGGGCAAGAAGCACCAGCATAGCCACGATCCAATATTTGCCGATCGGCTCTTGTGTTCCCGGTGCTCGCACGATGTTCCCTTTCCCGCTGACGAGCACAGTCTACACCACCGGCGCGGGGAATGTCAATCTCACGCAGGGAGAGGTTAAAGGTTAGAAGGTTCAAGGTTAAAGGTTGGGGAGGGGCATTCCTCCTGCGCGGGCGTGATCCATTCCCGCAGGGAGAGGTTAAAGGTTAGAAGGTTCAAGGTTAAAGGTTGGGAAGGGGCACCCCTCCCGCGCGGGCGTGATCCATTCCCGTTGTTTCGGGAAACCCTTTTCCCGAAACGCGCCGCGCCGCCCGCCGCGTAAGTGGGCTGTAATCATGAAGAGAGAGCACTTACTTCGATTTTTGACTTTCGACTTCCGTTCCATGTATAATAAAATCCAGCGCACTATGGGCGGTTAGATCAGGGGGAGATCGCTTCGTTGACACCGAAGAGGCCATTGGTTCAAATCCAATACCGCCCACCACTTGAAACTCAGAATCCGCCGTTCTGCGCTTGGAAAGACAGCTTCGTTAAGGGTTCCACCACCCTCCAAATGCAGCCTTCTTGAGGATACCGCTTTGGCTCGCATAAACGATATAATCAAGCACTACCCCGATGAAGCCCTGTTGGAAGAATTGCGTCGAGTGGCTGAGCTATCGGAAAGGCCGGTGCTCACAGGCGCCGACTTCGCGGCGATTTCCGGGATCTCGGCGGATACTCTCAGGAGGCGATTCGGAAGCTGGGCGGCTGCATTGGAGCGTGCGGGTCTGGCCCGACATGCCTTCAGGAGAACCTGAGAACCGCCTGCTCCACTCTCGCAATTACACGGATGAGAAGCTTCTGCGGGAGTTGCGGCGGGTTGCGGCCCTCGTGGATAAGCCCGTGCTCACGACAACCGACTTCAAGAAGCACTCCACGATTGGTCCTAAAACCATAGGACCGAGATTCGGATGCTGGGCGGCCGCATTGGAGCGCGCCGGTTTGGGCCATCTTGTTCTTCCGAAACGCGAGTACTCGACAGAACAGTTGCTGGGGGAATTGAGGCGCTCGGCTGAATTGGTGAATAAAGCCGTGCTCACGGCTGAAGACCTTAGGGCGGTTGCGGGGATCACCCGCGAGACCTTTATACGCCGGTTCGGCAGTTGGCAAAAATCACTGGAAGCAGCCGGACTGGCTCAAATGTATTCCAGGAAGGCAGAAAACTGGTCTGACATATGCCGTTGGTATCTGGATGAGCAGCTGCTGGAAGAATTGCGGCGGGTTGCCGGTCTGGTTAACGCCCCGCTGCTCACATGCCGCGAGTTCGGCAAACATTCCTGCATTTCCCATAAAACCATCTCACGGCGCTTCGGAGACTGGGTGCAAGCTTTGGAGCGCGCGGGATTGGCACATAATGCAAGCGTCGACTTCAAATACTCGGAAGAAGAGCTTCTACGAGAAGTGCGGCGAGTTGGCAAGCTGATAGGGAGCAAGAGGGTTTTTACGCTCGAGGATTTCGAAGCGCATTCCCGGATCGGCTATGTAACCATCCAGCGACGCTTTGGAACCTGGCGGAATGCGTTGGAACTCACGGGTCTTGCCCACAAGTACCTATGGGGATCCCGATAATCGCTCATGCCTTGGCCAGAAGCTTTCGGATGAGGAGTTAACCGAAGAGGTGCGGCGGGTGGCGCTTGCAGTGGGCAAGCCGGTGCTCAAGGTAACCGACTACAGGAAACACTCCGAGATCGATTATGCAACTGTGAAAGGGCGATTCGGAGACTGGCGGACAGTGTTGACGCGCGCGGGTCTGGCCCACATGTATACCACGCAACGCCCAAGACCTCACGTGGGCAGTTATTCGGATGAAGCACTTTTGGAAGAAGTCGGTAGAGTGGCCCAACTAGTAGACAAGCCGACGCTCACGACGACCGATTTCGATAAACATGCCGGAATCCGTTGTGCAACCCTACAGCAGCGTTTCGGAACCTGGCGGAAAGCACTGGAGCGTGCGGGTTTGGCCCACCGCGCGCCCGTGATTCATCGGTATTCGGACGAGGAACTGCTGAGAGAGCTGCGGCGCGTGGCCCAGCTTGTGGGGAAACCATCGCTCAGGATTTGCGACTTCAATGCGATTTCGGGCATGGACTGTCAGGTTGTCGCGGACCGATTCGGAGGGTGGAACCGAGCGCTGGAGCGGGCAGGTTTAGGACACATGCGTTCGAGAGGGCGGTAGATCCGGCCCAGAATAAAGACAGCTACCCTGCCTGCTGTGCGAGGGTCTCCGGACCCCGCACACGACGCAGACCGCAGGTCTCCGGTTTTTGTGATGGGCACGTCGAGTTCGCCTCCCCCGCCGGACGATCAGCGTGCGTCGGAGGAGAACCGCCAGTGCCTTGCGGATCGGACCCGTCTGATGATATTCGGTAACACTGCGGGCAGGGAGACCTTTGGTCGGCTGCGTGCGGGGTCCGGAGACCCGTGCACAGCGGGGGGTATGGAAAAGACCCTGCCTACCCACCTAAACGCGTCAGAACAAGCCCCTGGTGCGGCCCACGGGCGATGTAAGGGCATTGGCCGTGTCGGGCTTCTCACCAAGAAACGGCTCGTGAGATCGGGACCTAGTCCTCCGCCGTTATTCATGCGAGCGATAGCCCAACGCTTGGTAGCTTGTCTACATACTTCTTCTGCGGACGATACCGGCAAGACCTCCCAAACCGCAGAGATAGGATAGCATACGCTACCAACGGAAGCCGCGAAGCTCTGCTTGATTGGCTTGAACTCCGGGGCAATGCGCCCGGCGCTCTGTTCTGTCCAGTCAACAAGGGCAGGAAGATCACCATAAGGCCGGTGACTGACCAATCCATATTCTATGTGCTCAAGAGGAGAGGAGAGGAAGCCGGGGTAAAGAGCTTTTCCCCGCACGATATGCGCCGCACATTCATAGGTGAACTGCTTGACGCCGGGGCCGATATAAGCACCGTTCAGCAGTTAGCCGGGCATGCCAACGTGACCACCACTCAGAGGTACGATCGCCGGGGTGAGGCTACGAAGCGCAAGGCCGCCGAACTCCTGCACGTGCCCTATATGCGAAAGGGATAGGCCGGAAGAACGAAGCATGGGCCGAGCATGGTCGCCCGGCCCATGTGGTTGCGTTGTACTGTGAGGCTGGTTTCTATTTCCTCTTTCGTGGTTAGCGCAGTCTGGAATCCCTAAGAAGTATCATTCTTGCGACAACTCCCGACAGGCTTCCTGGGGGATGTTACCCCTGGAAGGCAAAGGCACGCAGGCGACTTTTCTCTGCGAAAGACATGTAATGTATACCCGACCCCTACTAGACATCCAAATAGTAAGCCACCTAGCACAGCGCTGACTAGAAATGCCAGCCCACAAAGCGCAACTAAGCCGGCGATAGTAAGTACAGTCACTTTACGCCTCCGCTCTTAAGCTCAGATTCATTTGACCCCTCCCTTTGCTCTCTCCGAGCGCAATCGTGTTGTGGAAAGCAGGAATGCCCACCACACTCCCGGAACTAGAAATTGCAGGTCCAGAACCGAAACGGCCTGTCTGCAATATACCCCCAAACCGCCCTGTCTGTCAAATACCACCCGGAATGGAAAGAAACACGAAGGTAGTAATATGAGCACACGGCAACACGAACCAAGGGGTGTGAGATTCACGCTCAAGCGCATTGAGATACTCCCCTGCAGCTCAATTGACAGAGCACTTGACCGCTAACCGGGGGGTCTTGGTTCGAGACCCAAGCGGGGGGATGGAGCCGGAATATTTGAAGTTTGAGGCAGAGCAGTTGTATAATTACTCTGGCTTTTGGCGTTTCGGGTGCGCCGGTTTCGGGAACGAGCTTCCCGAAACACCGACTGCCTCGCGTGCTATCTCGGCGCTACTGAATCGAGACAACGGAACTCCGCTTTCCCTGGGCAATTGGCAAGCGAGCGCTTTGACCTCCATCTCAACCACAGGGGGAAAAGACGGGCGGACGCCCGCGCCTTGGCCGGTCTTCAAGTCCGGCCATGCGCTCCTCGAAGAATCGTTTGCGCCATTTCGAGACAATCTGCCGAGGCAACTCAAGCCTTGCCGCGATTTCATCGTTATCAATGCCTTGTGCCGCTAGAAGAACGATTTTGGCTCTCACGACGGAATAATACGATGCCGTATATCTTCGCGAAACCGACTCAAGCCTCGTCTTCTCGTCCGGCGACAACTCGATTATATACGGACTTCTCCTTGGCATATGCTCCTCCATCTGGAGCATATTATACCAAACAATACGACACAGTATCAAGTTTGATACGTCACTGTATTTATGAATGAGAGTACTTAGTGACGACAATCGGCGACAGAGGATACAGGGTTGAATGCGTAAGCCTGGACCGCGTGCATGGTGCTTGTATGACTATCCTCGCAACACTGCACCATTATAAGGGTGTAGACTCTTGCTGAGGCAATACCGGTATTCTATATAAGACAGGGCTTGCTACTGAACCCTCAATAGCAAGCCCTGTCTTGCTGTACGGTATTCGCGTCTGAAAACCCGTACTCCTGCCAGTTCCATGCCAGCCCGTTTCATGGGATAATTAAGTAGATAATCAATTATTAGAATGCACATTCCAGAAAACCAAGCACGAGGTGAACGACATGACCGAAGATACGGCATTGGTAGCGACAGAAACCACAGTTGAGATCAAAAAAGGGGCGGATAATCACCCTGCGGCTGTATATGTTATGAGCCTTGCCCCCGGTTCCCGGCGAACAATGAAAGATGCTCTGGACACAATCGCCGGAGTGTTGACGAACGGCAAGGATGACGCCGTAACGCTGGATTGGGCACAACTGCGGTATCAGCACACGGCGGCCGTACGTGAGGAGTTAGCCGCCCGGTTTTCTCCGGCAACCACTAATAAAATTCTTAGTGCCCTCCGTGGAGTGCTAAAGGAGTCATGGCGACTTGGGCTGATGACTGCTGAAGACTACCACAAAGCCGCCGATTTGAAAGCCGTCAAAGGTGAGCGAATACCGTCTGGCCGGTCGCTCTCGCACGGTGAAATCCATGCCCTGTTCGAGGTTTGCGGCAGGGATAATTCCCCGGCTGGTGTAAGAGACGCAGCTTTGCTTGCCGTGCTGTATGGCGCTGGAATCCGAAGATCGGAATGCGCCGCATTGAGCCTTGAAGACTTTGACACTGAAACCGGTGCTCTTACCATACGTGCGGGCAAAGGCCGCAAAGACAGGATGGGATACGCTACCAACGGAAGCCGTGAAGCCTTGCTCGATTGGCTTGAACTCCGGGGCAATGCCCCCGGTGCTCTATTCTGTCCGGTCAACAAAGGCGGGAAGATAACTGTTAGGCCGATGACTGACCAGTCCATATTCTATGTGCTCAAGAGGAGGGGGGAGGAAGCCGGGGTAAGGAGTTTTTCCCCGCACGACATGCGCCGCACGTTCATTGGTGATCTGCTTGACCAAGGTGCAGACATAAGCACGGTTCAGCAATTAGCCGGGCACGCCAACGTAACCACTACTCAGAGGTATGATCGCCGGGGAGAAGTTACGAAGCGCAAGGCCGCCGAATTGCTGCATGTGCCTTACACGCGAAGGGGATAAATCGGCTAACACGCCGGTCAGGCGGTTTTCCGTCTTACCGGATTGTCCGTGCCATTCCACATCTGGGCTTCCAGCGAATTCGGCGTTCCAAAGACTAACAAGGGGTAATGAATACCCCGTAATAGTATCTTCAGCAGTGCCCGCCTTAAAGACCAAGGCCGCAATGCCGGATGCTCACCGAGAGGAAAGATTCCACCCAGTAAGAGGGAACAGTTCCTAACGTCGGTAGCCTGAGTTTAGCAGAGCTTTGGCTTCGGCTACGTAACCACCCGCCTTTCGCCACACTGCGTCCAGTACGTCCGACAGCATAATGAACCAATAGCCCTTCGGAACCTTGACCCCGTAGTCGCTGATGAAACCCTTGGCAACCTCCGAATCAGCGCGTAGGAACCCATCCTCGCCGTGGAGTTCCCACGTCTGCTGAGCAATCTGATACTCATTGTATGCCAATGCCAGCTTGCGATATGCCGGATGGTCTTCGCCACCTGGTGTGCGCCCAAATTTATCAAGGGCTACTTTCAGATTTCCGAGTTCCTGAGTGTAGCTCTCACGACTCATGCCAACACTCAGCCGTGAGTCCAGTGCTAGAAAACTCTCGACCGCGCTGTCTGCACAGGCGTCTAACTGAGCGTTCTGAGACGTTAGAGCCTTGTCATCTCCAGCCCCAGGCTGCCTGGCATCCTTTCCAACGGACAGTGCAGGTGCAGAGGGTTGAGCCTGTCTCGCTTGAGTGTTCCTATTGGAAAAGACCGCAATTCCAGCCAATAAGACCAGCACCGCCACAACTACCAGAACCATCAAGGTCCGTGGGCTAGCTGCGTAGCTGGTAACAGCGGAACTGCTTAGAACGGGGGCACGTGTAGAAGGGCCGGGCGCATCCGTTGTTGCGAAATCCCCTGCCTTCGCCGGAGCGCCACTCAACATTTGCTCTAGCCTGAAAACGCTGTCACCGATCTGGATGGAATCCCCATCGTTTAGCGCGGTCATGGTGATGACGACCTGCCCGTTAAGCGTAGACGGGCAGCTTGTATTCAGGTCTCGGAATACGTAGTTGCCATTGCAGAGAAGCAGTTCGGCATGACTCTCTGCAATACAATCATCTTCGCAAAGCTCTATGTCACAGACAGCACCACTGCCAATTATAAGCCTGTCTTTGGTGAGGTCAAAAAAACGACCCTTATAAGCTCCTTGAACGCCCAACAGCCGCCACATCACCACGCTACCTCCTGCCCTGGGTTTTCCACAATAGCAAAAAGGGCTGTCATGTTATTCCATATTTCTATGCTTTAGCGCGTGTAACGCTCGTTGACCAGTATCTACAACCGTGCCGTTATCCCCCTATTTGGGTGGGACGTTGACGTAGGTGCTACCCGAATTCATCTCCTTTTCTATCCGAGCCTTGGCAGCGTCAAACTCCTCTTGGGTAATGGCTCCGCTGTCGAAGAGTTGCTTGGACTTCAGCAGTTCAAGTGCCGCGCTGTTCACTTTCGCCACGAATGGCCCGGTATACCGACCCCGGCGGCACGCCGACATTCGCTGGTTGCATCCATCGCCGGTCCTCGTGCTGTGCGTTGTGATAGCCACAACGCCGTCCCGTCGGATTATCTTGCCCTCGTGTATGAACTGAAAACTATCGACCGCGCCCTCTAGTAGGCCGTCTGGTCCTCCACTGCCGCACTGGTCGGACCGAATTGTGACGTGGCCCGAAGAGTCCGCTTGCCCATTTAGCAACGATACGAACCCAGGCGGGCCGTCAATTGTAGCTAGCCAGACGTACCCTGAAACATTTCCGTCTGGACCCACTATGATGGTCGCTTTGCCTACCCAGGGTGACGGCTCTGCCCCGTCTTCCACGACATACTTGCCCTTGTAAGTGCCTGCCATGTACTGCGGGTACGCTTACCGATGGGGCAGCGGGGGGTGGGCTGGTATCTTGAGCCTCCTTTGGGACGAAGCGCAACCCTCTTCCGCCATTGTCTTGAGTGGCTACGGTCGCTGATGTGCTGGTTAACTCCTCATCACCACACCCGGAAACGACAACTGTGAGGCAGAGAATCGCCAATGCAACGACGATTCGTCTAACGTTTTCTGCACGTCGCTTCGGTTCCGCCACTTGCGGTTGTTCCGACCGGCCTCCCGCCGTCCCGATCTGCGTAGTCTTGCTAACTCTGGCCATAACTGTCCTCCGCATTAAGAGCAGGGGCCGGCATCACGTAGTCAATCTCCCAGCCTTACGCCTTACCCCTGTTACTCTTGCTCCGTAATTCTTATTCCATTGATGTCCCCGCTTTTTTGACTGTGTATTGATTCGGGCTATTCAGCCAGTTCACTACACCGCCTGAGCCAAAGAAGTTCGATATGAGACCACGAAGGGCAGCCAGATATCATTTTGGGCCGTTTCATCGAACTTTGCCCCCGGTGTTAGATTCCTCTTCTTCCTGCGTTTTCGCTTCAGTAACCCAGCAGAAATACCTATTGTCATTCTGAAGATTGAATGCTACAATGCCCTTAGTTGAGGCGCGAAAAAAACAGCACTTCTTTTCACCGATTTTGGGGCAACGGAAACGAGGATTTGAGCGTGAAATCGGGGATTTGAGCAGAAAAGACAGAGCTTCGTTGACACCGAAGAGGCCATTGGTTCAAATCCAATACCGCCCACCACTTTGAGGACGAATTCCGAGGCATGCGCCCCAGGGAGCGGAGCCAGCATATCTGAAGTTTGAGGCAGAGCGGTTGTATAGTCGCTCTGCCTTTTCTTACGTATGTGTTGCTGGGTTTTGGGAAAGGGGTTTCCATAGAGGTAGGGGTGAGCCGAAGCTCACGCCCCCTCTCCGAACCGTACGTGCGGTTTTCCCGCATACGGCTCTCCACGCAACTCTCGCCGCAAGGCATTCACAGACAGTTGCGCACAAGCGTCAAAGGCAGATAAGCCCCACCTCCGGCAGGTGAGAATAGACACTCACACCAGCAGGAGGACGATACTTGCGCTGGCTGCGATGAGCCAGATGACGGGTCAAGCGGCCGTTGACAAACCAGTTGACCTTCCGAAACGCAAAGCCAGGATGGCCGAAGCGAAAGTAGTTCGCCCAGCCTTCCAGGTGTTCATTCAGACCAGCAACGACCTCCTCCAGCGGCTTGTAGTTGAGATGGGGACTCGTAAGCTCGCGTAACCGCTCACGCTCACGAGCCAGACTCTTATCGGATGGGCTCACCCGCACGTACTTGCGAGCACGACCATACAGATCATCCGATAATCTCACCGTAAAGCCCAGGAAGTCCACACTAGCCCGCGCCTCGCGCAGATCGACTATCCGTGTCTTCTCCCGATTAAGACGCAGTCCCAGCCAGTTTTCCACGCGATCCTCCACCCAATCCGTAAGCCTCTGCCCTTGATACCTCGCAAGGATCACAAAGTCATCAGCATAACGGATAAGGCGGGCGTTGGCGAAACAAGCAGGGCCGCTTGCCCCGTGAAATCGACGATCCAGACAATGCAGGTAGATGTTGGCAAGAAGCGGCGAGATCACTCCGCCCTGCGGAGTGCCTTTGCCATTGCTTCTGGTCATCTGCGACTTGCCGTCTTTATCCCTGTCGACCACGGGCGCGTTCAGCCACAGCCTGATTAGCCTCAGCACACAACGATCACTGATGCGCATCTCAAGACACTTCATCAGCTTATCATGTGGAATCGAGTCGAAGTAACCGCTTAGGTCAGCATCATAGACGGCCACAAAACCTTTGGCCAAGTTGGCCCGCAACGCTTCCAGAGCATCATGAGCCGACTTTCCTGGACGAAACCCATAAGAGCACTCCATAAAGTCGTTCTCGAAGATAGGCTCCAGTATCAAAAGCGCAGCAGTCTGCACCACTCGGTCACGGACATTGGGTATCCCGAGCGGACGCATCTTCCCATTGGCTTTGGGTATGTAGACACGTCTTACCGGACCCGGCTTATAGGTCTTGGTCCGCAACTCGCGCTCAAGATCATCTATGAGCTTGACAACTCCGTCGGGGTCCTTGACGATGTCGGATATCTTCACACCGTCTGCCCCGGCAGAGCCTTTGTTGCGGCGAACCAATCCCCAGGCCGATTCCAGCACATCCCGTCGGTATATCCGGTCATACAAAACGTAGAACCGGAAAGTTGGCTCCTGCTTGGCCTTTTGGCCCAGCTTCTGTCGCAAAGATAAGACTTTCTCCGGCAGGCCATTCCGCCAGTCATCAGGCAGATGGTCCATCGGTTCGCCCGTAGTGGAACATTCGCTCAAGCGGATCTCCTCTCATTAACAGATACGTTGTTACGCTAGGGCCCCTTCGCTCCACCAGCGTTACCCGGCTTCAACACTACTATGAGCCCCTCTGAATCCCGACACAGACCACGCCCTGTTCGGGCCTCCCAAGTTCCCGACCCATCCTTGTGCACGTGTCACCCCCTTGCACCCCGGGCAGCCCTGTGTGTGCATTCGCTCGTTGCTTCCACACAGGTTACAGGCTTCACCACTTTCGGAAGGCTGGCCGACTGCCACTTTGTTTTACGAGGCCGAATCGGGTTCGCTTATCGCTGCGACCCGCGCACTCGCTGCACGTTCGCTTCAACACAGCCATTACTGACTGCACTGGACCGGCAGCTAACTGTCGTACGAGCAATCTACAGTCCGGCCACTTACAGGCCGGTGAATGGGCCAAGCTTAGCTTGGCGCACCGAAACAACGAAACGGTGTTGAATCGCGGAGGGACGCGGATACGCGCGAACCGGCGGAATGGGATTCCGCGTTATCCGGCGTGCTTCGTGAAATCCGCGATTCGACAGCAGAGGAGGAAACCAGATGAAAGCTACGATCGCCTATTCCACGGGCATATCAGTTGGAGATACGGCGGTGATGCCTTGGTAACGGGTGAAGTCGCCTGTATTGAACGTGAGGATGTGGGTGACGCCGTGGGCGAGCATAAGCGCGGCAATACGGGCATCATGAGCTTGTTTGCCCCGGACAGCGTTTTTCCTGGCGATCTCTCTCCAGCCCTCCGCTATATCGGGCGGCTCAGGAAGACAGGGCAGAGCGAGGGAGGCAATCGCAAGCTGTCGATCCGCGTCGTCGGGTTCAAGCCCCAGGCCGTTGGCGGACACCGGGCGCGTGGCTACCGCCCAATGTTCGATCAGAATCTGAGCGCAAAGACAAACTGTGTCTCCGTGCGCGACAAGACGGCGCACGGCTCTCACGCAGAGGGCATGATCCGAACTATCCTGGTCGCAGTAGCGGAGCAGGACATTAGTGTCTACCAGGTATCTCATAGGCCGCGCGGCGGCTCGTACATATTCTCTCGCCGCAGAGCCTCCAGTGGAATGTTGGCTCCTTTGACAGCGGTAGCTTCCAGCCTGCGAAGAGCCTCAAGACGCTGTTCGATCTCGTCGTCGGAAAGCTTCGGTTCGCGGGGTTTGAACTCAAACTCCAACGGCTCGTTAATCGGCAAGTCCACCGGCTCGTCCGGGACTATTGTCTTACCGTCAAAATGCGCATGTATCACAACCGACATATCGCGTACCTCCATCATCATTATACCATTTTGCGAGGAAAGGAAGAAAACACTATGCGAACGATATCTGTGGAGTCTGATGGACCGGTGGTACGCCGGTATCCCCGGTTGGGACGAAATGGTCGCGGCGGAAGAACTGAAAATGCAGATCGGCCAGGCGGTCCACGATCTGCGTAACAAGGTCGGTCTGTCACAGGCTGACCTCGCCAAACTCACCAATACCAACCAGTCCATCATATCGAAAGTGGAGAACGCCGACTACGACGGTAACGCCATCGAGATACTGAGAAGGGTGTGCTTCGCGCTCCACAGCAAGATAAGCATACAGTGCACCATGCCGCCGGACGGGCAGCCTGAATGCCGAATTGCACCCGGGGTCTAGCCGAGGTTCCGCAGTGAGTAGTGCGAAACTTTTTTCTTGAGGTCTTTGAGCGTCTGAAAAGCAGTTATCTGTGGTGTGGCGTGCTTGCGGTCGGCGGTGGTGAAGCGGAGTATTTGCAAGAACGCTGTGTAGCCCAGACTTTTCGTTCGAGGCATCGTGCTAGAATGCTTGTATGCATTTGCAGAAGCGCACTCGGAACAAAGACGGCAGGAAGTACGAATACTGGGAGTTGGTGGAATCCTACCGGACGGCGCGGGGGCCGCGGCGTAGGTCGGTGGCGTACCTGGGCGTAGTCGGACCTGGCGAGCGATTGGGAGTAAAGCTGGCGGCGGAGGACCAGACTGGTAACGCTCAGGGGTCCCTCTTCGATGATGTGGAGCCGGAATGGGTCGAGGTGGACACCAAACGTGTGCGCGTGGAGCGCACTCGGCAATTTAGCGGCGCTTGGCTGGGTCTGGAATTGATGAATATGCTGGGGTTGCCGGAGTTCTTACGAGGTATGATGCCACGGGGCTTCGAAGACATCCCCTGGTGGGCAATGTCCTTAATTCTTGTTCTCTGTCGGCTCTGCGATCCGTCGAGTGAATTGCGGATTGCGGAGCACTTATATGAACGAAGCGCCCTGCCGGATCTTCTCGGGGTTCCCGTTGAGAAGGTAAACGACGACCGGCTGTACCGGTCCTTGGACAAACTGCTCGTTCGCAAGCCTGAACTTGAATGCTATCTCGCCAACAGGCTCGGCGAGCTTTTCGGTCTGGAATACGATCTGCTGCTCTACGATGTCACCTCGACCTATTTTGAAGGCGACTGCGCCAAGAACGAACAGGCCCTTCGCGGCTACTCTCGGGACCATCGTGGTGACTGTAGGCAGATCACGATTGCTCTGGTTGTGAGTCGTTGCGGTATGCCCCTGGGCTACGAGGTGTTCGACGGCAACCGTCACGATTCTACTACTGTCGAAGAGATCGTGGAGATAATAGAGTCGCGTTACGGCAAGGCAGACCGGATATGGGTGATGGATCGTGGCATGACCAGCGAGGAAAACATCGCTCACTTGCGCGAGGGCGGTCGCCGGTATATTCTTGGGACGCCGAAGAGTGAGTTGAAGAACTTCGAGCGGCAGCTTGTCGGCGGGAATTGGACGGATATCCGGGAGGGTTTGGAAGTGAAGCTGTGTCCGTCCGCTGACGGTGAGGAGACGTTCATCCTGTGCCGAAGCGCTAAGCGTCAGGAGAAAGAAAAGGCCATGCACGAGCGTTTCGAGCGCAGGATTGAAGAGGGCCTGACGAAGATGGAGCAGACGTGCAGGAATAAGCGATACAAGCCCACTTTGATCGCGCAGAGGATAGGCAGGCTCCTTAGAAAAACAGCCGGGCGGCTGGATTGTTCAAGGTGGATGTCCAGACCGATCACGATGGCGCGGCAAAGCTTGTGTGGTCGAAAGTGGATGCTTGGCGGGACTGGGCGGCCTTGAGCGAAGGCTGCTACATTCTGCGCAGCAACGTCAATGACTGGAGCGCCGAAGACCTGTGGAAAGCGTATATCCAGCTAACCGAAGCCGAATCGGCGTTCCGCATCCATAAGGGCGACCTGAGCCTGCGTCCAATCTGGCATCAGAAGAGAGAACGAGTCCAGGCGCATATCCTGGTGTGCTTCCTGGCGTATGTGCTGTGGAAGACGCTCGCGCGGCTTGCAGTGAATCAGGTCTGGGAGACGAACCGCGCAAAGTCATCGACGAGATCGGGCAGGTCCAACTCGTGGACGTAGTGATGCCGACCAAAAGTGGCATCGAGATACGGAGACGCTGCGTTGCAAGACCCACGAAGCATCAGGCCATCCTGCTGCCCAGCATCTCCGACTCAGCCTGCCGACGCACTTGAAAGTAGTGGAAATGTGGCCCAGAGACCTTCACGAGTCAAAGGCGCATTTTACGCTCGACGACCGAGTTCCGCTTCAATCCATTGCGGAACT
>CAWGNL010000068.1:0-91125 GCA_963823885.1 uncultured bacterium
GCTGTAACGGGTGTTTCGGGAATCTTGTTCCCGAAACTAAGTGCGTATCGGGAACAAGATTCCCGAAACACCGGGGGTCGGTTTCTTTCCAATGTGACTGCGACAGCGTCGCCGTCACTTGCTCCTAAGAAACTCCCCAATGCTGTAACGGGTGTTTCGGGAATCTTGTTCCCGAAACTAAGTGCGTATCGGGAACAAGATTCCCGATACACCGGGGGTCGGTTTCTTTCCAATGTGACTGCGACAGCGTCGCCGTCACTTGCTCCTAAGAAACTCCCCAATGCTGTAACGGGTGTTTCGGGAATCTTGTTCCCGAAACTAAGTGCGTATCGGGAACAAGATTCCCGATACACCGGGGGTCGGTTTCTTTCCAATGTGACTGCGACAGCGTCGCCGTCACTTGCTCCTAAGAAACTCCCCAATGCTGTAACGGGTGTTTCGGGAATCTTGTTCCCGAAACTAAGTGCGTATCGGGAACAAGATTCCCGATACACCGGGGGTCGCTTTCTTTCCAATGTAACGGCGACAGCGTCGCCGTCACTTGCTCCTAAGAAACTCCCCAATGCTGTAACGGGTGTTTCGGGAATCTTGTTCCCGAAACTAAGTGCGTATCGGGAACAAGATTCCCGAAACACCGGGGGTCGGTTGCTTTCCAATGTGACTGCGACAGCGTCGCCGTCACTTGCTCCTAAGAAACTCCCCAATGCTGTAACGGGTGTTTCGGGAATCTTGTTCCCGAAACTAAGTGCGTATCGGGAACAAGATTCCCGAAACACCGGGGGTCGGTTTCTTTCCAATGTAACGGCGACAGCGTCGCCGTCACTTGCTCCTAAGAAACTCCCCAATGCTGTAACGGGTGTTTCGGGAATCTTGTTCCCGAAACTAAGTGCGTATCGGGAACAAGATTCCCGATACACCGGGGGTCGCTTTCTTTCCAATGTGACTGCGACAGCGTCGCCGTCACTTGCTCCTAAGAAACTCCCCAATGCTGTAACGGGTGTTTCGGGAATCTTGTTCCCAAACTAAGTGCGTATCGGGAACAAGATTCCCGAAACACCGGGGGTCGGTTTCTTTCCAATGTAACGGCGACAGCGTCGCCGTCACTTGCTCCTAAGAAACTCCCCAATGCTGTAACGGGTGTTTCGGGAATCTTGTTCCCGAAACTAAGTGCGTATCGGGAACAAGATTCCCGATACACCGGGGGTCGCTTTCTTTCCAATGTGACTGCGACAGCGTCGCCGTCACTTGCTCCTAAGAAACTCCCCAATGCTGTAACGGGTGTTTCGGGAATCTTGTTCCCGAAACTAAGTGCGTATCGGGAACAAGATTCCCGAACACCGGGGGTCGGTTTCTTTCCAATGTAACGGCGACAGCGTCGCCGTCACTTGCTCCTAAGAAACTCCCCAATGCTGTAACGGGTGTTTCGGGAATCTTGTTCCCGAAACTAAGTGCGTATCGGGAACAAGATTCCCGAAACACCGGGGGTCGCTTTCTTTCCAATGTGACTGCGACAGCGTCGCCGTCACTTGCTCCTAAGAAACTCCCCAATGCTGTAACGGGTGTTTCGGGAATCTTGTTCCCAAACTAAGTGCGTATCGGGAACAAGATTCCCGATACACCGGGGGTCGGTTTCTTTCCAATGTGACTGCGACAGCGTCGCCGTCACTTGCTCCTAAGAAACTCCCCAATGCTGTAACGGGTGTTTCGGGAATCTTGTTCCCGAAACTAAGTGCGTATCGGGAACAAGATTCCCGAAACACCGGGGGTCGGTTTCTTTCCAATGTAACGGCGACAGCGTCGCCGTCACTTGCTCCTAAGAAACTCCCCAGTTTCGGGAACAAGATTCCCGAAACACCGGGGGTCGCCTTCTTTCCAATGTGACTGCGACAGCGTCGCCGTCACTTGCTCCTAAGAAACTCCCCAGTTTCGGGAACAAGATGGGTGTTTCGGGAATCTTGTTCCCAAACTAAGTGCGTATCGGGAACAAGATTCCCGAAACACCGGGGGTCGGTTTCTTTCCAATGTGACTGCGACAGCGTCGCCGTCACTTGCTCCTAAGAAACTCCCCAATGCTGTAACGGGTGTTTCGGGAATCTTGTTCCCGAAACTAAGTGCGTATCGGGAACAAGATTCCCGATACACCGGGGGTCGCTTTCTTTCCAATGTGACTGCGACAGCGTCGCCGTCACTTGCTCCTAAGAAACTCCCCAGTTTCGGGAACAGATTTCCGAAACACCGGGGGTCGCTTTCTTTCCAATGTGACTGCGACAGCGTCGCCGTCACTTGCTCCTAAGAAACTCCCCAGTTTCGGGAAACAAGATTCCCGAAACACCGGCCTCCTCGCAGGAGGGTGCATGTTTCGGGATTCCCGTTCCCCGCCGCATAGAAGCCGTGGTTTGCCCTTGTTCAGCGTAAGTGCCATGCGTGCAGCGGGAACTCCAAGGACCCGATGCCCGAGGCTGCTTCGGATTGTCGTTCCCACCGCATAGCGGTCGCCTCGACGCCAGCGGGGGTTCCGCGCTTTCCGCTTTCCACTTTCCACTCTCTGCTATCCCCAAGCGTCGGCGAAGCTGGCGAGCCTGATCCCGCGATCCGCGATGGTCTGCCGGATCGATTCGGATTGCAGTGCGGCCGCCTCATCGTCCCACATATAATTCCACTTATACCGGGCACGCGCGGCATCGTCACCGAAGCCAGGGTGGCACATGATCTCGTTCACTCCGGCCCCCAGGCGGTCGAGCACGGCAATCAGGTTTGCCTCGTTCATCTTCCCCGACATACCGAAACCGAGAAAGCGGTCCGCGAATCGCATCCCCGCTCGCGCGAGCTTCCGTCTTGATGCCCGGCAAAGCACGGTAAGTATCGTCTTCCCGATACCGAGCCGGCCCGGACCGCGGTCGAGTGGAAGACGAATCGTGGAGACCCCCGCGAGGCATGCCGCCTCCAACACGATATCCATCACTCCCGGCATCATGCCGCAGATGCTGGTGACTGTCGATGTGGGTGGGCGCTACACCGGAATCGAGGACGCGGGCGACTTGAGCGCGAACCTCCGCCCGAATCTGGTCAGGCCCGAACCGCCGGAGCGCGTACGCCTTGACCCACGCGGCGTAAGAATCGGGCAGCCATCCGTGTTGGCTGCACATCGGTCGAACGTCACTCACCGCACCGACGCAGCACTCATCCACCAGGCAGATGTGTATCCCAACACCAAGGCCGGGATTGTCGCGTGCGATACGCACTGCGTCATCAAAGGCCGTGCCGTTCGGCATGAGGCTGGCGCTACGGAGTATTCCCTGACGATACGCCGACTCGATCCCGCGATTGATCCCTTCGCTCAAGCCAAAGTCGTCTGCGTTCACCACTAAAGTTGTCGGCGGTCTTGCCATAGGCCTCCAAACGGTAAACGAGCATCTCGTAAAGAATCTTCAGCACGACAGTGTTAGAGGCCAGCGTGGACACGCCGGCTACCCTGGGGTAGTAGTCCAGGCCGATCTCGGCAAACCGGGCGCCTTCTCCGCTGCATCTCCAGCAGCAATTCCGCGTCGATAAACGAGCCCTCGGAGACAAGCACTATGTTTTTCAGAAAAGAAGTCTTGAAGAGTTTGAACGCGAAGTTGACATCTCTAACCTTGAGTGCAAACACCCGGCGGATAAGCCTATTATAAGCCTTGGACATCACTTCCCTGCGCCACGACTCCGCCCGCGACTTCCTCCATCCGATCACGATGTCGGCATCGTGAACCAAGGCAAGCGCCCCAATAGCATCGTCCATCCTGATCGGCAAATCGCTGTCGATGTAGAGAATCCACTGCTTGCCGGCGGCGGCGAACCCGGTCTTCAGAGCCCCGCCGAGCTTGCGGTTCGTCGGGTGATGAATTACGCGGACCTCGCTCTCGGCGGCGGCAATATCCTCGGCGATCTCCCCGCTGCCATCGGTGCTGGCATCATCGACCACGATGACCTCCAAGTCTCGCGCCATCCGGTATCCCACCCGGACCGACTCGGCAACAGCCGTCCTTATGTTGTCTTTCTCGTTGTACATTGGAAGTACAATGCTAAGGCTGTCAAGCAACGCGGATCTCCTTCGAACATAGAAGTTAGGAGTTAGAATCCGGACCCCCCACCCCGCACCACGCCTCACGCCGGTGTTTCGGGATTTGAGGCAGCGAACGATTGTTTATGTAAGGCGCAAACGGCGTATTCGCTCCGGAAATCCCGAAACTCTCCGAGGTTATTTTTATCTTCGATGGGTGGCGATCGCCGAATCGCCACCCCAAAGCCAGTGCCGGATCTCAGAATCCGGCCAGTCTGCTGGCGGCTTTCGGGGTTCTGAGACCCCGTTCCGGCCGGCAAGGTGGCGATTCTGAGATCGCCACCTATCGCGCATTATCAATTATCAATTATCAATTTCCCATTCGTGCCGCCGCATTGGCGAGCACGACCAGATCCCCGGACCTGGCCACCTCGGCCGCTCCCTGTGCACTTACCGCGCTCTCATCAACGGATTTAACCAGCACCACCGCCGGGGCCTTGCCCGCGAGGAGCCGCCGGGCCGAATCCGCGTCTTTCGCGCGACCCAGGCGCATTCCGGAATAAAACATCACGCTCGGTCGATCCAGACTATATTCTACCAGATTTCCGTCGGGAACGCGCGGAATTCGCGAAACAAGTCCCTTCGTACTCACCATGGGTACCGACCAAAGGCATCACGCCAAACACCAGCCATGTTGTAAAGACGGTCATCCCGGCCCCAATGACCCACGCAGCCTTCGAAAAGTCGCCGGTTGCGGGCGAAGGCTCCGGTCTCTCCGCTTTCCGCTTTCCGCTTCCCCTCCGGGGCGTAACGATAATCGCCGCGGCCATCAACGCAACCAGAATAAGCCCAAGAACCAGCGCCGCGGCCTCGCCACCCGGAAAACGCAGCCGCACCGTCGCCGCAACCGCAACCGCTATCAGGACCGAGGCTGCTGCCCCAAACCACAGCGTTCGGCGCACATTAAAGCCGGGGCTGGCAGAGTCGAACCAGACGCCCACAAAGAGCGCAGCAGCCGGATACAGCGGGAATATGTAGGTCACGAGCTGGGTCTTGGAGATGGAAAAGAAGACGAAGACAACAGCCAGCCACACTCCGGCGAGTTTCGATCCATCGTTCATTCGCCAGGACCGGCAGATCGCCTTCGGAAGAAAAATGCTCCACGGGAAGAAAAACGCAAACAGCACCCCAATGTTCAGGAAATACGAATACCACCTGCCGGTTTGGGCGGCGTGCTCGGCTTTGATGAAGCGGGTGAGATTGTTGGCGACGAGGAATCCCTGCACGAATGCCGCCCGGTGCAGGACATACATCGCCACAAACCAGGGAAAACCCACCAAAGCCAGTGAGGCTGCCCCCAGGACCGCCTCCGCGGAGATTAGATATCCGATTCGCCTCGTCCACCAAAGATGGATCACAAACGTCGCGCCCAACAAGACCGGCGCCACAGGTCCTTTGGTCAGCATCCCAAGACCCGCGAACGCTCCGCACGCGGCGGCCCATCCGAATCGACACGCATCGTGCGGTCGTTGGCTTACCTCCAGCCACCTTCGGTAAGCATAAAGCGAACCCATCAGGCAGAACGTCAGGGTCATGTCGGTCACCGCCGCGTGCGCCAGCACAATCGTCTGCAGGCAGGTCGCCATAACGAGGGTCGAGAGCGCGGCGGCGCGCCTGCTGAAGTCCCGGCGCACCAGCGCATACACCAAAAGCAGCAGCCCGATCGTCAGCAAAGCTGAGGGCGCCCGGCAGGCAAACTCGCCCGCGCCAAGAGCCTTGACGCTCGCCGCGGATATCCAGTAGAAAAGCGGAGGTTTGTCGAACCACATCCGGCCGCCGTAGTGTGGGGTCAGCCACCCTCCCCCCGACGCCATTTCCCTCGCCACCTGAGCGTAGACAGGCTCATCAGGGTCAATAAGCGGACATGCGCCAAGCCCCGCGAAATACAGGAGGTAGACGCACACGACAGCACAGATCAGCCGGCCCCAGAAGATTCCGGGGCGTGCCGGGGCCGAGTTGGTGGTGTTTGGTAAGACGCCCATTACAGGAAGTATAACAGCCTTCGCGCCGCCCTGCAAGCCGGCCCAAGAAGTGGGGAATTGATAATTGATAATTGACAATTGATAATGAGGGAGCAGCCACCACTATGCGGCGGGGGGGGAACGACAAGGCGAGACAATCACAAGGCACAAAGCCCTTCGAGTTCCCGCTGCACGCGTGGCACATCCTGCCCGCGAGAGGAGACATGGTCTGCATCGCATCTGCCCGGCGTTGCCGAAATTGCCCGGCGTGGTATAATTGAACGTCAATCAGCAAGCATCACACTACAAGAAAGGACCCGAACGCAGCATGGCCCTCGATATGAGCAGCATGGAAAAAGCAATCGATGCCCTCCGCCGGTCCATCACGGCCGCACAAAGCAAGACGGCGCTGCTGGATGAAGATATTCGTGAAGCGGTTAGAGCCGGGGTGGCGCAGAACTTCGAGGTGGCTTACGAATTGTCCTGGAAGTTCATCCAGCGATGGATCAGGGAGAACCGAACGCCGGAGGATGCCGATCATCCCAGGACCCGAAAAGATCTATTCAGATTGGCGGCGCGTTACGGGCTCATCGCCGACCCGAAAGCCTGGTTTGCCTACAGCGACGCCCGCAATCTGACGTCGCACACATACAACGAGAAGGACGCGGCCGCGGTGTATGAGGCGGCACGGCTCTTCCTCGACGACGCCGCCAACCTTCTGCGGGAGGCTGAAAGCGGCAAATGATTGACCTCGAAGCCAGCCACCTCGAACTAGTCAAGCGCATTCTCGCGGATCACGTTCCTGATTGCGAGGTCCGCGCATTCGGCTCAAGGGTAACAGGACGCTCGGCCAAGTTTTCCGACCTGGATATTGCGCTGATCGGCAGCGCCCAGATCGATTGGCGCAAGATCGAGGCATTGAAGGACGCTTTTGCCCAGTCCGACCTGCCAATCACTGTTGATGTGGTAGACGCAAACGCGGTTTCGGAAGGCTTCCGGAAACTTATCGAAGAGCGATGGGAGTCTGATTCAGAAGTAGGAGTTAGTATCTTACAACTGAAATCCTATACAAGTTGTACTGAACTTTGATATGTCACCTCGGATTTCAGTTGTAAGATACGCCAGAAGAAACCACCGACCTTCCGAATCACGGAAAGGCCGAATTACAGGGTGTTTCGGGAATCTTGTTCCCGATACGCACTTAGTTTCGGGAACAAGATTCCCGAAACACCCGTTACAGCATTCTATCAATCAATTATGCAACTAAGCACTAGAACCTCATCGCCGAGAACTCGAACCGGAACCTGTGGATTGCCTGAGACCAGATAATGCTCGCTTCCTGGCTGCCGATCATCCGGGCGAGGGCTATTTCGGCATCGGCGTAGCCGAAACCGGAGAATTCCTGATAGGTGTCCAGCAAATGCAAGCGCCACACGCTAGTGAGCGTAAAACTCACGTCGCCAAAGGCACTCGTGCTGCCGTCGCTGATCCCGCGCGTGACCGACAGATGCGTCGTGAACCGCCTCGACGGGCTGAGCGATATGTCGGCGCTTATTCTATGACCGTCCAGCCCGCTGGCGGGGGTGTTGGCCGTGATCGGTATGAGCGGAGACTGTGCCCAGGTGTAGCTATAGTTGAGGGCAATCATTCCCAGCGTTCCCAGGCTGCGGTTCAGGCCGGCGTTGCCATAGATAGTGCTTCCCGCCCGCATACCGCCGATATCATGGGAGGCCGTCAGCGACGTGCTCAGGCTGGTGCGGGGGTTGAACTGGATAGGCTTGCCGTAGAACTGGACACCACCGCCGGTCCCGAGCGGGCATACCCCCTCGCCTGAAACCTGGTTGGCGTAGTCGACTCGTGTGTTGAACGCGCAGGCTCACGTCCTTGCCCAAAAGCGGCCTCGCCTGCGATTGCAAATAGACTCCGCTCGTTAGGTCTGTGACAACGCCCGGGACCTTGCTCCCCTGGAAATCCCACGACAACGTATACTTGCCCAGCGGCTGCGAGTAGTTCATCGTGGAGTAGAGGTCCTGGTGTTCGGGGAAGTCGAGGTAGGTGCTGAGCATGCCCTGATTGCCAAGCTCCTTGCGCTGGTTCCGGCTCATGCCCCAGTCGGTCGCGGAGGTAACGTGGTCGACCGAGAAGACCCCGTCGCTTGCGCCTCCCGTGTTGTACTCGTGGTTGAGATCCACCTCCCAACCAGTCGGCCCCGAGGTATAACCCCATCCGGTGGGTTCGGAATGCTTGAGCCTGATCGACCCGGTGGTGGTGGGAGTCAGCGAGTAGTAGAACGGCATATCCAACTGCAAACCGTCGGAGCCGTAGTTGAGCATCTGGCCGGCGCCCGCTCCCTGACCCTTGAGCTTTATCACGTACAGCGGCACGCTGGGCACCTTGCTCCCCTGGACATAGAAGCTCGCATGCTTGATCTTGACCTCTTCACCCGGCTGGATCAAGATGCTCTTGGCCTTAATGAACATGGCCGGGTCCGTGGCCGGCTTGAAATCGAATGTTGCAAGCTTATCGGGTTTGGCGTCGGATTCGGTGAACAGGTCTCGACCTCTTACGAGACGCCGCTTGGCCCCCTGGTCGACCGGGGTGAGGATGACACCGCTCATCGAGCAGAAATCATAAAAGAGCACACTGGCCTCGATCTGCTTTTCGCCGCGCTTCTTTATGACAATGTTTTCCCCGCCGTTCTTGCACTTTGCGCGAAGAACATTTCGGGTGACATCTATCTCCGCCTCGTCGGCGTCTATGGTAAGACCGCGGCTGTAGATACTCACGCCGCCCGCGGCTTCGACTTTGCGGCCGCCCACGTCGTAGCCGAGGTAGGTCTTCGAGGAAACGGTGATGAACGACTCGGTGAACATCTCCGTCCCCGACGCCAGGAAGTCCACCTTGAGCTGCGCGACCGCATTGCCCGAGGCGCAGACCGCCGAGACCATCGCCGTGCCGACGGTGGCGCCGCTCTGCAACTGCACCCTGGCCACCCCGGCGATCGTCAGCGCTCTCTGCTCGATAATGCCGAGGCTCGTCGTGAAGTCCACACCGGTCCCGTCAGGCAGCGCGCGCCCGGACGAGTCTCTAAGCTCGGCCGACACCGTTGTGAAGCTGTGCGAATCAGCCACAATCGCTTGCGGGTGCGCAGTCAGCCACAAGGAGAAGTTATCCAGCGCGCTATCGACACTGCTGGTCGCGAACACCAGCACCGCCGTAAGTAGCAACAGACAAAAGAGTCTCATGTTAGGGTTGATAGGGTTAGTAGGGTTGGTAGGGTCAATAGGGCTTCCGCGACAAGACCTGATTTCGCCGAAGGGGAAGGCCTCTTGCTGGCGGAGGGAGCCTGAGCCCCTACTAACCCTATAAACGTTAAGGCCATATTAACCCTACTGTTCCTTGATAACCCGGAAGTTGTACTCGCCGTCTCCAGCCGAGGTTATCTCCATCTCAGCACCCGAGCCCTTAAGGCTGAATCCCTTGGCCGGCACGACTACATCGGGCTTGTTTGCATACGTCAGATAGACTTCAAACTTCCCGTCGGGAAGATTCGCGGTATACACTTTGTTCGGATCGACATGTATGTCCGCCCCCCGCCCATCGACTCGCACCCCCACTTTCACCGCGAACTTGTTTGCATTGCGGACAAACAAATCGTTGCGGCCTCTAAGGGGCTGAGAGAACGATGGCATCTGCGTGATTGCCGTGGAAGTAGTCGAAGCCGCCGGGACGACTTCCACTGCAACCGGCGCGGCAACGGAGAGTTGCTTCTTCCCGCCGGAGGAGGATTTCTTTGTCTGGGTATTCGCCGCCGTGACCGTGTCGGTGAACTCCGATTTCAGTTTGACCACGGCGTCGCCGGCCGCGAGCGCCATCCGATCATCCGCGTCAGCGGAGGCGGCATGCCCCGTCACGAGGAATGTCTTCAAGAGCTTGCCCGTCTTCACACTGAAAAGCTCGGCAGACACGGTCATCTGGGCTGTTTTTGCGTTCGTGTCGTCCGTGAAGTCCTCGACCGCGCCCACCACAAACACTTCGCTGCCGAGTAGCTGCGCCAGCTTGAGCGACTTCGACTTGTCCTCCGAATACGGCGGCCCAATGGTTTGCGGCTTCAGAGTGCTGTCCACCAGGCCTCTCTGGATAGGAGCCATACGGTCGCTGAAAACGTAAGCAGCGAAGTAGGCGCTGTCGGAGAGCTGATCGCGCAAAGCCGCCGCCAATTGAACCCCGAATCCATCGGGCATCTTGGCGCTGGGGCTTTGATCGAACGGGAACACCACCACCGATTGCCGGGCTACACTGCCCTTCTTGCCGGAACCAAACAGCCCCAAAAACGCGGCGTTCACCGAGCTAATCGCGCCCACGCACATTATCAAACTCAGGACGAAACACATCCGGAGTCGGAACCGACCTACCTCCATCATGTCGACAAAGTCCTCCACGAGATCGCTTGCAGCTTCTTTTGGCCCGTCCAAGGCCACTAAAGCTTAACAGTAATTACGATTAAAGTCCAGGTTCTCGAAGTTGGAAATCAGAGGTTAGAAGTTGGAGGGAGAAGGCTCTGCCAACCTCTAGCCTCTCCCGAACGGCTTGCCCACGTGGGTTCGCAAGTGACAGCCCTGCGAACCGCGGGCCCTACTAACCCTGTCGCCCCTACTTGGGATACGGGGGCGGCGGCATGTTCAGACCCGCCGTCGAAGCCCGAGCCGGAACCGACTCCACCGAACTCGTCCCCACCGCAGGCCCGTTGTATGTCGTATTTGGATCGATCACAAGCTGACAGCTCACCTCCGCCCAGATCCAGTAGCCGGACCAGGCAGTGAGCACGCGTTCGGCGCCGGTGAGTGTCGCGCTAACCAGCACATACTGGTAATGCGTCGCGTCCCAGCGCCAGGCGTAATCCGAAATCCAGCCCGCCGTGCTCGCGTCCGCCAGCGTCTTCTCGACGCCGAGATACTGCACATGCGCCTCGTCGATCGGCAAGCCGACATCCACCCTCGGGGTGATTACGTTGCCGGAGGAGTCTTTCTCCCAGTTCCAGAAGATATTGCCGAACATGTTCCATCCGGCCTGCAGCGGGATCGTGACTGGCAGCAGCCGCCCGGTCGAATCCGTCGGACACGCTTCGGCGCTCACGGTGATCAATCGGTACTGGCTGGCGTAGTTCACAATCGAGCCCGGATTGCCAAACGACAGCCAGCCGGTGTCCGCGTTTGCCTGCGAGATCGTATCGAACGGATAAGTTGTCTCCGGCATGATCCATACAGCGTCGCCGGCATCGATCGTGAAGTTGGATCCCGCCACTCCGTATCTGAAGTAAGATCCGGCTGCGGGGTCCCACCTGACGAGCTGCAGCAGCACCGCCCGGTTGTAGCCGAATACCTCACCCGGGTCCGAAGAGCTAATATACATCGGCGGCGTGATCATGTCCACCATGGGCGCGCTGGTCGGAACGGAGCCATTTGCCACGGCAACGGTTCTCATCGGACCGCCAACCACTATTTCAGCGTTCTCGCTGGACGTAGTGCTGGCAGGGTCCCACATCGTATTCCCAGCCCACGAGCCGCTCACCTGCCATACGCCGCTTGCATCGAGAGTGAGGCTGTCGCCGGTGACCAGAGCGGGGTCCACCCCGGATGGATAGGTCACAACCAGAGTGCCGGCCCAATCCACCGGATTGCCGTTGGACTTCTCCAGCGTTACGCTGTTTATGGCGGCGCTCAACGACAACGTCGTGCTGTCGGGCTTTGTCACCGTGATCACTATGTTGTTGATCTGCCCAGGCGTTCCGGTCGTGGTGTTGTATGGGAACTTCAGCGAACCAACCACAAGCGTCTGGTCCCCGACCGCCGCCGTGGTAATCCCGGTCGATTGGGTCGGAGCGCTCACTGGCACGACTCTGAACCCCTCGAAGTAGGGCACCAGCAGCACAGGTGCGTTGACGATCCCCGGCGACTGGGCAGCCGAGGTGAGATCGGTGGCGGCCACCGTGAAGTTGTGGACTCCCGCGCCCAACTGCGCTCCGGTGAGCGTAACCTGGTATTGGACACCCTGCGTGTAGTCGACGTGGCCGGCGGTGTCGAGCGGCGGGTTAGGCGACATGGTCATCAGGAACTTCCGTTTGGCGACCCCGGCCGAGTTCACATCCAGAAGCAGTGTTATTCCATTTACGAGGCTGCCGCTTGAATTTGCATAAGGGGGATTGTCTTCATTATGGGTATAAGTGGCGCTATAGGTAAAGTTGGCGTTGGACTTGCCGCCCGAAGGATTGACAGCCAGATTCGACAATACCGGCGCAACGTCGGAGTTTCTGACCGCGATAGGAGTCACGGAGACGTGGCCTGCTTGCTGGTACCCGTCGGATGCCTCGAATGTCACAGAGTAATTGCCCGGCGCAATTCCCGCCGAATCCGGGCTCACTGTCACGCTGTACCGGGCGCCCGCCGCATAGTTGGGCGCGGAGCCGACCGGTTTCATAATATAAGGAAACTCGACCGGGGCGCCATTCGTGCCTATAAGCCTCACCAGCACCGTCGGAACGGGCACGGGATTGCCCGCGGAATCGGTCACCACGTCCGCATCCAGATACTGGCAAGTGAACACGAACGGCGTGGTCGTCTGGCCGATCGCCGGGTTCACACCCGCCGCGGAAATCACGGGTTTGTGATGGACAGTGAGCGTATAGTCGTTGGCCTCGGGATTAGCCGTGGTTCCCGTCGGGAAATCCACCACGTAGTAGCCGTCGGAAGCCTCGAAGTGATACTCATGCTTTCCTTCGGCAACCGTGGTAAGTGTCGTCGAGAAAAGCGTCGGCTGGGTATAGTCGGTTACCGGGTTAAGCAGCGAGCGCATGGGATAATCGGCGCCCGAGCCGTCGATCATCATATCGATGTAGCCCTGGACCCCGTCGTGAAACGTCGGCGCGTAGTCATTGGCGTCGCTGTAGTTCACTCTGAACGTGAGCGGGGCTCCTGATAAGAATACCGTGCTCGTGCCGCTGTTCGCGAAGTATTGCACGTAAACCGGCGGCCAGGTGGCTCCGGCAATCAGGCTGTACTGGATGTACACCCCGGTGGTCCCGCTCGGCAGGGGCAGGCCGAGGGTGATTAACCCGCCGGGAAACGATCCGCCGCTGGCAAAGTAGTTGATGCCGGTCGGGTTGCCGGTCGTGTCCACGCTCGTGTAGACTCCCAGCACACTGCCGATAGCGGATGGAACATCCGGGGCAACCTTAAGCAGCCAGCTCACGTTCGAGCTATCCACATACGGGGCGCCGCCCTGCACCAGCGTGGTCCCGGCTGCGACCGTTGGCAGGTTCTGCGTGAGCGCGATCGTGGTCGACGATGGCGTGGCGGCGTGCGGGTCCGTCGGATCCCAGAGGTTGTAGGAATAATAATTCGTCCCGGACAGGCCCGCGCTCAGGTAGACCCCCAGCACCTGACGAATATTTCCCAAAAACGTGTCCGAGACGCTGATGGCGCTTGCGGTTGCCACCGTCGCCAACCCGGCCTGAGGCCCGTAATATACCGACGTGTCCTGGGTATTGGACAATACCGGAGGAACGCTGTTGGCGGGCGGCGAGTTCTGCACTGTCGGACCGGTGTAGTCACTCGTCACGGGACAGCGCACCAGCGCCGAATACGGAAGCACAGACTGCCCGGCAGCCACCCAGATATTGCTCAACCACTGCGGTACGGTTTGGCGGCTTCTGGCGGTAAAGTGGTACTTATGAGTTCCCACGGAAAGCATGGGAATTGTCAGCTTGTAGGTAATGCCGGCGGTGACGTCCTGCTGGGTCGAGTTCGCCTTGGCCATGAGCAGCCCATTTATACAGAATTGGCTGGCGCTCGAACCGCCGGCCACGACACCGTCGCTGTCCAGACTTTCGGTTGCAATGTCCAGGGTGTCGGATGTGTTGCTCTCGATCAGGTAGATCCGGCCTGTAAGCGCGCCGTTGGTGATCTGCATCAACTGCCCGGCAAACCGGTTCTCGGTCCAGTTCACAGGGGACCCGGCCGTGTCCGCCGTGGCAACGATGACTCTCTTCTTGCCCGCCTGGAGCGGGTCGTCCCGCAGCGCCCAGACCACGGCGTTTACCGTGGTATCGATGCTGCCGCTGTCCACCCATAGTCTTGGCGAGCCGGACACATCCTGTCCCGCAAGCAGCCCTGTCAAGGCATCGACATCGCCACTCTCGTAGAAGGTACGGCACATTGTTATCCACATCAGTGTAGACAACGCTGTAGTCCACCGTATCCGTGGTGGTAATGTTGCCGGCCGAGTTGGGGGGCGAAATCTGCCCGTTCGTCAGCGTCGGCGGGTCGTCGATCCACGGCCCATTCAGGTCGACTATCGTCTCTCCGGTGGTAGGTCGCGGTTGTCCGGAAGCGGTATAAGAATCATAGATAGCCGTCGAGGCGCCGTTGGATGCCTCGAAGTGATACGTGTGAGAACCGCCCGTCAGAGTGTTCCCGGGCGTGTAGGTGTAGACGGCGCCATCCCTGTACGCCGGCGTCCCCGAGGTGGCGGGAGTCATGTCGTAGGGAATCCCATCGACCAAGATTCTCACATAGGACGGCGCCTGGCCGTTCCGCCCGTCCAGGTCCTTATAGGTAACCGAGTAGACATACTGAGCGGATCGCGGCCCGGAGATCGGCGCGAGAGTGCCGTTAGTGAGTATCGGCGCCGTGGCCGCGCCTATGGTCTGAGCCATCGGAACGCCGAAGAAATACGTCGCCTGAATACTGCCGCCACTCAACGCCACTCTCGACTGTCCCTGAGACGTGAGCGCGAAATTGCCGCTGTAGCGATCGATGTCGTAGTCGCCCTCTTGATAATACCGAGCCCACAACTCATCCCAATCCACTTCGGGCACATTGCTTGTCAACTGCAATTACCACGAGTCCGAAGCATCCAAAGGCGCATAAGGCCCGTTCAGTCTGCGAGGATCGAAGTAGTTGGTTCCGGTTTGGTCGGGAGTGAGCCAGACCCCAACGACTGCGCCGGTAAGATCCGAGTTGCCCGAGCTATCCACATCGGCTTTGAGCCCCATGTCGCCGGGGTTGCCGGTGCCGGTATACCAGGCCAGCCAGCCATTCGGCAGAAAGTACGACCAACTGGTCTCATACCATATATACGCGGTGCTGCCGGTCATTGTCGCTACGTGCAGGTCGCCATCGATGTCCGGCGTGGCGGGCGGGTTGATGAGATAATTCGTGCCGGTGGTGTCGTCACTGGCAAATACTCCGAGCACGGTAGCTATCGACGCCCGATCGCTGGGAATCACTATGGTCCCGGTGGAGTCGACTGTCCCACTTTGCGTCGCGGTATCGACGACGATCTCCCCATAATCGTATGTGGTGCCATGGCACAATTCTCCCTCGATGCCATGCAGGAACCGCATGTCCGAGTACTTGATGTAGACGGTCCCGTTCGCGGCGCCGGACGGAAGCGAAGTGGTCAGCCAGATCGTCGAATCGCCGGGATTGAACCCGGTGCGGTTGTAAGTGATATAGGGATTAGGGGGTGTAATCGCCTGGCCGGTCGGGCTTACCGCTAATAATGGCAATTCAATTCTGCCGAACGGGTCCAAGCCCGCCGATTCCCCGGCCAAGGTCGTAATGAAAGACTGGCTCGTGCCGGTCAGATAGTCCTCAGTGCCCACAGTGCCGCCGGAGAGGTTTAGATTGTACACACCTGTCACCCAGGCTATCTGCGCGGCATTTTGCGGTACGATGGTCAAGCCTGTTTGGTCCTGCGAGTAATATGAACCAGCCGTATCGATACCGGTTATCGGAGTGCCGCCGGTATCGACCGGCAGCGCATAATAATTCGTGCCGGTCGGCCTGCCCGCCGAGTCCACGCTCAGGTATACTCCTTCGACGCTGGCAATGACAGAGGGATCTGAAGGCGTAACGTAAGTGAGCGAGCCAGCGCCACTGCTATCTCGCGCGGTGCCTGTCATCATCGAATATCTGATGTCGCCGGCGCTGGGATCCTGCCAACCGTTCCTCAGGTCGTCGGCCGCAAGGCCCTGGCTCGACACATTGCCGGCCGTATCCGTTGTCACAATCGCCAGCTCGGCATCGGTGATGATATCCGTCGGCGGCGGCTGACTCACCAGCATCGGCCCGACAATGGCCGCCCCTGTGAGGTTGCCTCCTTGAGTTAGGTCGAGTTTATAATTGACGCCATCGCCGGAAGAATTTGTGGCAAGTTGATTTACCACCGTTCCAGCCGACGGTGAGTTTACAGGATCATAGGTCGCCCACAACGCGCCGTCATAAGCAACGAAGCTGTAATAGTACCTGCTGCGGCACGCCCCCGTTTGCATCGGCGCCCGTCAGCCTGGTTTGGTAGTAGTAGCTCACGCCACCAATATAGGCCACATCGTTCGACTTGCTCGCGGCCATCGGGTGACCCCCATCCCAAAGTATGCTCTTGCCGTCCGGCTGAAGCCGGCCAGTGTAAACGTTGATCAACGCCGGAGGATCGTTGTCCTGGTCCCGGTAGGTCACGTTAAAGTTCCAGAGCGTCGCCGAATTAGACGTTCCGTCCTGCGCGCTGACGGTCCCGTTATAGAGCACCGGCGCATGGTCGACCGATACCGTGGGACCGGAATACGTGGTGCCCGCGGGGGACGGCAAACTCGTCAATTCCCCGGCGACGGTGTCAGTCGGGTCGCACTGCCGCCCCCAATCCGTCGTAAATTCGAAGCGGTAATTCCACGTTCCCGTCTGCAACACCTCAGTCTGCTCAGTCGAGGCGTCCAGGTAATAGTAAACGCCGGCCTTGTAGGCGGCCGAATTACCCAGGTCACCCGCCGTATCGATCCCTGCCGTCGGGTTCAGCGGCGTCACGGGAAGCATCTGGCATTTTACGGAATGACCCGCGCTATCGCTTATGATGACGTACGCGGAGTACGGCCTTTGACCATCGGGTTGCTGATACATCACGCTGAATGTGAAGTTTTGACCTACCTTGCCGGAAATCGGCGTCACTGTGGCATTACTGAGCACGCACGGTTGGTTAATATATGGACCCGGCACGAAGTCATTGTCGTCGTAGGCGGCCGTACCGCGGTCGGCGTCCGCGCTTGCCGTTGGTACCCACCAGTCCTCGAAATATCCCCCATTGCCCGCGCTGTCCGTGTAGTTGAAGCGGTCGGGCCTGCGCGGCCATATCACTTTCTGCGTGCCATCGTTGGCTTCGAAATAGTAAGTGTGCGGGCCGGGCGAGAGCTTGGTCTTGTAGACATAGAACAAGGGTATGCCGTTGAAATCAACGCCATTTACGTAGTCAAAAGGCTGGACGTAATTAGCGGTCGGATCCAGTGCCATCGTGTAGCCTGTGTAGATGTGCGGATCACCCGCGCCGGCGGAGTCGTTACCGCGCTCGCTGGCGTTATTTATCCATACCTTGATCTCCTGCGGCGCCAGCCCCTTGAGTTGCTTGTACTGAATCCTGAAAAGGTTGTCCTGCTGGGTGGTCGACCCGCTCGATTCAGCGCGGCTAGCAATGTCGGTGCTGAGCATGTAGCATCCGGGCAGCAGCGGGTTCACTTCCCGGTAGTAAGGTTGCAGCGTGCCAAAGAAGCGACCGTAGCCGTAACTGATATCATCGTAGGCCACATCCAGACCGTCGTAATACGGCATGGTAAGCTCGCAGGTCACCTTTGGATGCTCACTGCACGGGTACTTATAGGTATAATCCGAGGTGTAGTTTTGGTCGTCTATGCCCGGCGTATTTTCCGATCTGTCCATTAACACCGTCGCATCGTAATTTATAAGGCCATCACTGGTGTAGCGCCGGTCGGCCGTACGGTCGATTTCGTTGTATGTGTGGATACCGCCTTCCGAGGGATTGCTCATATTTATGCGCGGTCCGTAAGTCACGTGCCGCGACAAACTCGGGTCCAGGCCGGTCGAGGCGGTATTAAGAAAATAATCGGTATCGGTACCATTGCCGACTCCCCACTCGGCCGGGTAGGGCTGATGCGAGAGGACGAATGTCCCGTCATAGTATTGGAGATGATCCATGTTCAAACCGAAGAAGTAGTGATATACTCCGATCGACAAGGAATTATAGCACCAGTCCCTGATGCTCGGGAAAATGCCCTTGAAACCTGCCAAAAACTCGATCCTGTCCTCGGGCAATACTTTCAACAGGTAGATTGCTCCATCGCCGACGCTATTGGGGACTTCCGGGAACATGGTATACATCTGGTAATCCCCTGTACCGGCCACATCCAGGTACAGTATCACCCCGGTGACGGCGTTCACCGCGAATTCCCACTGGCCGAGGCGAACGAACGGGTCGATTCGAACCACGACGGCTGCGGCTGCAATCCGTAGGAAGTGTTGAACCTGATTTGGAAGTCGAACTCCTGGCTTGTGGCGCCATCATTAGGCGCGGTCGTGCTGGGATCGAGTGCCGGCTCCACGGTCAGCGGAATGGTGGGGTCAGGCATGTTCGGATAGCTTGTGCCAGGATAGCAAGTAAGATAACCCGAGCCGTACCCCCCTCCATAATTATCGTAGTACCACCAACCGGTTCCCGCATGATCTATCGGGTGTACCGTGGCCGTGGCTCCGGTGTACGTGGAGTCGTAGACCGTCACGGTCACGCTCGCGCTGTCCGCCACGGCGGTGGAACCAGGAGTCCCGTAGGCCACCGCATATACAGTGCGCGCGAGCGGCCCCCCATTTGCCGGAGCCGCATGCAGGCCCGCCGCATACCACATGGGATGGCCATCAGGGTCATATATCAGGTTGTTATATAACCGATTGCCCGCGCCGTCCGGCTGGGGCAGCCAGAATGCCTCGTAGGCGGGGAATCGGTTCTGAGGACTTCCGGTGAGAAACGCATATTGTGAAGTGCCGGTACCGGTATAAAGGCTCCCGGTGCTGTCGATGAGCGCATTGGGCTGCTGCTTCCAGAAGCTCATGTTTAGCCCCGCGCTGACGGTGACGCGGTAAGTCGCTCCGGACGAGGGCACGCCGCTGATGTAGTACATCGGAATCCCCTCGCCGACAACCGGGTTTGAAAGCGCCGTGTCTCCTCCTGGGTTGGGATGGACCACGGGCATACCGGTCTGATCGAACAAGTCGCTGCTCGCGAGGACGATGACCCCCGGGGACGGGACGTATTGGAGCTGTCCCGATGAATCCGCGGACCCAGACGAATCCAGGGGCTGCTGCTGGGGTGAGGGCCACGTCTCGCCACTGGAGGTCGTGGCGGCCGTCCAGACAGCCGTAAACGTCCAAACCGAGTTTGCCGTTGCCGCGGATGTCGTGGCACTCAAAGTAAGCTGGCCAAACGCAGCCGCGGCCGCCACCAACAGCATCGAGACCGTCAGCGCCACCTTCGGCATAAATGAACGCATAAGCGATTTCTTCATCATAAACTTCACCCTTCTAGAAACTAGCACTGAGGGCTAGGGATCGCCCCTTGCCTGACTCCTAAGCGCCTAATTCTTGTCTCCTGACTCCTAACCCGCATTATCCATGTAGCGCATGTTCGCCCAGCACTTTGTGCTCCCCTCGCCCTCACGGGAGAGGGAGCACGTGAGTGCCTGAATCAAGAGGCTCGTCTATCAATTCACGAATTATGCGGGCTAACTCCTAACTCCACATTCCTACGGCGCCGCGACATCCGACTCCGGGAATATCGCCGGCTCGGAAAACCAGTGTCACGGGAGCCATGGCCCGCAGCCAGTATCCCGTCCATGGGACTATCAGAGAGGTGTCGTCCGACAACGTGTCATATTGCCTGCTGGTGGAGTTCCAGGAAAACAGGGTCTTGCTCATCCAACCGTTGCCGACCGCCTGGTCCAAAGTGTATGTGTGTCCCTCATAGTAGACCTGGACCTGTCCCCAATATACTGCGTAAACAAACGGATCGCTCACCATATTCCAACCCATGGAAAGACCGATATTCTGCGTGAGCATCTGTGTGCCGTTCTGCTCGCCGACGATATTGGCGTCCGCCGCCAACTGGAACGGGCTCGTCTCGCCGCTGGTCAAGCCGCCCACAAGCATCCAGAACCCAGAACCCGGCTTAAGCTGGCTGACCGCCTGATACTGGCCCGAAACAGAGTTCCACGATTCCGCCGCGAATGTCCCCAACTGCAGGTCCATCGCATGCTGCAGCGCAAAGTTGTTGAAAGTAAACGGACGCCCCGATAAGCTGCCAGCCACCCGTAAAATTGCTGCTGGTGGTTGCCGGTATCATTACCGTTCTGCTGACGACCTGCTGCCAGCCGTTGTCGGCCTCCGCAACCACGTAGTAGGTAAGCTCGCCGCAGCGTTTGCCGTCCGGCACGACCTCCCACACTACCGGTGTGCTCTCCGTATTCCTTGCCACCGTTCCAATCTGCTGCTGTGCCACGGTATTCGAACTCAGACTCAAACCCGGCGGCAGGAACAACGTTGCCGTGACATTCTCCAGGTCGTAAGGGCCGGGGTCCATATCCAGATTGTAAACGTACGCTCTGACGTTAAACGGGGCGGGATTCAGATCGTTCTCGCCGGGGTTGCTGGATGTGGCATCGTATCTCAGAGATCGGGGACCCTCAACCGCCAGGCAGACATAGTCTTGCGTGGCTCCGGAGGACCCTTGTGTCGTCCACATCGACGTCGCGGCGCCCACGCCATAGTAAGTGACTATTTTGCGGGTAGCTCCGGGCCCAAGTGCCTCCTGCGCCCAGGTAAGCGCCAGACATTCGACATCCACAGGCAGAATCGGGCTGGGATTGTAACCACCAGGCAGCCACATGCCGGTCGGAGCGATATCACCGTATTCCCCGATCGCCGCGTAATCGGGCGGGGTGCTATCCTGATCCGTGATGACCGTGCGCGCAACCGCGACCGGGCTCTGCACACTGTCGAAGAAATCTAGCTGCGACGGCATGGTTGTCCCATTCAACTGCAGACCGTAACGCTCAGACACGCCGGACGGCGTTTGCAACATGCCCAACCCCGGTAAGAACGGATATCCCACCGTAACGGAATTGGATACCTGGACGGCGCTGGTCATCTGCATTCCGACATTCGCGGCAGCCCCGCCGCTGTTCGTGATGTCCATCTCGAATCGCACCAAATCTCTCACGAGAGAAGCCTTGAGGCCCACCGAGATATTGTTGCCTGAACTGTCGCCAACCGACCAGGCCGCTCCGATGAAGGGTCCCGTCCGGCCATAGCCTGTCGGCGGGTTGGTGTACACTTCGGGATAAACGCTCCAATCCGCCGGATCGTCACCCAAGAGGTAGATCTGGTTATTAACATTGAGCTTAAAATAGCCTGTGTTGCCAAACGGGCAGTTTGCCGTAATGGCGTTTGGAAAATTGAATGGAGGATTCCAGATCAGTCCGACATTCTTGTCGCTGGTCAGCGGATCGCCCGTGACGGTCGACACCACCCAGCGACCGGGCATGTTTATATTATGCTGAGTTCCTGACGGGTCCGTGTACACCACTATTCCAGCAGCCGCGAGGTTGAGCTGAACGTAGCTGTTGCTCAGCGTCTTAACGTCTATGAACGTGTTGGGCGGGAACGCGTAAGTATACGGCTCGCCCACGTCCGGCAACAACTGCGCCAAGGCAGGCGCCGCCTGCGTCAAAAACGCAACCACGCTCATCAAGGCAACGATGCAGCCAAATCTCAATTTCATCGCAATTTCTCCTGTGCTGTTATGCTGCTTACGAACAAAGTTCTGTGCAACGCATTGAATTTCATCACGAAAGCACGAAAATACGAAGACACGAAAGTTGTTTCGGGAAACCCTCTTCCCGAAGCCCTGCGCGGTCGGAGTATCGGGAAAGGGGTTTCCCGATACAACAGACACGAAAGTTGTTTCGGGAAGCCCTTTTCCCGAAACCTGCACAGGGCGCTGAAATCTTCTTCGCGTTTTCGCGATTAAATTTGGTTCCGGCTCTGCCGGTTATGGTAAAATCGTCAGCGTCAGAGCCTCGCCGGGGCCCGCGCCACCGACCATGCACGAATCCAGTAACCGTTATAGGGGTTAAGAGTGTTGCTTGCCTCGGAAATATCGACATAGCCCGAGCCGGGCGTATAGCCGTATATCGTCGAACTCACCCAGCCCGCTGTCGCGGCATCCGTCAAAGCCTTGGTCGCGCCATGATAATTGAACTGCAGGGCTGCCCAACTCGGCACACTGTGCGCGTACGGATTGCCTATCAAATTCCAACCCTTGTACAACGGTATGGTGAATCCTTTGGACTCATCGACGTTGGACAAAGAATCTAAGACAAAGGAAGAGTAGCTCGTGTTGATGGCCACGTCCTGAGGCAAGATCAGCCAAAAGCCCGTGCCCGCGGGAAACGCGAACCGCGCTGCCTCGGAACTTGAATCCACATAGTATCCCCCGCTGACAACCACCGGAATACCGTTGCCCGGATCGTAAAGCGTATTCGACCATGCCAGATCAGTCGTAGTACCCGGCGAGTATTGCTCGTAGCCTATCTGATTGAGCGTATCCACCACTAATGGAGCAGCTATCCACCGCCACAGCGCGGACTGCAGCGAACTGGTCAAGCTGAAGTCCGCCCCGCTGAGCAAATCGGACGGCATAACGGCTGTATTATTTATCACGTAGGGCAGCGCGAACAGGTGGATTCCCGCTGGGATTATCTCGCTGGCCACCGTAAACGCCTCCCAGTCATACACCAGAGATCCGCCGAAAGAAGAATTGCCCGAAACATATACGAAGTGCGTGCCCGGCGTAAAGGCGGAGTAGCCCGTCAGCGGCCAGGTGAAGTTTATCTGCGTCGAAGTTGAATTGATGTAGGCGTTGATGTTAGAACTGTCGATCACCGTGGGCGCCGTGGGGCTGTCGGGTATACCGTCGCCATTCTGGTCGGGATAGTCGATATAGATCTTTATGCTGGAGACGTCCACTCCGCTCAAGTCTATCTGGAAAGTCGGAGTGCTGTTGACGGTAGTTCCCTTGGCGGGTTTGGCTAATTGCATGGTGGCGCTGCCGAGCGCCGCCGCGACATTGAGTATGCCCGCGCCGTACTCCTCCACATTCATGCCGGTGGCCGGAATCCTTGCGGACCCGGTAAGACGAGTCCTGACCTGCGCGGGCGCAACACCCTGGCTCAGAAGCAGGGCCGCCGCTCCCACCACGTGAGGACAGGCCATGGATGTTCCCTGCTGGTACTTATAGCCGTAAACTGGGCTTCCATTAGACCAAGTCACCCAGGTGCTGTCGACCATGGCGCCCTGGCCGCCGACGTCACCATCGCCGCCGGGCGCCGCAATCGTAATCAAATTGCCCGGCCCGTAGCTGGAGTAATCGGCGATCTCATCCTGAGGACCGACGGAACCGACGGAAATGACCCCTGGGTCCAGCGCGGGAGCGCAGACACCCTGGCTGCCATAATTCCGGCCGCCGCCACCAGAACAATCGGGGGATTGGCTGCCTCCATCTTTTGGATTTCAGCCTTCTCCGTCACGTCGTCCGTGCCGGGCGGCAGCAGGCCGAAACTCATGTTGACGACCTGCGCGCCTTGCTGCAGCGCATAGTCCAATCCCGGCACTATCGTGGTCGTGGCGCCCGCCCCAGCCGAATCCATAACCCTGACCGGCAGAATCTCGACGGAGTCCCAGCACACCCCGCATATACCTATGGAATTGTTGCCCTGGGCCGCTATGGTTCCCGCCACGTGTGTGCCATGCCCGTTTTGGTCGTTGTTTCCGCCCGGGCTGTTAGTCTGGAAGTCATAGCCTGGAAGCAACCTGCTGACCAGATCCGGGTGCAGCGCGACTCCCGAATCGACCACAGCCACAACCACCGGTTTGCCGCCGTTGATTGGGTCGCCCTTGGTGATATCCCATGCGCTCGGCATCTTTATGAGTTCCATGTCCCACTGCAAGTTCCAGTACCTCGTCGGCGGGAATCGCGCAGATGTGGTAGATATAGTTCGGCTGTATGCTGTCGATGGTCCATTGCACCGTCTGAGCGCTTTGGCAGGAGGCGGTCACAGTGCCAGGGGCGGCGCCCAGTCTTATCCAATAGGTATCGGGCAGAGGCAGCGTGGAGACAACATACGCGCCCATCTTAGCAACGAGTCTGCCGCACCGCCGCCGGGGCGGTGCCCGCCACACAGTGTATAATGTACTCATTGGGCACGTATAGGGGACCGGAGCCAGCGGCCCAAACCCCCGCGGCGACATATCCGATCACCAGACAGGCAAAAGCCGCCCCAACGATTAACTTCCTGCTCGACCGACACGCCCGCGGTCTCATTTCCTTAGTCCTCCCATCGAAAATAGCTTATAGCGGAGAGCGGAGAGCAGAGAGCCTCGCCCTCGGTGGCAATTTTGAGAATCGCCACCCTATCCTCCGTAAGTGCTCAGCCCGTGTGCCCGTCCTCGGGGCCGGGCCGGTGTAAGACAGAAACCACGCTAGTGCTTGGTTGCATAATTGATTGATAGAACGCTGTACCGGGTGTTTCGGGAATCTTAAGTGCGTATCGGGAACAAGATTCCCGATACACCGGCATTTGGGTGTTTCGGGAATCTTGTTCCCGAAACTAAGTGCATATCGGGAACAAGATTCCCGATACACCGGCATTTGGGTGTTTCGGGAATCTTGTTTCCGAAACTAAGTGCATATCGGGAACAAGATTCCCGATACACCGGCATTGATTGATAGAACGCTGTACCGGGTGTTTCGGGAAATCTTGTTCCCGAAACTAAGTACGTATCGGGAACAAGATTCCCGATACACCGGCAAGAATGCTATCAGTTGTCCCGGGTGTTTCGGGAATCTTGTTCCCGAAACTAAGTGCGTATCGGGAACAAGATTCCCGATACACCGGCAAGAATGCTATCAGTTATTACCGGGTGTTTCGGAAATCTTGTTCCCGAAACTAAGTGCGTATCGGGAACAAGATTCTCGATACACCGGCAAGAATGCTATCAGTTATTTATGCAAGTAGACACTAGAATGCGCGGTTACTGACGAGTCTTATAGGAATTTGGAACCCGCCAGCCCTGAGTGCCGAGCGCAAGCGAGGTGTATCGAAGGGCGGTCGCTCGTGCCGCCGTTTCGACCCGGCCCACAGACCGGGCCTACTCAGCACTGGCGGAATCTGTTCTCGGAATACTGAGATCTTAGCACCGTCCCGCCACTATTTCCGAATCCGGCGGAACACGGTATAATTCTCGTTATAATGAACCCCCTTGACAGTTGACAGTTGGCGTGGATGTCCTCCTAACCGTCAACTGAAAACGGTCAACCGTCAACCATCAAAACCATCCCGTCATTGTGTCGGTAACGACGGCGGCGTTCCACCGATCGTAAACCTGTTTCTATCCCCTGTATACCAGGCGGCACTGGTATCCGCGGAATGTCTACAGTAGACGATCCATTGCATTACCACATCCACAAATGTCGGGTTGGCCAGCAAGTTGGCGACTGCATTCAGTTGGGCCGCCGGCAAGCTGACTGTCGGTCCGGTTTGGTAAATGATCGGCGTCTGATACGTCGGGCCACCAGGGACAACAGGCGCAAACGCCACATAGTAAATGTCGGCGCCGGCCTTGGCCTTCCACGTGAAATTCAGTCGTACCCTGCTGCAGATTGGAAATCAAAACCTCTGTCGGTCCGACGTTGGGATCATAAGCCGGCGAGACAACATCGCTGTTGTGGACCGGGTCGATCGCTGTGGCGACAATCGTGTTGCTGACAGGAGTGTAGTAGTATTGCGTCGACGACGAGGTGGAACTGCTGCTTCCGCTCGAAGAGCTGCCGTTGCTGGCGGAAACCACGGTCTGCTCGTAAAGGACCCTCACCTGATAGCTGTGAGTTACCCCGTACGGCTGGGCTGGCACGGTGTTGGTCGCCGTCGCATACGATGTGGCCGGGTTCATGGTGGAGCTGGTCGTAAGAGACGGTCGTGGGCTGCCCGGTGCCATACAGTGGGTAGATGCTTACCGCGCCCGCATCGACCGCGGATGGATCGCTGACAACCATTATCGGGGCGGCGCCCATAAGAAACACATCTCTTAAGACCTGATACTGCAGCACGTTCTGGCCGTGGCCGTACAAGCTCGGGTTCCAGGTTATCACGCACGGGTTCGTCGCGCTGGCTGCTACACTCGGAGCGCTTTCACTGCCTCGACCGCCCCTGAACATCATCGCCAGTCCAAGGACTATCGCCGCCCCCACAACGAACTTTGCGATCTTCGAAAGAGAGTTCTGCGTAGTTCCGGACTTGTTAGGCGCCCCCGACGGCAGCGGCTCCGTCTTCAACGCGGAGCTGACAGCGGGCATCTCGAAGATTGCCCTGGTCCTGTCCTGCGGCTGAATGCCGCGCATGGATTTCACTACCTTGGCGACACTGTCCTGCGGGCTCACCGAACGGATCTCGATGTAGCCGATGATCTCCTTTTCCCGAAGCACGATCATTCGCATCCCGGGCTTAAGTCCCTCGCGCCCGCCCTTGTTGAGCATGACCTGGCTCTCGCCTATGTTCATCATAACGGTCGCCTCGGGAATGATGTAGTCGACCATCGTCTTGACCGCCAGAAACGCGGCGTTGTTGATGGCTTCGAGGATGAGAGCGTCGTCATCCGCGGTGAAACCGACGCGCGCCGCCGATGTACCCGTCTGAATGGCGCCGTTTATGATCTCGCCCGAGGCCTCATCGATCATCTGCACGACCAGGGTCACCGATGCGCGCCTGGTCGCCCCGCTCCCGGCCAACTGGACGCTTTTGATCGAAGCCTTCCAGCATTGCGTCGGCCTGCAGAGCCTCGCCGAGCCTCACCAGCCCAACTTTCGTGAGCGGAGGCCTGAGATCTAGTTTCTCCATCTCGCTCTTGATCATCGAGCGAGTGATGCTGACGTCGTAGCGCTGAGTCTTGCCCATCTCGACAACCACGGCGTCAGTGGCCTGTCTGGCAAGAAGGTCACCCTGAACGCCGGATTCGTTGACGAAGTCAACAACGCCGACTGAATAAGTGGGCATAACCTGGGCACAAGCCCGATTATGTAGCGATGACGGCGCTATTGTCGAGACGAGCGCCATTATCAGCACGTAGCATACCGTTCTGATTGCCCTGCATTGCATTAGCTGCCTCAACGGTCGATTTCCTCCCAATAATTAGCGTGTAAGCGGGAAGCAATAAGCGGAGGGCATAAAGCCTCCTTTGCGGAAAAGCTGCCCGACCGAAACCTCATCCGAATACAAACTATAGCATAACTGCTCGCGTTAGAGCAAGCAAATTTCCTCCCAAACGACTTTCACCGCCTCCCTCAGAGAATCCGGCGTTCCATCGTTGCGGATTACCCGGTCGGCGTGGAACATCTTTTGAGAAACAGGCATCTGTGCCCCAATTCTCAGGAGAGCCTCATCGCGAGAGATTCCCCTATCTCTTGTCAGACGATCAATTTGTGTCTCTTGTTCCGCAATAACAAGCACAACTTGGTCCACAATTCCCTTCAACCCACATTCCACGAGCAGAGGAATCTCCACAGCCAGGATCGCGCCTCGCGCCGGATAGTTCCGGCGAAAGGTGTCGATCTCGCAAAGCAACTCCTCGATGATGCGCGGGTGGGTGATGTCGTTGATGGCCTGTCTTGCTTCGGGACTTTCGAATACGATCCTGCCAAGCGCCGCTCTGTCGATGTCTCCACCGGGGGTCAGAACGGCTTCGCCAAACTGGCGGGTCACCCCGTTGTAGGCCGGGCTGCCCTGGACCAGGACTTCTCTGGCGATAACGTCCGCGCTCACGGTCTTCGCGCCCAATTCGGCGAATATCCCTAGCACGGGTCCCTCTTGCCGCTGCTTATTCCTCCCGTAATTCCCAGCACTGTTCCCATGCCAGCCCATCCATAAGAACCAAAATCAGGCCCGGCCACTCAGGCGAGCCGGGCGCACGTTAAAAAGTAAGAAGGTCGGCGGATGGCCGGATGGCCGTCCTGTTTTACAGAAGCTTCCTTCGCCGTCAGGTAGGTGATTGCCAATGGCATGGGTAAGTGCTCACTCTTCCATGGGTCCCACGTCATTCTGAACTTGTTTCAGAATCCATTTGCTTGTGCCGTGGATGCTGAATCGAGTTCAGCATGACAAAGTACCTATCAAGAGTGAGGTGTTACTCGCATGGCTGTCATTCCGAACGAATGTGAGGAATCTCAACCTCTCGGATGAGTCTCACGCAGCGGAACAAGGATCCAAGCGCAGCGTTGAGATTCCTCGCTACCCGCTCGGAATGACATATGCGCTGACATGTCCTCACGATTCGTGAGATGTTACGCCATCAGGCCATCCGCCATCGAACTATGTGCTATGTGCTATCTGCTACCGTCCCGCTGCTACTCCTGTGCCTTGGTCTCTTCCTCGGCCTTAGGTTCTTCTTGAGACGGGGCCTGGGCGGCTGCTTCGGCGGGAGCTTCTTCGGCGACTTCCTCGGCAACTTCCGCCGAGGCTTCCTCGGCCAGTTCCTCAGCGATTTGCGCGCGGACCGGCTCGACGATGTTCGTGCGGACTTGCTCGTTGACTTTCGTGTGGACCTCCTTGGCGACTTCCTCCCAAGGTTCCTCGGCGACTTCCTCGCGAACTTTCTTACGAGCTTTCGCGGCGGGCTTCCGCTTAACTTCGTCGATAACTCCCTTGAGGGCTGACCCGTTGGCTTCCTCGACGACCTCTTCGGCGATTTCCTCAACGACTTCCTCGACGACTTCCGCCGGGGCTTCCTCGGCCTCGGCTGCCGGAGCCTCCTCGACCACACCCGGCTCGGGCTCCACGGCCGTCTCAAGGGCAACCGCTTCCTCGATCGTCACTTCCAGCGGAACATCGGCCACGGACTCGACGAGTTCTTCCGCAGCCGTCAGGTCCCCGACCTCAGCGATATCACTGAGATCTTCGATGGCTTCGGCCTGTTCCATGGCTTCCTTCTTGGCCGCTCTGGCACGGGATTTCTTCTTGGCGGGCTTGGCGACGACTTCCTCGGTGGCAAAGGACAGTTCCTCGATCTGACCACCGATCAGATCACCGATAGTGGTCTTCGAGGCCTCCGCCTTGGCCTGGCTGAAGCTCCGATACTCGGCGTCTTCCCGCTCCCGTTCCTTGGCAAGGCTCAACTGCCTCAGCGATAGCGTCAGCCTGGCGCTCGTCGGGGCGCAAATCGATCACCTTGACCTGAACTTCCTGGCCGACGGAGACCACGTCTTCGGGGTTGTTGACGCGCCTGACGGCAAGTTCCGAGTTGGGAATGATCCCTTCGACCCCGCCCTCGACCTGCACGAACGCCCCGAACGGGACCAGCCGGCTTACGCTTCCGGTGATGACTTCGCCCACGCGATGGATGCGCTTGACATCCTCCCACGGGTCGGGCAATATCTGCCTCAAACCCAGCGAGACTCTGCCGTGCTGCAGATCGAGCCTGAGCACCATTACCTGAACCTCTGGCCGACAGAGACGACCTCCCTGGGATGGTTGATTCTGGTCCACCGCTCATCTCACTGATATGGAGCAAACCATCGACCCCACCCAGGTCCACGAACGCTCCGTATTCCGTGATCCGGCGCACGACGCCTTCGCGAATCTGGCCCTCGGCCAGTGACGCCACCGTTTCCTGCTTGAGCTTGCCCTGCTCTTCTTCAGCAGCCAGCCGGTTGGAAAGGACTACTTTCCTGCGCTCCCGGTCGACTTCGATCACCTTGAAAGCCATGCTCTGGCCGACGAATTTGTCGAGATTCTTGAGCTTTCCACTGCCGACGTGGGACGCGGGAACAAATCCTCTGATGCCGAGATCGACGACAAGCCCGCCCTTGACCCTGTCGTTGACCATGGCCTTTATCACGCCGCCCGAAGCGAGCGCGTGCTCGACCCGATCCCAGGCGTTTTCGAAGTCGGCTCTTTTCTTGGAGAGCACCGGCCCTCCCTCGTGGCTCTCTGACTCCACAACATAAACCTTGATCTTGTCGCCGACGGCCACTACGTCCTCCGGGTTCACGTTCGGGTCTCGAGTAAGCTCGGTGAGTTTCACCGTTCCCTCGGACTTGGTGCCGACATCTACCAGCACTCCCTCCCGATCGATGTGAACCACCACCCCGTCGACCACCTGGCCGACGGACAGCGACCTGAATGTTCCCGAGTAGTCGACGCCGCCGCTTCCCATCGCGGCCATCGCGGTTTCCATACAAATCTCTTCCCCGACTTCCTCATCTTCCTGGGGCTTGGGATCCTCCTGCGGCTCGGGCTTGGGATCTTCCCGCGCCGCCGCGGGTTCGGATGAGGCAGGCGCCTCGTGCTGGCTGCTCGCAGCCCCGAAGGGCGTCTCCGACAGCTCGTGAATGGGTCGGTAAGTCTCCTGCTCGTTTCTCTCGTCAGACATAGTCAAACACTCCTTTGCGAGGATCGTGGTCCTCGCGTCAATTAGTCGTCCCCGCCAGACAATGCGGGGCAAGCCGTCCATGCCGGCATTGGTCACATTCGGCGGAACCCGGCCGGCCAATGACCAGGCAATGCCCAGCCATTTCGGGTTCCCTCAGGTAAAGCACGATCAGTCCAATGCATTCCATTCTAACAGTATATAATAAACCCGGAATCGCGCGGAGTCAAATTCGGGTTCAAGGTTCAAGGTCGAAGTTAAAGGTTGGGGAAGGGACGCTTCGCTATGCGGCGGCAGCGACAAGTCGAGGTGATTCCTGGAATAGAAGCCCTTCGAGTTCCCGCCGCATATGCTGGTTGTACTCACGAAGAGTGAACTCTTACCGGGGAGCTTGCGCCTTAGCCGGACGGGGGCTAAAATGAAGGGGCAAGACAAGGAGTTTGCGTAATTGTCGGCTATCTACCGCCCATTTTGGGTAGACTTGTCACAACCGTAAACCGTGAACCGCCTTGTCTGGCCGATATGTATGGGAAGGTGACGCTTGAATACCCGAGTCCACTTGCCATTTGAAGATAGAGAAGAAGCGGGCATTGCGCTCGGATCACGTCTTCTCCCCTATAAGGACACCGGGGCACTGGTGCTCGCGATACCACGTGGGGGGGTAGTGGTGGGCTACGAAGTCGCGAAAGCACTGGCGGCCCAACTCGATGTGATCGTGCCTCGCAAGATCCGCGCCCCACATCAGGAAGAGCTTGCAATCGGGGCCGTGGCAGCGTGGGGAGACCACGAATCCATAATAGATCAGACTACCGTCAGAATGCTCGGTGTATCCCGAGAGTATCTGATTAGAGAGGTGGAGTTTCGAGCTCTCGGAGATCAACAGGCGGCTGATGGCGTACCGCGGAACGACAAGTCCTCCCGATATCGAGGGGAAGACCATAATCCTGGCCGACGACGGAATCGCGACCGGCTATACCACCCGCGCCGCGGCTGTGGCCCTTCGCAACCTGCACGCGGGCAAGGTCATAGTGGCCGTGCCGGTGGGCCCGCCGGACTCGGTGGCGGCGCTGCTCCCGTTCGCCGACGAGGTAATATGCCTGGAAACCCCCGACCCATTTATGGCGGTCGGCTACTGGTACCGGCACTTCGAGCAAGTGTCCGATCGAGAAGTGACCGATTTGCTGAAAAAGGGAAAGGAGTTAGGAAATAGGGAAGGGATCTAATCACGAAGACACGAAAAAGAGATTTCGGAAATGAATTTCCTAGCGGTGAGTACCTGTCATGCTGAACTCGATTCACTACCATCCCACAACTGGGGGAAATGGCCTGTTTTGGGGGTATTTCACGCTCGTCAGCGCGTGACTTTCCAAATGCCCATTTTCGGTTTTCTTGGTGGCGCGATTCGCAAGCGTACAGCCCTGGCGGACTCGGAGCAAACGCGGCGGCTATGTCATTCCGAACGCACGTGAGGAATCTCGACCTATCGGTTGATTCTGACGTGCCAAAGGATGATCCAAGCGCAACGTTGAGATTCCTCACATTCGTTCCTAAGAAACCTTCCATGCCACCGGCTTCGGGGCAGTCGCCCGCGAAGCATAGCCTGCCGGGGTGAGTTTCTTTATAACGTGACTCCGCAGCGCGGGGTCCGACGCTCCTAAGAAACTGCTGGTTTCGGGAACAAGATTCCCGAAACACCGGGGGTCGGTTTCTTTCTAATGTAACCGCGGCAACGCCGAGGTCACTTGCTCCTAAGAAACTCCCCAGTTTCGGGAACAAGATTCCCGAAACACCGGGGGTCGGTTTCTTGCAGATGTTTCGGGATTTTGGCCTAGCCCGACTCGTCGGACCTGATCACCCGAAATCCCGAAACAACGGGGGCGTCGGTTTCTTTCCAATGTAACGGCGACAGCGTCGCCGTCACTTGCTCGGAATGACATGATTTGCTACGGCTGTGGCAAACCAACAGGACGGCATAGTTTTCCGCGGCGGCTCCCCGTGGGATGGTAGTGAATCAAGTTCAGGATGACAGCGTTGAACTCCTTACTCAATTTCGTGCTTTCGTGATGAAGATCCGCTGAGTCTCGCAATGCACACACTTTTCCAAGACAGATTCGAAGCCGGAAGACGACTGGCTGGCAGGCTTGACGCATATGCAGGCGCCGACTCGGTAATGCTCGCGGTACCTCGGGGCGGTGTGCCGGTTGCACGTGAGTCCGCGCGCATCTTGCGAGTGCCGTGGTCCGTCATCGTCTCCAAAGAATTGCCCGTTCCATGGTCCACATCGGCGAGTTTCGGGGCGGTTGCCGATGGAGCCGTTGTGCTCAACGAAGCGATGGTCCACGGCCTGGGACTCAACAAGGAGACTATCAAGACCATAGTGGAACAGGTGGAAGAAGAAACCGGCCGCTGCCAGGAGTTCTACGCGCCCCGATTTCCCAACCTCGACGTCGCCGGGAAGTGCGCAATCATTATCGACGACGGCATCGCCAGCGGCTACACGACCATGGCCGCCGTTAAGCTGGTGCGGTCCCGCGGCGCATCGAAAGTGGTGGCCGCGGCCCCCATCGCCAGCAGACTGGGCGCGTCCCTGATCGGCGAGTGCGCGGACGAGTGCATCTTCGAGATAGTCAGCCCCGCCCTGCCCTTCTCGATCGGAGACTTCTACATCAGTTGGCACGAGTTGACCGATGAGGATGTGCTGAGGATAGCCGACATACGACATAGGTGACATCACCTATGTGACATAGACCGGTACACTTCGCCATCGTTGCGCTTTCCGATGGAGTCGATCGTCAGCAAAGGCTCCTTGTTGCCGGTTTTGGGATCCGACCTCCATTGACACCCAATATATTCGGTGTTCGGTGTTTCGGGAACTTGTTCCCGAAACGGACTCCCTCACCTCGAAGCATCAAAGGCTGCGCGTCATGCCCAACCCTTTCGCCACGCTCACAGAAACGCCGAAAACGTTCGGTGTTCGGTGTTTCGGGAACTTTTTCGGTGTTTCGGGAACTTGTTCCCGAAACGGACTCCCTCACTTCGAAGCATCAAAGGCTGCGCGTCACGCCCAACCCTTTCGCCACGCTCACAGAAACGCCGAAAACGTTCAGGTTACGCAGTAGTAGCTCGGTGTTTCGGGAACTTGTTCCCGAAACGGACTCCCTCACTTCGAAGCATCAAAGGCTGCGCGTCACGCCCAACCCTTTCGCCACGCTCACAGAAACGCCGAAAACGTTCAGGTTACGCAGTAGTAGCTTGCCCCTGTATCGATGTTCTTCCATCTTACGGTGTCATATTAGCCGCACTTGCCGGCTGTTCCTACCCGGCATGGCACTTTCGGTGTTTCGGGAACTTGTTCCCGAAACGGACTCCCTCACTTCGAAGCATCAAAGGCTGCGCGTCATGCCCAACCCTTTCGCCACGCTCACAGAAACGCCGAAAACGTTCAGGTTACGCAGTAGTAGCTTGCCCCTGTATCGATGTTCTTCCATCTTACGGTGTCATATTAGCCGCACTTGCCGGCTGTTCCTACCCGGCATGGCACTTGTTCGTTTCGGGAACGCCGAAAACGTTCAGGTTACGCAGTAGTAGCTTGCCCCTGTATCGATGTTCTTCCATCTTACGGTGTCATATTAGCCGCACTTGCCGGCTGTTCCTACCCGGCATGGCACTTGTTCGTTTCGGGAACACCGAAACGTTCAGGTTACGCAGTAGTAGCTTGCCCCTGTATCGATGTTCTTCCATCTTACGGTGTCATATTAGCCGCACTTGCCGGCTGTTCCTACCCGGCATGGCACTTGTTCGTTTCGGGAACAAGTTCCCGAAACACCGAAGTGCTGGGCAAACACGCGCTACATGAATAATGCGGGTTAGCGCCCTCCTAGAAACAATTTGTTGTCGCTAAGGCGGATTCGACGGCGCACCGCCTTTGGGTTTTCCGCTTTATGGTTGTTAAGGGATGGCCGATGAGCTATACTTGCTTTGCCTGGGCGGAGGGTAGGGCAACGCTGGGGAGCTCTCCCGAGCGCCGACTCAGGTGTTGTTCAAGGGATGGGGGTGGAAATCTCCGCCCCCTCCAAATCATCCCTTAACAACCGAAAAGCGAAAAACCCGACCGCCTGCCTTGGTCAACTGCCACCGTAAGGTGGCCACTTTTCCCCAGCGAAGTCTGGGGAAAAGCTTAGACACTTTTCGACGAAAATCCTGCGTCGATCGGCCACCTACTCCCTGGCCCCCAGGGGCTCCGATGCGAAACAGTCCATGTCCGGACCCGACATGTCGCCGCGCAGGTATCGGTAGTAGGTCGCGGCGGCGACCATTGCCGCGTTATCAGTGCACAAAACCGGCGGTGGAATGCTCACTGCTATGCCGAGGGTCTGCCCTCGCCTGTTTATGGCCGACTGCAGGGCCGAGTTGGCGGCGACTCCACCGGCAATGAGCACCTTCTTCACGCCCTTCATTTGGGCCGCGGAAAACGTGTGATCGACCAGCACATCCACCACGGCCTGCTGGAAACTCGCCGCCAGATCGGGCAGTTTGACCACACCCTTCGCGCTTTGGGCGTAACGAATCACAGCGGTCTTCAATCCGCTGAAGCTGAAATCGAGCGTGTCGCCGACCTTAGCCCTTGGAAAATCGACCGCGTCCGCCCGGCCGCCTCGCGCAAGCTCGTCGATCAGCGGGCCGCCGGGATAACCCAGCCCCATCGCTCGCGCGCATTTATCGAACGCCTCTCCGGCTGCGTCGTCGCGCGTTCGGGCCATAATCCGGGTACTCGCCGTGGCCGGACATATATATGAGGTCCGAGTGCCCACCCGAAACCACCAGGCAGACGACGGGAAACTCGATCTCGGGGTCCACCAGCCAATTCGCGTAGATATGCGCTTCGAGATGATGCACCGCAACCAGAGGCTTATTGGCGGCGTAAGCGATGGTCTTCCCCGCGGCCGCGCCGACGATCAATGCCCCGATCAGCCCGGGACGGTTGACCACGCCGATGCAGTCGATTTCGGCCAAAGAGCAGCCCGCGACATCGAGGGCTTCACTTATGGTGGGCAGGATTAATTCCACGTGCCGCCGTGAAGCGACTTCCGGCACGACTCCGCCGAATTTCGCGTGGATGTCGATTTGAGAAGCTACTATGTTGGAAAAGATCCTGCGGCCGTCTTCGACAACCGCCGCGCTGGTTTCGTCGCAGCTCGTCTCGATTCCCAGTATCCTCACACGACACCTTCCGTGCGAGCCTGCCGGGTCGCCTCAAACAATCGCCCCTTGAGGGCACGAAACTGCGACCGGTAGGAACTGGTGCTCATATCGTCGATCCACATCACAACGGCGTTCTCGTTATTATCGGTGTAATACCCGCGCCGGACCGCCGCGGCGCCGAAACCGTATTTGCGATAGAGGTTTTGAGCGATCTCGTTGCTCTGCCTGACTTCGAGCGTGGCACGCTTGGCCCCGCGTTTCATGGCCTCTTCCAGAAGCCCCACCAGAATCTGCTCGCCTATCTTCCGGCCGCGCGCCGCCTTCGACACCCCAAGGGTGGTTATGTGGGCTTCGTCCATGATTATCCACATCCCGCCGTAACCGAGCATTTCCTCGCCGGCCATCGAGACGATGTAATAGGCGGACCTGTTGGCAAGCTCGGCGATATAGGCGGTCTCGTGCCAGGGCAGCGGGAAGCATTCCCGCTCGATTTCCATCACTCTCGGGACATCGTCCCTACTCATTTCCCTCAACCCAACCAATGTGCCCAATTGCGTCTCCCGCCCGCTGGGAAATCTTCCCGTAGTCTAACATGGGCCAAACACCATGTCAACGACGGGCCAACCGGCGTATGGCGGATAGCAGATGGCCGGGAGCCGCATAGTGGTGGCTGTCGTTCTCATTAAGACTGAGGTGTTACGTGGTTTCGGCTCCGCCGGATTAGGAAATAAATTCATTTTTGGCGAAATGCGGGAACCTTTGCGTGGAGCGGAACGTAAAATAAATTGAAAAAGACGCCAAACATCTTTTCTCCTTTCTCCTCCTTTCAGTTGGCCCCGGTGAAAACCGGGGCCTTTTTCTTTGGTGTTATCCCGAACTTGATTGACTGCCATCCCAGAGATGCGGTGATGGTTGTGCCACCGTCGAATGTGAGGAGTCTCAACGCTGCGCCGGATCATCATTCGCGTCTGTTGTTTCGGGAAACCCTTTTCCCGAAACTCCGGAGGTTTCTTAGGAGCGGGTAGCGAGGAATCTCAACGCCGCGCTTAGATCCTTGTTCCGGTGCGTGAGACTCACCCGACAGGTTGAGATTCTTCACACTTACTCAAATAACGCTGTAATTCGAGTGGTCGGTTCGGGGATTGAAAATCCCCCAATTGACCATTCCGGGCAGGATTGCAAATCCGCCCGAACGGGATGGCTCTTCCCCAGTCCCTAGCCCCTAGCCCCTAGCCTCCAGTCCCCAGTCGCTCATGCACTAGCGGTGGTGGTTCCGGGCGGGCGTCACCTATGCTGTATGATTCCACGATGATATCGCGCGCGGTTGTGGCTTTGCCAGGGTCGTTTGCGTGTATTACTGCCAGAGTCTCGCCTCGCTCCACTCGGTCGCCAAGCTTCTTATTAACCATCACACCCACCACCGGATCGATCTGGTCCGCTTTTCGCTGCCTGCCCGCGCCCAGGATGCCGGCCGCAAGGCCGATGCGCGAACAATGAATCCTTTCCACCCATCCCGATTTGTCGGTGAGCGCCTCGACCCGGTGGGCCGCCGAGCCAAGGAGACAGCTATCGTCGACCACTCCGGGGTCTCCGCCCTGCGCGGCGACAATCTCACGAAACTTGCCCAGCGCGGCGCCCGATTCGAGACTCGAGACCGCCGCTGCCCTCGCTTCCTCCAGCCCCTGGCTTTCTCCGGATATATATAAGATTCCAGCGCAAAGCTCTATACACAGCAGCCGCAAGTCATCCGGCCCGCCGCCTTTGAGGGTCTCGATGGCCTCGATAACTTCCAAAGAGTTGCCCACGGCTGCGCCCAGCGGCTGGTTCATGTCCGTGATGAGCGCGGCCACGTTCTTGCCGGCGCCGATAGCGATCATGGTCCGCGCGAGTTGCCGGGCGCTCTCGATATCCCCCACCAGCGCCCCGCTGCCAACCTTGACGTCGAGCAAGATCACATCGGTCGAACAGGCGATTTTCTTACTCATCACGCTTGCAGCTATCAGGGGCATGCTTTCCACGGTGGCCGTAACATCCCGCAGGGCGTATATCTTCTTATCCGCCGGCACTATGTCTCTGCTCTGGCCCGCGATCGCCGCGCCGATGTCGTTGAGCTGGGCCACGAACCTCTTCCGGCTGAGATTGGTCGTCAAGCCGGGGATGGACTGGAGCTTGTCGAGCGTGCCGCCGGTAAAGCCCAGCCCTCTGCCGGACATCTTGGCAGCCTTCAGCCCGCACGCGGCGAGCATCGGCACGACCACAAGGGTGGTCTTGTCCCCCACCCCGCCCGTGCTGTGCTTATCGACCTTGATCCCCGAGACATCGGAGAGGTCGACCCTTTTGCCGCTGTCGACCATCGCCATGGTCATCGCAGCGGTCTCTTGAAAGCTCATTCCACGAATGCAGACGGCCATCAGAAAGGCGGACACTTGATAATCAGGCACGAGCCCGGCGGAGTAATCGAGCACGATCCGCCTGATCTCCTCCCGGCCAAGCTCCGTTCCATCTCTCTTTGCGGCGATAATGTCGACGATTCTCATGCACAGCTCCCCCGGTTGCGATTGCTAATTGTAACACACAGGTGGTTTGGTGTTTAGTGTTTAGAGTTTAGTGAATGGAGGAAGCTCTCCGTTCCCTTCACTAAACACTTAACCCTAAAGCCGCGTAGCCACAACCAAGAAGGCCATCGCCGGAAAATCAATACGGCCTTTCCATAATTCGGAAGGTCGGTGGTTTCTTTTCAGTATCTTACAACTGAAATCCGAGGTCACATATCAAAGTTCAGGTACAGCTTGTATAGGATTTCAGTTGTAAGATACTAAACACTCAACAAATGATGCGGCGCGTATCCCCAGCCGCTCAAAACGCGTTATAATGTTGGGACAGATATCTAAAGGGCAGGTGCGGCTTGAGAATCCGGCGCATAGCGATGATATGGCTGCTGGCGTTTGGCTTGTGCTCCCAGGCGCCAGCCGCGGCGGTATCGAAGTGATCGACGCGAGAGGAAGACCGACCAAGCTGGACATTTCCAAAATTCATTTGGAACCAGCCTGGACACGTGGCAGTCTATCTGTACTGGGGTTGGCTGTGGTCGCTCAAGGCGATCATCCAGCCCGTTCCCGCCGGGTATCCATCGTTCATGCGAAGCCAGGCGTGGACGGACAAGTCGATTTACACCGCCCTCGGGTCGTGGACCGAACTCCGGCACGATACCATCCTGTTACCGTTTCGGGATTTCCGGAGCGACTGCAACGTTTGTGCCATACACGATCCATTGTGCTCGCTCCTCAAATCCCGAAACACCGGCGCGGGTACCATCCGCGGGTGGGGTCCCGACTTTCGACTGTTTTCAAGTTTCAAGGGGGAAATGCAATATGTTAGACCGTTCACTAAAACTATGCATCTGCTGCCTCGCGCTCCTTGCCATCACGGGCGGGGCAGAGGCGCAGCAGCCCATTCCCGCCCGCTCGCTGGATGCGATGCAGCAGACTCTCGGAGACGTGCGGGATCGACTCTATGAGGCAAACGACGCATTCTGGCATCGTGGGCAGTACGAGCGGTGCATCGCAACCCTGCGCCTGATCACCGAGATGGACCCTCAGGATACCGAAGCCTTCGACAACGCCGCCTGGCTTATGGAAAACCAGTTGAGAGACGATGAATGCGAAGCATTTCGGCTCAAAGGCATCCGCATGAACCCCGACGAGCCTGATCTCTACTTCTCGCTGGGTTACTTCTACTACATGCGCGAGCGCTACCCTGAAGCGATCTCCTATATGGAGAGGGCTGTGAGTCTGGGCAGCCCCCTGATAACCCGGCACATGCTCGCGCACGCTTATGAGAGCGCCAACGACACCTACGACGCCCTCGCCGAGTGGCTGCAAATCGAAGATCTCGAACCCGGCGACCTGGTCCCCACGAACCAGATCGACCGCATTCTTCAAGGCGAGCCGGACGCGAATCTGCCGCGGACGATGACTCGATGGCGGGAGGAGCGGAAGGCCCAGCAGAAGAAGGGACGGTGAACGGGTATTGGGAGGTAGGTGTTGGAAGGGACAACGGTTCCAGGTGTTGGGTGATGGGTGTTGGAAGGGAAGGGATTGCCTCTCCTCTTCCAACACCCTTTCTTGTGTCGCAATGCGATACGAAGCAATATCCTATGTTGTATCCGGAACCCTTTCTCGACACCCGCGGGCAGGCAAGGGCGTTTCGGGAAAGGGGTTTCCCGAAACAACTCGAAATCCTAAAAAGGGCGGTGCAGCCGAATGGCAAACTGCACCGCCCCAGTTTAACGGCAGTCACCACTGCCGCCATATAATCAGTTCAGCGGTCAATGGCGTCGCGTATGGACATTCCCCCGCCTCAGCGCAAAGCCCGCCATTCCGATCATTCCACCAGCAAGAGTGATTATGGAGGAGGGTTCAGGAACAGCAGTGTTTATTAGCTCGAAGTGATAACCGGTCAGGCCAGCCGCGTAGTCACTGGCTACATACATAGGAAGCGTTACGTTTACACTGTTGGTCCATTCGGTCGGTCCAGTGTAGGTTATGCCTGATGGAACTGAAACGAGCTCTATCGTCAGGGTTCCTCCATCTCCTCCGCCGCTTGCAGAGAATGTCATTGTTGACAGCCCAGGAGGAAGGCCGCCAGAAGACGCCCAGGCGTACACGTCATCGATAGCAGTCTGACCGGCCAGCAGAGTCGCTCGTCCATCTATTGTATAGAATCCGTCTGCTGAGTCCCAGCCTTGCACGCCATTAGTCTTGTAAATGGCTACGTTGAGACCCCCAAATGTCAAGGGCAAATCTTCAGAGTCCAGTCCGTCTGAATATCCTAGACCATAAATGGCTGCTTGGTCGTAATAGGAATTCGACGCCACACTAATCTCATCTGTGTAACCCCAAGGCTTAGCCCAACACACCAGATTAGTTGCTGGAGCAATGAACAGTGCTGCCAAAAGAGTGAGCATTACTTTTGTTTTCATTTTCTTGTCCTCCTCATTTTCACAGTGCAACATCTTGAACCACCATTCCAGTTATCACCGGCACAGTGATTTGTTTGGTCGTGTATCCTTGCGCGCTGATAGTCAGCCGGTAAGACGTGTTGGGCGGTAGTTGGTTGATAACGTAGCCGCCCTCGTTAATCTCGCTGCCGTCGGTATAATTACCTACGGTGGTCACGCTATTGGTTCCACTGGGATACCTAGAATTGGTCCTGCCGTAAACAGCCGGTATTACCCAGGCAGAGCCGTTGTACCACTCTACTTTGACGCTCGCGCCCAGGATCGGTGTTTCCGTGCTTTGACTTGTCACGCGCCCGATAATGGAGGCAGAGACTTTCGTGCTCGGCACTAATCCGGAGCACCCGGTCCTGGCGTTGTTGTAGTGGAATGTGCGCCACGGCCAGTATGTCCAATTCGAGTTGACGGTTATGTTGGGATTGCCGTTGGCACCGTCAAAGTGAATCTTGTACAGGCCGTCCGGACTGCCTACGATCATATCAAGATGCGTCCCGTCGATGGAACACAAGGTCGGCGTCGATGTGATTGCATCGTTCGTGTTTTGCGAGCAAGTCCATATCGCGGCGATAGGACCACCCGAATGGTTTGTTCCATTTTTCCACAGCGCGTAAACGTTGCCGTCTCCGCACGCGACTATCACCTGTGGGTCCGTTGTGCCCGATACGACATTTCCATATAGAGGGGATGCCTGAATCGGCTGCGGGTCGCCGGGGTTCAGTAGTATTCCGCCAGCCCAGCCGGAGACCGGCGTTCCGTCCGCGTGTATGGCATATACTTTACCATCGTTGCAGCCAAAGACGACGCTATTCCCCCCGGTATCCAGGTTTACGATGATTGGAGAGGACTGAATGGATTCGCCTTGAGCAGCAACCTGATAGCGCCTCCAGAAGTTGCTTGCCTGATCGGTACTTAGATGGATGAGCATCCCACCATCAACGTCACCGACGGCGACACTATTGCCTGGATCGCCGTCAATTTGACCTATGACTGGCGAGCATTCGATGAAATGGTTAGCAATAGTGCTTGTTGGAAGCTGCTGCCATCCAGGAGACAGATTATAGGTGTCTTCCGCCGAATAGTCATACCACTCGTCACCGGCAAAGCTCCAGGGATTGTTGCCGATAATGTCCTCAGCGCCGGCAACTGCATCTGGTATGTGGTTGTTGTACGAAGCTGGGTTAACGTCGCCTACGGCAACGCTGGAGTTTATTATCGAAATGTCTGTGCTTCCCGTAAGTTGTACCCACAACCGATTGGAGCCGCCTGTTGCGTTCCATCCTGTCACGTAACAACTCCAGTCAGCAGCAGCAATCTTGCTTGTTCCATCCAGGTTCATGTCACTTATAGCTGCGGCAGCAGTATGGAACGAATATACTGGTGTGCTTGCGGGCCATCCGGCAAGCGGTTTGATTGTCGTCGCAGATAACGAATCATACCCATACGAATAGATAACATTGTTAGTATATGCTGGGGCCGTTATCTCAAGTCCGCCCCTGTTGTCGATGTCAGCACAGCTTAACGTGTTGTTGCCGGAAGGGTCTATCTCATCTGGAGACTCCCATTCCTGAGCACCGCTGGTGCCGTTGAAGATGTAGGCGTGCCCATCTGTAGAAGAGATTATCCCTATATCCAAGCCATCTCCAGGGAACAAGTTATCTACCAGCGGGCAAGATTCTCCCACGCCCGCACTCGAAATCCACGGCGTTTGACGGTAGACAACTTGAGTAGCCACAGATGTTGCGCCTAAGCAAGTATCAGTGTAGGTTGCGGTGATTGTGGCCGACTGCGCCGGGTTCAGATTCAGGGTTACTGAGACTGTCCCGGTGGAATCCGTTGACTGCGTGAACGGATTGGTCTTGCCAGAGAATGTTCCGGCAGTAGTCCCAATCGTGAGCAAGACATTTGGTGCGGCCTGGCCCCCGTTTAACGGGTTGGTAGCCGCGAAAGTGATCGTAGATGAGCCGCTTGGAGCGCTGATCGATGCAGGATTGGCTGACGCCTGTATGTTGGTAGAATATTGAGCCACATACACGTAAGCCGTGCCCTGTCCCGAACCGGCGTAGACGTTGGCGGATGCCGTAATGGTTGCGTACGGATTCCCGCTTGCCGAACCCCAATTATAGGCAGGATCGGCCTTCACCTGAACGGTTGCCTCGCCAGTTGAGTTGGTTGTCGCTGTGGCTGATTTGCCACCCGTGCTTACGAATACGCAAGGGTCGCTGGCTCCGATGCTGAAGCTGAGCGTGGTCCCGGTGGGAGCCGGGTCGCTGCTACATACGGTAACGTCAGCTGTCACCGTGGAGTAGTTGGAACCGCACCGACTGATCATACTCGGAGTCGGGGCAGGATTATATAGGTTGACATATACCGACGGCGCATCGATGGTAATCGGTACTGGGCAATGTCTGCCAATCGCAACGGTAAGGATCGTCTGTCTGAGCAGCTGAATCAGTATATGTGGGTGTTGTCAGGTCGGCTGTTGCAGCCACGGTAGCATTGCCAGCCCAGTTCACCCCATACAGTGTAGCAATTGCATCTCCATAAGCGTCAGTATTAACACTGATTGTCTGCTGGAGTGTGGTTGGGTTGAAAGAGCCAGCAGAGGTGTAGAATCTGATGGTGCCTCCCGGATTCGGATAGGCAATGCCTGCCCGATTACCGTCTACCACTGTGGCGGAGATACCGAGAGAAGCGGTATTGCACGGACCTATGGTAGTCCCGTTTTCTTGGGTGCTCAGGTATAATTTCCTGAGCGGAGTGAGATAGATGTTTCTCGTGTTCCCAGGGGTCACTCCAGTGTACGTCCTGGTCTTATAACCATTACACTCGGCGGAAACGATATAGTATAGTGTATTCGAGTTTTGGTCGTATTCCTGAACGTTGCTCCAGCTATAGGAGGCGGTTCCTATACCGTTGCCGCCGCTCGTGATGGCCAATGTCAGCGGAATACCGCATGTAGAGTAGACAGACACGGCGCACGAATCCGTCGTCATATCATAGACTGTCACCGTTCCCGAGATTGCGCCATAGTATGGCGGGGCCTGGCCGCTCGGGACGCTCTCCGTCGTGTAGTCCGAAATATCGGTTGCCGCCCAGATAGCGCGGTAGGTATCGGTGGAACCCAGTGGCTTCCAGATTGAACTGACACCCGTGACGGATACGTACTCACCTACGTTGACTTGGGTATACCCGTTATTGTAGGTGTTAGTCCCGAAAATGGCAACACCCTGGCTTCCGTAAGGACCGCCATAAGACGGGTTGCAGTTGCCCGAGGTGACCGCGGAGCCGTCGTCTATGCGCATGTAAGGTATGGTGTATTGGTTGCCAAAGGGATCATACTCAAATTGATAGTTACCGCTTTCGAGAACTCGCCCCCAGACGGTCACGTAGCTTCCGATGTTGTACAGACCGTATGGGGCGCTGCCATCCACCAGACCGGGGTTGTTCCCCAGCGCCGCACCACCGAGGGCCTTGTTGGTCAGGCCCATGGGACGAGGCAAGATCGTTTGGCTGCGGTCCAGTACGTCGCACTCGACCGAGGTGCTATCCCACGGGTCCATAACTCCCAGTATTCTTTGGCCGTCATTGGTATTTAGCTCGGCCATGACATCAACCACGCTGCCCACCGAAACGCTCGGCGTGTCGTTCCCGGTGTCAAGAATTCGCATTCCTGGAGTTCTGTCTAGTCCCTGAACGTAATCAGACGGCCATCCAACTGTCCACGTCGTAGGAAAAGTAACTTGGCAGCGGCGGTAACTACCTGCCCTGTCAGATAGACCCAGTTCCCGTCCGAACCTGTTGAACTCTCTACGCCCATAGCGCGAACTTCACCAGACTTGAACGCCAAGGACTGGGTCGAGCTGGAGTTTGCTGAATCGTTCAAGGCGCCCGCATAACCGGTTGTTCCGGGTGAGGCGGCGAAGGCATTCCCTGGAAAGGAATCCTGAACGTCGAAGAAAGGCGAGGGGCCGTTGCCAGCATAAACCGCAAGGTTTCCCGCCTCGCTGTGCGCCCTGCCTTGAAGCGAGATCACTCTCGAACCGGGCAGAACCTGCGAGTTGACATAGACCTTCACTGTTGCGCTGTCAGAGTCGTCGCCGACCAGGACGAAACCGTCACCTGCGCTCGTTACGGGAAGGCAAGCCAGGGTAATCGGGGTCAGCACAGGCGGTGCCGCCGCGAGCAGGTCAGCAACACTATTGAACGGTGTCACCTCATCACTCAGATTCGCGCTGACCGGCCCGGCTATTCCCATTCCGTCGTCGGGAAAGCTCGGGTCCGAGTCGGCGATAGGACCTGCTGGCTGATCGAGCACCTGTCCATAATCTGGCGGAAGAAAGCCGAACGCTGGCGGTACCGAGGTCAGGTTACCAGTGTCAGGGTCGGGATAACCGGCGATTGTGCATCCGGTTATGCAGCGTTCCGAAGAGCCGGGCAAGGTCCCCATAACCCCTGAAACTGTCACGGTCACCCCGGCCCGTAGGGCCAGTGGTGCTCGGGCAAGGACTACGACCCTACTGTTCGGGTCCGCCGAATCGCAAATTGTCAGGAACGGCGGATTATTCCTGCCATGAATTGAGAGGACGGTCGCCATCTGGCATGTGGCCTGTTGGCCGTCCGGGAGCGTGAGCGCTATGGCGACAGAATTGTCGCCCTGCACCGGAAAGAGGTCTTGAGCGCGCGCTGCCCCTGAACCGAGGAACGTGGTCAGGCACACGCATGCGAGGAGGAGCACGACAAAGTATGCTCCATTGATATGCTTGCTGTACATTTTTCTCTCCTGAATTAGTGCACGGCAGGCACTTGTAGTTTACAACATGATCTTCTGAATGTCAATTGGTATGAGCGCCAGTTTTTGACACTACTCGGTATTATGTGAAGGCAATCTGTCGTGTTGGCTCTCAGCGACGCTGCATAGCCAGCATCGGCGACACCTTACTCAGAGGAAAGGAGCAGTGCGGCTCCGGCCACGTGATCGGTCTGACTGCCCACATTATACCCCCACATTCGCCAGCCGTCAAGTATATTTTACAAGTTATTCGCCATCAGCAAATTGTCGCCCGCCAGGCAAACACGTACACTCGTGAGTGATGGACAAGCAGTTCGATCTAAAACCAATCCTTGACACAATTGCTGGGCATATCCGCAAGAGAAGAAAAATGGTGGGACTGACTCAGGAGAAACTGGCGGAACGTGCTGGTCTGAGCGCCAATTTCCTGGCGCAGCTTGAGATCAGCGACAAGACCCCCTCGCTCAGGACCCTCGTTGCCCTTGCCCGCGCTCTGGAAGCGGAGGTGTCGGACCTTTTAGCATCTTCGGCACAAGGGAGGTGGAACGACGAAGCACAGAATTTCCTGCATAGTCTGCAGGGGATGAAAGAGTCGGATGTGCGGTCTATTCTCTCAAGTCCAAGCGGCCATCGCCTACCTGAAGGGGGAGCGGGATAAGCAAGAGTAACGATGTAGTTCCCGGCTTCAGAGGACACACGCTGAACGGCTAAGTATCAGCTTTTGTTGTATCGGGAAACTCTTTTCCCGATACCCGCAGGCGGGCGGGAACGTTTCGGGAAAGGGGTTTCCCGAAAGAACGGTGAACGGGTGCTGGGTGATGGAAGGGAGAGGCAATCCCTTCCCTTCCAACACCCAACACCCATGACCCATCACCTGAAAGGCTACGCTGCCAGCTTCCTCACCCGTTCGCTAAACTCCTGCGCCAGTTCGGCCGCCGCGGTCTGGTCGGTCCCTTCGGCGAAGACGTGGAAGCACGGATCGGAAGCGTCCGGCAAGACCAGCGCCCAGTTGCCGCCCTTGGTGATCTTGATACCATCCGTGTAGTCGACGTTGGGTCCGCCCTCTTCCTGCGCGAGCACCCGCATCACCCTGCCCTTGTGCTCCCACGGACAGTGAACGTCGGTCGTCGCGAGGGCGAACACCGGCGCCGAATCCACCAGTTCCGCCACGGACTTGCCACTTGCCGAGACCAGAGCGCATGAACTTTACGAACCCGTACATGGCATCGAGGCAGGGGTGAAACTCCGGGCACAAGAACCCGCCGCGGGTGTCACAGCCAAGCTGGATGTCGCCGTCGGCATGCCTTCGCCATCAGCGCGCGAATATCGGTGCGGGTGCGCACCACCTGACCGCCGCTCGCGCCCACAACCGCCTCGAATGCCTGGGGAGAGGTCACCGGCAGACCAATCACCGAGTGCTCGGAGCCGGCCATCAGAGTTGCGAACACGGCGGTAAGGGTGATATCGTCGATCACCCTTCCGAGGTTGTCCACGACAGTGAGCCTTTCTCCTTCGGGATCCATCAACACGCCGACATCGGCATTAAGCGTCACCAATACGCGGGCGAGATTGCCCAGCAGCGCGTTTCTACCCTCGTTGTCCTTGGGCAAACGGGCCTCGTCGGCGTAGGCGTTGAGGGAGATCGTGTCCCAACCCAGCTTTCCGAGCATCGCCGGGAACACCGTGCTCAGCCTGCTGAAGGCGTAATCGATCACTATCCGCGGCTTGCGAGCGCTCGGCGGATTGGGGCCGAGGGCATCGTGGAACGCGTTGCAGTACTCCAATCATCGCGTGGGACCCGAACTCCATATCGCCGATAGCTTCGCAGTCGCACCTGCCGAAGTCCTCTCTAAAGAAAAGGTTCTCGAACTTGCGTTCGGCCTTGGTGGAGATATTGATCCCATGGCTATCGAGCACCTCGATCACGACCATCGCCGAATTATCGGGCGACAGTCGCACGTGCAGACCGCCCGCCGCGTTGGAGGTGCGCACGGCGTGCCTGGTGATCGGAAGAGGCATATTTCTCAGGTCCACCACGTCCCTGCCGACCGACATCAGCCCGGATATGATGGCCCGTTTGAGCATCCGCGAGACAGGGTGTTGGTCGCGGCTGGTGACCACCGTCGAACCCGGTGGCAGAAAGCTGCCGTAGCACGCCCCCAGCTTTGTGGCGAACTCCGGGTTTATCTCGACATTGGCAAGTCCCGTCACGCCGAGGTTGCGGAAGAGCGATCCCTGCCACTTGCTTCCCCATATCAGGCTCATCGTTACCGTGGACCCGGCCTCTATCACCTTTTCCGGCCAGATTTTTATCCCCGACCGGACCCAGGCGTTGGAATCGATGTGACACCGGTCGCCGACCACCGCCGACTCGTCGATCTGCACGCGGGACATAAGCCGCACCCTGTTTCCCACAATACAACCCTGCAGCCTGGTCTGCGATCCCACATAGCCACCGGACATCACGACTGATCGTTCCACCACGGCGCCACCCTCGATGAGGGTATTATTTCCCACGGCCGAATATGCCGACACTCGCGCGCCGGGCTTGATGCGGCAGTTACTTCCGATGATGCACGGGCCCTCGATTGTTGCCTGATCGCTGATTTCGGCATTGGCTCCGACGCGCACGCCGCCATCGAGCAGCCGGCCGCCCAGATCGGCCTCGACCTTGTTGTTCAGAACGTCATAGTTCGCCTGCAGGCATGCGTCCAGGCTGCCGATATCGCACCAGTAGCCATCGGAGATGCAGCCGTAAATCGGGAGGCCCTGCTTCAGGATCAGCGGAAAAATGTCGCCGCTGAAATCGTAGTTCTTTCCCGGCTCCATAAACTCGAAGACCCGTGGCTCGATGATATAAATGCCGGTATTGACCGTGTCCGAGAATACCTCGCCCCAGGAGGGTTTTTCCAGGAATCGCTGGATCCGGCCGTCCTGGCCGGTGACCACGACTCCGTACTCCAGTGGATTGGGCACGCGCTTGAGGACCAGGGTGGCGACGGCTCCCCTCGACTTGTGGAACTGATATGCGGCGGTAAGATCGACATCGGTTATGGCGTCGCCGCTGATGATAATGAATGCGTCGTCAGACAGATAGTGTTCGGCTTTCTTGACGCTGCCCGCGGTACCCAGCGGAATGTCCTCCACCGAGTATGTGATGTTCACGCCGAACTCCGAGCCGTCTCCGAATCGCCCGACAATCTCATCCGCCATGAAATACAGCGTGGCGACTATGTCGGTGATGCCATGGCGTTTCAAGAGGTCGATTATATGCTCCATCACCGGTTTGTTTGCCACGTGGATCAGTGGTTTTGGACATCTGCAGGTAAGCGGGCGAAGCCTGGTGCCTTCACCTCCAGCCATGACGACGGCTTTCAATGCGGATACCTCCTTCGAACAGTCAAAAGTCAAGCAGTCGAAAGTCGGGACCCCCGCCACACGGGCAGCGATTCCAAAATACGAGGGGGACTAATCATATAATTGGCAGTCGGGGGCAAGAAGTTAAGTGAATGGATGAGGTGAATTCGAGAACAGTTGAAAAGTCGAAGTCAGAAGGTCGAAAGTCGGGCCCCCCGCACCTGCGCAACGCTCCCACGTTCGAGATGGACTAATCATCTACGCTTTTCCCCAGACTTCGCAGGGGAAAAGTGGCCACCTTACGGTGGCAGTTGACCAAGGCAAGCGGTCGGGTTTTTCGCTTTTCGGTTGTTAAGGGATGATTTGGAGGGGGCGGAGATTTCCACCCCCATCCCTTGAACAACACCTGAGTCGGCTCGGGAGAGCTCCCCAGCGTTGCCCTACCCTCCGCCCAGGCAAAGCAAGCATAGCTCGTCCGCCATCCCTTAACAACCATAAAGCGGAAAACCCAAAGGCGGTGCGCCGTCGAATCCGCCTTAGCGACAACAAATTGTTTATAGAAGGGCGCTAAGGGACTAATCATATAATTAGCACGCTGCAGGATGGCGATGCGACAGCCCCTCCACTATGCGGCGGGAACGACAAATCGACACAATCCTTGGCATGAAGCCCTTCGAGTTCCCGCTGCACGCGTGGCGCCTTCCGCCCGCGATAGAAGGCATGGTCTGCATCCGCCTGGGATCAGTGCTATGCGTGCAGCGGGAACTCGAATGTGCCGGGTTGAAGCGGACGCTCTATTTGTCGTTCCCGCCGCATACGTGGGTTGTGCTCGTGAAGAGTGGGCACCTACAGAAGCGTAAGTGCTCAGGAATCGCGAATACCGAGCGCATGGCTGTCATTCCGAACGAATGTGAGGAATCTCGACCTCTCGGACGAGTCTCAAGCACCGGAACAAGAATGCAGGCGCGGCGTTGAGATTCCTCGCTACCCGCTCCTGAGAAACTCCCCAGCTTCGGGAACAAGATTCCCGAAACACCGGGGGTCGGTTTCTTGCAGATGTTTCGGGATTTTGGCCTAGCCCGGCTCGTCGGACCTGATCACCCGAAATCCCGAAACACCGGGGGTGGGTTTCTTTCCAATGTAACGGCGACAGCGTCGCCGTCACTTGCTCCTCCTAAGAAACTCCCCAATGCAGGCGCGGCGTTGAGATCCCTCGCTACCCGCTCCTAAGAAACTTCCCAGTTTCGGGAACAAGATTCCCGAAACACCGGGGGTCGGTTTCTTGCAGATGTTTCGGGATTTTGGCCTAGCCCGGCTCGTCGGACCTGATCACCCGAAATCCCGAAACACCGGGGGTGGGTTTCTTTCCAATGTGACGGCGACAGCGTCGCCGTCACTTGCTCCTCCTAAGAAACTCCCCAATGCAGGCGCGGCGTTGAGATCCCTCGCTACCCGCTCCTAAGAAACTTCCCAGTTTCGGGAACAAGATTCCCGAAACACCGGGGGTCGGTTTCTTGCAGATGTTTCGGGATTTTGGCCTAGCCCGGCTCGTCGGACCTGATCACCCGAAATCCCGAAACACCGGGGGCGTCGGTTTCTTTCCAATGTAACGGCGACAGCGTCGCCGTCACTTGCTCGGAATGACATATGCCGTGACTTGTACCCATAATCCGTGAGCTGTTACACAGAAGCAGGTGGCGAGACTTTAGCCTTCCCTTTGTGCTATAATTAGTTCGTCAAAATGAGCAACATATCTCGCATCCGCGAGTCTGCTGGACAGACACTATGGCAGGAAGCACTGGACTCGACGGGAAAATGTCCTCGATGAGTTGATCCTCACCATACTCTCCCAGAATACAAACGCGGCGAATTATAATGAGTCGTTTGCGCGACTGCGCGGCCTATGGCCCTCCTGGGAGCGCCTCAAGGATGCTCCCTGCGAGGAAATCGCCGAAGCGATAAGACCCGGCGGCCTGGCAAACTTGAAGGCGCCGCGGATCAAGCGGATATTAATCGATATCCACCGGAGGCAGGGCACGCTCGACCTGGAGTGGCTCGCGGGCGTGCCGCTCTCGGAGGCGCTCGATTACCTGATGGGTTTCCAGGGTGTCGGGCGGAAGACCGCGGCCTGCGTGATGATGTTCGCCCTGAATGCGCCGGTGATGCCGGTGGATACTCACGTGCATCGGATCTCGACGCGGCTGGGCCTGATCGGTAAGATGAGCGCGGACGATGCGCACGACGCGCTCCTAAAAATCATACCGCCGGAGGACATCTACTCGCTTCACGTGAACATGGTCGCTCACGGCAGGCAGGTCTGCCGCGCCGCAAGGCCCAGGTGCGAGATATGCGTATTGAAAGAGGAGTGCGCGGAAGCGAAGGGACAAGGGTATAGGGTTACAAGGTTATAAGGTTTCAAGGGTACAAGGTGCGGAGCTTAGCCCCTAGTCCGCATTATTCACGTAGCGCGTGTTTGCCCAGCACTTTGTGCTCCCCTCGCCCTCACGGGAGAGGAAGCACGTGAGTGCCTGAATCAAGAGGCTCGTCTATCAATTTACGAATAATGCGTGCTAGTCCCTTCGTTCGGGCGGATTGCCGGTGTATCGGGAATCTTGTTCCCGATACGCACTTAGTTTCGGGAACAAGATTCCCGAAACACCCGTTACAGCATTCTATCAATCAATTATGCAACTAAGCACTAGTCCCTTCGTTCGGGCGGATTTGCAATCCCGAAGCAACCACTCGAATTACAACGTTGTTTAGGGCATCGGAGATGCCCAGGTTGCTCCTTACGGGCCAGACTGCAAATCTGCCCGAACGGAGTTTCGACCTTTGACTCTGGACTCTTAACTTAGGTGAGATTTATGTCTAACAAAGAACATGGCCAGGGTGAAAACCTGGTTGTTGTGTACCGGGCGCCCGATCAGTATACCGCCAACGTGGTCAAGGGCTTACTGGCAACCGAAGACATACCGGTCGTGCTGGAGTCCAGGCAGGTGGCATGGCTGGATGGCGTGATGGCCATGGGCGAGGGCTACTGGGGGGACGTGGTTGTCCCCAAGCAGGACCGAGGAGATCAGTCGAAGCTTGATCGCCGCTTACGAGGGCGGGGACACGTAAATTTGAAATTTGTAAATTTTGAATTTTGAATTGGGAAGGGACGTGTGCCGGGCCAAGGTAAGTGCGAGAAGTCACGAGTACCCAGCGCATGGCTGTCATTCCGAACGAATGTGAGGAATCTCTAAGCTCGGATGAGTCTCACGTACCGGAAGCAAGAATCCAGGCGCGGCGTTGAGATTCCTCGCTACCCGCTCCTAAGAAACCTCCCATGCCCGGCGGCTTCGGGGCAGTCGCCCGCCAAGCATAGCCTGCCGGGGGGGTTCTTTAGGAAATTACCGTGTGCCTGTCCCACGGTCGGGCGCTCCTAAGAAACTCCCCAGTTTCGGGAACAAGATTCCCGAAACACCGGGGGTGGGTTTCTTTCCAATGTAACGGCGACAGCGTCGCCGTCACTTGCTCCTAAGAAACCTCCCATGCCCGGCGGCTTCGGGGCAGTCGCCCGCGAAGCATAGCCTGCCGGGGGGGTTCTTTAGGAAATTACCGTGTGCCTGTCCCACGGTCACTTGCTCCTAAGAAACTCCCCAGTTTCGGGAACAAGATTCCCGAAACACCGGGGGTGGGTTTCTTTCCAATGTAACGGCGACAGCGTCGCCGTCACTTGCTCGGAATGACATATGTGGTGACATGTGCTCACGATCCGTGAGTCTGTTACGGGCGAGGGGCTCCCTTCCCGTAATTCAGAATTTAGAATTTCAAAATTCAAAATTCGGAGTAAATTATGGGCAACAATTCGCATAATTGCGCCTACAGGCTCGGAGAGCTTACCCCGGAACTGCTCAAGAACACCATAATCCGCAAGGAAAAGCTTTCGGATGTCCTGACGCTTTTCGAAGTTCGAGCGCCCTTGATCGCGGCATCCGCGAAGGCGGGACAGTTCGTGATGGTGTGGTCGGGAGAAAATGGCGAGCGCCTGCCGCTCACCATTTCCGACTGGGACGCCGAAAAGGGCACTATCACGCTCATATTCCAGGAGGTCGGCCGCGGGACCATGGAACTGGGCAGTCTCAACGAAGGCGACGACATTCCCAGCCTCTCCGGCCCCCTTGGCAGACCCACCGAGATCGCAAACTACGGCACAGCCGTGGTAATCGGTGGAGGTGTCGGGACCGCCATCGCGCGGCCTGTCGCGGCTGCCCTCAAGAAGGCCGGAAACAAGCTCATTACGATAATCGGCGCGAGAGAAAAATCGCTCATTATCCTCGAAAAAGAAATGGCCGCGATCTCCGATGAGTCGATCGTTACCACCGATGACGGCTCTTACGGCCGCCACGGTTTGGTCACGGACCCTCTCAGGGACCTGCTGGACGCGGGATCGGTCGATATCGTGGTCGCTATCGGGCCAATGCCGATGATGCGCGCCGTGTCTAAGACCACTGAGCCTTACGGCGTGAAGACGATCGTCAGCCTCGACCCGATCATGATCGACGGCACGGGAATGTGCGGCGGCTGCCGCGTGACGGTGGGCGGCAAGACCAGGTTCACCTGCGTGGACGGCCCCGATTTCGACGGCCACCAGGTGGACTGGGACGAACTGAGAGCGCGGAAGGCGTTTTACTTTGAAGAGGAGCGGGCGGCACGCGAGGCCTATGTTTCCAGCAGAGGTAACAACTAGTGGCGAAAGGTGGAAAACGCAACCCCATGCCGCGGCAAGACGCGGCTGAGAGGATCAAGAACTTCAAAGAGGTGGCCCTGGGCTACAACGAAGAGCAGGCCATCGACGAAGCCGAGCGGTGTCTCGGCTGCAAGGCCAAGCCCTGCGTGGCCGGCTGCCCGGTAAATATCGACATTCCCGCGTTCGTGGATATGATCAAGAACAAGGACTACCTGGGGGCCTCGCGGGAGCTAAAGAAGACGAACTCCTTGCCCGCCATCTGCGGCAGAGTCTGCCCGCAGGAAGATCAGTGCGAGAAGCTCTGCGTGCTCGGCAAGAAGGGCGAGTCGGTAGCGGTCGGCAGGCTCGAAAGATTCGCGGCCGACTTCGAAGCCGCCAACTGCCAAGCCGGTCAATCTCCCAAGCCGGAGCATCCCGAGCTTGCCGGGTATCGGGTGGCCGTGGTCGGCTGCGGTCCGGCGGGACTCACCGTGGCCGGCGACCTGGCAAAGATGGGATACAGCGTCACGATATTCGAGGCGCTCCACAAGACCGGCGGCGTGCTTCGCTACGGGATTCCCGAGTTCAGGCTCCCTAGAGATATCCTCGACCGCGAGGTCGAATATGTGAAGTCGCTTGGGGTGACGATCCTGACCGATATGATAGTCGGGCGCACTTTCAAAGTCGAACAGTTGCTCAGCGATGGCTTCGAGGCGGTCTTCGTGGGCACGGGCGCGGGCGCTCCCAAGCTGATGGGCATCCCCGGCGAAAACCTGGGAGGAGTCTACTCGGGCAACGAGTGGCTGACCCGAATCAACCTCATGAGGGCGCACCACAAGGACTACGCGACCCCGATCAGGCTGCCCAGGAAGGCCTGTATTATCGGCGCGGGCAACACCGCGATGGACTGCACTCGAACGGCGGTGCGCGTCGGCGCGGAAGAAGTGACGATCGTCTATCGCAGAGGGCGGCAGGAGATGCCGGCGCGCGCGGAGGAGATCGAGAACGCCGAGCACGAGGGGGTCATATTCAAGCTCCTCACCAACCCCAAGCGCTTCATCGGGGGCGATAATGGCGCGGTGCGGGCGATGGAGTGTCTGAGGATGGAGCTTGGCGAGCCGGACGATTCCGGCAGGAGACGGCCGGTCGCGGTGCCGGGCTCGGAGTTCGAGATCGAGTGCGATACCGTAATCGTGGCGCTCGGCCAGAACCCCAATCCTCTGATCAGGACTACCACCGAGGGCCTCACTTGCGAAAGCTGGGGCGGTATTTGCATCGATGCCGAGACAGGAATGACGTCGATACCAGGCGTGTTCGCCGGCGGCGACGCGGTGACGGGAGAGGCGACCGTGATCAGCGCCATGGGCGACGGGCAAGATCGCCGCGGTGGGGATCGATGGTTACATCAGGAAGAAGCACGGCATCGGGGAGTAGTTCGGATAGTTGGATGGTTCGATGGTTCGATAACGGGGCCGGGGCGCGGGGCGCTCCGGCCTTTTCGATTCTTGAAATCCGCGCGAATTGCAGGGCTGAGCATCCTCGACGGGGTGTCGCGCGTTCGTGCTACGGATTGTAAAGAGGCACGCCGATGCGTTCCGCAGCTTGCCCCAATCTATCGTCCAGCGTGGCGATAGGCAAACCGCGACGTGAGGCAAGTTCGAGGTAGGACGCGTCGTAAGCGGAAATGCCGTGTGTACGACCTAAGGTCATCGTCCGATATATCCAATCGTGGGGTTGCTCTGTGTCTGAAACGATCCTCAGGGATTCGACGATCCCCATGAGTTCGAGGGACATAGGTGGCGCGAACCGACCTCTCCGCTCGGCGACGAGCATAGCATTCGTCACCTCAAACCACCAGACCGCCGGAACGTGAGCGGTCGATTGCCGTAAACTCTCCTTTAGCGCGGTTCCGTACGGGCCGCCCTCATCAGGAAAAATACAAGATAAAAGCGCACTGCAATCAAGCACGAGGTCTCTCAATATCTACGTCCCTCCTCAATCAACTCTCTGAACGTTATTCCGCCAAGCGACAAGCCCTTTCTCAGTTCTGTGAGCCTATCTATGGCTTCGTTGACGCTCATTCTATTCTGAGAGTTCACGGGCGCTAATGTCGCGACCGGCACTCCGTGCCGAGTGATCGTTATCCTTTCGCCCTTAACCACCCTGTCAAGAAGCTCCGATAAATGAGTCTTCATTTCGTACACGCCCACTGCGTTCATCGCGACCCTCCTTAGACTAGTCAAATACTAGTCTACCACATTTGCCGGTGTATCGGGAATCTTGTTCCCGATACGCACTTAGTCTCGGGAACAAGATTCCCGAAACACCCGTTACAGCATTCTATCAATCAATTATGCAACTAAGCACTAGTCTAATACTAGTCTACCACATTTGACGCCATTTGCAAGCCTTACGTTCGAAACCGTGGAAGGTGCCGTCAGAGGTCCCGTCGAAGCATATTCATAAGAAACCCGATGCGTAGGAGTCGAGTTGGCATCGGATTCGAACTCGACAGCTATAACAGCGGATTGTCTGATGACGACCTGGTCGCCGACCTGAAGCGTGTCGCACACAAACTTCGTAAAGACACTGTCACGCGGGACGAATACCGCGATCATGGAACGTGTCACCCTTGTACAGATTCAGCGGCGCTTCGGTTCCTGGTTTGCCGCCCTCGATAAGGCTGGACTAAAACGCACACGCAACCTCACACTTTCCGGTTTTCGACTCTCCCTCTCGTTATCTCGACCCCGGCGGAGCGGGCATAGCGGAGCGCACCCGGCTTTTCCACCGACACATCGGTCTGCTGGACACCTTGGAAACTCAGGCAGGCCTGCGCAACGGCCTCCGCAAGCGCCTCCACCAGGAAGTAGCTCGACTGCTCCACTATATCCACCACGCGCGACTTGACCGCCTTGTAGTCTATCGTGGCAGTGAAATCGTCCGTCCGACCCGCCTCGCGCAAGTCCGCGTGGAGGGTGATGTTGATTAAGACATCCTGCTTCTCGCGGCGTTCCTCATCGTTTATTCCGATGATGCACCGCATCAGGATGTCTCGTATATAAATCTTATCCAAGCTTAGCCTCTTTCAGGTGCCGGCCGCCGTCGACATAGATCACCTGGCCCGTTATGAATGTGCTCGTCACCAGGAATAGCACTGCCTCCGCAACCTGCGCGGGATCACCCACCCGTTTCAAGGGCAGCGAGTCCTTCAGGGATTCGAGGTAATCGGCGTCTTTTCCTTCCGGGGGAAGTATCAATCCGGGGGCCACGGCGTTCACGGCGATCTTGGGCGCGAAGTTCATTGCCATCATCATCGTATAAAGCGCAAGCAGGTGTTTGGCCGATATATAGGAGACGTGCTCGAAGTCGTAGCCCGCGACCCGCGTGTCCAATACATTGACTATGTGGCCCGACCCGGCTTTTGCGGCAAACCGCCTGGAGAGGGCGAGCGGCGCCCAGGCATCCGTCCGGATACTGCGGCAGAGGTCCTCCTGGGTGAATGTGTCGAGGTTGTTCGAGGGGAAGATGGATGCATTATTGATGAGAATATCCAGCGGGCCCCACGCGTCGAAGCACGCGTCGATAAGGCCGTCGAGGTCGTCGGACGCCAGGTCCGCCCTGATTGTCAAAGCGCGCACACCGCGCGCCTCGATCTCTCTGGTGAGCTTCTTCGCCTCCCCTGACGACTTGTTGTAGCTGATAATCACGTTCGCCCCGGCGTTCGCGAGGGCGAGCGCGATCTCGCGGCCGATTCTCTTCGCTCCGCCGGTAACCAGCGCGTTTTTTCCACTGATGCTTGCTGCCATAGTGATTTGAACCGGATTTTAATCGCGAAAACGCGAAAGTGTCTGAAATGGAACAGGGTGGCGCTCCCAGCGCTAACACCGCAAATCATGTCATTGTGAGCGCCCGACCGTGGGACAGGCACACGGTAATTTCCTAAAGAACCCCCCCGGCAGGCTATGCTTCGCGGGCGACTGCCCCCAAGCCCCCGGTATGGAAGGTTTCTTAGGAGGAGGCACGACGAAGAATCTGCTTTCGCTTCATACGTGGATCTGCGGTAACAGCTCACGGATTATCGGTACAAGTCACGGCATATGTCATTCCGAGCAAGTGACGGCGACGCTGTCGCCGTTACATTGGAAAGAAACCCACCCCCGGTGTTTCGGGAATCTTGTTCCCGAAACTGGGGAGTTTCTTAGGAGCAAGTGACCTCGGCGTTGCCGCGGTTACATTAGAAAGAAACCCACCCCCGGTGTTTCGGGAATCTTGTTCCCGAAACTGGGGAGTTTCTTAGGAGCAAGTGACCTCGGCGTTGCCGCGGTTACATTGGAAAGAAACCCACCCCCGGTGTTTCGGGAATCTTGTTCCCGAAACTGGGGAGTTTCTTAGGAGCAAGTGACCTCGGCGTTGCCGCGGTTACATTAGAAAGAAACCCACCCCCGGTGTTTCGGGAATCTTGTTCCCGAAACTGGGGAGTTTCTATAGGAGCAAGTGACCTCGGCGTTGCCGCGGTTACATTGGAAAGAAACCAGCCCCCGGTGTTTCGGGAATCTTGTTCCCGAAACTGGGGAGTTTCTTAGGAGCAAGTGACCTCGGCGTTGCCGCGGTTACATTAGAAAGAAACCCACCCCCGGTGTTTCGGGAATCTTGTTCCCGAAACTGGGGAGTTTCTTAGGAGCAAGTGACCTCGGCGTTGCCGCGGTTACATTAGAAAGAAACCAGCCCCCGGTGTTTCGGGAATCTTGTTCCCGAAAACTGGGGAGTTTCTTAGGAGCAAGTGACCTCGGCGTTGCCGCGGTTACATTAGAAAGAAACCAGCCCCCGGTGTTTCGGGATTTGAGTGAAGCGAACGCGGAACGGAAATCCCGAAACAGGGGGCGTTTCTTAGGAGCGCCCGACCGTGGGACAGGCACACGGTAATTTCCTAAAGAACCCCCCCGGCAGGCTATGCTTCGCGGGCGACTGCCCCGAAGCCCCCGGCAGCGGAGGTTTCTTAGGAGCGGGTAGCGAGGAATCTCAACGCCGCGCCTGCATTCTTGTTCCGGTGCTTGAGACTCGTCCGAGAGGTCGAGATTCCTCACATTCGTTCCTAAGAAACTCCCCAGTTTCGGGAACAAGATTCCCGAAACACCGGGGGTGGGTTTCTTTCCAATGTGACTGCGACAGCGTCGCCATCAATTGCTCGGAATAACAGCCATGCGCTCGGTATTCGCGATTCCTGAGCACTTACGATCCGCGCCGTAACGTAAAAGCAGATTCTTCGCTATCGTTCCTAAGAAACTTCCCAGTTTCGGGAACAAGATTCCCGAAACACCGGGGGTGGGTTTCTTTCCAATGTGACTGCGACAGCGTCGCCATCAATTGCTCGGAATGACAGCCATGCGCTCGGTATTCGCGATTCCTGAGCACTTACGATCCGCGCCGTAACGTAAAAGCAGATTCTTCGCTATCGTTCCTAAGAAACTTCCCAGTTTCGGGAACAAGATTCCCGAAACACCGAGGGTGGGTTTCTTGCAGATGTTTCGGGATTTTGGCCTAGCCCGGCTCGTCGGACCTGATCACCCGAAATCCCGAAACATCGAGGGCGTCGGTTTCTTTCCAATGTAACGGCGGCAACGCCCAGGTCACTTGCTCAGAATGGCATGATTGCTGCGTTTCCGCCTACTTGCACGAGGTGAATTCTCTATACAAGCTGTTCAGAACTTGACTCTACTAGCGCAGTTTACACACATACTTTTCGCGTTTTCGTAATTTCGCGCTTTCGCGATTAAATCCCTTCCGTCGCGTTATAAATTCGGAAGCGTGATCCGCTTAGATGCTCTGGGCCTCCTCTTTTTGATCGTAAAGGTCGTTGATTTTGGCGGCCATTATGAAGTCAATGGTCGACAAGCCGCCAATTGCGTGAGTGCTCAATTCCACGCCCACCTTGCCCCAGGAGATGTGTAAATCGGGGTGGTGGTTTTCCTCGTCCGCCACTTTGGCGACCTTGTCGGCGAACTTAATGGCCTCGGCGAAGTTCGCAAACCGGAAGACTCTTTAACCCGCTCGGCAGCCACTACATCCCAGCCCGAAATCTTCTCCGCAAGCCTGTGGACCTGTTCGGCGGAAAGAGGCTTGGCGCCGCCCTCGCAGGGCACGCAACTCTGCTGCGCAAGACTCATGTTAGCCCTCCTTGTGCTTGTTATTTAACGATACAGGTATAAACTACCCAAAGTCAAGCTGGTCAAAAACGGCTAATCGCCAGGCACCCTGCCGGATGCCTGGCTGAGGGGAGTTCGGGAGTAACGGCGGAGGGCACTGAGTGCTAATCAGCCGGAAGGCCTGTTGCGAGGCTAGCACTCGCTCCATGTATTTATTATACAGCAGAGCGGAGCGCGGCGCAATCTCCCGCACGCAGATAGTTCGATGGCAGATAGTCCGATGGCGAAGGGAACGCCTGCCGAGCCATGCATCCGGCCATCTGCCATCCCTTTCGACCTTCGACTTTTGACTTTCGACTTCCGTTCGTGATATACTCTCCTCGTCAATTGGCCCGAATAGCTCAATGGATAGAGCGCCGCCGTCCTAAGGCGGGCGTTGGGGGTTCGATTCCCTCTTCGGGCACCATCGCGGAGAGATGGCCGAGTGGTTGAAGGCGCTTGTCTCGAAAACAAGTGAGGTGCAAGCCTCCCCGAGTTCGAATCTCGGTCTCTCCGCCAGGCTGGAAATTAGAGATTGGAAATTAGAGATTAGAAGGGAGGGACACGATGCCGGGCGGTAACGCGTGTTCCCTTCGCCTCCTCCTTAGTCCACGCCGGTGTTTCGGGATTTGAGGAGCGGGACGACCGTTCGGATATAGCGTAATCGTCTCAGCCGCTCCTCAAATCCCGAAACACCGCAACAGGCGCAAGGGGAATACGCAGCGTCGATGTGAGGAGGAGTCAGAAGTTAGTATCTTACAACTGAAATCCTATACAAGCTGTACTGAACTTTGATATGTGACCTCGGATTTCAGTTGTAAAATACTGAAAAGAAACCACCGACCTTCCGAATTACGAAAAGGCCGTATTGATTTTCCGGCGATGGCCTTCTTGGTTGCGGCTGCGCCGCTTTAGGAGTTAGGAGTTAGAAGGGAGGGACATCGTACCGCAACCCTCCCCTCTGCTCCCCGCTCTCCGCTACCTATCGGCCTCTCCCGTCAGAGAGATCGTGACCACTTCGACGGGGATGCGCTTTCCACTCGCCTGCACGGCGTCCAGCGCCAGGCGCACGAGACCCGCGCAGGATGGCACTTCCATCTTCAACACCGCGATCGTGCGGATGCTGTTCGACCGGTTAAACAACCACTCGGATTACAACGTTGTTTAGGGCATCGGAGATGCCCGGATTCTTCTTTACGGGCCAGATTGCAAATCCGCCCGAACAGAGCGCCGCTGAGTTTCGGGAAAAGGGTTTCCCAAAACAACAATTGAAGGGACTTCTGCCGGATCGGTGGCTCCCTTCCCCAATTCAAAATTCAAAATTCAAAATTTAGAATTTGGGATTGTCGTTCCCCCGCTGCCCTTAGATCACATTCACGATCCGGTTGTGCTCATCCACGAGGACGACCTTGCGATGGACCGGCTCGTCCGTCAGGCAGAACGCGGCGATGATCACCTTATCGCCCGCAGCGGACCTCAGCGCGGCGGCCCCGTTCAGACATACCTGGCCGCTTGCGCGCTCACCGGGGATAACGTAAGTCTCCAGCCGTTTCCCGTTGCTGATGTTCCACACGTGCACGAGTTCGCCGTCGATGATGCCCGCCGCGTCCAGCAGGTCCTCATCCACGGTTATGCTGCCGACATAATCCACGTCGCAGCCGGTGACCGTCGCCCGGTGAATCTTGCTCTTACATAGGTTAAGTAACTTCAATGCGATTTGCCTCACTAAAGTATACCAACTATCTACGCTTTTCCCCAGACTTCGCTGGGGAAAAAGTGGCCACCTTACGGTGGCAGTCGACCAAGGCAGGCGGTCGGGTTTTTCGCTTTTCGGTTGTTAAGGGATGATTTGGAGGGGGCGGAGATTTCCACCCCCATCCCTTGAACAACACCTGAGTCGTCGCTCGGGGAGAACTCCCCAGCGTTGCCCTACCCTCCGCCCAGGCAAAGCAAGTATAGCTCATCCGCCATCCCTTAACAACCATAAAGCGGAAAACCCAAAGGCGGTGCGCCGTCGAATCCGCCTTAGCGACAACAAATTGTTTCTAACAGGGCGCTAAGCGCCTATGTAGCCAGTGATGCAAGCGGACTCACGGTATTGAACCGCTGAAACGTTGAGTGGGCTGAAGCGCTGAAGCCTTCGTGCTCGACATCGATCTCCCTAGCTCAGCGTTCTCAGCAGGTTCAGTGCCTCAGCGGTTCAAAAGGCGCTATTCCTCCTCGATCATCTGGTCATAAAACGCGACGATGTCGTCCGGGTTCTCGCCGGAGCGCATCTCTATCGCGGCCCGAGGATGCTGATTGAACTGCCCCGTTATCATTTACGGTATCCTGTAACCCCACTCCATATCGCCATTCTTTTCGAGGGGAGCGAAGTGGTCTCTTATGCACTGGAGCACTGGGCGGAGCTGAAACTTAGGGTTCTTGAGAAACCCCAGCAGGAGTTCCAGAGGACAGTTGCCCGCCCCTCGACCCATTCCGTTGATCGTGGCATCCAAACGGTTCGCTCCCACAATCAGCGCCTCCAGCGTGTTGGCATAAGCGAGCATCTGATTATTGTGAGCATGAACGCCGATTTCAATATTCTTGCCTTCGACGGCCTTGAGGAATGTCACCGTCAGGTCACGAATCTGCTCGGAGTAGTAGGCCCCAAAGCTGTCGACGATGAACAAGGCGCAGATCCCAGTGTTCGAGAGCACCTCCAGCGCTTCTTCCAACTCGCGCTCCTGAATGGTGGATACCGCCATCAGGTTCGCCGTCACGCGATATCCCTTGTCGTGAGCATCCTGGATCATGTCCAGGGCGGTGGGAATCTGATGTATGTAAGTGGCAACGCGGATGATGTCTATCACGCTCTCCGATTTCGGGGCAATGTCGTTGTGATAATCGGTTCGCTCGGCATCCGCCATAACAGCGATCTTGAGATCGGTGGGGTTTTCGCCCACGATGGCGCGAAGCGCATCCTCATCACAATACTTCCACTTCCCTCGCCCCGCGGGGGCGAATATCTTCTTGTCGGCCTTATAGCCGAACTCCATGGCATCTATTCCCGCCTCGGCGCAGGCCTTGTAAACCGCTGCCACAAATCCGTCCTCGAACTTGTGGTCGTTTATCAGCCCACCGTCGCGGATGGTGCAATCCATTATCTTTATTTCCGGCCTGCAAGTGAGCCATGTACCCCTGGCCAACTGGTCCTTTATGTGTTCCACGGGCATAACGCCACCTCCCAACAAGCGCAACCTTAAGACATGTTCATTATTGGCTCAAATTGTGTGATTTGTCAATGAGGTCCGCGTCATATTTTCTTAAGTTGCTCTCTATCGCCGGGAAACGGCTGCCGACAATTTGCCTGTCTTTCGCCACTTGCCTTACAATAGAGGGAGCGAGACCTGGGCCGGGCAAGGTGCGAAGGCCGCGATGTTCCCTATGCTGGGGCGGAGGTTCCGGGATTTCCGCAGCGAATACGACGTTTGTTGCCGGTGTATCGGGAATCTTGTTCCCGATACGCACTTAATCACGCACGAAGGCTTCGCCTTCATCACTATAGATGAAAACGATCTTCCCTATAGGTCCGTTGGATCGTTTCGGGATTTCCGCAGCGAATACGACGTTTGTTCCTCACACAAACAATCGTTCGCTGCCTCAAATCCCGAAACACCGGGGGGTGGCGACGGTCCCTAACCGTCAACCGTCAACCGACAACTGACGACTATTTTCAGAGGAGCAACAATCTTGTCGTGCAACAATCCGACCGTCGCCGTAAGGCGAGTAACTGATATCGACAGCGCGCAATCCATAGAGCGCTCTGTGCGGGAAGCTGTCGGGGACTCGTGCGATATTGGCGCTCTGTGCCGGGGCAGAAGCGTCGTGCTCAAACCGAACGTCTATTGTCCGGCGCCCGCGCCTGTCACCACGGACCCGCGCGTGGTGGCCGCGCTGATTCGACTGGCTAAGGATTCGGGAGCGCGCAAGGTCACTGTGGCCGAAGGGCGCAGCATTTCCACGGCCCTGTTTCGAAAGGAGGGCCGCTCCACCCGCGCGTGTTTCGCGGCAGTCGGCATGGATATCGCGGCGAGGGAGAACGGAGCGGATATCGTTTACCTCGAAGAGGACGACTTTATCGACATCGCCAATCCGGAAGCCGTCATTCTTAAAGAAGCCAGTATCCCGAGGACCATCCACGAAGCGGAGGTCCTCATCAACGTGCCGGTGCTCAAGAGTCACAGCCTGGCCCTGGTTACGCTCGGCATCAAGAATCTGCACGGCGTCATATCGGATAAAGATAAACTCTTCGCCCACGATTATCACCGCATTCCCCAAAAACTCGTGGACATTCTGCGCTATCGCAAGCCGGATCTTACCGTGATCGACGGCGTGCGGGGCCTGGAAGGCGACCACGCCGACATGGGCGCCGTGGTCGATACCGGGATCATTATATCGGGCGCGGATACGGTCGCGGTCGATGCGGTTGCCTGCGACCTGATCGGCCTCGATAATTTGGAAGTGGACACCACCAGGCTCGCGCACGAACAGGGACTGGGCGTGGGCGACGTCAAGCTGGTTAAGGTTATCGGCGACAACCTGGACACGGTTAGGCATGTATTTGCCCGCCCCGATATCGAAATATCGGAGGAGCGCTTCCCCGGCCTGCGCATCCGCGCCGGCGAGGTACCTGCAGGGGATGCCAGTATTATATCCGGCGCGGTATCGACAGGCTGGTGGAACAGGGTATACTGGACCCGAAAGACAAGCTCACCCTGGTCTTCGGCAGAGATCCCCAAGTCGATCCCGACACCGAGGGCAGGGTTGTTATACTCGGCGATTGCGCGCTCGAGAGCGATTCCGTGAAGGCCCTGCGAGACAGATTGTGGCTCTCAGGCAGGCTTAGACTCGTCTACTGCTGCCCGCCTATGGAATTCAGAATGAGGGCCGTCGAACTGGCGGGCGACTGAACGGTTTCTCATCACGAAAACGCGAAATATGGGAAGGCCAGGAAGTTCGCTTCGGATATTGCCCTCCTGCGAGGAGAGTTTCTTAGGAGCGACCGCGAAGAATCTGCTTTTAAGTTACGGCGTTTATCGGCAAAGCTACTGCGAGTTTCCGTTTCGGACACTTTCGCGTTTTCGCGATTCGATTTGGTTCCGGCTCTGCCGGTTTAGGAATCATGTTTCGCCTTCATCACTATAGATGAAAATGAGAGCGTGTGCTCGCGGGTTGCAAACCCGCATTAACTGGGTCCGGCGTTCGGAAACGCCGGACCATCGGAGCCAATCAGAACGGCCCGATTGACTGTGCGGGGCGGAAGTTCCGGACTTTCCACTTTCCGCTTTCCACTAAACGCTGTTGTTAGAGGTGACCAATGACTACCGTAGCCGATCTGGTGGAAGAACTCGAGGGGATCGCCCCACCCGACCTCGCGGACGATGGCGACCCGGTGGGTCTGCAACTTGGAGACCGGTCGGCGCGAGTCGAACGGGCGGTGGTAAGCGTGGACACGACGCCCCGGATCGTGGACCTCGCCATCGACAAGAAAGCTGACTTGCTGATCGCGCATCATCCGCTGATCTACAAACCTCTTGACTCTCTGGCATCGGAGGTCCCGGTGGCCCGCCGAGCGATCGAGCCTGATCCGCGCCAACGTGGCCTTGTTCGTGCTGCACACAAACTACGACACGGTCCCCGGCGGGATCAACGACGCGCTCGCCGGCAAGCTCGGGGTCGGCGGCCTCTGCCCTCTTACGAATCGAAAGCAGGACAAGTTCTACAAGATGGTCGTGTTCGTCCCCGAGGATAACGTCGAAGATGTGAGAAACGCGATGGCCGATGCGGGCGCTGGGCTGATCGGTCAGTACACCCATTGCAGCTTCAGAAGCCCGGGAATCGGATCGTTCGTTGGGCTGCCGGCCGCTCAGCCCTACATCGGCGCCACGGGCAAGCTGGAGGAAGTGGAAGAGGTACCGGCTGGAGATGGTGTGCGTGGGATCGTGGCTGGAAAGCGTAACCGCGGCCATGCTCTCCCGGCACCCCTACGATGAAGTGGCCTACGACGTTTACGAGCTTGCAAATCCGCCCGTGACCTACGGATATGGCAGGGTCGGGACTCTTGCGAACGAAGTTGGGCTGGCGGAGTTTGCCGAAGTGGCGAAGAGCGTCCTGGAAGTCAGGTGGCCAAAAGTCCACGGGGACCCCGGCAAGCCGGTCAGGAAAGTCGCGGTGTGCGGAGGGTCCGGTTCGTCGCTTTTCCGGGAGGCTGCCGGCGCGGGAGCCGATGTCTACGTGACCGGCGACACAAAGCACCACGATATTCTCGACGCCGCCGACCTTGGCGTGGCGGTTATCGACGCCGGCCACTTCGAGACCGAGAAGCCCGGGCATGGTGGCGCTCACCGAGAGGCTAAAGAAGACCTTCCAGGCGGGTGGTGTGGAGATCGACTACATCGAGTAGCGATGGGGGTTGGGTAATGGGTAATGGGTATTGGGGGTTGGGGAAGAGATCCCCTCGAACGACGGCGGCAAATACATCGCGCCGGAGTTCCCTTCCATCACCCATCACCCAACGCTTTCTGGGTGGCGATTTCCGAATCCCGCTTTTCGCTTAGAGGCAGGGTAAGTCAGAGCGGTTTCGCTCCTGCCTGCGAATCCTGAACCGGTAGCGCGTTTTGCCGGATTCGGAAATCGCCACCCAGGTGGGAACCTCCCTTCCCAACCTTCAACCTTGAACCTTCTAACCTTTAACCCGTCCCAGGTAACGTCTCACGAATTGTAGGTACATGTCACCGCATATGTCATTCCGAGCAAGTGACGGCGACGCTGTCGCCGTTACATTGGAAAGAAACCCACCCCCGGTGTTTCGGGAATCTTGTTCCCGAAACTGGGGAGTTTCTTAGGAGCAAGTGACCTCGGCGTTGCCGCGGTTACATTAGAAAGAAACCGATGCCCCCGATGTTTCGGGATTTCGGGTGATCAGGTCCGACGAGCCGGGCTAGGCCAAAATCCCGAAACATCTGCAAGAAACCGACCCCCGGTGTTTCGGGAATCTTGTTCCCGAAACTGGGGAGTTTCTTAGGAGCGTCCGACTGTGCGACAGGCACACGGTAGTTTCGTAAAGAAACCAGCCGGGCTCGCTATGCTTCGCGGGCGACTGCCCCGAAGCCCCCGGCAGCGGAGGTTTCTTAGGAGCAAGTGACGGCGACGCTGTCGCCGTTACATTGGAAAGAAACCGATGCCCCCGATGTTTCGGGATTTCGGGTGATCAGGTCCGACGAGCCGGGCTAGGCCAAAATCCCGAAACATCTGCAAGAAACCGACCCCCGGTGTTTCGGGAATCTTGTTCCCGAAACTGGGGAGTTTCTTAGGAGCGGGTAGCGAGGAATCTCAACGTTGCGGATGGATTTTTATCCCGTTGCGAGAGGCTCATCCGATAGGTCGAGATTCCTCACATTCGTTCGGAATGACATGGTGCGAGAAGTTGAACTCATAAACCGTGAGCACTTACCGTCCCAGTAGCGATTTGACCGATCAGCCGCGGCATGCTAACCGAAGTTCCGCAATGGATTGAAGCGGAACTCGGTTGTTGAGCGTAAAATGCGCCTTTGACTCGTGAAGGTCTGGGCTACATTTCCACTACTTTCAAGTGCGTCGGCAGGCTGAGTCGGAGATGCTGCAGCAGGATGGCCTGATGCTTCGTGGGTCTTGCAACGCAGCGTCTCCGTATCTCGATGCCACTTTTGGTCGGCATCACTACGTCCACGAGTTGGACCTGCCCGATCTCGTCGATGACTTTGCGCGGTTCGTCTCCCAGACCTGATGCACTGCAGAGCCGCGCGAGCGTCTTCCACAGCACATACGCCAGGAAGCACACCAGGATATGCGCCTGGACTCGTTCTCTCTTCTGATGCCAGATTGGACGCAGGCTCAGGTCGCCCTTATGGATGCGGAACGCCGATTCGGCTTCGGTTAGCTGGATATACGCTTTCCACAGGTCTTCGGCGCTCCAGTCATTGACGTTGCTGCGCAGAATGTAGCAGCCTTCGCTCAAGGCCGCCCAGTCCCGCCAAGCATCCACTTTCGACCACACAAGCTTTGCCGCGCCATCGTGATCGGTCTGGACATCCACCTTGAACAATCCAGCCGCCCGGCTGTTTTTCTCAAGGAGCCTGCCTATCCTCTGCGCGATCAAAGTGGGCTTGTATCGCTTATTCCTGCACGTCTGCTCCATCTTCGTCAGGCCCTCTTCAATCCTGCGCTCGAAACGCTCGTGCATGGCCTTTTCTTTCTCCTGACGCTTAGCGCTTCGGCACAGGATGAACGTCTCCTCACCGTCAGCGGACGGACACAGCTTCACTTCCAAACCCTCCCGGATATCCGTCCAATTCCCGCCGACAAGCTGCCGCTCGAAGTTCTTCAACTCACTCTTCGGCGTCCCAAGAATATACCGGCGACCGCCCTCGCGCAAGTAAGCGATGTTTTCCTCGCTGGTCATGCCACGATCCATCACCCATATCCGGTCTGCCTTGCCGTAACGCGACTCTATTATCTCCACGATCTCTTCGACAGTAGTAGAATCGTGACGGTTGCCGTCGAACACCTCGTAGCCCAGGGGCATACCGCAACGACTCACAACCAGAGCAATCGTGATCTGCCTACAGTCACCACGATGGTCCCGAGAGTAGCCGCGAAGGGCCTGTTCGTTCTTGGCGCAGTCGCCTTCAAAATAGGTCGAGGTGACATCGTAGAGCAGCAGATCGTATTCCAGACCGAAAAGCTCGCCGAGCCTGTTGGCGAGATAGCATTCAAGTTCAGGCTTGCGAACGAGCAGTTTGTCCAAGGACCGGTACAGCCGGTCGTCGTTTACCTTCTCAACGGGAACCCCGAGAAGATCCGGCAGGGCGCTTCGTTCATATAAGTGCTCCGCAATCCGCAATTCACTCGACGGATCGCAGAGCCGACAGAGAACAAGAATTAAGGACATTGCCCACCAGGGGATGTCTTCGAAGCCCCGTGGCATCATACCTCGTAAGAACTCCGGCAACCCCAGCATATTCATCAATTCCAGACCCAGCCAAGCGCCGCTAAATTGCCGAGTGCGCTCCACGCGCACACGTTTGGTGTCCACCTCGACCCATTCCGGCTCCACATCATCGAAGAGGGACCCCTGAGCGTTACCAGTCTGGTCCTCCGCCGCCAGCTTTACTCCCAATCGCTCGCCAGGTCCGACTACGCCCAGGTACGCCACCGACCTACGCCGCGGCCCCCGCGCCGTCCGGTAGGATTCCACCAACTCCCAGTATTCGTACTTCCTGCCGTCTTTGTTCCGAGTGCGCTTCTGCAAATGCATACAAGCATTCTAGCACGATGCCTCGAACGAAAAGTCTGGGCTACACAGCGTTCTTGCAAATACTCCGCTTCACCACCGCCGACCGCAAGCACGCCACACCACAGATAACTGCTTTTCAGACGCTCAAAGACCTCAAGAAAAAAGTTTCGCACTACTCACTGCGGAACCTCGGCTAACATTGCCTAACTAGCAACCGGAGGCCAAAGGCTATGAGTTTCCTAGAAACAGGTTTTCTGTCTAACGTCGCGAGAGTAAGCAATGCCAGGACCAGAAGCATAAGCGCCGAGAACCCGAAAGGCGAAAAGGGCGGCGGGGCGAGAGCCGTGCCCGGGGAAGGTGACGCCGGATCCGGGCTCGGGCAGGGGTGGAAGTGTCGCTGCTGCATAGACCTGCCGGCTGGCTCCAGGACCCTCCTGGCCGACATCGACGAACCCGGCGTCATAAGACATATATGGATGACCGTAAACGAACGCGCCTACAGGAACTGCATCCTGAGAATGTGGTGGGATGGCGAGCAGAAGCCGTCGGTGGAAGTCCCCTTAGGAGATTTCTTCGCCTGCGGGCATGGAGCTGCGCGCCAATGTGAACTCGCTGCCGGTCTGTGTGAATCCCAGCGGCGGCATGAACTCCTATTGGCCGATGCCGTTCAGGAAGGGCGGCAGAATCGAGATCGAGAACCAGTGGCACGAAGCCATCGGTGGTTTCTTCTACCAGGTGGACTACGACCTTGACGATGTGCCTAACGACACCGCCTGCTTCCATGCGCAGTGGCGAAGATCGGTTACCCCGATCGACTGCCCCCAGCACGTGATCCTGGACGGGGTGCAGGGCACAGGACAGTATGTTGGAACGTATCTCGCATGGACTCAGATGTCGGACGGCTGGTGGGGCGAGGGTGAGATCAAGTTCTTTATGGACGGCGACGGGGAATTCCCAACCGTATGTGGCACCGGCACCGAGGACTACTTCGGCGGAGCCTGGGGCTTCGGCGACACATATTCCACAGCTTTCCTTGGCTATGCGGCCTGGGTGCGCGAGCCGGGCAAGGTCCCAAAGCACGGGTTGTATAGGTGGCACATATTGGACCCTATCAGATTCCAAACTGATCTCAGGGTCACGATCCAGGCGCTGGGCTGGTGGCCAAACGGCAAATTCCAGCCTCTGCGGGATGACATCGCCTCGGTCGGCTGCTGGTACCAGTTGGAACCGCACGCCCAGTTCCCGGCCATGCCGCCGGTCCACCTGCGCTGGCCAAGATGAGAACGGGAACAGGAGACAGGATTTAGTATTTATCTCCTGGGTGGCGATTCGGAAATCGCCACCCGAACCCCCTTCCGTTGTTTCGGGAAACCCTTTTCCCGAAACATTCGGCACGGTCTACCTGTGCTCCGATCTAGAGGTTAGAGGCCAGCATCCCATATCTAACTTCTAACCTCTAACGCCTAAAGCGGCGTAGTCGCAACCAAGAAGGCCATCGCCGGAAAATCAATACGGCGTTTCCGTGATTCGGAAGGTCGGTGGTTTCTTTTCAGTATCTTACAACTGAAATCCGAGGTCACATATCAAAGTTCGGTACAGCTTGTATAGGATTTCAGTTGTAAGATACTAACATCTAGACTGCACAGCCCACCAACGAACAATGCGTGCTAGACTTCCAGCTTGCCCTGGTCCGCGTTCCTTACGAGTCGTTTCCCGTTTCCGCTCCTAAGAGAGTAGCCCCGCGGAAAGTCGAACTCCTTGCCGTCTCTAAGCAATTCCGTGATCGTGCGGATTTGCAGCCTGGCTATCTTGCGGCCGCTGGGCGCCGTGAAGAAGCCTACGCCATCATCTCGCTTGCGCCGAGTATCTTGTGGAGCGAGTCCATCAGGTCGAAAAGCCGGGCGTTTCGCGGGTCGTCGAAGAACTCCTCATGGTGCCGCTTGCTCCACTGCCAGGTATCCGTGAACGCGGTTATCTGGGCCTGGTTCTCGTCCTTTTTGGCCTGTTTGAAGAGAATATTGTAGTTGCGGGCGGAGTTGAACGGCGGGTCCAGGTACACGAGATCGACCGACTCATCCGAGAGATGCTCCCGCATGACTTCCAGGTTGTCGCCGTAAAAGAGGGTGTTCTTCATGATGGCTAAACTATACCATGGGAAGGCAGAGTTGTGAAGAGGCGGTTTTACGCCCGCCCGCCGAACGCGCGGGCGGCGCAAGAATGATTGGTAGGTATCCCTACCCTGTTTGCAACTTCAGTGGAATGCCTGTCACTTCCGCCAGTCGGCTGCGGAACTCGTCCCAATCATCGCCAGATTGGCCCAACACCTGGGCAACATCGAACCACGATGTGGTGGTCGGAGACTCACGCCGGAGTTGGTCCATATCCACGCCCTTCTTCGCGATGATCGTCCAGCAGTCTCGATATCCTTGGCCCCGTGCTTTCTGGTGGGATTTCTCGGCCTCTCCTGCCCGGTTGTGCGCGTTGCCGCAGTCCGTTCCTCCTTTGATTTCGATCGCCACCTTTTCGCGCAACGCGCCCTCGAACTCTTCTTGAATACCGACATCCGGATCGCTCGAAAGCGCGATTATCACGTGTCGCCCGGCGGAGTTGAGCAGAGTCAATCGGTTTTCCGTGCGGCGCGCCACGAATGCCTCGACTAGCTCTCCGACGGTTTCGAAAGACGCCGGCTGTAGCTTGCTGACCTATAACGTTGTTGTTAGAACCCTGGAACTGAGCGCCAAGTGTTATGAGAGGCAGTTCCAGCACATCCCTGTTGGTCATGGCGGGAGACAGTTGGCGAACGAGGTCCCCGAGCGAAACGCTCATGGCCTTGCAGAAGTCCGAGAGATACGTGCGGTGCCTTTTCGTCAGGATGCCATTAGTCTCCGTGCTCTTGAACTAATCGCGCCTACGGCGCGGCGCGCTTCGCGTGAAAACCGGGGTCTCGAAAGGGTGTCATTTCGAGGCGAAGCCGAGAAATCTGCTTTGTGGCGCCTTAAAAAGCAGATTCCTCACTGCGTTCGGAATGACACGCCCGTTACGTTATCTTCGAAACGAACATGCTAGGTTTCACGCTCAAAATGAGCTATATTTTCCTATGTACCGAACAACCCAAATCCGGTTTCCGCTGTGTAAAACGACTTCTGCGGAGAACCCAACAGCAGGCGGTAGTAGCCTACCAGCGTCGGGGCTGTTTCAAGCAGGCAATGCACAGGAAACACGTGCTCATCCCTAACTCCCGCGCTTGCCAACACTTGCTGGACGTCCTTGGGCACGTCCTCCAATAGCTCCGACTTCAAGACACACGGACCGGCCTCAGCCAAAGCAGCGCTGAGCGCATCGAGCAACACCGATTTCCTGGCAGCGACAAGTAACTGGTGGAAGCTAATCTGTCTTTGAGCGCTTGGCGCCTCGAAGCGTCGGACTGTCACTCTGCACCATCCTGATCCGTTCCTTCGCGATGCCGATGTACTCGGGGTTTAACTCGACGCCCACAAACCGGCGTCCCAGTTTCAGGGCCACCAGGCCCGTCGTGCCCGATCCCAGGAACGGGTCCAGGACCAGATCGCCGGGACTACTGGCAAGCGCCACGCATGGCTCCACGAGGGCCATCGGGAACGTCGCGAAATGCGCTCCTTTGCAGCCTTGCGTGTTGATCTCCCAGACTGAACGTGGATTCCGCCCGCCGGGACCGCGCATGGCATCGTTGTTGTACTCGTAGCGCTCCGACTTGCTGAAAAGGAACAGGTATTCGTGGCTGCGCGTCGGGCGATCTTTCACGCTCTCCGGTTGGCAGTTTGGCTTATGTCATATTATGTCCGAGCGCAAATACCACCCTGCGTCCTGAAGCGCGAACGCCAGTCTCCATGGGACTCCTATCAGGTCCTTCGGCTTGAGTCCGGTCGGGGTCGGCGGCCTGATCTCCATAGCCCGCCCAGCGTTTTTCTTATCGGGTGCGCGCCACGTCCGTCCACCCGAAGTGTATGAATCCCCGATGTTGAGCCAGAGAACACCATCGTCACGCAAGAGATGCCTTACGTCAGCGAATATACGCACCAAGGCGGCCAGAATAATCCGGCAGCGAAGACTCCAGACCTATTTGCCCGTCGATGTTGTAGTCGCGCAGCGACCGATCAGGGGGGAGATGTCACGCAGCACTGAAAAACGCCTTTTGGCAGGCGAGGCAGCACGTCACGGCTGTCTCCCTCGATAATGCAGGAGTCCTTACCGTCAATCCAGCGCTTCGTCGAGACTTGGGAGATGCTTTCCAGGCGAACCTCGCTCACGGTCACGCCGCGGAAAAGCGTCTGCTCGGAATCCGCGGATTGCCGGGGATGTAAATCGAAAAGACCCGGCTCACGCTCGTGAAAATGCGGAATGACCTTGGCCATGGACCTCAACCTTGTGGAATGCTGGAATGTGTTCCCGGCAAAGCGGCGCCCGACCGACATCATCATTATATGGAATCCATTAAAAGCAGACAAGCCCCCGGCGGAATCCCTTCCGCCGGGGGCATTTTCTTGTATTCGCTATCAGCCGTCGCGCCGACACACGATCCGGCCATCCAGCCTACTTGTCCCTAGCCGCCCCCGCCTTCCCGGCTTCCTCGATCGCTGCCTGCGCCGCCGCGAGCCTGGCGACGGGGATGCGCTTTGGCGAGCAGGAAACGTAGTTCAGCCCGATTCGATGGCAGAACTTGACGCTGTCCGGCTCTCCGCCGTGCTCACCGCAGATGCCGAGCTTGATCTTGGGGTTCACTGCCCTGGCATCCTCGACGCAAATCTTCATCAGCCGGCCTATGCCTTTCTGATCGATGGTGTCGGTCGGGTCGGTCTTGAAGATGCCCTTCTCGATGTAGAGCGGCAGGAACTTGCCCGCGTCGTCCCTGGAAATGCCGTAGCCCATCTGCGTGAGGTCGTTGGTGCCGAAGCTGAAGAACTGGGCTTCCTTGGCGATCTCGTCGGCGGTGAGGGCCGCGCGAGGAATCTCGATCATGGTGCCGATCATATAATCGACTTCCACGCCCTCGACCTCCATCGTATTCTTCGCCACCTCGATAAGCTGGTTCTTGAGGTAAGTCAGCTCGTTCACGGTGCCTATGAGCGGGATCATGATCTCGGGATGCACGTCCGATCCGGATTTCTTCACCTGGCACGCCGCGCCGATGATAGCGCCCGACCTGCATGTTCACGATGCCCGGGAAGTAGATCGACAGGCGGCAGCCGCGCAGACCCAGCATCGGGTTAGCCTCGTGCATGTCCACGACCTTGCGCAGGAGCTTTTCCTTGGCGGCCAGTTCGGGGTCGTTGGGGTTCTTGCATTTGATCTCGGCGACTTCCACCATCAGATCGCTCATATTCGGGAGGAACTCATGCAGCGGAGGGTCGATGAGCCTGACGGTGACCGGCTTTCCGCCCATAGCCTTGAAGATTCCCACGAAATCCTCGCGCTGCAGCGGAAGAAGCTTGTCGAGAGCGCTTTGGCGGGTGGCTTCGTCCTCGGCGAGGATCATGTCGGCCACCAGCGGGGCGCGCTCGCTCGCCAAGGAACATATGCTCCGTGCGGCAGAGGCCGATGCCTTCGCCTCCGAGATTCGATCGCATCGGCGGCGTGCTCCGGAGTATCGGCATTCGCCCGAACGCCCAACTTGCGATACTCGTCCGCCCAGGCCATGAACGTTCCGAAGTCGCCGGTCATCGTCGCCGGCTCGGTATCCAGTTCGACGTTGTATACCAGGCCGAGGGTGCCATCGATGGTGATGATGTCGCCTTCCTTGACGGTCACGCCGTTAGCCGTAAACTCGCGCTTGGACTCGTCGATTTTGACGGCGCCGCAGCCGCAGACGGTCGGGATGCCATACTGGCGGGCGATCAACGCCGCGTGGCTAGGTGCGCCCGCCAAGGGAGGTGAGAACGCCCTTCGACGCCAGCATCCCGCCCAGGTCGTCCGGGTTGGTTTCCTTGCGGACGAGGATGACTTTCTTGCCCGCCTCGGCCATCTTGATGGCGGTCTGGGAATCGAGCGCGACATGTGCCGAAGCGCCGCCGGGGCCGGCGTTCAGGCCCTTGGCGATCTCCTTGATTCCCATGGCGCTCTTGATCCTCGGGTGCAAAAACTGCTCAAGCGCCTCCGGCGGCACGCGCATCAGAGGCCTCTTCCTTGGTGATCAGAGCCTTCGTTCACCATGATCGATAGCGATCTTGACCGCGGCGACGCCGGTCCTCTTGCCGGAGCGGCACTGCAGAATGAAGAGCCTGCCCTTTTCGATGGTGAACTCGATGTCCTGCATATCGCGGTAATGGTTTTCGAGCTTATTGGCAATCTCGATGAACTGCTTGTAGATCGCGGGGAACTCGTTCTCCAGCTGATCTATCGGCTCCGGGGTGCGCACGCCGGCCACCACGTCCTCGCCCTGCGCGTTCTTCAGGAACTCACCGAAGAGCTTGTTGTCGCCCGTGGCGGCGTTGCGGGTGAACGCCACGCCCGTGCCGCAGTCGTCGCCCATATTGCCGAAGACCATCGTCTGAATGTTGACGGCGGTGCCCAGGTCATGGGGGATTTTCTCGCGGACCCTGTAAATGAAAGCCCTCTCGTTGTTCCAGCTCTGGAAGACCGCGACGATGGCGAGCCTGAGTCTGCTCCATCGGATCCGTCGGGAAATCCCTTCCGGTCGCTTCCTTGAAGTAAACTTTGTACCGCCCACAGAGGTCCTTCAGGCCTTCGGCATCCACTTCGGTATCGACCGCGGCGCCCTTTTTGGCCTTGAGCTCATCGAAGATGTGCTCGAAATTGTGCTTCGCGAGCTTCGGATACTCGCCCGATAGCACGATATCCGAGAACATCATCAGGAAGCGCCGGTAAGCATCGTAAGCAAAGCGCTCGTTGCCGGTGGCGGCGATGATCCCCTTGAGGGTGTCATCGTTGAGGCCGAGGTTCAAAACGGTATCCATCATACCCGGCATCGAGAACTTGGCCCCCGATCTTACGGAAACAAGCAGCGGGTTCGCGGCATCGCCGAGCTTCTTGCCCATGTCTTTCTCGACATCGGCCAGATCCGCGAGAACTTCCTCCCACAGCCCGTCCGGAAGCCTGTCGAGCTTGGTGTACTCGTTGCAGGTCTCGGTCGTAATAGTAAAGCCGGGCGGCACCGGAAGACCGATGTTGGTCATCTCCGCAAGATTGGCGCCTTTGCCGCCTAGCAAATCGCGCATAGTCGCGTTGCCCTCACGAAAGAGGTATACACGCTTCTTATCAGACATTCAATATCCTCCTGGAATTGGTTTAGGCGCTTATCGCGCCCGGAACGACAATTTGTTGTCGTTCCGGGCGCAATAACCGCAAGAAGAAACCACTGACCTTTCTCGTTACGGAAAGGCCGTATTGATTCTCCGGCGACAACCTTCTTGGTCGTGTTCGGCTCCCCGAACGCTTTCGGGGCACTTTTCCCCGCCCAAGTCCGGGGAAAAGTGGCCATCTTACGGTGGCAGTTGACCAAGGCGGGCGGTCGGGTTTTTCGCTTTTCGGTTGTTAAGGGATGATTTGGAGGGGGCGGAGATTTCCACCCTCATCCCTTGAACAACACCTGAGTCGGCTCGGGACAGCTCCCCAGCGTTGCCCTACCCTCCGCCCAGGCAAAGCAAGTATAGCTCATCCGCCATCCCTTAACAACCATAAAGCGGAAAACCCAAAGGCGGTGCGCCGTCGAATCCGCCTTAGCGACAACAAATTGTTTCTAACAGGGCGCTAGTGCTTAGTTGCATAATTGATTGATAGAATGCTGTAACGGGTGTTTCGGGAACTTGTTCCCGAAACTAAGTGCGTATCGGGAACAAGATTCCCGATACACCGGCAACAACCATAAAGCGGAAAACCCAAAGGCAGTGCGCCGTCGAATCCGCCTTGGCGACAACAAATTGTTTCTAACAGGGCGCTAGGCGCCTAAGAGCGTGTAAAGAAATATGAGGGCTCTGCCCCTGCACCCCGCAAGGAAACAGGTGTTTCCTTGACCTTCCCGGTCTTTGCTTCTATCCGTAGGAGTTTTCCTCTACGTCCCCCCCGGGGGTTAGCCTCTGACCGAAGACCACCCCACCGCGGGGGGACATAGAGGAAAACTCCCAAAAATAAGAACAAAAGAGTCGGGGGTCCAGGGGCCACTGGCTCCTGGTGGAGTCCAGAGGCGAAGCCTTTGGTGGGGTTTGGGGTGAAACCCCATTATCTTTACACGCTCTAAGAAGACAGCACCGACCTTACGACTTATGGAAACGCTGTATTGATCTTCCGGCGATACCCATTCTTGGTTGCGGCTATGCCGCGTTAGGTGGCGGGGAAGGGAGCTTGTGCTAGTCGAAGAGCACATTCCCCTCCAACACCGGTCACCCGATACCCATAACCCGTACCCAAATTCCATATTTAGCTATCCGGGAGCGCAACTCCTTCCCCCAAGGGCGAAGTTAACAAAGATTTAACACGCGGTGGGGTTGAAGGTTAGAAGGTTAAAGGTTGAATGTTGGGAGAGGGCTTACTTTATGCGGCGGGAACGACACTCCGAGGCGGCTTCTCGAATGGAGTCCTTCGAGTTCCCGCTGCACGCATGGCACTCTCGCTGGACGTAGAGGCGGAGACGCGCCGCATAGGGGTTGCGCCGCCCGTTTCGGGATTTCCGGAGCGACTACGACGTTTGTGCCATACACCCACGATTGTGCTCGCTCCTCAAATCCCGAGACACCGGCAATAAATTTTCCGCGTTTTCGCCCTTTCGCGTTTTCGCGATTAAACTCCCTTCCCCTTGAGCCTGAGTGCAGCGGCGTAGACCTGGCGTCTCGGCAGCCTGAACTCGATTACGCACCGGCGGACAGCGTCCCGCTCCGAGACTCCCGCATCCACAAGCTCACGCAGCCTGTCATCCAGGCAGCGCTCAGGATTCTCTTGCAGTCCGACGGCATCGGGCGAGGCCCCTTCCAGAACGATCACTATCTCGCCGCGCACCTTGGTCTTTGAAAAATGCTCGACAGCCTCACCGGGCGTGCCTCTGAAAATTTCCTCAAAGACCTTTGTCAGCTCTCGAACGACGGCGAGCCGCCTCGGCCCCAGTTCGGAGCCTATCGCCTCCAGGGTCTTGCGCAGCCGCATGGGAGATTCGTAGAGGCATATCGTTCGTGTCTCGGCCTCGATCGACCGAAAATATGCCTTTCGCTCGCTCTCTTTTCTGGGCGGGAAACCGTCGAAGAGGAAGTGCGCCGTGCGAATGCCGGAAACTACGACGGCGCTTATTATGGCGGCCGGGCCGGGCACGCTTATAAGCCTCACCCCCTCGACGGCGCACATCGCGATCAGCTCGTGGCCGGGGTCGGATATTCCGGGGGTGCCCGCATCGCTGACAAGCGCAACATCCTTGCCGCCGGCGAGCATGCCCAGTATCTCGTCAGCCCTGGATCCCTTGCTGTGCTGATGGTAGGCGATAAGGGGGGTGTGAATATCATAATGGGCGAGGAGCTTGCGGGTGACCCGCGTGTCCTCGGCGGCGATGACACTCACCTCCTTGAGCACGCGCAAAGCCCGCAAGGTGATGTCTTCGAGATTGCCAATCGGCGTGGCGACTATGTAGAGATTTCCTGGCATCGCGATAGGTGTTAGGCGCTTAGCGCCCTCCTAGTGCTTAGTTGCATAATTGATTGATAGAACGCTGTACCGGGTGTTTCGGGAATCTTGTTCCCGAAACTAAGTGCGTATCGGGAACAAGATTCCCGATACACCGGCAAATTGATTGATAGAACGCTGTAGCAGGTGTTTCGGGAATCTTGTTCCCGAAACTAAGTGCGTATCGGGAACAAGATTCCCGATACACCGGCAAGAATGCTATCAGTTATTTATGCAAGTAGACACTAGAAACAATTTGTTGTCGCTAGGGCGGATTCGACGGCGCACCGCCTTTGGGTTTTCCGCTTTATGGTTGTTAAGGGATGGCGGATGAGCTATACTTGCTTTGCCTGGGCGGAGGGTAGGGCAACGCTGGGGAGCTTTCCCGAGCCGACTCAGGTGTTGTTCAAGGGATGGGGGTGGAAATCTCCGCCCCCTCCAAATCATCCCTTAACAACCGAAAAGCGAAAAACCCGACCGCCTGCCTTGGTCAACTGCCACCGTAAGGTGGCCACTTTTCCCCAGCGAAGTCTGGGGAAAAGCGTAGCATCTTACAACTGAAATCCTATACAAGCTGTACTGAACTTTAATATGTGACCTCGGATTTCAGTTGTAAGGTACTGAGAAGACACCACCGACCTTCCGAGTTACGGGGAGGCCGTATTGATCCTCCGGCGATGGCCTTCTTGGTTGCGGCTACGCCGCTTTAGGGTTAGTAGGGTGAGGGAAGGGAACGCTCTTTCCTATCAGAGGCCTTGCCCGCATTATTCGTGAATTGACAGACGAGTTTCTTTGTTCAGGCACCCACGTGCTCCCTCTCCCGTGAGGGCGAGGGGAGCACAAAGTGCTGGGCAAACACGAGCTACGTGAATAATGCGGCCTTGTTCCCTTCCCCTATTCAACCCTAAAACCCTATTAACCCTACTGACCCTGCCTCGGGGCCGGCTTGTCCCGGCATTCGCGGGGCCATGGTCGATTCCTGGCTTTGACTTCGGCCTCACGCTGTTTGAGTTGAGCGATCAACTCGGTTTCCTTGGCTGCAAGCTCCGGCTGGTTCAGTTGTTTGAACTTGGCCTGGAGTTGCTGGTGGGCAGAGATATCGCTTCGCGCGACGTCGCTGGCGACCTTATACTGAGCGATCGCCTTGGCGAGCAAATCCCGCCGCTGCGCGGCGGAGAGCTTGGGATCCTTGCTCTGCTGCTCAAAAAGGCCGCCGAGAAGTATTCTCATGTCCACACCCTCGGTAACCGGCGAGCTGCCTTCGAGCATAGGCCACAACAGATCAATGGCTTCCTTAACCTTCCCCTCCTGCGCCTCCAAGTCGGCCAGCTTCGCGCCTGCAAACACGCTCCGCGACTTCTTCAATGAACTTACGGCGATGTTCAGTGATTTCTGGTATTGGGCCACATCTCCCATGGACGCGGCCCGATGCGCCTGGCCCATTTCCCAGTAAGCCAGAAACTCCGGGTCGTTAATCTGCACGCGAGGATTCGCGAACACAGTCTGCTGAAACTCCCTGATTTTTGTAGACTGGCGATCCTTGTTGATGTCGTCGGCTCGCTTCGTCTGAACTCCCTGATCGAAAATTTCCGGAAGCTCCGGGGTCACGCTTTCGAGCTTGACTATTACCAGGGCGCGGCCCTCATCGATCACCGGGCTGATCTCTCCCGGCTTGAGCTTCTCTACTGCGTCGCGAACAGCCGGAGCAAACTGCTGGCGGCTATCCCAGGAGTAGACCGCCGCGCCGCCGCTCTTAGCGCCGACAACCGAGTTATCGGTCGCCAGCTTGGCAAAATCCCCGCCGGACCTGGCAGCCTGCTCGATCTTCTCTGCCTTGGTCTTAATCTGCGCGGGCACCGGCCCGGGGCCCTTAGGCAGCACGATCTGGCGAAGCTTGTAGACGTTGTAGCTATTTCGAACGTCCTTTGCGCCCGCGCGCTTAACATTTGCGAGCAGTTTTTGCTCTATGCCCTGCTCAGCCATCACGACTTCCACCCGATCCGAAGTCATCTTGGACTTGGCCATATCCTCCACTTGCTGGAGGCTGAGGCCTCTCGCCGTCAGCGCATCAAGGTATTTCTTGTCCGTGCGCGGGTCGGAGTCATCCTCTTTCTTGTCGACCTTCTTGAGCAACTGCTTGCGATTCTGAGAAAGAAACCACAAGGCAGCCCTGTCGATCTCTGTGTCGATCGCGCTCTGACTCAAATCCACACTCATCTGCTGAGCCGTGGTCAGGAGGATCGCGTTCTCCACCATCCCGCCGAAGATCTTAGCACGCGCATCGGCATACGTCAGCGCGGACCTCATGCCCTTCTGCTGCGCGTCCTCATTGTACTTGTCGAATGCTGTCTCGAAGTCCGTGCGCTTGATCTCCACACCGTTCGCGGTGGCCAGGATATCCGGCCCCTGTGCCGCATTCGGATTGGAGGGTTGCCTGTTGCGGTTCAGCATCGACGGCCCGAAGCTCGAAAACGCGCCAACCACGAAAATGAACGCAATCAGGCCAAGCAGATATTTCATATGCTGCCCGAAATCCGTCCTCATTTTATAAATGCCCATAAAGTTGTTCCTCGCCAAATAGCATATAGTGGAAAGCAGAGAGCGCAAAGCCCCGAACTCCCTGCCAACACGAGACTGGTTGTTTCGGGAAACCCCTTTCCCGAAACCCCCAGGTGGTGACTTCCGATCCGGCGGAGCGCGTTTCGGCGTCCGCGGCTAAAGCAATCACCAACATTAGTTTACAGGACACCCCCATCAGTGTCAAGGAAGCGCACGCCGCGAAGGCAGGTTGAAGGTTGACAGAGCCTTCTCCCAAACCTTGATCCCTCTTTCCGTTGTTTCGGGAAACCCTTTTCCCGAAACGGGAAGGTACAACTCCTATGCGGCGGCACACTCCGCCTATATGTCCAGCGAGAGTGCCATGCGTGCGGCGGGAACTCGAAGGACTCCCGCCCGGCATGGTTTCGAGTTGTCGTTCCCGCCGCATAGTGAGCTTTCCGTTGTATCGGGAAACCCCTTTTCCCGAAATGGGAGGCTTCTCAGGAGCGAACGCGAAGAATCTCCTTTTACGCCGCGGCGTGGGCCCATGCGGGAAGTAAAAGCGGATTCTTCGTCGCGCCTCCCCGCAAGTAACATAATTACGGCGTTCACTGGCAAAAGTACCACGAGTTTCCATTTCGGACACTTTCGCGTTTTCGCGATTAGATTTGGTTCCGGCCCCGCCGGTTTAGAATTTACGCCGTTTAGACACTTAGCGCCCTCCTAGAAACAATTTGTTGTCGCTAAGGCGGATTCGACGGCGCACCGCCTTTGGGTTTTCCGCTTTATGGTTGTTAAGGGATGGCCGATGAGCTATACTTGCTTTGCCTGGGCGCAGGGTAGGGCAACGCTGGGGAGCTCTCCCGAGCGCCGACTCAGGTGTTGTTCAAGGGATGGGGGTGGAAATCTCCGCCCCCTCCAAATCATCCCTTAACAACCGAAAAGCGAAAAACCCGACCGCCTGCCTTGGTCAACTGCCACCGTAAGGTGGCCACTTTTCCCCAGCGAAGTCTGGGGAAAAGCGTAGTATCTTACAACTGAAATCCTATACAAGTTGTACCTGAATTTTGATGTGTCACCTCGGATTTCAGTTGTAAGATACGTAAGAAGAAACCACCGACCTTCCGAATTACGAAAAGGCCGTATTGATTTTCCGGCGATGGCCTTCTTGGTTGCGGCTACGCCGCTTTAGGGAAGAGCCGTCCGCATGGCTCCGACTTTCGACTTTCGACTTTCGGACTTCTGGCTTCTGACCTCCTTGACAACGCCAACAAATCTTTGCGATCATTGCTTGGGCATGTAGCCGTAAAATGGGGTAAGTATCACAGTGGTGATTTGATATGCCGCTCATTCCGATCCTTACCGGAAAGAAGTTTTGCAGTTTGCAGATAGAAGATTTCTTGCAGGACGTCGCCAGAGGCGCCGGCCAGATACTTAGACATCGTTACCCTACAGCCAAAAGCACCCGAGTGAAGACGGGCCGCGGCGACATCGTGACCGATGTAGACGAGGAGTCGGAGAGGTACATAGTCGGCCGCGTAACCAGGGAATGTCCCGATCACCGAATACTTTCCGAGGAAAGTGGTAACCTGGGTAACGCCAACGGCGAAACTCTCTGGGTGATCGACCCGCTCGACGGCACGCGTAACTATGCGGCAGGCATACCGCTGTTCGCGGTATCGATAGGGGTAATTCGCGGCGGCGTTCCCGAACTGGGAGCAATCTACGACCCGATCCACGACGAAATGTTCTTTGCCAAGCGAGGGGTCGGGGCCTGCGTCAACGGCCTGCCGATCAGGGTTACGAGGGAGAGCACCCTCGATGACGCCCTCGTCTCCGTGAGTCGGGTGAGACGCAACTCCGACCGCACCAAATTCGTGCGTTATGTCGAAGAACTGAGCAAAGACACCTCATATTTCAGGCGCTTCGGCTCGGCGGCGCTCGTGATGGCCTACGTAGCCTCCGGCAGGGTTCATGCATACATCCAAGGCGGGCTGAACCCCTGGGACGTGGCGGCGGGTGTCGTCATTATCCAGGAAGCCGGTGGTTTGGTAACCGATTTTCGAGGTGAGCCCATCGATCTGAGAGACAAAGAGATAGAAATAGTGACCTCGAATCCCGTGCTGCACTCGCTGCTTCTTACGAACGTGATATCGCGCTAGAAGTAAGATGCGCACGCCGAGTTCAGGTGGCGCGCTGGAACCTGGAGATAATGTCCTTTACACTCCGGAATCGCCGATCGGGGAGACCTTCGATTGCATCGAGAATAGCATCCGGGGCTTCATTTTCTTCGGCACATACGAGGATTTCGGAACGCGTGCACGGAAAGATGATATCATCCAGATATGCCCACACCTGGGCGTTCGTCCTGAGGCCCTTTACACCCGCCATCATGTGACACCTCCTAAAGAAAAATGGCGAATCGCAGGAGTGTTGGTACTGTTACAGCCACGATATACCCACTACCGGCGTCCAATTTAACATGGCCGATGGACCGGTTTTGGGGTTAGAAGTTGGAGGTTAGAAGTTAGGATCGAGGCGGTTGACGGGCACTCCACCTCTTGACTCTAACATCTGACGAGCTACTTATGAGTATTCTCCGGCATGCGCCCGATATCCTGCTATTTCCGCGGAAATATTTTTGGGGTTTAGGCTGCTTTGTCCAATCCGGGTCGTGCTGGCTCGACAGGCGTTCTGGACATCCAGTTATCGCAGTCCAGCCGGGAGCAGTAGAACATCTTCTTGCGCTTTCCGTCGCGCATTAGAACGTCCGCTATGTAGGCGTTGTCGCACCTTACACACAGAAGTGGGTCGAGTATCTTGATGACTTTGAGCTTGCTCTTGGAAAAGTTGGTCATCTCGGCTCCAGTAGGCGTGCGTTGGTTTCGGTTATGGCTGCCGGGTGGCGAAGAAGGCCCTTGATTCGCAAGATGGCCTCGCTCTCGGTCCGGCAGAGCTTGAAGAGTGTCGCAAGAAGATCGATGCTGAGCACTTCGCGAGTCTTGTCCAGACTCGCCACCAGGTTCACCGCCCCGTAGTGTGCTTGAAAGGTGTGCACGGTTTCCGAGAGCGCCGAGAGGCACCGCCAGTCGCCGGCCTCCGCGCGATCCACGTTGACCACCACGTTGAAATGGCCCGCGTCCGCCAGGCGGCGCAGATAACCGTCGACCATCCTGATCGCGGTCTGAGTCAGCTTCCCGCCCAGACGCACCACCGGGATTCCTTCGGCGTTCCTCAAGCGAATCTCAAAGCTGTTGCCCATCATCCTTGAAATACCCTTCCTAAACATCGGACGATTCGCCTCTCCAATATAGGTATTCCACACAATTGAGGGGGCTAAAGGTTAGAAAGTTGAAGGTTGGCGGAGGAAGGGAGGTTAAAGGTTGCACCCTCCTGCGAGGAGAGTTTCTTAGGAGGAGCAATTGACGGCGACGCTGACGCAGTCACATTGGAGAGAAACCGGCACCCGGTGTTTCGGGATTTGAGTGCAGCGAACGCGGAACGGAAATCCCGAAACGGGGGGACTTTCTTAGGAGCGCACGCGAAGAATCTGCTTTTACGTTACGGCGCAGACCCATGCGGGAAGTGAAAGCAGATTCTCCGTCGTGCCTCCTCGCAAGACACCCAACACCCACAATGCGCACCTAGAAGTTGATATCGAGTCTGGGTTGTCGCCTTGACCGAGCCGTTGAGCGCCTTATCGTTAAACCAGACAGGACCGGTCAAGAGAGAAATATTGGGTGTAAAGTAGTAATAAACGCCCACTCCACCAGCGCCGACGACGTTCATCCCGCTCTCGAAGTCCGCCGCCAAAACCCATTTTCCGTTGGGGAAGAGCTGGCGGTCCATCGCCACCATGAATCCGGCATTCCGCAGCCCACCGAGGCTGCTGCGCAGCGCGGCGGGGTTCCCGTAATAGCCGGCAACGGCCAGCCGGGTCTTGCCGTCGGGCAGGCTGTGGCCGACCAGCAGGTACACAATGTCCTGCTCGAAATTGGCGGTCCCTCTCTTAGTGCCGATGCCATAGACTCCCAACTGGACGGCGGGAGCCCATTTCGAGATGGTGTTCTCTCGATAACCGACCTTGAAATTTAAGAAGAACGGCGTCGTGTAGGGAGAGGTAAGGATGTCGAAACCGAACTCCGCCGCCAGTTTCTTAGTAAACTGCGCCCCCCATTCCGGTCCGATGTCAGTCGCGAACTCGTCGGTGCGGTTGGGGAAATTGGACCCCACGCCGAAGTAGTTGTCTATGCCAAGGTGGGTCACACCTTTGGGCTGGATGTCGATCGTGCAAGGTGTCCAATAAGTGGTCGATGGCGTGGCAAGCGCCGGGGCAATCACCAGACCGCCCAGCAACAGCAGTGCCCCAACATGATAGAATAACCTTTTCAACTATGATCCTCCTTAAGGTGTGGCCATGGCCGCCGGCCTTCACCTATCTTATCCGAGAGTATAACACATGATCTGTATGTTTGCTATAAACTCGGCCGTATTGCATATATAGATTGTGTGTAGTGGGCAAGAAAGTCCCGCCGCCAAGGGCTACGCGGCGGGACGGAGGTCCGCCCGAATTTTGAATTTTGAATTTGTAAATTCAGAATTCGAATTGTAAATTGCCTTCGTTCGTGCTAGAATCGTAAGGCAATGGAAGAACGCTTGGATGCTTTTCTCTATCATTTGCGTCTGGTCAAGAAGGCCAGCGAGCATACCATAAGGAACTACTCTTCGGATGTTCTGGGCTTCTTGGGCTTCGCGGCCGAGTCGGGCGGGGAGATTGATCAGGCGCTCGTGAAGCGCTACCTGGCCCATTTGCAAAAAACGGGGCTTGCCAGAAGCTCCGCTGCCCGCAAGATCGCCGCGCTGAGGGCGTTCTTTACGTACCTCGTAAAGCAGGAACTCGTGGAGAGCGATCCCACGGAGGGCATTCGCCCGCCAAAGCAGTCCAGGAAGCTGCCCAGGGTTGTACGCGAGGAGCACATAGACTTGTTGATGAGCGCGCCCCGTCCGGATACTCCGGCGGGCCTGCGCGACCGCGCGATCCTCGAGACGCTATACGCGACAGGCCTGCGCGTGAGCGAGCTCGACGGGCCTGGCGGTCGGCGATGTGCGGCCGGAATCGGATGAGGTTCGCGTAATAGGTAAGCGCAACAAGGAGCGCATCGTTCTGATCGGCTCTTCGGCGAGGCAGGCCGTCGCGGCGTATATCGAGACAGGGCGGCCTGCTCTGGCGGCAAAAGGCAAGCAGCCGATCGACGCTTTGTTTCTGGGATATCGAGGAACCAGGCTGCATACGGCATCGGTCCGGCGGATAGTCGCGAAGCACTTCGGCGCGGTCACGCGGTCCGCCAGGATCAGCCCGCACAGCCTCAGGCACAGTTGTGCGACTCATCTTCTGGACCACGGCGCCGACCTGCGCAGCGTGCAGGAACTCCTGGGCCACGAAAATGTTGTCACGACCCAGATTTATACTCACGTATCAAGGGAAAGGTTAAAGGAGGTCTACGACCGCGCCCACCCGAGGGCATCCGCCCAAAGCGACCGGTTGGAGAGATAAACAATGCACGGGACCACGATAATCGCCGTAAAGAAGGACGGCAAGATAGCCATAGCCGGGGACGGCCAGGTTACGCACGAAAACACCGTCATGAAACACACCGCGCGCAAGGTGCGCAGACTATATGAGGACAAAGTGCTTATGGGTTTCGCGGGGTCCGTGGCGGATGCCCAGACCCTCTCGGACAAGTTCGAGACCAAGCTCAAGGAGGCACACGGGAACCTCAAGCGCGCTGTGATCGAGTTCGCCAAGGAATGGCGGACGGATCGCATTCTGCGCAGGCTCGAGGCGATGATGATCATCGGCAACCAGGAATATCTGCTGGTGCTTTCCGGAAACGGCGAGGTCATCGAGCCGGACGAGGGAATAGCCGCGATAGGCTCCGGCGGGGCTTATGCCGCGGCGGCCGCGAAGGCGCTTGTTGCGAACACCGACTTGGACGTTAAGGAAATAGTCGAGCGAGCAATGCACATCGCCGCCGATATTTGCGTCTACACCAACCATCACATAACCGTCGACGAGCTATAGAGGTGCGTTTTGAAGAACACGAGCGAGCTTACTCCGAAGCAAATTGTCTCGGAGCTGGATAAGTACATAGTGGGGCAGGATAAAGCCAAGAAGGCGGTCGCGGTGGCGCTTAGAAACCGCTATCGCAGGAGGATGCTTTCCGAGGACCTGCGCGAAGAAGTGATACCCAAGAATATTCTGATGATCGGCCCCACGGGCGTGGGCAAGACCGAAATTGCGCGCAGGCTGGCGAGCCTGGCTGGGGCGCCGTTTGTGAAGGTCGAAGCAACCAAGTTCACCGAGGTGGGCTACGTTGGCCGCGACGTGGACTCCATGGTCCGCGACCTCGTCCAGCGGGCGGTGAGCATGGTCGAGACGGAGAAGATAGAGGAAGTCAAGCCCCTCGCCGAGCAGGCCGCGATGGAGAAGATTCTCGACATCCTGGAGCCACCCGCCAGACGGGCCGCGGGCCAGGCAGGGGTGCCGAGGCAGTGGATGGACTCGCTTCAAAACGCGATGGGCCATCTTTTCCCCGGCACCGGCAATCCCCCACCCGCGCCGGTCGATATCGCCGAGGAAGAGGAGGGAGACCAGCCGGTCGACAATTACACCCGCGATCAGATAGAGCGCAAGGAGCGCATTCGCGAGCGGCTCAGGACGCAGCTTCTCTCGGGAGAACTCGACGATCGAGAGATCGTAATCGAGGTCGAGGACACCGCAATGCCGCACTTTCAGGTGTTCGGACAACAGGGCCTGGAAGAGATGGGAATGGACATGTCCGGAATGCTCGGCAATCTGTTCCCCAAGCGCCGCAAGCGCAAGCGGGTGACCATCGCCGAGGCGAAGTCGGTCCTGGCCGATGAGGAAGCGCGAAGCATGATCGATCAGGACGCCATCACTCGCGAGGCTGTCGAACGCGCCGAGCAGGAGGGGATCATCTTTATCGATGAGATGGACAAGATCGCCGGGCGGGAAAACGAGGGCGGGCCGCAGGTGTCCAGGGAAGGGGTCCAGCGCGACATACTGCCGATAATCGAGGGTTCGACCGTGATGACCAAGTACGGGCCCGTTTCCACGAGCCATATTTTGTTCATCGCCGCCGGAGCGTTCCACGTATCCAAGCCTTCCGACCTGATCCCGGAACTGCAGGGGCGGCTGCCTATCCGCGTTGAACTCGACAGCCTGATCGAGGCCGATTTAGTCCGCATACTCACGGAGCCCAAAAACGCGCTAACGAAGCAATACATCGCGCTGCTCGATACCGAAGGGGTCAAAGTGTCATTCAGTGACGACGGAGTGGCCGAGATCGCCAGGATCGCCGCGGAGGTGAATACGTCGATGGAGAACATCGGCGCGCGCAGGCTTCAGACCATATTGGAGCGACTTCTCGAAGAGGTCTCCTTCGCGGCCCCCGACGTCGAGCAGGGCGCCATCACCGTCGACGCCGAGTACGTTCGGGACAGGCTCCAGGACATCGTCAAGGACGAAGACCTCAGCAGGTATATCCTGTAAAAGCTCTTGCTGTCATCCTGAACTCGATTCAGGATCTGGGCGGGTGTTCAGGAACAGGGGGCAGCACCCACCGCATGGCTGTCATTCCGAGCAAGTGACGGCGACGCTGTCGCCGTTACATTGGAAAGAAACCCACCCCCGGTGTTTCGGGAATCTTGTTCCCGAAACTGGGGAGTTTCTTAGGAAGAGCAAGTGACGGCGACGCTGTCGCCGTTACATTGGAAAGAAACCCACCCCCGGTGTTTCGGGAATCTTGTTCCCGAAACTGGGGAGCTTCTTAGGAAGAGCAAGTGACGGCGACGCTGTCGCCGTTACATTGGAAAGAAACCCACCCCCGGTGTTTCGGGAATCTTGTTCCCGAAACTGGGGGAGTTTCTTAGGAAGAGCAAGTGACGGCGACGCTGTCGCCGTTACATTGGAAAGAAACCCACCCCCGGTGTTTCGGGAATCTTGTTCCCGAAACTGGGGAGTTTCTTAGGAGGAGCAAGTGACGGCGATGCTGTCGCCGTTACATTGGAAAGAAACCCACCCCCGGTGTTTCGGGAATCTTGTTCCCGAAACTGGGGGAGTTTCTCAGGAAGAGCAAGTGACGGCGACGCTGTCGCCGTTACATTGGAAAGAAACCCACCCCCGGTGTTTCGGGAATCTTGTTCCCGAAACTGGGGAGTTTCTTAGGAAGAGCAAGTGACGGCGACGCTGTCGCCGTTACATTGGAAAGAAACCCACCCCCGGTGTTTCGGGAATCTTGTTCCCGAAACTGGGGAGTTTCTTAGGAAGAGCAAGTGACGGCGACGCTGTCGCCGTTACATTGGAAAGAAACCCACCCCCGGTGTTTCGGGAATCTTGTTCCCGAAACTGGGGAGTTTCTTAGGAACGAATGTGAGGAATCTCAACCCATCGGATGAGTCCTACCCTCCTGATGGGAGGGTAGCGCTCTGCCCGGGTGACTTTCGACTTTCGAGTTCCCGTTGACACACCCCGGCGGCCTATGCTATACTTTCTTCGCTCGCCGAGCGCCAAGGCGTGGCCCCGTCGTCTAGCGGTCCAGGATGCATGGTTCTCAGCCATGAGATCGAGGGTTCGAATCCCTTCGGGGCTACCATACAAGATATGAGGGTGTTTCGGGAATCTTGTTCCCGAAACTGACTACGTATCGGGAACAAGATTCGGTGTTTCGGGATTTGAGGAGCGGGCACGGCGTGGTGATGAGGAAGCGCATTTACCGTCCGCTCCGGACCCTGAATCCAGTTCAGGGCCGAAACGAGGCGACTTACCGCACAGGGAACACCAGACCGAGGCGAGGCTACGACATACGATGAAATGGAAGAACGTCGACATAGGGCCGGGATATTATTACATCTCGGCGGTTCTATGAGCGCGGGAGTCGGATGGACTAAACCTGGAACATTTGATGCTGTAGCGAAAGGCCGCTTCGTTTCGGGATTTCCGAAGCGACTGAGACGTTTGCGCCCTGTCCGAACGATTGTGCTCGCTTCTCAAATCCCGAAGCACCGAAAAAGCAGATTCTTCGTCGTTTCTCCTCCTAAGAAACTTCCCATGCCGGCGGCTTCGGGGCAGTCGCCCGCGAAGCATAGCCTGCCGGGCGGCTAGTTTCTTTATAATGTGACTCCGCAACGCGGCGTCACGTGCTCCTAAGAAACTCCTAAGAAACTCCCCAGTTTCGGGAACAAGATTCCCGAAACACCGGGGGCTGGTTTCTTTCTAATGTAACCGCGGCAACGCCGAGGTCACTTGCTCCTAAGCAAACCTCCCATGCCCGGCGGCTTCGGGGCAGTCGCCCGCGAAGCATAGCCTGCCGGGGGGGTTCTTTAGGAAATTACCGTGTGCCTGTCCCACGGTCGGGCGCTCCTAAGAAACTCCCCAGTTTCGGGAACAAGATTCCCGAAACACCGGGGGTGGGTTTCTTTCCAATGTAACGGCGACAGCGTCGCCGTCACTTGCTCGGAATGACATGATTACAACGTTGCTGGCAGAACTGCTACGAGCTTCCATTTCGGACACTTTCGCGTTCTCGGGGTTCTTCGGCAAAAGTAGACCTGCCATAAGACAAAGCCTCCTCGCATGATTCGTTTGCGCTGCGCCGGGTCCGCATCATCGAACAGAGACCCTTGAGTGTTACCAGTCTGGTCCTCTGCCGCCGGCATTGCTCCCAGTCGCTCGCCGGGTCTGACTACGCCCAGATAAGCCTCCGACCGACGCCGTGGACCCCGCGCTCTCCGGTAGGATTCCACTGCCGCGGTGGTCGCGAACAGTGAGTTTTTTTGCCATCCGCACAAAATCGTAGTATGTCCAGTCCGGCTTCGGGTCAGCCAACCCCGCGCGCCGCGGCAGCGTTGATCTGTTGAGGGCGTTTCGGGA
>CAWGNL010000069.1:0-12028 GCA_963823885.1 uncultured bacterium
TCTAGGAGGGCGCTAAGCGCCTAAACGAACTTCCGGGTGTTTAGGAAATCTTGTTCCGAAATTAAGTGTTATCGGGAACAAGATTCCCGATACACCGGCAAAGCGGAAAACCCAAAGGCGGTGCGCCGTCGAATCCGCCTTAGCGACAACAAACTGTTTCTAGGAGGGCGCTAAGCGCCTAAACGAACTTACCGGGTGTTTTCGGGAATCTTGTTCCCGAAACTGAGTGCGTAATCGGGGACAAGATTCCCGATACACCGGCAAAGCGGAAAACCCAAAGCGGTGCGCCGTCGAATCCGCCTTAGCGACAACAAATTATATCTAGGAGGGCGCTAAGCGCCTAAACGAACTTACCGGGTGTTTCGGGAATCTTGTTCCGAAACTAAGTGGTATCGGGAACAAGATTCCCGATACACCGGCAAAGCGGAAAACCCAAAGGCGGTGCGCCGTCGAATCCGCCTTAGCGACAACAAATTGTTTCTAGGAGGGCGCTAAGCGCCTAAACGAACTTACCGGGTGTTACCAGGTGTTTCGGGAATCTTGTTCCCGAAACTAAGTGCGTATGGGAACAAGATTCCCGATACACCGGCAAGAATGCTATCAGTTATTTATGCAAGTAGACACTAGGAGGGCGCTAAGCGCCTAAACGAACTTTCCAGGGTTCAATATGTTGTTTGGGTCGAAGGCGCGCTTGATGCGTCTCATGATCTCCACCGACTCGGCCCCGACATCCCGGCTCAGAAAAGCCGATTTGCCCAAGCCGATCCCGTGCTCACCGCTGATCGTTCCGCCGAGCGCGAGGGCGGTGTCCATGATCTCCTCGATTGCTTCTTCCACGCGCGTCATTTCCGCGGGGTCTCGCTCGTCGGTGAGGATGGTGGGGTGCAGGTTACCGTCGCCCGCGTGCCCGAACGTGCCGATGACGAGTGATCTCTTCTTGGCGATGCGCTCCACGGCGGCGATCATCTGGCTGAGCGCGGGCAGCGGCACCGTCACATCTTCGAGAATGGAGGTCGGCTTTACGCGGGAGAGCGCGGCAAGAGCCGCCCGGCGCGCTTCCCACACGCGGCTGCGCTCAGCGGCATCGGATGCAAAGCTGATCGTGGCGGCCCCATTCTTCTTCGGTCCGCCGCGGGCAGTCGCCGCTTCCTCGTTGACCCGCATCTTCGGAGACGCCGTCGAACTCGGCGAGTATCAGGCAGCTCCGGCTTCCACGGGCAGACCCACATGCGCAAACTCCTCGATCTGGCGAAGAGTAAACCCATCGATAATCTCCAGGGTCGCGGGAACCAGGCCGCCGCGATTATGTCGGAGACGGCCAGCCCGGCCGTTGGAGTATCGAGAAACGTCGCCAGGAGAGCCGCCTGATGTCTGGGCAGCGGCACGAGTCTGAGGGTGATCTCGGTAATTACCGCGAGAGTCCCTTCCGAACCGCAAAGCAGTGACACGAGGTCATAGCCCGCCACGCACTTTCGGGTCTTCGGCGCCGCTCCTGAAGATTTCTCCCGTGGGGGCAACGGCGGTGATGGCCATCAAGTAATCGCGGGTCACGCCGTTATTGCAAGCCCGCAAACCGCCGGCATTCTCGGCGACATTGCCTCCTATCGTCGAGACTTTCAGACTGCCCGGATCGGGAGGATAAAGCAGCGATAGCTCCTCCACCTCGCCGGCAAGCGAGGCCGTGATGACCCCCGGTTCGACCACCGCGTGCAGATTTCCGGTGTCGATTTCCAAGATGCGATTCATCCGTGTCAGGTCGAGGACGATCCCTCCGCTGGAAGGCACCGACCCGCCGCTCAGCCCGGTCCCGCCGCCTCTCGGCACTACCGGCAGACTTTCGGCATTCGCGAGGACCAGGATTTCGGATACTTGCGCCGCATCGAGGGGGCGGGCCACGGCGTCCGGCAGGGACTCCACGCGCTGGCCGTCGTAAGCGTAACAAAGCCTGTCTGCGTCGTCGGTCAGAACGTGCTTCCCGGCCAACGATGCTTGCGAGTTTCGATACGATGGTTGGAGAAATCATGACTGCTGCCTGCGGTACCACGTTCGGGGGTCGCCGAATATAAGATCGTTCCGTTGTTTCGAGAAACCCTTTCCCCGAAACGGCGGCCACGAATTTCCGTTTCTCGGACTTTCGCGTTTTCGCCCTTTCGCGCTTTCGCGATTAAATCCGGTTTCGGCGGCCACGCCTACGTTTGGGACTACGCGAGAAACTCGTCACTCGTCACCCGCTTCTCTCACCTTCATAACCACGATCGCGGTGTCGTCGGTGACGCGGCCGTCGGGTGAATTCCAGCAGGGCATCGTGGATGCTCTCGACGATCTCCTGCGCCTGCAAGCCGGCGTTTGCCCGGATGAGGCTCATGACACGATGCGCGCCGAAACGCTGGCCTTCGACGGACGCCTCCGTGAGACCGTCCGTGTAAACGGCGATGATATCGCCGGATTCGAGGTTCGATTCGCGTTCCTCGTAGGTCACGTTGCTTTTGACCCCAAGCAGCATTCCATCTGCAATCGAGGCGAATATGTCATTATCGCGCGCTTTGTATAAGACCGGTGGCTCGCAGACCGGCGTTGGCGTATTTGAGGACCATCTTTTCCAGGTCCACGACCCCGTAAAATAGGCTGATGAACATCTCCGCGCGGGTATCCTCGCAGATCATGTTGTTGGTTCTGGTCAGCACTTCCGCCGGAGAGGAACTGTCGCGGGCGTAGGTCCGAAGCACGTGTTTGCCCATCGTGGTGTATTCGGCGGCTTCGACATCGCTTCCGGCCACGTCCGCCACCACCACGCCCAGCTTGTTGTGCCCGACCTTGAAGAAATCGTAGTAGTCCCCGCCCACATCGCGAGCGGGCAAGAACTTGTGACCGATGTCGAGATGGTCGAATGTGGGAACGCTCGACGGAACGAGCCGCTGCTGGAGAAGCTCCGCGATCCGGTATTTCTGCCGGTAGACGCGCGCGTTGCGCACGGCCACGCCGCCAAGCTCGCCGATCGATTTCATGATGCCCAACTGCGACTTGGCGAAGACCCTCGGCGCCCTGGCGAAGCCCGCCGCCACTCCCACCAGCTTGCCTTCATCCTTGAGGGGCAGGCAGATCGCGGCCTTCAGCGATTCGGCATCCGACACTTGGGTGCGCAAGTGTGTTGACGAACTCATATCCCGCAGCGCCAGCCTCCGGCCAGTCTTTTTCACACGCGCCGCCAGCGGGGACGCGAGGTCGTAATAGGCATACTTGCGCCTGGTCTTCAGGCCTACGCCGTGCCCAAACCGAAACCTGCCGCTGACTTCGTCGGCCAGCAGAAGCACGCACACATCTAGTTGGAAGAGCTTGACGAGCTCATCGGCCAGCCGCCGCAGCACCTCATCGAGGTTAAGGGTCGACGTGATGGTCTTGGATATTTCCAGCAGCGAGCCGAGCTGCTTGGTGCGGCGGTTGACCCGCTCGTATAGTCTGGCGTTGTCGATGGCGACGGCCATTTGGCTTGCCACGGTAGCCAACAACTCCAAGTCGCGCTCGTCGAAAGCCTTGTCGGGCCGAACAACGTTCACATTGAGCACGCCGATGATGGTTCCCCTGGCCTTCAGCGGAACGCTTGCCGACGAGGTGATATTGTCGCGGAAGAAAGGCATTTGGAAGCGCGAGTCATCGTGAGCATCACCCACCAACACGCTTTCGCCGTGCTCAGCCACCCAACCCGCTATGCTCGCGCCGACCAACTGCGAAGTCCTCTCCACATATTTCCTCTCGATCCCCCTGCATGTCTCGATTTCCAGCCTGCCGGTCTCCTCGCCGATAAGCATCAGAGACCCGCCGTCGGCCTCCACCGAGGCCATGCTTTCCTCGAGCGCGATATCCAGGAGCTTACTCAGGTCCAATGTGGAGTCGAGCACCTCGCCTATCTGGTTCAACAGAGACAGGTGCGCGATCTTGCGCTGGGCCAGCTCGATCAGGTCGCTTTCTTTTTTGCCCACCGGCTTGTCTTCGCCCAAAAGCGAGTCGGACCGCCAGACAGCCAGGGCCGCGTGGCTCGCCACCACGTGCAGCAGGCTCGATATCGGCGGGGGAGAAAGCGCGGTCCGCATCCGATATCGCCACCACCGCGCCGACGTTCGACTCACCAATGCGCATAGGCACGCTTACGACCGAGGCCCCCGGGATTCCCTCAAGCTCGCGGGCAGAGATCGAGGGCGGGGGTGATTTTTTTGAGTGGATGATCGGCTTGGACCCAATTACGGTGGCTTCGGCTATCTTACGGGCGGCGGAAGTGATCTCGTCGCCGATATCCGCCCCTACGCTGCCCGCCGCGATCAGCCCTCGCGCGGCCGACCTGACGAAAAAGATGACCGTCGGGACGCACAGCAGCGCGCCAGCCGTCCCCGCGGCGCCGTTGAGGGCGGATGTCAGATCCGAATCCGAGAGCGCCTTCGAGAGATCCGACAGGGCGGCGACGATGCCTAGACGGTCTTCGGGTACCCGGCATGAATTCGGTTTTCGCGGCACTGCTGGGCAAGGCTTGCCTCCAAGGCTGGAGAGGGAAAATGCGGGCCTACGAAATGCAGTCGGTTAACGTGCTACAATCATATCATCGGGCGTTCTTCGAGTCAACAGCAGGAAACGAAACGGGTTGAAGGTTAAAGGTTGAAGGTTGGGAAGGCCCACCGATAGGTGGCGATCTCAGAATCGCCACATCAAGGCCAGATCGGGGTCTCGGAACCCCGGAACCTTGGTTACAGCAGCCGGATTCGGAGATCCCCACCCATCAAGTTAACGGGTGTTTCGGGAATCTTGTTCCCGAAACTAAGTGCGTATCGGGAACAAGATTCCCGATACACCGGCAAAGGACGGCCCCAAACCACCGATAGGTGGCGATCTCAGAATCGCCACCTCAGAGCCAGATAGGGGTCTCGGAACCCCGGAACCTTGGTTACAGCAGCCGGATTAACGGGTGTTTCGGGAATCTTGTTCCCGAAACTAAGTGCGTATCGGGAACAAGATTCCCGATACACCGGCAAGGTTGAAGGTTGGGAAGGCCCACCGATAGGTGGCGATCTCAGAATCGCCACATCAAGGCCAGATTGGGGTCTCGGAACCCCGGAACCTTGGTTACAGCAGCCGGATTCGGAGATCCCCACCCATCAAGTTAACGGGTGTTTCGGGAATCTTGTTCCCGAAACTAAGTGCGTATCGGGAACAAGATTCCCGATACACCGGCAAGGGACGGCCCCAAACCACCGATAGGTGGCGATCTCAGAATCGCCACCTCAGAGCCAGATAGGGGTCTCCGAACCCCGGAACCTTGGTTACAGCAGCCGGATTAACGGGTGTTTCGGGAATCTTGTTCCCGAAACTAAGTGCGTATCGGGAACAAGATTCCCGATACACCGGCAAGGGACGGCCCCAAACCACCGATAGGTGGCGATCTCAGAATCGCCACCTCAGAGCCAGATAGGGGTCTCCGAACCCCGGAACCTTGGTTACAGCAGCCGGATTAACGGGTGTTTCGGGAATCTTGTTCCCGAAACTAAGTGCGTATCGGGAACAAGATTCCCGATACACCGGCAAGGGACGGCCCCAAACCACCGATAGGTGGCGATCTCAGAATCGCCACCTCAGAGCCAGATAGGGGTCTCCGAACCCCGGAACCTTGGTTACAGCAGCCGGATTAACGGGTGTTTCGGGAATCTTGTTCCCGAAACTAAGTGCGTATCGGGAACAAGATTCCCGATACACCGGCAAGGGACGGCCCCAAACCACCATAGGTGGCGATCTCAGAATCGCCACCTCAGAGCCAGATAGGGGTCTCCGAACCCCGGAACCTTGGTTACAGCAGCCGGATTAACGGGTGTTTCGGGAATCTTGTTCCCGAAACTAAGTGCGTATCGGGAACAAGATTCCCGATACACCGGCAAGGGACGGCCCCAAACCACCGATAGGTGGCGATCTCAGAATCGCCACCTCAGAGCCAGATAGGGGTCTCCGAACCCCGGAACCTTGGTTACAGCAGCCGGATTAACGGGTGTTTCGGGAATCTTGTTCCCGAAACTAAGTGCGTATCGGGAACAAGATTCCCGATACACCGGCAAGGGACGGCCCCAAACCACCGATAGGTGGCGATCTCAGAATCGCCACCTCAGAGCCAGATAGGGGTCTCCGAACCCCGGAACCTTGGTTACAGCAGCCGGATTAACGGGTGTTTCGGGAATCTTAACGGGTGTTTCGGGAATCTTGTTCCCGAAACTAAGTGCGTATCGGGAACAAGATTCCCGATACACCGGCAAGGGACGGCCCCAAACCACCGATAGGTGGCGATCTCAGAATCGCCACCTCAGAGCCAGATAGGGGTCTCGGAACCCCGGAACCTTGGTTACAGCAGCCGGATTAACGGGTGTTTCGGGAATCTTAACGGGTGTTTCGGGAATCTTGTTCCCGAAACTAAGTGCGTATCGGGAACAAGATTCCCGATACACCGGCAAGAATACTATTAAGTGCGTATCGGGAACAAGATTCCCGATACACCGGCAAGAATACTATTAGCTATTTATGCAAGTAGACACTAGATCCGGCATTAGCCCTGGGGTAAGGATTCGGAGATCCCTACCCATCAAGTTCGGAGTCCGTCAGGCCCCGGGGGAACTACCCTTCACTATCGCCTTCCCGCAGCCCCAACGAAAGCAGCAATTTCCGGGAGCTAGCATTGAAGTCCGGACTGGAGCACAACTCTATCCATCTTTGTGCCATTTCTCTGCGCTCGTCGCCCATACGGGCGGCAATCTCGTCGACATTCGCCGCTTTCTTGAGAGCCATTGCGTCAGTCACACTTCTCAGGTAAATGTCGAGAGGCGATTTCACTTCGCGCACCTCCGCAATGCTGACTGACCGGCCAAAACCGCATGTTCCCAATTCAGCGGCCCACCATGTGTGAGCCAGCACTACAGCCACCGCCGAGATACGGGCTTCCTGTTGTGCGTCGAGAGAGACGAGCGTCGGGGCTTGCGATGGCGATGCAGCCGCCAGTTGCACGCGCTGGGCCAAGACACGGCACGCCGCGCGCGAGGTGGACGCTATCTGGGCAAATTGGCGATCGCCGGCCGAACGAGCCTTTTCTTCTGCAGTTCCGTACGCGGTCGATGCCGCCTCGAATTGACCCAGCCAGCAAAGCCACCAGCCGAAACAGAGCCACGGATCGGCGGCAGGACCCATGTCCGTCAGGATTGCGCAGACCGCCGCCACATCTCTGTGTGATGCGCCCAACACTTTGCCCACCGTGTAGACTAACAGTGGGGCGTAGCTGGGCGTGGGGAAGGCGCCGACAACGTTCAGGGACTTACCCGCCCACAGGCTGCGAATCTCAAGCTTTCTTTCCGTTTCAAGTGCGTCAAACGTCGCCTCCGCGTACCTTAGCGCATCTCGCCACTGGCCGGCCGACATTCTGAGGTCGCTAAGAATCGCCAACACATCAACCGGGGCCTGACCATTTGCCACTGCCACCAGTTCTTCCAGTCTATCCGCCGCTTCAGCCGGCCTTCCAAGATCCTTCAACATGCTGTATTCCTGTAGCGTGGCCGTGGCCGCCACGCGCGCGTCCTTCGATGCCAGCTTAACGATATGGAGCGACTCCAAGAGCTGCCGCGCGTTGTCGTGATCTCCACCAGCCAGGATGTCCTTAAAGCGGCTGCTTAATCCCGTGACCAGGTCCATCATCTCTTCCGCTTCGTACCACGCTTGCAGGAACTCGACGAAGAAATAGGCCTCGTTTCTGTCCTTGCGCGACAGCCGCATTTTGTACCAAATCCTGAACAGGCGCTCGGTAATTCCATAGTATGCGTTGCGTCTGCCGCGCGCTCGCGCCGCCGTAACCAGTCCACCCTCTTTCATTCGTGTGAGTTGGACACTCACCTGCTTCACATCCAGCCTTGCTTCACGCGCTATCTCGGTCGGGGTCAAGTTGCTGTCCGATCTCGCCAGCGCGTCCAGCACCTTGCGCATTTGCGGGGCGAGCGACTCCGCGCGATGCTTAAAATAGGGCGTAAGCTCGTCCAGTAGGGTCTCCAGGGCCCGTCTCACTTCCGGAATTTCGCCGTGCTCGCACATCTGGTAGACCATCAATAACAGGCGGGGATTCCCGCCCGTCAGGCGCGTTATGGCTTTGACACGCGCACGATACCGAGTGAGCGTTTCGGCTTGATCAGGCTTGCCCTCCATCCTCAGGTGTCTCGCAATCAATTCCTCGGATTCTTCACTGGAGAGCTCCTTGAGATTGATGATCTTGAAGAAGTTGTATAGCGGCGATTCATAATTCGTGAGTTCGTCGAACACCGTCGGCGAGGTCCCGATGATGGTGAGGAAGTCCTCCGACATAAGCGCGCTGCGGAGTCGGTGTATCTCCATCTCGTCTCGAATTTCGTGCTGTAGAATCATGTCCAGATTATCGACAAGCAGCAGAATGGCCTTTTTGTGGGTGACGGCAACCCCGCGGAGCAAGTCCAGACTGAGATCGACCACTGCCTGGTCGTCACCGCCCGCCGAGATGTCCCTAATCTGATCCTCCAGGCCGCTCACTTCCGCGGATAGAGCGCGAATGACCTCCAGAAGAAAATCCGCCAGATTCAACACCGAATAGCTCTCCTCGGGCAGTTGGACCGGCACCCACTTCTCCGCCAGCTCGCTTCTATTCTTGACCGCGTGGTAGATCATTAGCAGCAGGTTGGTCTTGCCTATACCGCGAGGGCCGATAATCACATAGTGCTGCCTACTGGTTCCCTCCGGCTGGTTGGCCAGGTCCGAGAGAATTCCCTCAAGGAGTTGCCATCGCCCGACGAAAGTTTGCTCCAGCTCTTCCCGACTCTGTTGCGAGGGGTTGTATTTGAAAGTTGTTCCTGTCACACGCGCCCCAACCTTTCCACGGCTAGAATCCGTAGTATCTCAGCCACCAGTCTCTGAGCGGCGGGCATAGGAAGCCGTATTGGCCCGATGCATCCCGCACTATGTAGAAATCATTCTCCAGAGTGGCCAGTAGGCGAGAGAATTCGTCTCTTCCCGTAGAGTGGCCGACGGTCTTTACGTACAGGGCGTAGAGCGGCTCCTGCGACATCGAGCCCGCTCGCGCCAAAGCTTTTAGTAGTTCCCTCGCCGCAGCCTCGTCTTCCGGGTAGGACTCTTTGAGCCTCGAATGGTAGTGCTGAAAGTCGGTCTTGGCCGCACTCCCCAGGAGAGAGTCCCTGTACACGTGATCGATAGAGATCTAGCGTCAGCGGCTTGTGGTAGTAAAGGTGCTCTTCGCTGATCTTGTCGACCATTATCTGCACAAAATAGGGTATCGGCGGACCGACCAGGCGCAGAATGCGTGCGACTTCCGCATCGCCTATCTCAACTCCCTTTCCCGCAAACAGCAGCCTCACAAAACCCGGAGCCAGGTCGTCGCGGATCGGGCCCACCACTATCGCCGCCAAGTCGTTGACGGTTGAGACGAGGTGAAATTGGTCCAAGGTCGTCTGCAGGTTGATTGAGCCGCCGATCACGAATCTGATGTGCTGGAGTTGGCCCACCGGGTCCATGCGAAGCCGCCTGAACCAATGCAAGAACTCCGCGGCAGCGTCGCGGTCGCGCTCAGCATGTGCCGTATCATTATGGGGAACTCGTCAAGAATGATGACGAGGCTCTCGGCGCAGCTATTCAGAGCCACAAACAACTGGTCGGCTTTCTCCCGCCAGTCGTCGCGCAGGGTGTTTGCCTCTCGCAGGCAAACTTTGACCTCTCCGAGGCCCATGCTGTCGATGTTGTCCTTGACGAAATCCCAAGCGTGTCCTATCAACTTTCCGAACTTGTCCAGGCACTTACGAAGGTCCGACCTGTCCGCTATTGCCGATATCAACTCGATCAGGAATCCCTCGGTGTCTGAAATATGCTCCAAATCTATGTAAACTACCTTGCGCTCATCCCTCGGAGCATCATAGAGCCGGAACATAATGCTTGTTTTTCCGAAGCGCCTTGGCGCTACCAGAAGCACATTTCCGGTCTCAAGCCTGTTCCAAATTATCTCCACCTCTGCATCTCTTCCGTAGCAGTCTTCGCCGCGTGCCGGTGAACCCACGATATTGCGGACCATTAGACCCTCCCAAACAACATTTTTGTTGTACAACGATCATGTTATATATCAAAAGTGTTGTTAATGTCAAGACATTCACCCTCCATCCCCAACATGGGTATCAATAATTCAAGGGGCCGGGCAAACGAGTCGGGGGATTAGCGATATGTCGGAGGTCGTATACTACGCGAAGGTGCTGGTTGCTCTTTTTGTGCTCGTGAATCCGCTGAGCATTATGGGGATCATCATCACCGCCATCGCGGTCGAAATGATGTCGAACGGCGTTTCGACGCTCTTCGGAGTGCACCTCTCGGGTATACCGCACTGATCGTCAGTCAGTCGTCAGTCGTCAGTCGCAACCCGCCGCGAATGACCCGTTACTCCTTACTCTCCCTTCATGGCGCGAAATTGCCAAGTTCTAGGCACTAAAATTCCCAGACATTCGCTTGTAACTGAGCTACAATATGTGTACTGGAATGTGTTCTAACGGGGTGCGGGGCCGATTTTCTAACCTCTAACCTCCAACCTCTAACTTCTAAACGGGAGGCAGAAGACTTTGCTTATAGTAGGCGAAAGAATCAACACCAGCAGGAAAGTGAAGGGCGAATCGGTGATAGAGGCTGCGGTCGTCAACCGAGACGCTTCCTTCATCAAGGATATGGCGGTAAAGCAGTTCGAGGCCGGCGCGATGTACATCGACGCGAATTGCGGCACGCTCACTTCGGGTGAGCCGGAGGCGCTGGAGTGGATCACAAAGGTCGTGATGGACGCAGTCGATGCCCCCATCTGGTTCGACACTCCGAACCCGTGGGCTCGCGAGGCTGCACTCGAAGCTTATGTACCAGCCAAAGGCCAGCCCATGAACCACTCGATTACGGTCGAGTCCGAGCGTTACGCGAACGTTCTGCCGTGGGTGCTGAGGTACAAGGCCAAGGTAATTGCGCTCGCGATGGACGACACCGGCATACAGCAGGACCCCGAGAAGAGGCTCGCCGTGGCCCGCACCCTGGTGTCGAACCTGAAGTCGGCGGGGCGCCACTCGAAGACATCTACGTCGATCCGCTCACTTTCCCCATCGGCACGGGCAACGACGTGGCGCTTTCCCTTATGGATATCATTCGGAAGATCAAGGAGGAGTTCCCGGGGGAAACACCATCGCGGGGCTGAGCAATATCTCCCATGGAATGCCTGCGAGGAAAATTCTGAACCAGGCGATGACCGTGCTGGCGCTTGGCGTCGGCCTGGACGCAGGAATCGTCGATCCCAACGATGGCTATCTGATGGCCTTGATCTACGCTTCCGAAGCTATTCTGGGCAAGGACGACTTCTGCATGAACGACATTGCAAAGTCGCGAGAAGGGGCTTTTGAAGGAATTTAACAGGGCGCTAAGCGCCTAAATACGGTGTCAGGGTTCTAGGATTGTAGGGTTTAGGTAAGTGCTCGGGAATCACTAGGACCCTAGCGTGTGGCTGTCATTCCGAACGAATGTGAGGAATCTCAAAGCTCGGATGAGTCTCACGCACCGGAACAAGAATCCAGGCGCAGCGTTGAGATTCCTCGCTAGCCGCTCCTAAGAAACTCTCTTCGGAGGAAGATGGATAATGCAGAGGGCACTAGCACAACGATTACGTCATCCTGAGCAAGTGACGGCGACGCTGTCGCCGTTACATTGGAAAGAAACCCACCCCCGGTGTTTCGGGAATCTTGTTTCCGAAACTGGGGAGTTTCTTAGGAGCGAAGTGGAAGGACTTGCTTTTACATTGGCATAGATCCATGCGGGAGCTAAAAGCAGATTCTTCGTTCCTTCTAAGAAGCTCTGGTTTCGGGACAAGGGTGTCCCGAAACAACGGGGGTGGGGTCTCTTTGGAATGTAACCGCGGCAACGCCGAGGTCACTTGCTCCTAAGAAACCTCCCATGCCGCCGGCTTCGGGGCAGT
>CAWGNL010000070.1:0-194558 GCA_963823885.1 uncultured bacterium
TGTAATGTCGCGCCGCGGCTTCCGCCGCTTCACCACATACATTATGCAACGAAACAAGGGACATGTCAATAGGCTACGTCCACAACGGACGTAGAGGGTCTAAAAACGAAAACATGTAAACTTCAGTATGCTGACAACAGAAGCTAGAACAAACTTACTGCTTAGCACTTTGGGAATGCACATGCGGGAGCGGCGCAAATCTTTGGGCATCACTCAAGAACAGCTCGCGGATAAAGCCGGTTTAAGTCTCAACTACGTTGGTAAGCTGGAAGTCGGACTGAAAGTCCCATCGTTCAACGTGCTTGTCCGCCTTGCCGGAGCACTAGAAGCAGAAGTGCATGAGCTTTTGGCCTACGGGGAAAGTCCAATGACCGAAGCCGCGCTTGAGATGGAACGAGTGATGGAGCAGTTTGATGAGCAAGATGCCGCTTTTATGTTGGGCGAATTCCGGCACATAGCTCAGTACCTGAAGTCGCTACGCAAAAAGCACGCCTGATGTCAGCATTACGCGCCCCGGGTGGCGACCCTCCTGGATATCGCGCTCGTAGCGCCACTATGCGGCGGGAACGACAACCCGAAGCAATCCCTGGCATGAATCCTTCGAGTTCCCGCTGCACGCATAGCACGCACGCCGGATATGGAGGCAGAGCCGCAGCGTCCCATGCGGCCACGTCCTATGCGGCGGGAACGACAACCCGAGGCTACGCCCGGCATGAATCCTTCGAGTTCCCGCTGCACGCATAGCACATAGGCCGGATATGGAGGCGGATGGGTTGCGCCGCCCGTCTCGGGAAAAGGGTTTCCCGAAACAACGAGCCGGGGATTGCAGCCTGCGTCCCGTCATTATCAATTATCAATTATCAATTTCCCCTACCAACCCTACTAACCCTCAGTATATCGGTCCTCCGGGTGCGTTCAGGGCCATCCACTTCTTGAGCGCGATGATCTCGATTTCGGCCGAGTTTGCCACGAGTCCCGATTGATAGCGCAAGTCGACGTTGGCCAGCCTGGACCCACCCAGGTCGGCTGCGTCTATAGTCTGCCGCAGAATCGCAATCATCGATCTCGCATAGCCTAGATTGAAGTTGGGAGGGGTGACGCCGGCCAGCGAGTCGACTACTATCTGCCCCCTGGTATAGTTCACGGGCATAGCCCCGTACCCCAGCTTCCTATAGTAATACGCCAGCTTTTGATTGTCCTTGGTCTGCTCGTAGCGAATCTTGCCCGAAAGGTCTTTCAAGGTCGGGTCGGTGGATTGCTCGATTCCCTGGCTCGCCAGGACGGAAACGTCGACGTGCTGCTGGTACATAGCTCGGCATGAACGCCTGGTCGAACCCACTCCCGCGGCAGCACGCAAGGTCCTGCACCGGGCCCGCGCCGATGGAAGCGGGCGCCGACGGGCAAGGGCAAGCACAGCCAGGCGCGGGACAGGCCCTCGCGGAAGGCGCCAGGCAGGCTGGTGGAAGCGCCGGGCAAGCAGGAGCCGGCGCGCGGCAGGCGGGCGGGCAGCAGCTCTGCTGGCCGAAAGACGCCGATGCGGCAAGGCACAAAACCATAATCAATGTCATTAGACCGAGGTATTTCATTTCGGATGTTCTCCCTTCCAGAATAGTCGAAAGTCGAAAGTCAAAAGTCGAAAGTCGGGAACCCACCTATGCGGCGGGAACGACAAGTCGAGGTGTGGAGGCCTTCGAGTTCCCGCTGGACGCGTGGCGCCTTCCGCCACGAGAAAGGACGTGGTCTGCCTCTGCCCAGCGTGAGTGCCGCTGCTGGGTGGCGATTTCCGAATCGCCACCCGACCCATCCCGCCGGATTTCAGAGTCCGCATGAGATGCCTTAGGCAAACGACCATTCGTCCCTTTCACCACAATCACCCTCACTTTTCTTTTCCCCTCCCCACTCGGCTGACAAACCGCGGCCCGAAATAGCGGGACCCAACAGTTGTTCCCGGGCACAGGCGGACGCTGCGGGTTGCAAAATGCGGGGAACCGGGTCCGGCGCAGGGCAATCGCATTAAAAGCCTCTGCCGAATGAATTCGGCGCTACAACGGCACAAAGTCCCCCCTTCGGGGACTGGGAAGTAGTCGGCCCAGGCCGACTTCGTGCCTTGTTGCCGCGGTTTCAACCGACGGGGGCTGGCAAGTGTCCTAGTGGCCAGATTTAATGCGTAAGCCCTGGGGTCCGGTGTTCGGAAACGCCGGACCATCGGGCCAACCCCGCTGGGCCGCGGTCCCGGGCTCTGGGCTCTCCCCCCTCTGCTCTCTGCTCTTCCCGAAGACTGTCGAGGTTTCAACGGCACAGCCGAACGGGAATGAAGAGACGGCTGTAAACCGAAGAACCTTTAACCTTTAACCTTGAACTTTTAACCGTGTTTTTCCACATTTTGCACTTGACAATCGAGCATACCGGGGTTACACTGCAATTAGAGGGAGACAACCATGACAATCCTGGACAAACCCAGGACCCCCGCCACAGCTATCCTTTTCACAGCCCTGCTGGGGCTGTTTTTTGTCACGCCTGGCGGCGCCCAGACCATTGCTCCCAGAAACCCGGCCCTGGCGATCTACCTGCAAAAGGCGGCGGCGGGCCAGGCGCCACGCTACACGTCCGATGGCCATCCCCTTGGCTTGATGCCGCCATCCGTCGATATGTCATTTAACACCGGCCGGGCTGTAGGTACGGGGATGCGCGCTCAATCCGACTCGTACCCGTCGTCCTACGATCTGCGCGCGACTGGCCGGGTCACACCTGTCGGGAATCAGGGCAGTTGCGGCGACTGCTGGGCGTTTGCGACATACTCATCGCTCGAGTCCAATATGATGCCGGCACAGGAATGGGATTTCTCCGAAAACAACCTCAAGGACTTGAGCGGCTACGTCTTCGCGGGCCTCGACTGCTGCACCGCCGGCGGCAACGCGCTGATGAGCACCGCCTACCTCGCCAGGTGGAGCGGTCCTGTCGCGGAGGCCGACGATCCCGAAAATCAATCGAGTCTGCGTTTCGTCCACGGGGCTGCCGGTGCGCGCGCACGTTCAGGAAGTGCTCTTCCTACCGGATAGGGCGAACTCGCAGGATAACGGCAACATCAAATCGGCGGTGATGACCTATGGCGCTGTCTACACCGAGTTCTACGTCGACACCGATCCCGAGTACTATCAAAGCAGCACTTGCAGCTACTACTACAACGGCAGCAGTCTCACCAACCACGCCGTCGCCATAGTGGGATGGGACGATAACTACAGCGCATCCAATTTCGCTACCACCCCGGCGGGAAACGGCGCGTTCATCGCGAAGAACAGTTGGGGCACGGGGTGGGGACAAAACGGTTACTTCTACGTGTCGTACTACGACACGATTTTCGGCAAGAACAACGCCGTCTTCGAGGGAAGCCCCGTCAATAACTACTCGAACGTCTACCAGTACGACCCGCTCGGATGGGCCGATTCGATGGGCTACGGGACCAATTCCGCCTGGTTCGCAAACATATTCACCGCCACAGCCAGCGAGAGCCTTGTCGCCGTGAGCTTCTACGCTATTTCGTCGAACACATCCTACAAGCTCTTCGTGTACCTCGATCCCACGCCTTCCAAAGGCCCCAAGAGTTCCGGGGGCTACGCCTATACTAGCAGCGGGACCATAGGTTATCCCGGCTACCATACGATTCCGATCAGCTCGCCCGTGCCGCTGACCGCGGGGCACAACTTTTCGATAGTCGTGCAGGTGACCGGCCCAAACACATATAATGTCATCCCCATCGAGGCCCCAGTCTCTGTGTTGGGCACATCGAGCGCGACCGCCAGCCCGCTGCAGAGCTGGGTAAGCCCTAACGGAGTCACATTTACTGACCTGGTGACCCTGTTCCCCAACTCCAACGTCTGCCTCAAGGCGTTCAGCACGGCCACGCCGGCCGTGCCGGGCAACCCGGGCGCCATCAACATCAGCACGTCCTCCATTCGCTGGACCTGGAGCGACAGCGCCGGAGACGAGACCGGATTCAGTGTCTATGCCGACCCGGGGGCCGGGCCTCCGGTCGATCTGCAGGCTACCCTGGGGACGAGTCCCACATACTGGGATTACACCGGCCTTTCGGCCAATACGCAGTATTGCTTCCAGGTGACGGCGACCGCAAACGGAGTCGGCAGCCCCAGGACCAGCGATCTGACGGCATATACTTTGCCCGCGGCCCCGGTTTACGGCTCCTCCGGCAGCGCGTGTATCTATTGTAATGTGGGGTCGGGTGGGGGTGCGGCGCTCTTGCCCGGAAGCATCACATTTACCGCGGTCAACGGCTTCGGCGCGGGGCCGGGTGTGGCGGCCAGCTACCTCTGCGTCTGGGATTCGAACCCGACCGCGCCGGCGAACTGGTCCGGCGCGACATCCTGGGCGGCTGGAAACCTGGTGATGGACGCAAGCGAGATCGGGACCTACTACGCGCATCTGCTCGCGTGCAATATGAACGGCGCCGTAAGCTCCGGATCGCTGACCCTCGGCCCGTACAACGTCGAGTTCAACTGCGCGAACGCAAAACAACTTGATGACGGTTTGGGCGCGAACCTCTATGGCAAGATCGTGACCGCGAACTTCGTGCCGACCGACGGCTGCATTTATGTGGAAGAGCCCGACAGAAGCTCGGGAATCAGAGTGGCAACCACCAATGCGGGCCTGGTTCCGGGGGATGTGGTGGATGTCATCGGATCGGCCGGCGACTTTATGCCCGATGGGGAGAACGTCGCGGAGCGCGAGATCGTCGCTTCCGGCGTGACGCTGGATTCGTCGGGAAGTCCGCTAACGCCGCTCGGGATGGTGTGCCGGTCGGTCGGAGGGACGGCGCTGGGCCTCCAGCCGGGCGTGGAGTACGGCATCGGGCCGAACAACTTCGGGCTGCTGGTCAAGATCGCGGGCCAGGTGGACTTCACCGACGACACGATCATCGCCGTGGATGACGGCGCCACGGCGCCGGGCGCGGGTATCCCGCTGGATGTGTACGTCGACTGCCCGGCAGGCGCGCCGTCCTATGTGAACGTCGGCGACACGGTAATAGCGACCGGAATTGTCGAGGGCTACGTCCCCGCCGGGCATGGACTACTGCCGGAGATGCATTTTCTTCTTGAGCATGACAGTGGTTCAGGCTGGAAGTTAAAGGTGAGGGGTTGACAGTTGACGGTTGCTCTTTCCAGCGGGCCACGTATCCTTGATTCACAACGTCGTGATGCTCCAAGAGGAGCGAAGGGGGAAGAGGAAATGGGAAAGCTGCTTCTGCTGGTTTGTCTTGCTGGACTGCTGACCTTGTGCGTCACGGGCGCAGACGCCGCTATCATCTACGTCAACTGCAACTCCTCGAACAATGGTCCCGGCACCGACTGGAACCACGCTTTTCACACCGTGCAGGCTGGCTTGAACGCAGTTACCTCCGGCGGTGAAGTGTGGGTTGCCAAAGGGACCTACGTGGGGTGCATCGCTCTTGAGGCGGGCGCCGGCTTATATGGCGGTTTTGCCGGAACGGAAACGGCTCTGTCGCAGAGGAATTGGAATGCGAACGTCACGATTCTGGACGGAGACTCGAGCGGGAGCGTGGTGACAGCGCCGTCGGGCGCAACCCAAACGACGCGCATCGACGGGTTTACGATACAGAATTGCTGACGTCTGTCGCGAGGCAACGCGTGCCCTTGACATGCTGGCACTATGGTGATATACTCCGATTGGGTTCGTGGCAGTTCTTTGTATGCAGGAGAAGCAATAACAGGAAGTGCGGCGGGCTTTTTTTGTTGGTGTTTTTTTGTTGAAAGGGAGGACGAGGAGAATGGGAAGAATGTTAACCGGCAAAAAGACAGTGCTGCTTCTGTCGGCGGCGCTGGTTGCGCTGTCGGCGAGCACATGGGCCTCGAATGTGCTTGGGATTCCGGACACGGAATACGACGCGCTTGTCGCGCTGTACAACAGCACGAACGGGGCGGGGTGGACGAACAATTCTGGCTGGCTGACAAGCAGCGCGAGTCGGTACGGGGTCACCGTCACAAACGGCCACGTGACAGAATTGTGGCTCGGCAGCAACCAACTGAGCGGGACAATACCATCTGAGATCGGGAGCCTCACCAATCTGACGGAACTGGACCTCGGCGACAACCAACTGAGCGGGACGATACCGTCTCAGATCGGCAATCTCATCAATCTGGCTCAGGTGAACCTAGAAGGCAACCGTCTGACTGGGACAATACCGTCTGAACTCGGCAACCTCACCAATCTGCAGACGCTGGGCCTCGACTACAACCAGTTAAGCGGGACAATAGGATCCTGGATCGGCGGCCTCACCAGTCTGGAGGTGCTAGACCTCTGGGGCAACCAACTGAGTGGGACAATACCGTCTCAGATCGGCAACCTCGCCAATCTGACCGACCTGGACCTCGCTGAGAACCAACTGAGCGGGACAATACCATCCTGGATCGGCAACCTCACAAATCTGCAAGTGCTGTGGCTCGACGACAACCAACTGACCGGGACATTACCGCCTTCCATAGGCAATCTCACCAAACTGCAATGTCTGGGTTTGTCTTCAAATCAGCCTCGTCGGGGACATACCGCCGTCGATTGTTAATCTCAATAATCTTGACGAAATCTATGGTTCCTCCAGCGTTTCATACAACGGCCTTTCATCTTCCAACCCGGCGGTGCTGACGTTTATGGCGGCGAATTTCCCCGACTGGCAATACACGCAGACCGTGCCGCCGGCGGGCGTCGGGGCGTCGGTTCTCGGATCAGGAAGTGTGGTTGTCTCTTGGACGCCTATCGCGTACACCAGCGACGCGGGATACTATGAGGTAGGCATCAGCCAGACGAGCGGTGGGCCGTACACATTCAGCGCGCAGAACCAGACCCTGACCAAGTCAGACTCTCATCTCACTGTGACGGGGCTTGCGCCGGGTATGAACTACTTCGTCGTGCAAACGGTGACACTCGCCAACTCCAACAACCAGAACACTGTTACCAGCCTACCATCATCGGAAGTGTGGCCGGTAGCGGCGCCGAATAAGGTCCGCCCGGACGGGACTTCCGTGGAAGTAGGAGGCGCGGTTACGGCGGCATTCAGCGGGTTCTTCTACGTGGAGAACCAGGACCGGTCGAGTGGGATACGCGTCGTTGCGAGCGAGGTAGTTTTCGGCCCCGCGATTGTGGACGTGATGGGTACGTTGGCGACGAATGCAGCAGGCGAACGCTATATCCAGGCTTCCAGCGTAACGTCCGACGGCTCCGGTAGCGTGACGCCGCTGGGTCTTCCGAACGCCGCGCTTGGCGGCGGCGACTGGCTCTTCAATTCCGCCACGGGCGCGGGACAGCGCGGCGTGTCGGGAGCTAAAGGACTGAACAACATCGGCTTGCTGGTAACGATCTGGGGCAAAGTGACAGCGACAGGCCGGGGCTGGTTCTATGTGGACGATGGCAGCGGTGTAAGCGATGGCAGTGGAAGTGTTGGTGTATACGTGGATGACGAAGGCCAGACTGTGCCGGGTGCGGGCGATTACGTGTGCGTGACCGGCATATCGAGCTGCGACCTGTACCTGGGCAATGTGGTCAACACGCTGCTGGCTACGGGCGTGTCGAGTCTGTGGAGGATAGGCTGCTATGCTTCGGGACAGTTTTTCGTCCCGAAGGACGCGTTGCACGGAAGACCACCCAGAAAACGGCCCTTTTTGCAACATGTGGTGGCTGCTTGCTGGAAGAAAGGATGGAGAAGATGAAAAGAACGGTAATCGGCAATGGGGCAGCGCGGCTGCTGCTGGCGGCGGCGCTGGTTGCGCTGTCGGCGAGCGCGTGGGCCTCGAATGTGCTTGGAATACCGGACACGGAATATAGCGCGCTTGTGGCGCTGTATAACAGCACGAACGGGCCGGGCTGGGCATATAATTCGGGTTGGCTGACCAGCAGCGGCGAGTGGTGCGGGGTCACGCTCACGTATTGGCCGGACGACGAAGGCTATTACCACGTGACGGAACTGGGTCTCGAATACAACCGGCTGAGCGGGACAATACCGTCTCAGATCGGCAACCTCACCAATCTGGGGTATCTGTACCTGCACGGCAACCAACTGAGCGGGCAAATACCGTCTGAGATCGGGAGCCTCACCAATCTGCAGGTGCTGTACCTCTACAGCAACCAACTGAGCGGGACAATACCGTCTCAGATCGGCAACCTCACAAACCTGCAGGAGCTACGCCTCGACAACAACCAACTGAGCGGGACAATACCGTCCTGGATCGGCAACCTCACCAATCTGGAGTATCTGTCCCTGTACGACAACCAACTGAGCGGGCAAATACCGTCTGAGATCGGGAGCCTCACCAATCTGCAGGAGCTGTGGCTCAGCAACGACCAACTGAGCGGGACAATACCGACCTGGATCGGCAACCTCACAAATCTGCAGGACCTGGTCCTCGGAGGCAACCAACTGATGGGGACCATACCGTCTCAGCTCGGCAGCCTCGCAAATCTGCAGGAGCTGGACCTCAGCTACAACCAACTGAGCGGGCCGATACCGTCTCAGATCGGCAACCTCACGAGCCTGACGGAGGTGTGGCTCGGCTACAACCAACTGACCGGGTCGATACCGTCTGAGCTCGGCAACCTCACGAAGCTGTCCCTTCTGGACCTCGACGACAACCAACTGAGCGGGGCAATACCGTCTCAGATCGGCAACCTCACCGAGTCTGCGGTTTCTGGTCCTCGACGACAACCAACTGACCGGGACAATACCGTCTCAGCTCGGCAACCTCACGAGCCTGTACTCGCTGGACCTCAGCTACAACCAACTGAGCGGGCAAATACCGTCTGAGATCGGCAACCTCACCAGTCTGCAGGAGCTGTGGCTCAGCAACGACCAACTGAGCGGGACAATACCGACCTGGATCGGCAACCTCACAAATCTGCAGGACCTGGTCCTCGGAGGCAACCAACTGAGCGGGACAATACCGTCTGAGATCGGCAACCTCGGGCAACTGAACTTCCTGGACCTGTCTTCGAATGACCTGGTCGGGGACATACCGGCCTCGATTGTCAACCTTAACCTTAACCGTTTTACCGAATACAACGGCTATTCCAGCGTTTCATACAACGGCCTCTCGTCTTCCAATTCGTCGGTGCTGGCGTCTATGGCGGCGAACTTCGACTATTGGGGCGATTGGCAAGACACGCAGACCGTGCCGCCGGCGGGCATCTCGGCTTCGGCCCTCGCATCAGGAAGCGCGGTTGTCTCCTGGACGCCTGTCCTGTACTCCAGCGACGCGGGGTACTATGAGGTGGGGATCAGCCGGACGAGCGGTGGACCTTACACATTCAGTACCGCAGAACCAAACAGCGAGCAAATCCGCCTCGCAACTCACCGTGACGGGGCTTTCGCCTGGGGCGAACTATCTCGTAGTGCAAACAGTGACGCCCGCCTGCTCGAACAACCAGAACACGGTGACGAGCTTGCCATCGACGGAGATTCAGGTGGCGAACGGTGTGGGGAGCGGATCGGTGGGCCAGGTGAAGTCCTGGTCGGACGGGACCTCCGTGGAAGCAGACGGCGTGGTAACGGCGGTATTCAGCGGGTGCTTCTATGTGGAGAACCAGGACCGCTCGTGCGGGATATGCGTTCTCGACAGCGCGGCTTTCCCCACTTCAGGATTGGTGGACGTGACGGGCGTGTTGCAAACGAACGCAGCCACGGGCGAACGCTATATCCAGGCTTCGAGCGTCACATCCCTCGGCTCCGGCATCGTGAATCCGCTGGGGCTTTCGAACAAGAGTTTGGGCGGCGGCGACTCGCTTTACAATTCCACCACCGGCGCGGGTCAGTGCGGTATTTGGGGCGCGAACGGCCTGAACAATATCGGCTTGTTCGTGAGAATCTGGGGCAACGTGACTGCGAATGGTACGGGCTGGTTCTACTTAGACGACGGCAGCTCTGTGACCGACGGCAGTGGTAATAGCGGTATATATGTCAATGCCGAAGGCCAGAGCGTGCCGTCCGTGGGCGCGTATGTGTGCGCGACCGGCATATCGAGCTGCCGACGATACCAGGGCAACGTGGTCAACACGCTGCTGGCTACCAGCGTGTCCAGCGGCGGATAGCTGGGACCCATCCCCTGCTGGCGCTGGAGCAAATACCCTTGACGGGCGTGCATAGCGGGGGTATGCTGTAGTCGAGCCCGTGGCAGTTCTTGCGGCTGGAGAAGCAACAACAGGAAGTGCGGCGGGCTTTTTTGTCAGATGTGGTTTCTAATCTAAGGGGGATAAAGGGAAATGAGAGAAATGGCATTCGGTAATAAGGCATCGTGGCTGCTGGCTGGGGCAGCACCCCGTTTCCGAAACGCGTTGGGTGCGCGGCGTGTGCGAGGTGGGGGCGCGGAGATGCCCCGTCTTTCTGGTCTTGCAGCCGCGTTGGCGCTGACGCTATTTCTGTGCGTGGGGCTTGCGCCTGCGGCGCGGTGTATCCCCGTGGGCAGCGTGGGCATAACCGGGTCCTACGTCGGCGAAGACCCCTTCCAGTCCTACGACATTACCCTGACTGCAGTCGATCCCTATACGGGCAAGACCGTCTCGGTACACTGTTAGTTACTCCCCAGTAGATTCGTCCGATTATGACGTCCCCGGCTACATACCAGCCGGCGGCACCGCGTCGGGCGGAGTTGCCGAATGGGACATGCGCCACAGCGCGGGCTTCGGCAGTTCGAACGACTTGGATCACTACGACACGAGCAACACCCTGTCGTGTGCCGTGTACGATCCGGACAACGGAGGATGGCGCATATGCCACTGGGATTTCCTCTTTTCCGACAACTCCCCCGCGAATCCCACGGAGGACCAGCTTAGCGGCCTGGTGGCTGGAGGCTGGGTACGTCGGCTGTACAGAGCGACTCGGTGATTCCTGGACCGTGAATTACGCTTTCTACGACGCGTCAGAGGGGCAGTGGGCGACGGGCTACACCCCCCTTGATGGCGATGTCGGTCCCGACGGCGGCGTGGACGCGATAAGTTGTGACGACTGCGGCATGCACTGGACATACAATGGCCAGGACTATATGGCTGGGTACAATTGCATAGCTCAGGACTGGTGGGACCAATGCACGCTCCTTGTCCCCCTCGGAATCTCGACCGCGGAATACAATGCACTTGTCGATCTCTATAACAGCACGAACGGGGCGGGGTGGACGAACAATTCTGGCTGGCTGACAAGCAGCGCGAGCTGGTACGGGGTCACCGTCACAAACGGCCACGTGACAGAATTGTACCTCGACTGGAACCAACTGAGCGGGACAATACCATCTGAGATCGGCAACCTTACGTATTTGATGTACCTGATTCTCTACGACAACCAACTGACCGGGACGATACCGACTCAACTCGGCAGCCTCGCCAATCTGACGGAACTGGACCTCGACACCAACCAACTGACCGGGACGATACCGACTCAACTCGGCAACCTCACAAACCTGCAGGAGCTACGCCTCGACAACAACCAACTGAGCGGGACAATACCGTCTCAGATCGGCAACCTCACGAGTCTGTGGCTTCTGTGGCTCGACAACAACCAACTGAGCGGGCCAATACCGTCTGATCTCGGCAATCTCACGAGTCTGTGGCTTCTGTACCTCAACACCAACCAACTGACCGGGACAATACCGTCTCAGATCGGCAACCTCACAAATCTGTGGGTGCTGGACCTCGACGGCAACCAACTGACCGGGACAATACCGTCTCAGATAGGCAACCTCACCAATCTGACGGCGCTGGACCTAGACACCAACCAACTGAGCGGGACAATACCATCCCAGATCGGCAGCCTCGCCAATCTGACGGAACTGGACCTCGGCGATAACCAACTGACCGGGACAATACCGTCTCAGATCGGCAACCTCACGAGTCTGTGGCTTCTGGACCTCGACACCAACCAACTGAGCGGGACAATACCATCTCAGATCGGCAGCCTCACTAATCTGCAGGAGTGTACCTCAACAGCAACCAACTGAGCGGGACAATACCGTCTCAGATCGGCAACCTCGGCAATCTGTATTATCTGATCCTCGAATACAACCAACTGAGCGGGACAATACCGTCTGAGATCGGCAACCTCGCAAATCTGCAGTATCTGCTCCTCAACGGCAACCAGTTGACTGGAACGATACCGGCTTGGACCGGGAATAGTCTTACGAACCTGTGGTATCTGGACCTGTCTTCAAATGACCTCGTTGGGGACATACCGTCCTCGATTGTCAACCTCAGCGGCCTTGGGTATGGCTGCGTTGACTACAACGGCCTTTCATCCTCCGACCCTGCAGTGCAGACGTTTATGGAGGCGGAGTTCCCCGACTGGCAAAACACGCAGACTGTGCCGCCGACAAACGTTACGGTGTCGGCTCTGGGGTCAGGAAGCGCGACTCTTTCCTGGACGCCTGTCCTATACACCAGCGACCCAGGGTACTACGAGGTGGGTATCAGCCAGACGAGCGGTGGGCCTTACACATTCAGCACTCAGAACCAAACAGGGAGCAAATCCGCCTCGCAACTCACCGTGACCGGGCTTTCGCCTGGGGCGAACTATCTCGTAGTGCAAACCGTGACCCCGGCCAACTCGAATAACCAGAACACCGTGACGAGCCTGCCATCGACCGAGGTGCAAGCGGTGGTGAAAGGCGTTAGCAAATCCTCCTCGGATGGCTCTTCCGTGGAAGCAGACGGCGTGGTAACGGCTGCCTTCAGCGGCTGCTTCTATGTGGAGAATCAGGACCGATCTTGCGGGATATGCATCATCGACAGCGCGGCCGCACCCACCTCCGGAATGGTGGACGTGACGGGTACGCTGCATACGAACGCTACGACGGGCGAGCGCTATATTCAGGCTTCTGGCGCCACATCCCTCGGCTCCGGCATCGTGAATCCGCTGGGGCTTTCGAACAAGAGTTTGGGCGGCGGCGACTCGCTTTACAATTCCACCACCGGCGCGGGTCAGTGCGGTATTTGGGGCGCGAACGGCCTGAACAATATCGGCTTGTTCGTGAGAATCTGGGGCAACGTGACTGCGAATGGTACGGGCTGGTTCTACTTAGACGACGGCAGCGGCGTGAGCGACGGCTCCGTAAATAGTGGCATATATGTCAATGCCGAAGGCCAGACCGTGCCGGATGTCGGCAAATATGCGTGCGTGACCGGCATTTCGAGCTGCCGGAAATACCAGAACAACGTAGTGAACACACTGCTGGCTACAAGCGTGTCGAGCGCCGACTGATAGAGGACAAGTCGCTCCGGATAGACAATCGCATGGCAACGGGGGACCGAGCAGACCGCCATAATATCAGCGAGCCTATGAGGATAACACATCAGTGGTGGGTCCGCATCAGCCAAGGTCAACGTCGACTTCCAGCCTCAGCATGAATTCGATAAGACGACAAAACGCCAGAACATTGCCAGAGTAGTCTTGGGTTCGTTCAAGCGCGACAAAATAGACAGGTGACCGACTTCTTCTGCGTCTTCACCGCAAATGACATCCGCCATTGTAAGGGTCATATCCGAGAAAGGCGACGACCTTTGGCACATTCCTGGCTAATATCGGCCTTTGATTCCGCTCCCAAATCATGACCGTGTGCTGGTTAACCCCAATTGCTCTGCCCACGTCTTTTTGAAAGAGTCCAAGGTCAAGGCGTCTCTTTTTGATGTGGTCGCCAAGGGTTCTTAACTCCCGTGGATAAGCACGCGGAGCAGGCCTTGGGCATCTTAGAGTCACATGACGAAATGGCAACGCTCCGTAATGGGAGTGGGACTATCTTCGAGCAGTCCATCCAGTACCGACGGTGGCGGGATATATTGCGATGGCTCCTCGCCGACGATCACCAACAACACCATCACGGGCGATAGTGCCCAGGAGGGCATGGGCGGCGGAATATGGTGCTACAATTACTCCTCGCCGACGATTACATGCAATACCATAACGGCCAACAGCGCGGTGGAGGGCGAGGGCGGCGGAATATGCTGCCTTGGCTACTGCTCGCCGACGATCACGAACAACACGATAGCGGGCAACGTGGGGACCGCCGGTTGTGGTATATGTTGCGAATTCAACTGTTCGCCGGCGATCGCGAACAACACCATAACAGCCAATAGCGCGGGCGAATACGGCGACGGTGGCGGGGTGGACCGTTACGAGTCTTCACCTGTTATCTCAAACAATACTATAAAGGGGAACAGTAGCCCACAAGGCTGGGGCGGCGGGATAGGTTGCTACGGCTGCGCGCCCACGATCACGAGCAACACCATAACGGGGAACAGCAGCGGCGGGAATGGCGGTGGGATACACTGCTACGCATCCTCGCCCACGATCACGAACAACACTATAGCGGGGAACAGTTGCACCAACGCCGGAGGCGGCGGGATATACTGCCAAAACTCTTCCTCGCCCGCAATCGTAAACAACAGCATAATGGAGAACAGCACATTCTACGGCGGCGGAATATACTGCGAGTGCTACTGCTCGCCTGCCATCGTAAGCAACACCATAACCGGAAATAGGTCCAGTCGCCGACACCTACAGTGAAAACGGCGGCGGTGGGATATACTGCGAATGGTCTTCCTCGCCGGCAGTCTCCAATAACATCGTGGCGTTTAACTCTTCCGGGGTACAAGATGGAGGCGGTGGGCCTATGCCCGCCCTGCAGCACAACGACGTATACGGAAACACTGCATACAACTACTCAGGGCTGCTGCCGGGAACGGGTGATATTTCAGCCGACCCCCTCTTCGTGAGCAAGTTCAGCAACTTGCGCCTGCAGGTCGGTTCACCGTGCATCAACACGGGTACTAATGCCGTGGTCATTGCTCCTCCGTTCCTCCAGAACAGCAACGGCATTATTATTGATCTAGATGGTAACGCTCGCATTGAGGGCGGAACTGTGGACATTGGATGCTATGAGTTCCAGCCAATTCCACCTTCGGTCGCTATTACCTCTCCTACGACAAACTCCGCATACCTCACGAACTCCAACCCAATCGGATTATCCGGCACCGCATCGGACAGCTCGGGTGTCACGCAAGTCAAGTGGTCCAACAACATGGGAGGCGGCGGAACCTGCACTGGAACGACCTCCTGGTCTGCGCCTGGGATTCAGCTTCAGAGTGGCAACAATATCATTACAATTACAGCCACCGATCCAGCCGGTAATGCCGGGAGTGCGACCCTAAATGTTGATTATGACCTGACGCCCCCCTCGGTAGCAATTACCTCTCCCACGACAGCCCCCACATACATCGCGAACTCCAACACAATCGGGTTATCGGGTACTGCATCGGACACCGTGGGCGTCACACAAGTCAAGTGGTCTAACAACATGGGCGGCGGCGGAACCTGCACGGGAACGACTCAGTGGTCACAGTCAGGGATTGCCCTGCAGTCTGGCGATAATATACTCACGATTATGGCTTCTGATGCTGCAGGTAACACAACGACTGTCACACTCACTGTGACCTGGATGCCGATGCCTATATCCATCGGCATGGCACGGAACCTTTCGCCCGGCACTTTGGCTGTCATCAACAACGCAGTAGTTACCGCAACTACCATTGACTCTGCGGGTGTCACCGTGGAATCGGCAGACCGGAGTTCCGGCATAGAGCTAGTTACAAACCAAGCTCTTTCAGTGGGGCAAGTTGTGAGCTTCACCGGCACCACGGGCATGGTCGGCGGGGAATACCAGGTCAACAATGTCACATTCACAGGTATTGCCGCCGGAACCCCGTTGACTTCGTTATTTATGACCTCAAAGACTATCGGCAGCGACTTGACTGAAACGCTCAGCTATGTGGGGCTGAATACCACGGGCTTGCTAGTAAAAATGGCGGGGAATTTGACCGGTGTGATTCCCTCGCAGCATATTGCCTACGTAGATGATGGGTTCGGCTATCAGGATGGAGTAGGTCCGGTGCTAGGCATCAGGATTCACATTCCAGCCGGAATTACTCTACCAGCGTACGGGTATGTCACAGTGACCGGAATTTCCAGAGTCGAACAAATAACTATTCCCGGCTCGGGGTGGGTTTATGTCAACGGCTATTTGTGCGCCGCTGGAACAGTTGTCTATGTGCCAGGGATTTGGGTTAGAGACGCCAACGACATTCAAGTGCTTTGAGCCTGGGCACTACGTTGTTCCCGAACACTCTTCCATCCTCGCCTTGTTTTGCGGCATCGCTGGTTTGGGCTGGCGGAGACACGGAAAGCAAACGAAGAGCATTTGAATAGCTGAAAGTCATAAGGGGAGTAAAGATGAAATACATTATATTTGGGGTGTCGCTGTTGCTTGCCAGTTGCTCAATAGCTCAGGCTGGCTATCTCGTCACGACAACGGTTCAGGATTTGGGCGATAGCTATGAGTATTCTTGGTCGGTATACAATGTTGACCAGGGACAATCAGGTAAGAGAGCGGGACTAGACGGCTGGTTCGTTCTAGTCCCGGCTTACCTCGTTGTTCTGAGCTACACCTGCCCGTCGTCTCCCAATCTGAATGGAAGCTTTGGTGTATGGAACCAGGATGTAGTTACGGAGGCACCCGGTATAGCATCGTCTCAGGCACCAGATAATTATGAATGGCTTGGATTCTGGGGGTACGATTGGGGAAGTATGTATGCGCCGGGAATGACGGCGACTTTTGTCCTGCAGACAGACAAGAAATACAGTCCTGGTGTTGTCTCAGGTGATTCAGTGACTTTCTGGGGCGATCTCGGCTCTTACTACACGGGTGTTTCGTGTACAACGCTAGGGCCTGTTGTCCCCGAACCATCTTCCATCCTCGTCGTGCTCTGCGGCATTGGGGCAATGGGTGGCTTGATTCGGAGAAGAAAGTCAGCGTAGCGGTTGCTTTCTTAGGGTGGTGCAGGGCATTGGGACGGCCGTTATTATGCAATGGTTTTCCTGCCTCACGGGTGAGAACTGATGGCCTTTCGGCAACTTCTTCCTGAGATGTGCAAGGGATTACGCCGCTTGAGCCATAAAAGTTCGATATGAGACCACGAAGGACAGCCAGCATATTTGAAGATTAAGGCAGAGCAGTTGTATAATTGCTCTGCCTTTCATTCGTTCAGGAAGGTTTCGGAAACAAGATTCCCGAAACATCAAAACAGTCTGGGTTATGCGGCTCGCATATTTCAAGCATTCGGCTTCGCTGGAGGCTGCTGACCGTGGGCCATAACGAAAGCAATGGCTCGTAACTCCTTTCGCCCGCCTGGACGCTTCTCCCGCTGCACGCTCTCCTGGAGGATCACAACCCTGGCTTTATTACATCTGAGTGCGGACCTAATGCGCTCGACCCACGACGAGCTGAGTTGATCGTGCTCCTGCGCCGTGTTGCGCAGGCACTCCAACTCCTGATCATCCGTGTCTACGGACTTCACTTCGCAACGGACAACCACGTCGGAGAGCGCGACCTTTTCCCAACCAAGCCTTTCCATTTCTTTCTGCTGGTCCTGACTAATAATATGCACCGCCAACGGAATATCTCTGAACACCTCGTACTCTCCAGTACCTCGGGTCCCCGTACACGGCCTTAGCGTGCTCTTCGGCTTGCTCTCTTGTCTGGAAAGCACACTCCGTGGGCCAGCTTCCGAGCCAGTCAGGACACGGTTCGTCCTCGCCCGTCGTCTTGTTGAAGATGGACACTGCCGTCAGTCTGATTCTGTACCCGTTCGCGTTACAGGATTCGTTCATGATACCTCCAGGCCAAGTGACGCACAAAGCGCTTCAAGGCCGTTATGTTATTCCATGTTTCCATGCTTTTCCACGGAATCGGTTATCTAGTGTGCATGGACTTCTCATAGAAGCATGGAAAGTGCGCGTTGCCGAGTCCTTACCTCCGCCATCTCCAGGCCACTCCGCACAGACCGGTCATACCGCATAGGAGCGCGAGGAATGAGGCCGGTTCGGGAACGGGTTGCCAGAGAGTAGCACTACCGTTCTGCTCCCCGCATATCCAACCCTCATTGTTAATTCCATAAGCTCCGCCACCCTCCCCCAAGTCAGTCACTATTCCGTTTTGCCATACGAAATCATGGCTGCCACCTCCGACCACCTGTCCACTATCGTTAATTCCATCAGCAATCCCATTTCCTCCTGGGAGTGTACCAAGGTCTTGCATTGTCCCATCCTGATACAAGAATGCCTTTGGCTGCCAATTAGCATCGCAGGCATATCCAACCACTTGCGCACTATCGTTAATTCCAGTAGCCCAGCTATAATAACCTCCCGGTAGTAAGCCAAGGGCGGTCACACTGTTGTTTTGCCAGAGAAAAGCCATTGATTGACCACTAACAGCGTTCCTTGCACCCCCCACCACCTGTCCAATACTATTGATCCCTAATGCGACACCCCCTGGAACGATGTCCTGTGTAACTCCGTTCTCCCATAAAAACGCATAATAACTACCACTAGAATCTTGAGAGTCTCCGACCACTTGCCCGTTATCGTTGATTCCATAAGCTGCACCCATTCCAAGATTCTGCATTCTGCCATTCTGCCATAAAAATGCATAGGAGTTACCACTAACATCATCATAGGAGTATCCAACCACCTGCCCACTGTCGTTGATGGCTGTAGCACGGCTGCCAGGTACAGCCAGGCAGCGTACCGAGGTCTTGCATGACCCCATTCTGCCACAAGAACGCGTGAAGATCGTTGCTGTCACCAATAAAAGATTCCCCGACTACTTGTCCGTTGTTATTGATTCCGAAAGCCTCGCTGCTTTCGCTTCCCGGAAGTGCGCCGAGGTTCGTCACTTGGTACTGCACTGCTTCAGCACCGGTGACGGCGCATACGAACAGCCCCGCAAGACACGCTAACGTTGCCAACTTCTTGAACATTTTTCTCCTCTTCTCTTTCTGTGAGCCGTCATTCGGCGTCAACACAAGCAGTCCTTACTTCCGCCGTCTCCAAGCCGCACCGCACAGGCCGGTGAACCCGCATAGGAGCGCGAGGAATGAGGAAAGTTCGGGCACGGTTCCCGGCTTGGTAACGGTCACGGTGGCTACAACTGAGCCAGCGTTATCAAAATAGTTCGCGGAGTAGGCGTCGTCGTTCATACCTAGCCATAACTCCCCCGAATTATTGGCGGTTACAGTTACGTTTGAACCTAACGGGAGCATTGCGGAGATGCAGGCATCTCTCTGCCCCGTGGTCATCGACGAGTAGGACCCGATCATTGGCGGGGTCACGCCAACATAGCCTATGAGTTCACCATCGGGAAATGCTGAGTTACCAGACGCGACCGTCCCTTCGTCGTCTAAAAACTGATCGGGCCAGTACCTCGTATTGGTCCGTCCGACCATTAGGACCACCGTAGTTTGGTGCTGATGGTGTCCACCAACCAGATGCTGTAACGTTCACGATTGTCCCGGCAGTCACGTTTAAGCCCGTGTCAACCCACCAACCTTGTGGAGTCCAGTTGCCCGGTACGGTCACAGTGGCATGCTGAGCAGAACACATGACTGGGGCAACAAGAAGCACCGCAATTACAGCGACAAAGAATACCACCCTTTTCATTTTCTTCTCCTTGGCTCTCCGTTGAACCGTCATTCGGCGTCCTTACGAGTGATTGCGATTTTCCGACGCCTTACGTTGTTGGATTATCGGGCATGGCAGTACGCTTTAATGACCGCGTACACAAGAAAAGTTGTTATCATTATTGGGGTGTTGTGGAATAATGGTTTCTTGACTCGTATCCGTCTTGGGGCTGAACCCGCTTTTGCATGAAGGTTCAGATACTACCAGAGGGGAAGGTCGTCACTGGCTACGCCGCCTGCGCCAGAAAAGCTCGATATGAGTCCAGCCAGGGCAGTCAGCATATTTGAAGATTAAGGCAGAGCAGTTGTATAATTGCTCTGCCTTTTGTGCTCTTGAGGCGTGCGCCAAATTTCGCGAAAAGGGTTTCCCGAAACACAAAACATGAGAAGATGCAATTTATCAAGGAGACAACCCTATGACTCGATATCTATTCGACACCAACGTCTTTCGTGCTATGACCAGCCAATCCCAGGGCGGTGACAAGGCGATAGATCCTCGGAAAGCGAAGCAAGTCAAGGCGAAGCTCAAGGAGCAAGGTGCTCAACTTGTCGGCTCCACGGAGACGATACACGAACTCATAGCTCATATTAGTCCCCAAGAGAGAAACAGTTACGATCACTTTCGTGGGGCACTGTTGCTGCTCGTCAACTATACGGATGAGCAGATACTGGAACATGCCCGACTATGCTCTGCAAAACGAGATAACTGGGACACCATTGCACAAGTCAATTGTCGTTCCCGCTCTCGAACTGTGCAAGTACTTGGCTTCTACACCCAGGTTTGCTGATCTGGAGAGCTTCTCGCAGTCAGTTGCAATCTCGTCTAATGGTATCCAAACGAATTTATCGACTCACTGTGCCCTGATTGGCAAGGAACACCGTGATTTCAAGATTATGTGGGCAGCAGATCATATAGTGGGGATGCTTGGCACATATTGGGGCAGCTATGTCGCAAAACGCCTGCAGGGCAAATCGACAAGACTTAGGGGCGGCGACAAAGCGGCGGCTTTGAACGATCTGCAATCCATGCACAACTCCTCCGTGTTTGCGATTGCAATTGCTATTAGAGCAGGGCTGACTGAGCCGATAGATCAGTCAGTGATTGATATGATCGACGACCGACTCTGCGCGTTCAAGTGTGCCCATTGCGAAATCTGGCGGAGAGCGATAAGCGAAGGCTACACATTTGACGCTAACCCGAATGACATGGTCGATCTGTTGTTACTCATGCACCTCGTGGAGAATGACATCGTTCTTGTTACGCAAGATGACCGCCTGACCAGAATGGTTGCGCCTGCTTGCAAGCAGAAGGATCGGGTTGTCACATTCCCAGAGCTAGCTCAATCCTTGGGTTGCTAGGGCCAATCGTTGGTGTTCCAAGCTTCCCGAACACCGAAAATCAGGTGGCTGGACCCAAACTCCGTCTTCAGTGCTCAGGTAAGTTCGATATGAGTCCAGCCAGAGGAGCCCACAAAACTAGGCAAAGCTGGATGCGAATGCGTGATGCTGCCCTGAGCATCTTGGCGGCCAGTCAGCTTCACGCTGGGTGGGAAGAGCAATTTGTTCTCTGACGCGCGCCAGCACTGCCTGCCGAGAGGAGTCAGAATAAGCGTCGGCTCGGGCTCCTTATCCTCAACGACAATCGCCAGTCTGAATGCCTCGTACAGGCTCAAGTGCTCCACGCCTACGGGGTCGCGGTCGTCGAGGTGATACCTGAAGTGCTCACTTGGGAAATATCTGTGCAGAGACTTCAGATTGCTCCCTGAGCACCACCACCAACGGCCGACATCAGATTTGTCCTCGCCAAGCTGCTGTCGCTTCTCAATGAATTTCTCTCTGACGCGCATGTCGAACTGCTCGGGAGGGTGTCGTCGCGACAACGCACGACAAACTGGAAACGACAGACCGCGCTGCGTGTCTGCGTCTATCTGGTCTATGGCGAACTGGACGAACAGTTCCTCATCGTCCACATCGACATAGGAGAAGTTGTCTCGCAGTATCTCCGTCATCTTCTTTCCATTTGCGTCGATGTAGCCACAGTACGTGTACGCGCTACCGTGTTCACTTCTTCCTTTGCATAGTCGGGGGAAATAGCAAGCCGCTCCCCACGATCGAGCCATGCTTCATTCTGTTTCAACCAGAAATTTCAGGGGCGCGTACAGCCGTTGCAGTTGCTCCCTCAGAAACGTGGCTTCGCGTACCTTCTTGGCTATCCACTGATTATAGCCGGCGACGAGTAGGCCGCATCCCGCAATAACAGATAGAATCTTGAAAATGATCATCAACATCAAGAAATATCCCACGATGCAATCGCAGCATATCCAACAGGACAGTGCCCTTGTTTTAACGGATTTCTAGAGTATTATCGGTTGCCTCCGTGTGTTTCTGGAGTGGTGTCATCGGGACGACTGCACAACTGAATGGGCCCCGGCCCAAAGATCGCTTGCCATTACTTACCTCTTGCTGGTGCATGCCGTAAAGTTGTGCGTTTTACCGCCGACACGCACTGCTTTGACAGAACCAGAAGTCCATCTTGAGCGGAGGATTATAGAAGGCAGATATGCCACAGACACCGCACATTGGCGGGTGCCTTGCCGCGTCTAATATGATTACAGAGTTTGTATCAGGCGTGGATTCCGAACCGTGAGGCAGTCTTCGTAGTCACGATACGACTGCCAATGGGAGCAAGACTGCTCAAAGCTGATCCTCCGCCCCGCAAATCCAGTACGCGCTCGGGACTTACAACCTTCACGTGGCGGGTTATAACTGAAATCGTCGGCTCCTCGCCGACCATCGCGAACAACACCATAACGGGGAACAGCGCGACCTACGGCGGCGGGATCGAGTGCGACAACTCGTCTCCGACGATCACAAACAACGCCATAGCGAACAACATCGCAGCGGACGGCTGGGGCGGCGGGATCGACTGCTACGGCTCCTCGCCGACGATCACCAACAACACCATAACAGCCAACACCACAGACAGCGGCGGCGGGATATGCTGCCTGGAAACCTCCTCGCCCGCAGTCTGCAATAATATAGTGGCGTTCAACTCTTCGGGGATATACGATGGAACAGACTACAGCCCCTATCCACCCGGCACGCCAACCTTGCTCAGCAACGACGTATACGGGAATACCGCCCGCAACTACTCAGGGCTGGCGCCGGGGAACGGCGACATTTCAGCCGATCCACTGTTTCTGAACTCGGCTGGCGGGAACTACCGGCTGTCCGCCGGTTCGCCGTGCATCAACGCGGGCACCGACTCGGTAGTCACGGCTCCTCCATTCCTCACCAACAGCAGTGGCTTTATCATCGACCTGGACGGCAACCCTCGCATTGTCGGCGGAACGGTGGATATGGGGTGCTGTGAGTGGCAGGGCGTCGCTTACCTGGTGCCCACCGTCTCTCAGGCAAGGTCACAGCCGCAGGGATATACTGTCGAGCTTACAAGCAAGCCCGTGACCGCGGTCTTTGGCAGCGCGTTCTATATCGAGGAGCCGGACAGGTCGGGTGGGCTAAGGATACTTTCCTCTCAGTCAGTCAATCCCGGCGACCTTGTTACGGTTGACGGCCCGCTTGCTGTGTCCAACGGAGAGCTGGCTCTTCAGGCTACTTCCGTATCGGACTCGTCCGGCAGCGCGGCCAACATTCCGAATCCGCTCGGTATGCCGAACTGCTCGCTTGGCGGTTGCAACTATTGCTACTCCACAGGCTCGAACCCAACCGGACAGCAGGGAATCACCGGGGCGGCCGGTATCAACAACATCGGCTTGCTGGTAACCACCTGGGGCGATGTGACATATTCCGGCTCAGGATATTTCTACATTGACGATGGTTCGGACTTGCAGGATGGCTCGGGGAATACCGGCGTAAAGGTCTATAGCACCGCGTCGGTTACGATCGGTGAGTATGTCTCCGTCACGGGCATATCCGGCTGCGAGATATTGAGTCCGGGCTTGATTCGGGTGGTGAGAACATGGAGCCGGCGAATGTGGTGATAATGAAGTAACCGCCGATGGGCCGGCCACGAGGCTAAAAGTCAAAAGGTTAGAAGGTTAAAGCTTGGGCGCTGGCTATCGGGGCACGTTGAAGTGCTCCCTTACTGGTGAGAACCGGCGACCGTCAACCGTGAACGGACAACCAACTTGAGTTGCTTCGGTTGCACTGCAGCTGAAGCAATTTAAGTTCTAACCTTTATCTTCAAACCGTCCCTGTATTAAACATGCCTCTTTCAGTATAATGTTGTATCGCTGGACACAATCGGGAGGTCATTCGTTATATGAGTCCGCGGATCAGTCTTGATATAGTGGGGATAACCCGGTTCTGCCGCAAGTGGAAGATAGCTGAGTTGGCGCTGTTCGGCTCCGTACTCAGGGACGACTTCGGTCCTGAAAGCGATGTCGATGTGCTTGTGGCGTTTCTGCCCGACGCCCATGTAAGCCTTTTCGAACTTGTCGATATGGAGGAAGAACTGACGGCCATAGTAGGCCGCAAGGTGGATATTGTCTGCCGGGAGGGAATCGAGCGAAGCGCCAACTTCATTCGCAAGAAAGCCATACTTGGCTCCGCCGAGGTGCTATATGCTGCGTGACATTGGCTGTTTGTATGATATGCTTCACGAGGCACGAACAGCTCTTCGAGTTCACGTCGGGCATGACTTTTGAAGACTTCCAGCAAGACAGACAGTGTCGATATGCCGTGATTCGAGCCATCGAGATCGTCGGGGAAGCGGCGGCCAGGGTGTCGGAGCCGTTCAGAGAACAGCATCCAGAGGCGCCACGGCGTCAGATAATCGGTATGCGCAACCGGCTCATCCACGGTTACGATGACATTGCTCTGTCCATTGTGTGGGAAGTCATAGAGAAACGCCTTCCGGAATTGATTCAGGGCTTGGAGCCGCTAGTTCCGTGTCAGGAGGCGGATTAGGTTGCTTCGGCTGCGTGGTGGTGATGCATTAACCTGACAGCCAAGAGAAAATGCCCGGCGGTAGCCGGGCCATATTCTTCGTTTCCTTTCGGGAAAAGGGTTTCCCGAAACAACGGTCGGGGTCTTACCTCCGCGGAACAATAATTATCTTCGGATGCTTCGGATGTTTGTGATGCTTGTGGTGCTTGTGATGTTTGTGGATCACCACTATACCGGCTCCATACCCCGCGCCCGTGCCGCGGGCACTTCCCGCCCACGTCATAGTCGGCATCAGCGCCATCAGGGAAAACGCCAGGGCCACGATTGCCGTAATCAAGATTCTTCTCACGATTGCCGCGCCTCCTTTCGCCAAGACTATCTGGCCGATATAAGCGAATCAACGCCAGACTACTGCTGATAGTATAGCATATAGAAGGGGTTGAAGGTTAAAGGTTTGAATGTTAAAGGTTGGGAATAGTCTCGCCTGCGGCAAGCGTGCCTGGTTAGAGAGCCTGTGCTGAGCCGGGGAACCTTGAACCTTTAACCCGTTCCTTCGCAAATCGCTATCGCTTCGGAGAGTTTGATGGCGCCGGAGTAGATGGCGGTCACCACTATCACGGACTCGACGCCCATCGGCTGCAGCGCCTTGAGGTCCATGAGGTCCGCGAGGTTGCTGACGCCGCCCGAGGCCACCACCGGAACGTTCAGCGCCTTTGCCATTCGCCGCACGGCGTGGATGTTTACTCCTCCGTGCATTCCTTTGCGAGAGACGTCGGTGAAGACTATCCGGCAAGCGCCCAGATCGCACATGCGTTTGGCGAAGTCCTCGGCCCTCTCGTCGGTCCTGGCCTGCCAGTCTCTGACGGCCACATATCCGTTGAGGCTGGCAATACTGAGCACCACCCGGTCCCCCAGCGCGCCGAAGACTTCCCTGGCAAACTGGCTGTCCAGCGCGGCGCCCGTTCCAACTACGACTCGATCCACCCCCATATCGAGCGCGCGCCTGGCGGTATCGACCGATCTGATCCCTCCGCCCAGGTCGACGGGAATGCGGCCCGCCTCGATTATTTTCGCGACCGCGTCGAGGTTATGCGGAGCGCCCATTCGCGCGCCGTCGAGGTCGGCCACATAAAGACGGCGCGCCCCCTCTTCGGCCCAGGTCCGCGCCACTTCGCCCGGATCGTGCGAAAAATGGGAGACGTCGGCAAAAGGCATGTGCACCGCGCACACGCATTTATCATCCATCAAGTCTATGCCAGGTATTACTTGCATTTGATGTCTGGACGGGACCGGATTTTATCACGAAAACACGAACGGGAGAAAACACGAAAGTTGTTTCGGGAAACCCTTTTCCCGGAACCCTGCGCGGTCGGAGTATCGGGAAAGGGGTTTCCCGATACAACAGGCGCTGAGGTTTCTTTTCGTGTTTTCGTGGTTAAATTCCCTTCCCCTAAAGCGGCGTAGCCGCAACCAAGAAGGCCATCGCCGGAAAATCAATACGGCCTTTCCGCAGTTCGGAGGGTCGGTGGTTTCTTCTCGGTATCTTACAACTGAAATCCGAGGTGGCATATCAAAGTTCAGTACAGCTTGTATAGGATTTCAGTTGTAAGATACTAAGACTAAAACCCTATCAACCTTACGCTGCCGCGGCGAGCGCGTCGGTGAGCGACAGGGCGCCGGTATACAAAGCCTTGCCCACTATCGCCCCTTCGACTCCAACGCTTTGAAGCTCCTTCAAACCAATAATATCATTCAGAGTGCTTACACCGCCCGAAGCAATGATGGGGATATCGAGCGATTCGGCCATTCGCCTCGTCGCGTCGATGTTAGCGCCCTGGAGCATTCCGTCGCGTGAGATATCGGTACAGATCACTCTGCGCGCGCCCAGGTCTTGCATCTTGCGCGCGAAGCTCACGGCATCCTCCCGCGTGGTCTCCTCCCAGCCCCTTATGGCGACGAAGCCGTCCTTCGCGTCGACGCCGAGCACGGCCTGCTCGGCAAGCTCCCTGAATATGACCTCCGCGAGGCTTGCATCGAGTGCAGCGGATGTGCCGATGATTACGCGGCCGACCCCGATATCGAGCATCCGCCGGGCTGCTGCGGTGTCTCGTATTCCGCCGCCGAGTTCGGTGGGAATATCCACGGCCTTCACGATCTTGCTGATAGCGTCGATTTCCTGAGGTGAGCCGAGTCTGGAACCGTTCAGGTCCACAAGGTGCAGGCGGGGCGCGCCGGCATCAGCCCAGCGCTTAGCCATTTCGGTGGGGTCGTCGGAGAATACGCTTGCCTGGTCGAACCTGCCCTGGACAAGCCGAACGCACTTACCCTCCATCAAGTCGATAGCAGGAATGATCTCCACCTGGTTGCCCCCGTCTGGAAATTAGAGATTAGAAATTAGAAATTGGGGAGGTTCACTACCTCAAGTATACCAGATGGTTTCGCGGTTGTGAAGGTGAAGTCGGGGCGAAGTCGGGGAAGGGATTTAATCGCGAAAACGCGAAAGATAGAAAACGCGAAAAAGCCCGATAGGTGGCGATCTCAGAATCGCCACCTTAGAGCCAGAAAGGGGTCTTGCGAACCCCGGAGCCTTGGTTACATCAGCCGGATTCGGAGATCCGAGGCTGGCTTTGGGGTAGGGATTCGGGAGATCCCTACCCATCAAGCGGCTATCTAACTGTCCGACCCATCTGCCTATTCCGCGAAGAATATGGTCCCAAAGCGCGGAGGCACGTGGAATGAGGCGGGCTTGATGAGGGTGGGCGACCACGACTGGTACTCTTCGGGCGCGGGGGCTCGATCGATCCTGAAGAGGTTCCCTCGCCATCGCTCACCGGCCTTCGGGGTGGCGCGGCCAAGCGCGGCAAATGGAATCGACAATTCCGCCGTCCACCCTGTGCAGACCTTGCTGTCCTTGCTCGGAGCACCCGAGATATGCACCGCCGTGCGCAGCCCCTCGCACGTCCATGCGAACGACGTCCCAGGCCCTGGCGATTTACCGTCCTGGCTCATGTGGATATCCGCATCGAACACCACATTGCGAGGGCTCACCACGATCTCGAAGTGCTGACCCATATCGCACGCCGGCGCCACGAAGATTTCGACCACATCTTCCTGGTAAATAGGGTCGTCACGCCTGGTCATTGTGGCGGTGATTTGGGAAGCCGTGCACTCGAACCCGACGTAGAGGTTCCGATCGTCGTAGCACATGCGCGCCTTCGTGAGTTTGGTCGCGGGCTCACCGGTCGGGGAGTCGACCAATGTTACGGGCATGGCGTGGGTCCAGGCGTCATCATGGAGAGTGCCATCCATTGCGGGCGGAGTGGATACCTTATTACAGGTATAGACCGGCAGTGTGGCAGCCGCGCAAGCTGATGCGCAGACCGCGGTTGAGATTAGTGCGAACATTAGATTCCTCATTTTTGTGATCCTTGATATGGTCGGTTGACGGTTCAGGGTTGATAGAGCTTGTGCCTGGTCGCAGCGTTTCCCCCTCCAGCCCAACCCTCTCCCATCCGGGAGAGGGAGCACGTGCCCACATGGGAGATCATGCCTCCATCGCCTGGAGTACCAGTGCCGCGCCTCCCAGGACGCCGGCGTCGTCGCCGAGTTCAGCGGGAACGATATCGCAGACCTGCAGCGGCTCGTAGAGCGCGTTGACTTCGACCGTTTGAGAGATGGGGCCGAAAAGCAAGTCACCGGCCTGAGCAATTCCTCCACCGATGACCACTTTGTCCGGATTCAAGGCGTTGATCAAATTGGCGACGGCGATGCCGATGTAGTACCCTGTCTCGCTCAAGGTCTCGATGGCGACAGCGTCTCCTTCGGCCGCGGCTTCGGCGATCATCCGCGGTGTGATGTACCTCAGGTCGTGGTTGGACATTTCGAGCAGACTCGTATGCCTGCCCTGGTGGGCTTTTCTCGCCGCGCGGTCGACTATCGCGTCGCGTCTGGCAAGCGATTCTACGCAGCCGTACCTGCCGCAACTGCATCGGGGACCATCGGCCAGCACGATCGTGTGTCCGAACTCCGTGGCCGTGCCCGACACACCGGTCCAGATGTGGCCGTTCATTATCAGTCCGCTGCCTATGCCCGTGCCCAGGGTGAACATTCCCATACACTTCGAGCCTCGCCCCGCGCCGAACTTGTACTCGCCGAATGCGGCCACGTTGGCGTCGTTGCCCATGAAGACGGGCCTGCCGAGCTGGGCGGCAAGCCGAGATCCCAGGGGCACGCCGTTCCAGTCCTTAAAATTGGGCGACCATGCGACCACGCCTTCCTCGGGCCTGATCGTGCCTGGCACACCCATCCCGATGCCCGCTATCTCCTCCAGGGTCATCCCCGAAGCGTCCAACGCGATCCTGACCGCGGCGACAATCTGGCCGAGAGTTACCTCGAAGCCTGCCATCGCGCGTGAGTCGGTGCGTCCTTCTCCCGCGATCTTGCCGCTTGTCCGGACGACCGACGCGCGCGCGTTGGTGCCTCCAAGGTCTACTCCGACGACGTATTTGGCACTCTTATCTGCTAGTTGCAACGAAAGCCTCCCCTAATCCGACAACGCCGGAACCGGATTTAATCGCGAAAACGCGAAAGTGCGAAAGTGTCTGAAGTGGAGGCTAGCTGGTACCAGTTATCGAGGTTCGGTCCCCTCCCGACTTTCGACTTTCGACTTTCGACTTAGAACGTAATCGGCGCCAGTTCCGCCCCGCCGTAAATGTGCCCGTTTATGCTGTATGCCTTGAGCCGGAACAGCTTCGTCGGCTGCCAGCCGGCCGCTGCATTCAGATTATGGCTGTCATATTCCGCCTGCAGAAAGAATTTCAGCGGGAGCTTGGCGTCGAACCCGAGGAAAGGCCCGCTGATCCCGCCTGCTCCGAGCCCGCCGGTCATCTCGAAGCTGCTCACGAAGGGAAGAATACTGCTCACCGGCAGGCGCTTGGTCGCGACTGCGTAAGGGGCCACGCCGCTGCTCGACTGCGAACCGACGTCGGCCAGGCCCACGGCAACCGCCGGGGTCGCGACCGTCTGCGGTATTATGTCCCATTGGAAACCGAAATCGTTCTCAACCTTGCCGCCGGATTGGCCGCAGCGGATCAGGTTTACCTCGAATTGCGAGATGCCGGTTCCGAACCAGAAGTAATTGCCCTGGTCATTGCCGGGGCTCAGGGCGGCCTCGGCGCGAACCTGGCCGGTCGAGAGGGTGGTCGCGCTCGGCGCGAGAATAATCGGGTCAGCCAACACGCAGCCGCCCAGCGCTATCAGCAGGCACATCACTATGATCTTTTTCAATCTTCTCTTCCTCCGAAAACGGTTGTCAGTCGTCAGTCATCAGTCGGGACCTCCGGCCACGGGTGGCCTCTAAGTGCCCCTATTCGCAAATACAGTGTCGAATCCTGGGTTAAGAGGGAAGGGATCTACGCTTTTCCCCAGACTTCGCTGGGGAAAAGTGGCCACCTTACGGTGGCAGTTGACCAAGGCAGGCGGTCGGGTTTTTCGCTTTTCGGTTGTTAAGGGATGATTTGGAGGGGGCGGAGATTTCCACCCCCATCCCTTGAACAACACCTGAGTCGGCGCTCGGGAGAGCTCCCCAGCGTTGCCCTACCCTCCGCCCAGGCAAAGCAGGTATAGCTCATCCGCCATCCCTTAACAACCATAAAGCGGAAAACCCAAAGGCGGTGCGCCGTCGAATCCGCCTTAGCGACAACAAATTGTTTCTAACAGGGCGCTAAGCGCCTAATCGCGAAAGCGCGAAATTACGAAAACGCGAAAGTCTATGTGTAAAGCACAGGCCTGGAGTTTCGATCCCGTCTGCCCTGCGTTTTCCCAGTTCCTTCCATTTTCGTGCTTTCGCTCTTTCGCGTTTTCGCGATGAAAATTCCCCTCTTTCCCTTTGGATGCAATACGTCACCGAATTTATGAAATGCGGCACTAAGCTCTCCGCTGGGTGGCGATTTCCGATTCTAACCTCTGGACGGGCTCCATATCGCGTTGAAACTGGACCCATCGCTGGTAAGCTGACTCACCTTGCCGGAAGTCAGGTCCACGGATACCACGTCCTTCTTGTCTGTCTTTTCATAAAGTCTTGTCGCCAGAATTCGGTCGCCCCCGGGAGAATAAACGAGATTCTCGAAGATTCCTCGGGCGAGGAACCGGACCGACTTGTCCTGGAGGTCCACTGCCAGCAGCCCTGCCGGGACACCCTTGTGAAGAAATCGCGCCGCGGCCACAAGCTTGGTTCCGTCCGGCGACAGCCTCACAGAGCCGAGTTGGGTCTGCGCGAACGGGCGGAACCCCACGAGCTGCGGCTTGCTCCCGCTTGCGTCGATGACGAACACGAAGCTGTTCTTACCACCGTACACGCTGAATGTGAAAACAGCTTTTTCCGCCGCCCAGGCGATCCCGCCCACAAGCGCCGGCTGGTCCGCCGGAACGGCCAGCGCGGCGCTGTCCGGCAGGCCGCTGGTGACCTGATTTGCCAGGGCGTGCGCCGGCAGGCCCATCTCCTGGGCGTCCGGTTTGGCCAGGTAGACAACCACGTCGCTGCCCGAGGGGTCCCTGGTTACTCCGATCATCGAGCCGCCCGGCCCCCACGCGTAATCGGTATAGACAGGCGTTTCCTTGGAGAGCGGGTTTGTCATGGCCGCGTGTGTCTGGGCCTCGGTAGGGAAAACCGGGTCCGGGTCGTCACCATTAGCCTGGGCCACATACACCTTGCCGCCCGCAATAAACGCCAGCTTCCGGCCATCGGGGCTGTACTGGGGGCGGCTTTTGGGACCCGTGGCGCTGGTGAGCTGTTGGAGCGATGTGCCGTTGGTCCGCACGGAAAAGACCTGCGTCATGCCTTCGAGCGTACCCACATAGGCGATGCGAGTCCCCATGGCGTTGATGGTGGGCTCCGATGATGCCCGCGCATTAACGGTAAAGTTCTTCCGGTCCGAACCATCGGCGTTCATTACGCACAACTCGGCGCCACCGGAGGTCTCGGAAAGGAATGCTATTTTATCTAGGGCCTGCGGCCCTGAAAACCACGTGATATTGAACCACTGCTCGAGTTTGCCCGTGGCGCCGGAGAGCACGACGCCGAGGAGTAGAATCACTATCAGCAGTCCTGCTATTCCCCGGAGTTCGGGGTTTCTAAAAACATTCACGAATCGATTTACCTCTTGTATTTTCCCATCAACTGACCATCGGCGAGGATGTGGCCGTTCATGGCGCTCAGCAACTGAGCTTTCGTGGCGGCGGGGTCGAGCGGCAGTTCGATGTCCAGCGCATAGAGCTTGAAATAGTACCTGTGCGTCCCGCTGGGGGGCATCGGGCCCCCGTAACCGATCTTGTGGAAATCGTTGATTCCCTGCTTCGCGCCGCTTTTTAGAACCTTGTCATGCGGGACATTTTCGGGCAGGCCGCTCGCCGCGGCCGCCAAATCATAAATGACCCAGTGCACCCACGTTCCCATCGGGGCGTCCGGATCGTCGACGATAAGCGCGAAGCTCTTGGTCTGGTTCGGGGCCGGATCCCACGCAAGCGGCGGCGAGATATCGGCTCCATCGCCGGTGTATTGCTTGGGGATCATGCCGCCCTCCCCGAATGCAGGGCTCTTGATTTGCATTTTCCTGGCTCCTTTCGGATCGGTGATAGATTTATTGTTGCCCTGGCACGATGAGACTAACATCAGCGCAAGCGTCAACAGCCAGATTCTTCTGTGAATCATAAGATCAGCACCCCGAAAAATAGAAGTTAGAAGTTAGGATCCGGATCCCCAAATTCGTGTCGCCGATTCCGAATCCGGCGGGGTGCATTTCCGATTTGTGGGTGGACCGCATTCTGCCGGTTGAAACCGGAGCTGCGAACCACGAAGTCGGCCTTCGCCGACTGCCACCTTAGTCCCCGAAGGGGGACTTTGTGCCTTTGTTGCCGTGAATTCATTCGCCAGGCCACCTACCACTTTCAGGAAATGCACTCATCCGGCAGAACACGCTGTCACTTTCGGCGTATTCATGCTATGCCGTTGCGCGGGCGTTGTCAACGAAGGGAAGCCGGAAGGCGGGTTTTGGGTGACAGGTGATGGGTGTGAGAAGGGATTCCCTTCCCCCAACACCCGACACCCAATACCCATCACCCAACACTGATTTCCTTCTTGAGCACCGCGAACCGCCTGGTCTGCGTGAATCCGGCCTGGGCGTAGAGTTTGGCTGCCTTGTCGTCGGTCCAGAGGAACCAGGCGTTGTGCAGGCCCTTTGCGCGCATTGCGTGTAGGCAGCTAAAGAGCAGCGCCGCGCCTATCCCGCGGCCGCGCAGGCTCGACGACACGCCGAACGGTCCGAACCGGCCGGCGTTGTCGTGCTGAGCGTAACCGACTATCCCAGAGTTCTCGCTTGCCGTCCAGAGGTTGTCGGGCCGGTACTTGCCGAGGGAAATCCTGCCCATGGTCTCGCGAGCAAACCTCTGCCAGTCGCCGGGAAACTCGCTTCTCATGAAATCCAGGATCGGCAAGATCGATTCGGGTCTAAACGGCTCGATTGTTACGCCGTCTCGCTCCAGGGCGCGGCTCTTCTCGCTCACCCATTCGGGAGTATCGAGCTTAACCAGGTTCGCATCCATCGAGAGCGGTCTGTAGACCTCATCGAATCCGAGTGCCTTGAAAAAGCCGAGCGCCTCCGGGTAGGCGTCCACATCGACCCCCGGGATGAAGTAGTTGGGAGCGTATGAGGAAACATAAGTCTCTTTGCAGCCTCGACCCGCGAAGTAGCGCTCGAGTCCCCCGACCAATTCGCTCGCAATCCCGCGGCGGCGAAAGGGCTCCTCGACGGCTATCAAGGTGATCCACGACCGGTCGAAATCCGGGGCGCTATCCTCCAGTTGGAACCGCCGCGCCATGCCCAGAGCGAACCCCGCCACGCTGCCATCCACTTCGGCCACCAGCGCGCCGCGCGGGTCGAAGTTGGGGTCCAGCAGGACCTTGCACGCGAATGTTTCGCTGCTCACTGGGTCGCGCACGAGGCACCGATTCAGCAATTCATTCACAGCAACGATATCGCCAGGCTGATATGGCCGGATATTCACGTGCGACTCCTCCGAAAACAGGAGTTAGGAGTTCCCGGTGTTTCGGGATTTGAGGAGCGACCACGATTGTTTGTGTGAGGAACAAACGTCGTATTCGCTGCGGAAATCCCGAAACGATCCAACGGACCTATAGGGAAGATCGTTTTCATCTATAGTGATGAAGGCAAAGCCTTCGTGCATGATTCCTTCGAAAACAGAAGTTAGGAGTTAGGAGTTAGAATCCAGAGCCCCAACCAATTATACACCCCTGCCGCGCGGGGGCAATAGGCAGCGCACTATGCGGCGGGAACTCGAAGGCGCCGAATTGAAAAAGACGCTCGATTTGTCGTTCCCGCCGCATAGTGCGCTCGCCGCCCTTGACAACGAGACCCCTTGAGCATATTGTGTAATTGATACTACGAGTACCCATGTGCAGCGTGAGTTCAGGCGGTATTGACATGATAGAGACTACGCTTTTCCCCAGACTTCGCTGGGGAAAAGTGGCCACCTTACGGTGGCGGTTGACCAAGGCAGGCGGTCGGGTTTTTCGCTTTTCGGTTGTTAAGGGATGATTTGGAGGGGGCGGAGATTTCCACCCCCATCCCTTGAACAACACCTGAGTCGGCGCTCGGGAGAGCTCCCCAGCGTTGCCCTACCCTCCGCCCAGGCAAAGCAAGTATAGCTCATCGGCCATCCCTTAACAACCATAAAGCGGAAAACCCAAAGGCGGTGCGCCGTCGAATCCGCCTTAGCGACAACAAATTGTTTATAGGAGGGCGCTAAGGGGCTAAAGCCGGATATCAACCCTCGATTAGAATAGAACAACTATTGTCGGTGAAAGTGGCGACCATCAATGTGATGGGATGATAAATTTCGGGCATCCGGACTTTGGGATTTGGGAGGATGCCGTGCAGAGCAGAGAATGGGAGAAGATCGCCCAGATATGTGACAGAGTTCCCGCGCAGCCCGCCAGGACCTTTAGAGAAGCCGTCCAGTATCACTCGAGTGCGGCTATGGGGATTCCGAATGCCGCCGACAGCCTCGCTGCTCTCGAGTCCGCGGTGTTTGCGGATAAGACAATAACTCCGGAGGAGATGCTCGCGTCGCTCAGAGAGAACTTCGAAAGGCAGAGAGGACCTCAGGTTGTTCCACTTTCCGCTGCCCCTTCTGAACCCGCCCGGCTTCGAATTGCGTGACACGGGAAAAGTCCTGTGATAGAATTCTTGTAGTTATGCGAACACGAATACTCCCCTACCTAGTATTGCTGACCGCCGCGATCGCCGGCAATGCCGCTATCGCTCAGATAAAGGCCCCCGAGATCGTGGCGAGCAAGATATGGCTCTCGGTCGACAGGCTTAGACCCGGTGACAGCTTCGATATCGCCGTTAGCGCCACGGTTAAGAAAGGGTACCACATAGGCGCAAACGATAAAGACTCGCTTTATCCCGCGAAGCTCACCATCGAGGCTCCGAAGACTATCGAACTGGGACCGATCCGGTATGCCGAGCCTGAGCGCAAGACCCTGGCCATTGCTCCCGGTCAAAGTATCCCCGTTTACGAGGGCACGTTTATCATGAGAGCGGCGGGGCGGGTGGCAAGGGATGCCCGGCCCGGCCCGGTCGCGGTCACCTCGAAGTTCGATTCGCAGGCGTGCCTGGACAAGGTATGCTTCCCGCCGTCTGTCTCGACGGCCCAACTCAGCACGAGCATAGTCCCCGCCGGAACGAAGATCGAGCGCGTCAACTCGGAGGTCTTCGCATCCAATACGAAGAACCCCGTCAGGGTGGCGGGCCTGCCGCGCTCGATGGCGCAGCTTTTCAGCGGCGCCAGCACGCCGGTTCGGTTTGCGGTGCTATATGCCCTGGGGCTGCTGCTGGCGTTTACGCCTTGCGTTTACCCGATGGTGCCGGTCACGATAGGCTACTTCTCCAGTCAGCACGAGGACAAGACCCGGATGGCGATGCTGCTTGCGGGGATGTATGTGCTGGGGATCGCGCTCACATACTCGATTCTCGGCACGGTTGCCGCGATGACCAATCGCGTCTTCGGTGACCTGATGCAGAGCAAACTCGTGCCGCTTGGGCTAGCGGGCTTGCTGGTTGCTCTGGCGGCATCGATGTTCGGTTTCTATGAGCTGCGCCCGCCCGTGTGGGTCGCCCAGCACGCACGCGGGCGCAGCGGATTGCTGGGCGCGCTGATCATGGGGCTTATCTTCGGAGTCGTGGCCGCGCCTTGCGTGGGTCCGGTTGTGTTGGGGCTGCTGCTATACGTGGCCCGGCTCGGCAAACCGGCGACGGGTTTCATGATGTTCTTCGTGATGTCGCTGGGACTGGGGACGCCGCTGTTCGCGCTGGCCGCGTTTTCGGCGAGGATGCCGGTTCCGGGGACCTGGATGCTCGCGGTCAAGAAGATCGCGGGATTCTTGTTGCTGGGAGCCGCCGCGCACTTTGCCGCCGGATTCGCGCCCAAAATGGTCGAGCCGTACCTGATTCCGGCCGTCATGCTCTCGGGCGGGATTTACCTGGGGTTTATCGACGATTCGATCAGGTCGCACGAGGGCTTTTCCATGGCGAGCAGGGTAGGGGGCACGGCCGCCGTATTGGTCGCGGTAGTGCTGGCCATGCCGCATGCCCCCGAAGCCGGCGCTTGCCTGGGAGCCTTACAGGCAGGCCGCGTTTGCCCAGGTCGCGCGTGAACACAAAGGGCTGGTGGTCGATTTTACCGCCGGGTGGTGCCAGGCGTGCCAGGAACTTGAGCACGGCCCATTCAGCGACCCGAAAGTCATCCGCGCGGCATCCGGTTTGCGCTTGCTGCAGGTGGATGTACCAAGAGCAGCCCAGTCGTTCGCCAGGCCATCAAGGCCTATGATGTTCTCGGATTTCCGACGGTGCTGTTCTTCGATTCTTCCGGCAGGGAAGTCAAGTCGGCACGGGTCGTGGGATTCGTGGACTCGGATGAGATGGTGAGGCGGATGGAATCGGTCGAAAGACGGTAGGCGCTTAGCGCGCTCCTATAAACAATTTGTTGTCGCTAAGGCGGATTCGACGGCGCACCGCCTTTGGGTTTTCCGCTTTATGGTTGTTAAGGGATGGCGGATGAGCTATACTTGCTTTGCCTGGGCGGAGGGTAGGGCAACGCTGGGGAGCTCTCCCGAGCCGACTCAGGTGTTGTTCAAGGGATGGGGGTGGAAATCTCCGCCCCCTCCAAATCATCCCTTAACAACCGAAAAGCGAAAAACCCGACCGCCTGCCTTGGTCAACTGCCACCGTAAGGTGGCCACTTTTCCCCGGCGAAGTCCGGGGAAAAGCGTAGTATCTTACAACTGAAATCCTATACAAGTTGTAATGAACTCTACACGCCAGACTGGATTTCAGTTGTAAGATACTATCAACCCTATTATGCCGAACAACCGTAGCCTGCCGGCCACAGCCTATCCACTATTATCCTCTGAAACGGGAGCGAAAGGCGGCTGCCTTCCATAAACCGTCGTGGAAATATCCATAAAATATCCTTGACAGCCAGCTTGTCTTGAGGTATAACACGGTTATGGAAACTGGCGGTTCCATGGATGGAAAGGAGGTGATAGTCTTGCTAAGACGAAACGTATTTATTCTCTTGGTGGCTGTCTTGCTGGCCACTCTTTTTGCGCCGCAAGCGTTCTCTCAGACGGCCGTTCCCATTTCGCCCGCTCAATCAGGCGTCCGCGGCAGTGGGGCAATAGCCACCACAAAAGGGCAGGGAGTACTCACTATCAACGTAGTCGGGCCCAACCCGGCAAGCGCCGGCTCCGCGGTAGGCGTTGCTCCCACGGGTGGATTTCGGTACAGTTGAAGTCGGCCCCACAAGCGCTGCTCCGGTCTGTGTAATCGTTTCTCAGAAGATTACGGGCCTGACAGTTAAGGGCACGACTGCGACCGTGACGGCGATCGGCTTCTACAATGGGGTGCTCTCCACTCTGACGGTGGTGGCCGTCGCAGGCACTCCCAAGACAAGCCCTCCGGGCGCATTCAGCATCAGTGCCGTGCCCCAAAATGGCAATCCGGGATACTACCAGCCACCACTGCCGGCGAGTGGCGGTACTCAGCCACAAGCGCCGTTAGTGAGTGGTAGCCTGGTCGTGTTCGGCGGCACCAGCGAAACTGAAGAATACACCGACGGATCCGGCACAATACCGGTGCGCGGCGATATGGGAGTGTTTAACTTCTCCGCGACGGAGACGGAGATCGACAACGTGGTGCTGCAGTACGGGGGCAGCCTCAACTACACCGAGGTTGCGCGCTTGGGGGCCAACACCATCGTGAGTACGATCTCGAAGCTGGTGACCAGAATCTACTTCCCGGCGGTGACGTCCCTGAGCATCGGTCTCGGCGGGCACTCAGCCACATTCGGTGGCACAGGTTACTTCAACGGCATATACGGGGCGACGATCACGGTCAACGTGTTAGGCAACGGCCCACCGGGGATCCTAACGGGGGCGACCGGGCAATTTGTTCTTCAGCCTGCGTTCTCCATAGAGGCTACTGACTCGAATGGGAACGTTCTCTACACGACAGGTGGTACGCCGCCGATACCGATACCGCTGAGCACGGGGTATATCGTAATCTACCCCGGGCCACCGAAGGGACCCCAACCACTGTAAAGCCTTATCCGCCGGCGCTCGGCGAGCGCGGCCCCCTCTATCCTGTGGCGCATGATTCATAAGACGTTGCTCGGCGCCGCATCGCGACCGAAGCCCACCTCAGTTCCATGAATCATGCGGGCTATGGCGCGAAGGAGTTCCGTCTTGTGGGGATCTGGAACCCGCCAGCCCTGAGTGGCGAGCGCAAGTGAGCTGTATCGAAGGGCGGTCACTCATGCGGCCGCGCTTCGATACGGCCCACAACCGGGCCTACTCAGCGCTGGCGGAGTTTACTCCTTCGGAGGTGTTTTTTATGTTCCGAAGCTTCATTATTGCTGCGTTGATTGTCCTGTTTGCAGGCTGTGCGGCGGCGCAGGCGGCGATTTGGGATGTATCCGTTCCCGATAGCAGCGGCTGGGATGCTGGCGACTGCTCCCTTGCGGTGGATTCTTCCAATTTTCCGTGGGTCAGCTTCTCGTCGTTCGGGAGCCTGTACGTGACAACCGAGCCGGGGCCTGATGATTGGTTGGGCGTGGATGAGTATGTGGCGAGCGTCGGATACGAAGCATACGCGTCGCTTGCCATGACGCCGGGGGGCCAGCCGGCCTTGGCGTTTATCGACGGGTCCGATGGTGTCAGCTATTACCTGAAATACACGTACAAGTCTTCCGGAAGCTGGACGTCCCCAGAGACGGTCGATACCGTCGGGTCCGACAGCGCCGGAGCCCAGCCGGATTTCGTCTCCTTGGCGTTCAACCCGCGGTCCGGGGAAGCGTGCATTGCCTACTGCAAGCTGGTTTCCAGTGTGAATTACGTATGCTTCGCGGCGCGGAAGAGCGAGTCGTCCTGGAACACGCCACGGAGTATAGATTCGGTGGGTTCGATCGCCACCGCTCCATTTCTGGCGATAGACAGCGCCGGCACGGCTTATGTTAGCTTTGCCGACTCTTCGGGGCAGTTGAAACTCCGAACCGCGGCCAACCCTGATTCCGGCGGTTGGCAGGTGGTGACAATCGACGGCACAGGCACATCACCGGTGGTCGGGTACACCTCGGTAGCCCTGCAGCCCAACGGCCTGCCCGGCAATCGCCTACTATCTGCACAGCTCGGGCATCACCCACTCAAATATGCTTCCAAGACCGGCGGAAGCTGGAGCACGGAAATTGCCAGCCAAACGGGAGAGTATGGCTACTGCTCACTTGCGTTCACACCGCCAGGAACGTTCACGCCGGACGGAATGCCCGTAATCGCCTATGACGATTCGTCGGGTATGATGTCGGAGGCCGGGAAGCTGGGTACCGGCTGGTACACTCGATCTATCGGTATCCGGGGACCGACACGAGGCCCTCGCTTGTAGTCGACCAGGAGGGCAGTCTGGACGTCAGCTACTACGATTCCATGAGCGCAAACATCGATTTCGCGACGGCGATGGCGCCGCTCACAATCAGCGATATCAAGGCCGAATCGACGGGCCAGACGGTTCACTGCTCGGGAGCCATCGCCACGAGCGCTGCCACAAGCGCGGGAGGCGAGATTTCATCACGGATCTACGTTGAAGAACCCGGCCGTGCGGCCGGAATCGCGCTCTACTTCGACTCAGCGACGGTCATGCCCGGCAGTTTCGCGGGGAGATGTGCTCGATATCCTGGGGACCGTGGCCACGGATAGCAACGGTGAGCAGGTGATCGAGGACCCGTATGTTGAGTTGATCGACTCGGCTTCAGAGCCCAAGCCTCTGGGACTAGTGAATCGCAGCGTCGGTGGAGGTTCTCTCGGTTACCAGAGCGGGGTGACGCTAAATAAGGTGGCCGAGCACGGCGTGAACAACATCGGCCTGCTGATAAGGGTATGGGGCAAGGTGCAATCGACCGGCACCGGTCTTAGTGGTCCTTATTTCACCATCGACGATGGCTCGGGTGTGAGTCTGAGGTGCTACTGTTCGGCCACACCCTCCGGCAGCTACGCGCTGGTTACAGGCATAAGCTCCTGCGAGTACAGCGGTACCAACCTGATTCCGGTTGTCCGGACGAGGAACGCTTCGGACATGACTAGTTTTTAGGAGATAGGAGATAGGAGTTAGGAGTTAGAATCCGGAGTCTCAACCCGCAGAAAGGCCGCCCCCCGGTGTTTCGGGATTTGAGGAGCGAGCACGATCGTTTATGTAAGGCACAAACGTCGTATTCGCTCTGGAAATCCCGAAACGGTCCATGGTCATTTTCGTGTTTGCCGGTGTATCGGGAATCTTGTTCCCGATACGTACTTAGTTTCGGGAACAAGATTCCCGAAACACCCGCAATCCGGAGTCTCAACCCGCAGAAAGGCCGCCCCCCGGTGTTTCGGGATTTGAGGAGCGAGCACGATCGTTTATGTAAGGCACAAACGTCGTATTCGCTCTGGAAATCCCGAAACGGTCCATGGTCCTTTTCGTGTTTGCCGGTGTATCGGGAATCTTGTTCCCGATACGTACTTAGTTTCGGGAACAAGATTCCCGAAACACCCGCAAAGGCTGTATTGATCTTCCGGCGATAGCCCTTTTGGTTCCGGCTTTGCCGGTTTAGGGAGAAAGCTGCCCCAACGCGCATAGCGGGGCTACGAGTCCGTAATCCCCGGCCAACTGTGCGGGGCACAGGAGATTTTTCGCTTGATGCGGGCGAGGGCGTTGTCGACGGATTTTGTCTTGCACTGTAGTTCGCAAGCGATCTCGCGGTAGCTCTTGCCGATTTGGTAGCCGGAGAGCACGCGCCACTCGAAGTCCGAAAGAAGCCGCCGCAGCATGGTCTGCAAGCGGGAGTTGTCTTCCCGCCGCAGGACAAGCTCTTCGGGGTCGATTGTGTCGTCGGTAACGAGGATGTCGGCCAGGTTCCATTCGGCGTCGCTGTCCTCGGAGGGGTATTCCAGGGACACGGATGTGTTCAAGGGAGTTTGCTTCCTTCGGGTCGCCGTCTTGATCGCCGTGATGACGTGGCGCTCGATGCAGATTCGGGCAAACGACAGGAACGAGATGTCCTTCTCGGGGCGATAATCGACAACCGCCTGCCAGAGGCCGATCATTCCGATCTGAAGCAAGTCTTCTTTTTCGGCGCCCATCAGAAAATAGGACCGCACCTTGGTCCTCACCAGGCTCCGATACTTGTATAGCAGATACTCGGCTGCCTGCTCGTCACCGTTCTGGGCGATTCGTACGATCCTCTGATCACACAGGTTGGCGTAGCGCGACTGCAAGAGACATCTTTCTTCCTGGAATTGGTCTTGCACGCTTTCACTCCTTGCCCAGCGAAAGTAAACGGCGGAAAATCTGCCCGCGGTTTTACTTATTCACGTTCCACATCTATAGCCAGCTTGGTCAACACCACTGCCGCCAAGCCTGCCGCGACCGCCGCCGCCGCCGTAAGTGCAACGGGCAGTTCGGCAATTATCTTGTCTCCGAACCTGATCTTGATGGCCTTCGGGCGGCCTCCGGATATTACCTTCTGGATTTCCTCCAAAAGGTCTATCGCTACGTCCAGCGCCTCGGAAGCTTTTTCCGCTGCAACCGTCACGCACTGGTCCAACTTGTGCTCGATTTGGATGTCCCGACCGCCGATTTCACTTTCCATAGCTTCTCACCGCAAGGATTATATAACAACATCTCCTAAATGACAAGGGATTCAGCCTCGTCCACGCGAAAAAATACGAATGTTTGCCCAGGGGTTAAAGGTTGGAAGGTTAAAAGTTAAAGGTTGGCAGAGCTTCTCCCAAACCTTTAATCTCCGACCCGTGCGGCGGGAACTCGAAGGACTCCGCGCGTGGGACTGCTTCGAGTCTGTCGTTCCCGCCGCATAGGGCTCCCCAGGCATTGACAACGCCCGAGCGCTGTGCTAGATTTGCGTGAGATGAAGTTGCACCCGACTCGATTGTTTTGCCTGCTTTTCCTGGCGATCGCGGCGGCTTTGCCGGTGGGCGCGCAGGAAATGTACACCCTGGAGAACCCGTCGCCGGTTTGTCCCACGGAGCCGGTCCCGGTGAAGGCGCAGGCAGGTGTCATCCAAATGATAGGATCCACCGTTACCGCCAAGGGCAGTGTTTTGTTGGTGGACGGTAACCGCAAGCTCGCCGCGTCCGAGGCCACCTACAACGTCAACAGCTTTACGGGCTTCCTGCGCAATGTCGTGTTCACCACCTGCACCAAGGCGAGGCCCGACTATAGAATCGAGGCAAGCGAACTAAGGCTCCTTCCGCACAACCGAGTGTATGCAAGGCACGTATCGGTCTACGTGGGCGATCTTAAGCTGCTTACTCTGCCATTCCTGAACTTCAAGGCCGGCAGCCAGTCCGCCAACGCGCTGATTTTCCCTCGTCCGGCTTATGACCCGGTCGATGGGGCGTCCATCGAAGATAAGTTCAGGCTCTTGGATGACGATCGAGGCCGCGCCGATTCCGATATCCGCATCACTCAAAAACACGGAGTCCAGGGCGAGTTCACGAGTCAATACGGGATCGATGGAAGGGCGGCGGAGTTTCCGGGCAGGTCGATAATCGTCAACACTTTCCAGGACAAAGACACCAGCATGCCGGTCGGCTCGGGGACCACCACCTGCAACGCTTCCGATCTGGCCCATCTTCGAGTGCTCGGCATAGTAGACTTGCGGAGCCGAACTTATGATATCAGGAACTCCAGCCTGGTCGTGTACCGCAGGCCTATGCTCGGCACGACTTATCTGGTCAATCCGATCAACATTGCCGGAAGCAAGCTCGATCCTCGCCTGCAGCTTGTTCCTCAGTTGGACGCCACCTGGGGAATGTTCAGAGAAACCCCCGGCCAGGTGAACTATATCACTCGCACGACCACCGACATCGCCGGCGCGGTCAATTTGCTGCCACTCGGCCCGAAGACGGCGGTGCAGCCGATGTACGCCGAGAACTGGTCGTGGTATGGCACCGGCAACATTTATCAGCAGTGGCTTTGGGGGATCGATGCGGCGCACCTGTTCAATGACGGCTCGGTTATGGCCATCCGGTATATCAAACGCAACCAGGCTGGGGTTACGCCTTTTCAGTTCGACCAGGTGGAGATCTTCAAGGAACTGCAATCTATGTACCAGGTGCGCCACAAGAATCAGATGGCGGCTTTTGTTGCGAATTGGGACCTCGGCGCCGGGGCTCTTTATGAATGGGAGGTCGTTTACGGGTACATGACCGACTGCATAGGCGCGTGGATTCGCTGGAACAGCCGCATCCAGAGGCTTTCTTTCAACGTATCGCTGATTCGCATGTAGGCGCTTAGCGCCCTCCTAGTGCTTAGTTGCATAATCGATCGACATAACGCTGTAGCAGGTGTTTCGGGAATCTTGTTCCCGAAACTAAGTGCGTATCGGGAACAAGATTCCCGATACACCGGCAATGGGAGGTCGTTTACGGGTAAATGACCGACTGCATAGGCGCGTGGATTCGCTGGAACAGCCGCATCCAGAGGCTTTCTTTCAACGTATCGCTGATTCGCATGTAGGCGCTTAGCGCCCTCCTAGTGCTTAGTTGCATAATCGATCGACATAACGCTGTAGCAGGTGTTTCGGGAATCTTGTTCCCGAAACTAAGTGCGTATCGGGAACAAGATTCCCGATACACCGGCAAGAATACTATCAGCCATTTATGCAAGTAGGCACTAGAAACAATTTGTTGTCGCTAAGGCGGATTCGACGGCGCACCGCCTTTGGGTTTTCCGCTTTATGGTTGTTAAGGGATGGCGGATGAGCTATACCTGCTTTGCCTGGGCGGAGGGTAGGGCAACGCTGGGGAACTCTCCCGAGCGCCGACTCAGGTGTTGTTCAAGGGATGGGGGTGGAAATCTCCGCCCCCTCCAAATCATCCCTTAACAACCGAAAAGCGAAAAACCCGACCGCCTGCCTTGGTCAACTGCCACCGTAAGGTGGCCACTTTTCCCCAGCGAAGTCTGGGGAAAAGCGTAGGTATCTTACAACTGAAATCCGAGGTGACATCTCAAAGTTCGGTACAGCTTGTATAGGATTTCAGTTGTAAGATACGTAAGAAGAAACCACCGACCTTTCGAAATTACGAAAAGGCCGTATTGATTTTCCGTCCGTGGCCTTCTTGGTTGCGGCTGCGCCGCGTGGGATGAAAATAAATGGACCGGCTTGGCGACCTTCACATACACTCAACAGCCTCGGATGGGGCGCTTACACCGACCCAGGTGGTCGAGGCCGCGGCCGCGCGGGGGCTAGCGGCCATTGCTATCGCCGATCACGACACCGTGGAGGGCGTCGACGAAGCCCTTGCCGCCGGAGACAGACTCGGCGTGGAGGTCATCCCCAGCATCGAGATCAGCGCCACGCATGAGGAGAAGACCGAGGCGCATATTCTGGGATACTTTATAGACCAGAGCAATCTCGAGTTCAGACAATGGCTGCGGGTCTTGAAGGACGCTCGGTGGCAGCGGGGCAAACGGATGGTAGAGCTTCTGAATCAAGCCGGCGTTCCGGTGAATTTCGAGCGCGTCCTCGATATAGCGGGGGGTGGGGTGGTAGGGCGTCCGCACGTCGCGAGGGCCATTGTTGAGGTCAACTGGGCTTCATCGATGGATTCGGCGTTCGGCCGGTTCCTGGTTTCCGGCTGCCCGGCGTTTGTCCCGAGGCACAAGATCACGCCCGTCGAGGCAGTTCGAGCGATCGTGCGAGTCGGCGGGGTAGCTTGCTGCGCTCATGCTGCCAAACTCAAGTGCGATGATCTGATAGTTTATCTCGCGGGCCAGGGGCTGCGCGCGATAGAGGTCTTCCATCCGGACCACGGCCCCGCGGCCGCGAGGTTCTATCTCAGGCTGGCCAGGAAACTCGACCTGATACCGACCGGCGGCTCCGACGCCCACGGCCTCAGCGACGACCGCGGCGGGATCGGGTGCGTGACGGTGGGTTACGAGGTGGTGGAGGAACTCAGGCTTTCGAGGTTAGGCGCTTAGCGCCCTCCTAGTGCCTACTTGCATAAATAGGTAATAGTATTCTTGCCGGTGTATCGGGAATCTTGTTCCCGATACGCACTTAGTTTCGGGAACAAGATTCCCGAAACACCCGGTAAAGCGTTATATCAATCAATTATGCAACTAAGGACTACGCCGCTTTAGGAGTTAGGAGTCAGTAGTCAGGAGTTGCCGGTGGGCGGGATTTGAGGACCTTCTATGCGGCGGCGGGAACGACAACTCGAAGCTATGCCCAGGTTGCAGCGGCCGGGTGATCGCGCGCGCCTGATGGGGCAACAGCTTCGGTTTGCGGCAGCGTCCATCCCCGGTCGCGCCGGACGTTGTTTTTGCACCGCGGGTGACTACTTCGCGTGGGCTTGCGCCGGGGCGGCAATCGTCCTGCTCGTCGTCGGCAGAGAGTCCAGGCAGGCGCCGCGCGATGCAGCGGGACCGTCTCTAAAACACTGATCGGGGTGATACTTCGCGGGCGTATGCCCCGAAGCGCCGTATGAGGAGGCGAACGCCCCGCGGCGAGTCGCTTGCGCTCGCCACTCAGGGCTGGCGGGTTCCGAATTTCCCCCGGCGCATGGGAACTTTTGGCTCATAGTTTCGCCGTCTAAGTAATGAGGGTAATAAGGGCAGTGCCCTGACGAACCAGTGAGGTTTCCGGTGCCGGCTCTCTGCCCTCTGCTCTCTGCTATAAGCTATTTTCGAAGGAGCGAACCATGGACGAGGAAGAACGCCGCCAGCAAGTGTACGTCATCAATATCAGCGAGGAGAGCCTCTCTCCCGGTTTGGGACTCCTGACGTTCCACACAAACAGGGGCAACTTCACCGCGCTTGCGCATCTTGGAAAAGGTCTGCACCAGGGAGTCATCATGCTTGGCGACGCGAGCGGGAGCTTCAGCGGGCCAGGCTCGCTTTTCGCCCTCATCTCGGACGACCTTTTCAAACAGGGGATCGCTTCTCTTAGGCTGGATTACCGGCTGCCCGGCGAGTGTCGCGCGGCGGCGGTGGATGCGCTCATTGCGGCTCAGTATCTGGATGACGAGTGCGTGAACGACCTCGTTGCTGTGGGGTGGTCGTTCGGCGCGTCGGTGGCGATCGCGCTCGGGGCGCTCGGGCGGAGAGTTCACGGAGTGGCGGCGCTCGCCCTGTCGGAAGCCGCTGGCTGCTGCCTGAGGAGATTGCGGTCCAAACCCGTTCTGCTGATACACGGCTCGGCGGATAAAGTCAGCCCGCCGGAGGTCTCTCGCCGAATATACGACGAGCTGGACGAACCGCGCCGGCTTCTCATCTATCCCGGTGTGGGCCACACATTCGCCGAAGCAAGAGAACGCCTCATCAGCGACCTCAGACACTGGATAACGGACACACTGCTCACGGCGGGCGCCTGCCCGCATGGCGGACTTCGAGTTGCCCGTTCGGCAGGGGCTCACGCCGGGCTGGAGAATTTTAAAATTCTGAATTTTGAATTTTGAATTAGGGAAGGGACCTGCCAACCCGGTAGCGCATGGCTGTCATTCCGAACGAATGTGAGGAATCTCTACCTGTCGGATGGGTCCCACTGATCGGAACAAGGGTCTAACCGCCAAGTTGAGATTCCTCGCTACCCGCTCCTAAGAAACCTCCGCTGCCGGGGGCTTCGGGGCAGTCGCCCGCGAAGCATAGCGAGCCCGGCTGGTTTCTTTACGAAACCACCGTGTGCCTGTCGCACAGTCGGACGCTCCTAAGAAACTCCCCAGTTTCGGGAACAAGATTCCCGAAACACCGGGGGTCGGTTTCTTGCAGATGTTTCGGGATTTTGGCCTAGCCCGGCTCGTCGGACCTGATCACCCGAAATCCCGAAACATCGGGGGCGTCGGTTTCTTTCCAATGTAACGGCGACAGCGTCGCCGTCACTTGCTCGGAATGACATATGCGGTGACATGTGTCAGGCTTCGTGAGTTGTTGCAACGACCCGGTAGATATCTCTTCAATTCAAAATTCACAATTCGCCGCGGCGGCGCGGTTCGCGCTCAAAACGATTAAGCATGGCTGCCAGTGGGTAAATACACCCATAACGAATTCAACATTCCAAGGAGACAGCCTCATGAAGCACGAACTTCCCCCACTTCCCTACGACTACAACGCGCTTGAGCCGTATTACGACGAAGAAACCGTTCGTCTCCACCACGACAAGCATCACGCGGCCTACGTAACCGGCCTCAATAACGCCGAGCAAAAGCTCGAGGAACTGCGCGCATCGGGAGATTTCGCGCTGGTCCAGCATTGGGAAAAGCAGCTTGCTTTCCACGGCTCGGGAAATGTCCTGGCATACCATGTTCCTGGGAGAATATGTCGCCCAACGGCGGCGGGGAGCCTAAGGATGGGCTGGCCGAGCAGATCAACAAGGATTTCGGCGGCTTCGACGCGTTCAAGAAGCAGTTCAGCGCGGCGGCGGCCGCTGTCGAGGGCAGCGGATGGGTGACGCTCGCGTGGATGCCGGAGTGGGAAAAGCTCTACATTCTGCAGATCGAAAACCACCAGAAGCTGACCGTGTGGGACATCAGGCCGATCCTGGTGCTCGATGTCTGGGAGCACGCCTACTACCTCAAGTATCAAAACCGCCGTCCCGAGTGGATAGAGAACTGGTGGCATCTGACCAACTGGGAGGATGTCTCCAAGAGGCTTGCCGACGCCAGATGCGTCGCCAGCGTGTCGGAGATCAAGTAGCGTTTTGGACTTTCGACTTCCCTTAGCGGTATAATCGGCATTATGGAGGAGCATTCCCTCAGAGTTCTCGAGTTCGAAAAAGTCATATCCGGACTGCAAGATCAGGCGGCCTGCTCGCTGGGACGGGAGGCCGCCGGCCTGACGTACCCGACGCGCGACCTGGAAGCGGCCAAAAACAAACAGCGCGAAACGACCCAGGCGCGGGCGATCCTGGATTACGAAGGAAACATCCCCCTCGGCGGAATCGAGGATATCCGCGCCCACGTCGAAAAAGCCGCGATTGGATCGCTGCTGCAGCCCAGGGACCTGCTCGCGGTCCAGAACACGCTGCGCTCCGCGAAGCGCCTGGGGCAGTTCCTGGGCAAGCTCAAGGCCAAATACCCCGTGATGGGCGAGCTGGGCAGCGAGATCGAGTTTTTCGACGCCATGGAAGCCGAAATCCTGGAGTGCATTTCGCCGGGCGGCGAGGTGCTCGATTCCGCCAGCCGGGCGCTTGCACGGGTCCGCTCCGAGCTTAGAACGGTGCAGTCTCGCCTCAGCGAGCGCATGGCTTCGTTCCTGCAAGCCCACGAGTATCGCACGATGATCCAGGAGCCGGTCATCACCATCCGCTCCGAACGCTACTGCATTCCCATCAAGGCCGAGTACCCGGGGACAGTTCCCGGGTATGGTCCATGATGCCAGCGCCTCCGGCGCGACTATCTTCATCGAGCCCGCCGCCGTGGTGGAGATGGGCAACCGGCGCAAGGAGCTTGCGGTTCGGGAGAAGGAGGAGGTCGAGAAGGTCCTCGCGAAGCTCTCCGCCGCGGTCGGGGCCTCAGGGGAACGAATCCTGGCCACCATCAACGTGGTGGCGATCATCGACTGCATCACGGCGCGCGCGAAACTCAGTATCGAACAGGACGCGGTCGAACCCAGGCTCAACGACAAGGGCCGCATCGAAATGTATGCGGCCAGGCATCCGCTGCTGGCGGGCGATGTCGTGCCGATAGATGTGGTCCTCGGAAAAGCATTCAACGCGCTGCTCATTACCGGGCCTAATACCGGTGGGAAGACCGTCAGCCTCAAGACCGTGGGGCTGCTTTCGCTGATGGCCGCGAGCGGCCTGCATGTCCCGGCGGCGCCGGATAGCGAACTGGCCGTCTTCGAGAACATCTTCGCGGACATCGGCGACGAGCAGAGCATAGAGCAGTCGCTTTCGACCTTTTCCGCGCACCTCGCGAATATCGTCCGTGTTACCCGTGGGGCGACGGCTGACTCCCTGGTGCTCCTGGACGAGATCGGCGCCGGCACCGACCCCGGCGAAGGCGCGGCGCTTGCGAAGGCGATTCTGGACCACTTGCTCGGCAAGGCCGCGAAAGTAATCGCAACCACCCACTACGGAGAACTCAAGGAGTTCGCCTACATGCGCGACGGGATCGAAAATGCGTGCGTCGAGTTCGACCCCGTCAGCCTGCGCCCCACTTATCGCCTGCTGATCGGCATACCGGGCAGCAGCAATGCCTTCGCGATAGCCGGCAGGCTCGGGCTGGATGAGTCCATCATCCGGCAGGCCAGGGAGAACATCGCATCTCACTCCGAGAACAGCGAGGAGTTGATCCGGCGGATAGAGGAGAGCCACCGTCAGGCGGCGGAGCAGCGCAGGGCCGCCGAGCGAAGTTCCTCCGATGCCGAGGCCCTCAGACGGCGCTACGAGGAGCAGCTCGGCAGGCTGGAACACGCGCGAAGCCGGGCCGAGCATAAAGCCCGCGAGCGGGCGGAGTTCATAGTCGATGCCTATTCGCGGAAACTCGACCGCACGCTGGAGCAGCTTGCTCAGCAAAAGCAGGACAGCAAACGCGCCCAGGACCTCAAGAAGAGGGCCGAAAAGCTTATCGATGAGATGGAAAGCCAGGTCGCCAAGCCCGAGGTGATCGAGGAGGCCCAAGAGGCCATCCCGGAGGGCAGCAGCCTCGCCCGCGGGACTCGGGTCGGGATAGCCGGCGTGAGTCAGGACGGCGAGATTGCCGAGCTGCCTGAAGACGGGAAAGTGGTGGTCCTGATGGGGACGATGAGGGTGACGGTGCCGATCTCGTCCCTGCGCAAGGCGAAGAGCGCGCCCGAGAAAGGCGGCGCGGTCCGCGCATCGGAGTCCTCTATCGCAATGGAAAAGGCTCGGGAGTTCTCATCCGAGGTCAGCCTGCGCGGGATGCGGGTCGAGGCCGCCCTGCCTATTCTGGACAAGTACATGGACGACGCCATGGCGGCGGGCGCGGACCGGGTGCGCATCATCCACGGCAAAGGCACGGGTGTGATGAGGAACGTCGTTTGGAACTATCTCAAATCTCACGCGGGAGTCAAGTCCTACCAACTCGCCGAAACCGCCGAAGGCGGGTCCGGAGTGACGGTAGTCGCTATGAAACGGTGAGGGCTTTTTGAAACGCGAATGGCGCGAATGGGGGAACGAATGCCCAAGCCGGGTGAGTCGACCAGTGGATATGACTTCAACGATGTTACGGGGCGTATTATAGGCGCTGCTATCATCGTACACAATGAGTTGGGACCGGGGTTTCAGGAGGTCGTGTACCAGCGCGCTCTTTTCCTGGAACTTCAGGCGGCGGGGGTCGAGTTCGAAAGGGAAGTGAAAGTACCGGTCTACTATAAGGGCAAGCAGATCGACATGCGCAGAGTAGATTTTGTGGTCGAGGACTGCATAGTGGAAATCAAGGCCCGCAAGCAGACCCTTCCCGAGGACTACGTTCAGACTCTGAACTACCTCAAGGCGTCGGGGTTCCGGCTGGCGCTGCTGATCAACTTCGGAACTGCGAAAGCGGAGTTCAGAAGATTTGTAAACGACAAGGGCCGGCAAACGCAGGTGCTCTAGTCCTGTGCTAGTGCTTAGTTGCATAATCGATCGACATAACGCTGTAGCAGGTGTTTCGGGAATCTTGTTCCCGAAACTAAGTGCGTATCGGGAACAAGATTCCCGATACACCGGCAATCGATCGACATAACGCTGTAGCAGGTGTTTCGGGAATCTTGTTCCCGAAACTAAGTGCGTATCGGGAACAAGATTCCCGATACACCGGCAAGAATACTATCAGCCATTTATGCAAGTAGGCACTAGCATTCGCGTCATTCGCAGGCTGCTGCTTTGCCGATTGCGTCGGGGGGGGGTCTGAGCCTGCCTCTATTCACGAATAACGTCCTGCCATTCGCGTCATTCGCGTTCCAAGAGAAGGCAGGCCCCCTCGAACGTCCCGAGCGGACGCCTCGTTTCCTTCCCCTATCAACCCCATCAACCCTAAAGCGGCGTAGCCGCAACCAAGAAGGCCATCGCCGGAAAATCAATACGGCCTCCCCATAATTCGGAAGGTCGGTGGTTTCTTTTCAGTATCTTACAACTGAAATCCGAGGTGACATATCAAAGTTCATTACAACTTGTATAGGATTTCAGTTGTAAGATACTATTAACCCTACTAACCCTCGGCTCCGCCCTCACTACCTCTCTTTGTAAGGCCCCGCGATGACCAGGGTCTCGTCCTCCGGATGCAGGTATTTCTTCGCCGCGGCGTTGACCTGTTCGAGAGTCACACCGCGGTAAATCTTGGCGAAGTTGCTCAGGTAGTCTATGCCGACCCCGAGGAACTCGGCGCTCAAGATCATCCGAGCGACGCCTTCGTTGGTTTCCAGCGTGATCGGAAAGACCCCGATCAGGAACTCTCTCGCCTCTTCGAACTTTGCCCTGGTCGCGCCCTTGTCTCTGAAATCCTTTACCTGCTCGCGCAGCGCCGCCATGGCCTTGTCCGCGCGCTTGGGGTTGGATCCCAGCGCCGCGTACCACGGCCCCGCTCCAAGACCGGCATCGAAGGTGGAGTAAACGTCGTAGGCGAGGCCTTCTTTCTCGCGGATGTAGTCGCCAAGCAGGCTCCCCAGCGCGCCTCCTCCTCCGAGGATTTGGTTCATGATCCGGGCGGCGTAGAAGTCGGGATCGGTCCGCTTGAGGCCCATCGCGTGACCCATAATGACGTCCACCTCGCTCTTGTCCATCATCGGGATCACGATGCTCGTGGGCTTGGTCTGCGCGGCCACGGTCGGGATTTCCACTTTCGGAGTAGGTCCGGACGCTTGCCAATCTCCGAAGTCCTTAGACACCTGGTCCACAATGTCCTTTGCTTTCACATCGCCCACGATCACCAATATCATCGTGTCCGGTCGATAGTAATGCTCGTGGAAAGACACCAGGTCGTCGCGCGTGATGGATTGCAGTTCCTTCCGCGCGTCCTCGACGGAGAGTTTATGATACGGGTGGCCGGGCGGAAAGACAGCGTTGTAGAACGCCCGCCTGGCCATATCTTCCGGCGATTCCTCGCTGTCCTGAAGCTCCGAGGCCATCTCGCCCTTCGCGCGCTCGAACTGGTCCACCGGGAATGACGCATTCCTGAGTTCGTCCGAGATTAGATCGAGCATCAGAGGCAGGTCCTTTGAAAGCGACTTGGCCGAGAAGCTCGCCGCCTCGGGTACTGGCCGAAGCGTGGAGGCTCGCCCCCACAAACTCCGCGGCTGAGGCCAGTTCGAGCGCCGAGCGCTTCGTGGTGCCGCGCTGGATCATATCCGCGACCAGCTCTGCTGTTCCGGTTTTCGATTTGGGCTCGAAACAGCCTCCTGCCTTGAGGTTGCCCGCGATTGCAATTGTGGGGTTGGAGTGGTTCTCCTGCACGATAAGGACGATGCCGTTGGGCAGCACCGTTTTGTAAGGCTTGACGAGCGACCGAGGGCGAGCAGGCGCAATGGCCGCCGGTTTGACCGCGTTGTCGAAGTTATCGTTGCGATAGTGGCATAGTCCCATCGCCTGGCTGCCCGGCGAAGTGAAATGAAGGGCGCCCCCTCCGGGACTCGGCGCCTCGCCGCCGCCCGCGGGCGGACCCGTAGGCACAAACCTGCCCTTTGTGAGGTTGTCCTCATACAGATATTTCTTCGCAACAGAGCGTACCTGCTCGGCGGTAACTGCTTTGAGCTTGGGAATCAGCGTGTTAAGATACTGCCAGGTGGCGACGGTGTTGTAGTAGCCCAACTGCTCACCTTGGTCGGAGACGCCGTCGTTTTGGAAGACGTAATACGCCTCCAACTGATTCTTGGCGGCTTCCATCTCCCTGTCGGAGGGCAATGTGGTCTTGGCGCGCTCGACCTGTTCGAGCAGGGCCTTTTCGATGGTATCGGAGGTTACGCCTTGTCGCGCGGTTGCCTCGACGTAAAATAGGCCAGGGTCTTTTCTGCTGCTGCAATCGGAAGACGCCGAAGTGGCGAGTTGTGTTTCGACCAGCGCCTGATAAAGCCGGCTCGACCTGCCCCCGCTTAATATCTGGTCGAGGAGCATGAGCGGATAGGTGTCTTGATCGATGAGCGCGGGGATATGATAGGCCAGCATGTGACTCTCTCGGCGATGCCTTCACGCCGGAGAATGACGGTGCGTTCGCCGTGCTGCGGAGGCTCCGTTGTGTATACGGGCCTCGGCAGCGGCGTCATGGGGAACCCACCGTAGTATTTCTTTGCCAGCGCCATCACCTGATCGGGGTTCACATCGCCCGCAACCACCAGCGTGGCGTTGTTGGGATGGTAGTATTTGTGATAATAGCTCTTGATCTGCGCATCATCGATGTTCTCGACGTCGGATCTCCAGCCTATAGTGGGCCAATGATAAGGAGCGGCCTGGAACGCCGCCGCGTCGACTTCCTGATCGAGCAGCCTGCCAGGGTCGTTCTCGTCGCCCTCCAGTTCCGAAAGGACCACCGTGCGCTCTTTTTGCAGTTCGTCGTTCTTGAGCAGTGCCAGTCCCACCTTTTGAGCCAGGGTCTTCATGGCAAACTCAAGGTGATCGCTGGAAAGAAGCTCCCAGTAGTAGGTGAAATCGGTCCAAGTGGCGGCGTTGTCGATCCCGCCGAGCCGCCTCAATTCCTTGTCGACCTCACCTTTCTTGTAATCGCGGCTGGAATTGAACTGCATGTGCTCCAGCAGGTGCGAGATTCCGGTGATTCCGTTATACTCGTTGCGCGAACCGGCCTTGAACCATATCTGCGCCGTGAACACCGGCGCGGCGTGGACCTCCTTGATAAGCACCACAAGCCCGTTGTCGAGCTTCCTCTCGATGACGCCCTGACTCTGAGCGGCGGAAAGCGATACCACGACAAGCAGAATCGCCAGAATCGAAATGCGTGTTGTCCTATTCACGTGTCTCGCCCCTCCTCCAATCTTAGGGTTGGTAGGGTTAGTAGGGTTGGTAGGCGCTTAGCGCCCTCCTAGAAACAATTTGTTGTCGCTAAGGCGGATTCGACGGCGCACCGCCTTTGGGTTTTCCGCGTAAGATCTCAGTCTTTGGGAATTCGGAACCCGCCAGCCCTGAGTGCCGAGCGCAAGCGAGGCGTATCGAAGGGCGGTCTTCGATGCGGCCATGCTTCGATACGGTCCACAAACCGGACCTACTCAGCATTGGCGGAGTTTCGTTCTCGGAAGAGTGAGCACTTACAACGGAATGTTATACTTGACAAACCCAACTCGTAGCAATGCACGGAGAAAGACCGGGTAGTGGAATCACCTACTTCTTGGGTTTGTCCTTAGTTTTGTGCTTTGGCTTGGTATTTAGCAAGCCCTCAAGCGCTGTGTCGAAGTCAAGGGGAATGTGTAATAGCGGGAGGTTCTTAGTCGACCGTTGAATGTCTTCTTGGGGTTGTTCCAGTTTCTCAATCTTATCTTTCTTCTTCATCACCTTCACCCCACTCGTCGCCGCAATATGATTGCGACCCGTCCGTACGTGTCGCTTTCTAAAGTTGTTAGCGGATGCCGGATATCTTCCCCTTTACCACACTTACTAGTCCATTCTCCGCCTGGCAATTGACGTGCCATATGTTGAACCTTACCATCCGCCGCAAAAATAGCCACCTTTCGAAAGCCCCGCTCTATAGTATCATCCAATCCGCAAGACTGATAACCCAACGTGGAAAAAGCCAACTCGAATGTCGCGACGCTAGTATCGAAGACTGCGATAGGCCAGTAAGCATACTCCCGACTAGCATCGGGCCACCAGGGTCGAGATGTATCCTCAGCAGCCCAAGCAATACAATTGTACATCGCATCCGCGCAACTGGTCTTCTCATAGTCCGTGTCTACGAGTTTGGGAAAAACCTCCTCCAAACGCGGGCACTTCACAATATCCAGCCACGCTTTCGCCCAAGACTAAGCCAGTCCTCAGCCATTTTATCCATTTTGGCAGCATGGTTACGTGGAACCGGATTTTCACCGGTAATGGCCCGTAATGCCCAGAACCAATGATCCAACTCTTTTGACAATTCTCGCATAATCAGCGGCACGGCTGCTTTACCCAGCCCAATTATGCGCTGATATGCTGGGTGCATCACTATGTCAGTTATTGAAGATGTGTACCGGGTCGCACATTGCCACTCTGCCATTAAAGTCAAGAATTGAGACTCAGTAGACTCCTGCTCACAAACCACGGCAATGAATCTTGCTTCTAGTCGAGGCTCCTTTTCGCTGGTGTCACGCTCCACATTCCAGGGTCTATCAACGTCCCAGATAGGCCATAGTTTCCTCAAGTCGTATTCGTGGGGTTGACAGTAGGACTCACGTTCAGTAGTTCCACAACCTCTCATCATTCGTCCTCCATTTTATCTGATGCAGGGACGCCGATTATGGTGTACCCCCCAGAGGCTAACTTGCTCCGCATTAGCTGTTCTTTTCTTTCAGCTCGATCAACCTGTTTGCGTATTTGCTGTAAGTCATTTGCATCTATAGCTACGTGGATCATTTTGTGCTCGCTCCTTTCACTCTCGTGACACCTCAAGACAAGTGTGTGGAAGGGAACCACTGCCTCCATTTCCTTTGCCTCGTCATCAAATATTGGGCGCATATCCGTTATTATTCGCGCTGCACAGAGCGCTAGTGATTGTTCCCCCAGAAGATCGTGTGCTTTAGCACTTAGATAAATAGCGCTGGTCGGCGACAGTGCCCGAACTAATTCTGGGGCAATGCTGCGCCACTTCTCTCTGTATTCGGTAGGCCATTGCGTATCCGACAGCGCAGCTAAGCAGGCCGTCAGTTCGGCCACAAAGGATTCTGCGCTCTTCTCTAAGAAACGTTGCAGCAGGGCAATCCTCCGAATAATTCGGATAGGTGGCCCCACCTCAGTAATTCCCAGGTTGGCGCTGCTAGATACCGACTCCGCCAGATGCAGAGGCGTTAGGCTTGGCGCCACCTCGGTTAACGCTGTTGCAACGGTTGTCATTAAGCGCGGAGGCAGATCGGCCAACTCTTTGAGGTCAGGGAGCGCCTGGTCGGAAACCACCTTAGCTAGTTGTTGGTTTGGCATAATAGACGTCCTCTCCTAGTTACTCTTACCCTAGTATACATCATTCTTGAATGACTATTCCAATCTCTGAGGCTGCTCATCTATCGGTACATCAGGCGCCTACCCTCTGCGCCTTTGATAGCAGCAACCATTCGCTCGCCATCTGACACCTTCCGGTGGCTCCAACGAAACGCAAACTCGTTACAGTATCTGCTCAAATGATGCTTCGAGAGACTATGAAAAACCCCGTAGTGCCCCCTCTTTAATAGTGCAAAGAAGGACTCTACTGTATTCGTGTGAGCCAAGCCGCCTCATTCCGTTCGCCTCACATGTTCACCCTTATGGTGGTTGACCGTCTCGTGCCCACCATCGTAGTGCTTGCCGATCCCGCTGTAGATATACGCCTCATCAGTGATAATGGCAGGTTCCTTACTCACATAGCAGCGTATTTCGGACTTCAGCGTTTTGCCGTCTACGTTTTCCAGCGGACGGCAGCGAATTCCTTCTTTATCTCGCTCGACTAAGGCCACAATCGGAGTTTTCTTTGTTCCCCGCCCCCGCTTTGAGATGCCCTTCATGCGAGGTTTCCCGCCCACATAAGTCTCATCAACTTCAACTGAGCCGCTTAACATCCCTAGCATCGGTTCCTGCTTCATGGCTTCTCTAATTCGATGAGTAAGGAACCAGGCTGACTAGACAGTTAGGTTGCACTCACGAGCAATCTGATGGGAGGATATACCCTACCCACCCTGCTAACCATAAAACCCTATCAACCCTCCCTCGCCCGGACCAAGTCTATGCGGACCGACCTCGCCTGCGCTTTCGTGAGGTTGCGGATGATAACCTCGTGGGGTTCACCGGGCAGCGCTTCGAAATAGTTGTCGGAGGGACGCGCGCCTTTCGGCAGGTCGAGAATCGCAACACTCCGCGCGAAGCCGTTAGCGGCGACCACCATCCGGTGCAGCTTCTCATCGATTTGCTCGCGCTCCACGAGAAGCGCAGGTCTCGGAAAACGCATCCGCGCCGGGGGCTGGGCGTAATAGAAATTCTTCGCGATGACCTCGCCGCGAACATCGAGGAGCCCGGCTATGCACTGCCGGGTCGGGTCCGGCAATATCGATTCCAGCGGCTCGCTCTCCCAAACCGCCTCCGACGCATTCGCGCTGACCTTCACACGGATCGACTCAAACTCGACGTCGCTGCTTTCGAACGACAGCACCCCCACCCGGAGCCTGCCGTCAAAAGACGTCGCGGGATCATCCGATGTCACGTAAACGCGCACGCGGTCATCGACCCTCTCGAACGATACGATCACTGGGGCAAACGCCCGCTTGGCGTAATAGTAAGCGATTTTCGGGCGGAGATAATAATCGACCACACTCGCGGATATGGCGGGCCAGCAGTCGTTGTAGGCCGCGAGCAGCGCCCCCGGCGTGGAATGTTTTTCCCGCCTCGCCTGCTCTATACGGACCTTGATAAGCTCCCCCTGCGCCACGCCCGCGGAGGATACGAACTCTTCGACCGAGTCAGACGGGGCCATCATCTGCTCGGCGCGATCGATCATCTCCTGACTACCGCCGTGATATTCCCAGACCTCGCCGCCCGGCGGGAAAAGCTGTTTTTCGGGAATGAACTTGCGCACCGACTCGACGACCGGCGGTCCTTCGACCTCTATCCGGCTCCCGAGGCACGCCGGTCGATACGGCCTGGAACGATCGATACGGCGCAGCATGTCGGTAATCGCTTCTTCGTCGTTTCCAGTCCAGGCCACTATGGACGGATGATTGCGAAGCCGCTTCACCAGGTCCGCCGTATCTTGCGGAACCTTGCAATCCAAGTTCTGCCACACCATAATGCCCATCTCGTCGCAGGCATCGTAGAACTCCGGGCGCTCGGATGCCTCGACACGGAGCGTGTTGAAGTTCGCTTCCTTTGCGAGCCTGACCAGGCTTCGAAGGCGGGCTTTATTGACCCGGGAGGCAAGCAGGTCCGCCGGCCTCCAGTCCCCGCCCTTGCAGAAAACCTCCTCGCCGTTGATCACCATCACGGGAGCCGGTTTCTCAAGAATCTCGACCCCGCGCACCCCAAAGCGCTGCTCGACCGCGTCCTGAACTTCTCGATCCACTTGCAAGCCGACCAGGCATCTGTAGATGGGCTGCTCGCCGAGGCCGCTAGGAGACTCCTGAAGAAATGGCCTTTTTGGAGCCTCCAAATATGTAAATTAGGCCCGGACCCAATGGCCGGGCCCGATTAAGATTTGTGCCTACAATAGATAGTAGGATCACCGCGATCGCCGCAATCATCCGGACAAGGGAAAAGAGCGGCGTTTGGGCGGCGATATCGGCCGGACCTGTTACCATTTGCGCCCACTTTGTCCGTAATCTTTCGCACATTGCACATTATTGCCGACAGCACGCACTGCATCCAGACTTTCAGCCTTCCAAAGTAGCGTGCCTGACGGGCTCCGTTTCGCATCCAGTGCGCTATCACTCGTTCAATAGCCGGTCGCAACAGCAGCAGTTCCTTGCCGCTGTCCGTTTGGGCAAACTTCTCAGCGTCTCGTTGCAAAGCTTCGGGACTTGCGAAGCTTTATGATTCGCTTTGCACTCTTGCCAAGACATATACGCTTGTGCGGACACTCCAGAGGGCGGTCTACTGCCCGTAAAAGTTACACTTTGCCCGCCAATCGTGCGGGTGCAGCCATTTGGACAGGTCACCGTCCCGGCCATTGTGTCAATCTCGAAATTGCCCTTGCCGAACTTGTCTGAAGATGTGTTGGGCTTGGTCACAATCGCCACGCCGGGCGCTGATCGCCTCATGTCGCGCCTCCTCGGCGGCGTATGCTCGGTCACCGATGAGCGCCGGAGGCTGAGTCCCGCTAGATGCCTGCTGCTCGATTATCGGAGAGACGGCGGCGCTGTCGTGCTCGTTTGCAGCCATCACATGCACAGCGGTTATCACGCCGCTTCTCGCATCCGCCGTCACCGTCCCTTTGTAGCCGTTGAACTTCCGTGATTTGCTCTTTCTGCCATGGCGCATCTCCCGGTCCACCACGCTTACCTGCCGGTCAGCGCACACGCCCTCAATCAGCTTGCCGGTCCCATCTTCCGAGACTTCCACATCCTGGCCGACAAGCCTTGCCAACTGCTCGATCAAGGCCCTGGCAACTCCGTGTCCTCGAAGGACAAACCCGCTCGCAGCACACTCACGGCATCGTAGACCAGATCATTGAGCAACTCCTGCCGCGCACCAGCACTTTCCCAGTCAATCTTGGGCTTGGCGACATCGGTAAGATACTCGCTCCGACGAAGCCGGCTATCAACTCCTTCGGCATGCTCCTCCTCGTCGCTCCTTTGATACCCCTCCAGCGCCCTGCGGGTGCCCGCGAATATCAGAGCATAGCTGTCCATCACCGCGGCCCGTCCCAATATCGCGGTAGAGTCAATGAGCTGGGCCGACTCAGTGTCGACAAGTCCAAGGTCTATCGCAGCCTGCTTTATCCGCTCGAAGACCTCCTGCAGCGGGAGAGCTCTTCTCGCTCGAATCCGCCGTTCTTGAGATCCTCGATCTCGTCACGTTTGATCGTCCCGAACAAAAGACGTAGACGGTGATACATCAAGTTAGTCGGGATGGATCGGACGTGGTCAAGGCCGAAGTCTGCACATGTGCCGGACCCGCAAATCGTAATAGAGGTCATCGACTATCTTCTCGGTCGCTCATACCGTCCCGAAGCTGCAAGAGCAACAGCCGGGTAAGCACGGATGGAGACACGAGCCTCACGACCCACATTGCTATAAAGCTTGTCAAAGACCTTATCGGGAATTACCCTGTCGCACACCTCCCGGAACCTCACCTCGAAGCTCCCGGGACGGATCCGTAACGAGGACATCCCGACCTCGATATCGTCGAACTATGCTCTGCTGCGGTTTTAATGCGATATTTGCTCATAGTGACTACTTCGACACCGCAACCAAAAAACCATTATGATAGGCCTCTAAATTTCAAAAAAACTTGCTGAGTTCTTCAGGGGCCTCCTAGGCCACCACATCTCGGGTTCCTCGACGCGGATCACCGCTTCCAGTATCCCCCCAAAGGGCGATACGGTATCCACCATCTCGATCTTCTCGCGCGCATTGCCTCGCGTAACGACTATTGATGCGCAAGCCTCCCGGTCCTCGCCGGTGAAGTTCTCGATTTCGATCGTGATCCACGCGTTGGCCCATCCGCCCTCGATCTCGGGATCGATCCTGACATCGGCCACGGCAACCTCATCGTAGAGAGACAACGCGCACATCTCCCCAAACACCTATCCCGGGCAAGATGGGAGCCGAGCCGCATACTGCCTTGCCCGGCTCCGGCGCGTCAAAGCTCACCGCTACCGTGTTGGTCCCGACAGCAAGCCGGCCTGTGACATCGAGGCGATGCCGCGCGGGATCGCTGCCGGCCTTGCCGAGTTCGCGGCCCGTTGAGGTGGATCACGGCGGGTGCTTCGATGCCGGCAAACTCGATGAACGTCCGCTTATGCTCGAAGTCCCCCGCGATATCGAAGATGCGCTCGTACGCCACCGCCGCTCGCCCACCCACTTGATCTGCTCGGCATTGGTCGCGTAAAACGGGTCCGGTATCAGGCCGGCCTCGTGCAGATCGAGGAGCGCCTCGCCCGGCAGATTTCCCTCTATTGTCCTCATCGTCCCGCATATTTCGGACCCGGCAAGACGCCACGTCCCGCCGAGCACCATAACGTTCTTCATCGGTCACCTCTCGCGCCCAAAGCAGTATACCAACCAGAAGTCAAAAGTCAAGAGTCGAAAGCTGAAAGTCAGGGAAAAGACGCACCCTGGGACAGCTGCCAGATTGGTTCTCCCTCTGGTATAGTTGTGCGCGAGAGTTCCGTCGAATAGAATTCGCGGCTGCAATAGCACAAAGTCCCCCTTCGGGGACTGGGGAGCCAGTCCGCGAAGGCCGACTTCGTGCTTTGTTGCCGCAGTTTCAACCGACAGGGAGCCGACACATCGTTACAGGGAGCAGACAAACTTGCAAAGAACATTTGTAATGATCAAGCCCGACGGGTAAGGCGCAAACTGATCGGGGAAATCATTGCGAGGATCGAGAAGCGAAATTTCGAGATCGTCGCAATGAAAATGCTCACGCCGACCAGGCAGTTGGCCGAGGAGCACTATGCCGTTCATCGCGGCAAGGAATTCTATGGGGCGCTGATCGATTTTCTGGTCTCCGGCCCCGTGGCCGAATTGTGGTCGAGGGCGACGACTGCGTGAGGCTGGTGCGGAATATGATGGGAGCCCTGAATCCCGAGGAGGCCGCTGCCGGCACCATCAGAGCAGATTTTACAATCAGCACGCGGGAGAACCTGATACACGGTTCCGACAGCCCGGACACTTCCGCGGCCGAAATAGCTTTGTGGTTTCCCGATTTGGGTAAACCCACGGAAGGGTTAGTAGGGTTTTAGGGCTAGTAAGGTTGATAGGGGGAAGGGGAGCGATTGCCTTCCCTACCCCTATTAACCCTAAAGCGGCGTAGCCACAATCAAGAAGGCCATCGCCGGAAAATCAATACGGCCTTTCCATAATTCGGTAGGTCGGTGGTTTCTTCTTACGTATCTTACAACTGAAATCCGAGGTCACATATCAAAGTTCAGTACAGCTTGTATAGGATTTCAGTTGTAAGGTACTAGGCTTTTCCCCGGACTTGGCCGGGGAAAAAGTGGCCACCTTACGGTGGCAGTTGACCAAGGCAGGCGGTCGGGTTTTTCGCTTTTCGGTTGTTAAGGGATGATTTGGAGGGGGCGGAGATTTCCACCCCCATCCCTTGAACAACACCTGAGTCGGCTCGGGAGAGCTCCCCAGCGTTGCCCTACCCTCCGCCCAGGCAAAGCAAGTATAGCTCATCCGCCATCCCTTAACAACCATAAAGCGGAAAAGAGAGAGTTCAGGCTACGTGAGAGAGAATTGCTTCGTCTGCCACCTGGTAAGTTTTCCGGTTCTCTGAGATGAGCACTTGCCTGCACATCTTCACTGTGTCCTGTTCTCTGACCAGCCATGTCCCGAACAGACTCATTAGGACTGCCTTTGTAGCAGAGCCCTTTGCCGAGCGTGTTCCGCCACTGATCTTTCGCGCGATTACGCAAGGTCGAACCGCCCGTTCGGCAGCGTTGTTCTCAGATGACACACGAGGATCCTCGACAAACACGAACAGCTCCGGCAGAAACCTCTCGATACGTTCGGCCAATATTCTCTGGGGCTTATCGCTTTCCAAATAGGGCCGTGCGACCTCAAGCAAGGCCTGCTCGAATTTATCTCGTTGCCGCAGACGAGTTCGCTCGTCATCGCTTGAGAAGTCCTTTGCCTGCTTATATATGGTCAGAACCCTGTCTACCCACTGCCCGACCGATACGTCAGATGGGTATGCCTCGACAAGTTTTTTCAGGTCACGATAGAAATGCACCCAGCACCGCTGGTGACGCGTCAACAGGACGCTGTAGCCACAGTAGAAGTCACTGACTACAACTCCATCGAACTCCTCACCCAACACTTCTTTTGCGACATCGCCCGAACGGCTCTGACGGTATACAAAGTAACGCACTCTTGGAGTGGAGAAACTCCAGATATATCCGCTGATGCCATCTTCGCGCCAGCCGGTCTCATCGGCATTGACCACAGGAGAACCACGAATCTCCTCAAGAAGATCACCGTATTCTGTCTTAGCCGCCTCCGAAACCGCATGAAGTATCTCGCAAAGCTCCCCTAGACCCAAATCCAGGCCATAGATTACCTTCAAATGACCCTTTATCGTCCTTAGCGGAACCCGGCACACCGTGTGCAGATAAGCAATGAAGCTCATAAGCCTCACTCCTACGCGAGCTTTGCCCAATACCTCGGTCGACAGGTCCACTTTGGGCATGCATTGCGTTCCACACACTCCGCACTTGCGCCTGATAACCCTGTGCTCGACTATGCGTACCGGAGTCTCGGGAATCTCCACATACTGACGACGGCGGTGCACCCATCCACCACTGAGCTTGCGCCCGCACTTCGGGCACTGATCGAGAGCGTGCTCATGGATCTCAGTGGGAATCCCCCGTCGACGTACAAATGACCCTGTCCGCTTCTTGCGCTCAGAGCGTTCCTGCTCGCGACGCTCCTTGCGGTTTGGCTTCACCCACTCCGGGACAACCTTTGACCCGCCGCCTGGAAGCTCAGAACGCAGACGCTCTACCTCTGCCTCCAGGAACTCCACGCGCTCGGCCAATACGCCGTTAGTCCGGCGCAACTCCACTATTATAGCTATCGAGTTCTGCCCGCGAAAGGCCATCCGTATCAGACATACATCCCACTTACACATAGGTACCCAAAAGTACCTGTGTCTAAATGGTGATACTTCATGTATATCTTTCCACACTGCTGCCAGGACAGAAATACTCACCTATTGTGAACTCTTACATTCCGTTCCTTTTCCACCTAACTATCTAGAATGCGGCTTCGACGGGGATTGCAAATCCGCCCCAACACGGAAGGGAGCGCGCTTCCCTTCCTACCAACCCTTCCCCCGTGGTATAATTGGATTCTATGGACACTCAATTCGAAGAGATCGCGCCGTTCTACGACGCTCTAATGGCGGGGGTTCCATACGGTCTCTGGGTGAACTATATCGCGAGTCTCTTGAGCAAGATAGACTACCATCCGAAAACCGTTCTGGACGTCGCATGCGGGACCGGCAACGTCAGCGAGCTGCTTGCTAATCGGGGCTGCGAGGTTGTTGGGGTCGACATTTCCGAAGGAATGATCCGGGTCGCCAACAGCAAAAACAGCCGGGTCGAATATCGCGTTCAGGATATGGCCGAGGCTCGATCTGGGCAGGAAGTTCGACCTTGTGATCAGCCTCTTCGACAGCCTGAACTACATCACCGATGTGAAGCTTCTTGCCCAGGGTATCAGGCGGGTGGCGGAGCACCTGGTGGATGGCGGAGTTTTCATATTCGATGTCAACACCATTTATGCCCTCTCCCACCATTTCTTCGACCAGGCCAACCTCTCGGCCAACCACTACCCCAAGTATGTCTGGAATAGCGAGTATGACCACTCCACGCGGATTTGCCGGGTCATTATGACCTTTGAAGTGCTGGAAGACGATGAGATAAGGCAGTTCAAGGAAGTCCATAGTCAGCGAGGTCACTCTCTGGAAGAACTCAGCGGGATGTTGTTCGACGCGGGCTTCGAGGTGCTGGCGGTTTATCACGCGTACAAGTTCCGCAAGCCCACCCGCAAGTCGGACAGAGTATTTTACGTTGCGAGGAAACTGGAATAATGAACAGGACCGTTTTGCGCGGCATTGTGCTCCTGGTGTTGGCCGGATTCGTGCTTGCCGCTATGCTTTGGCCGGGCAGGAAGATCGTAAGACACGGTGAAAACCTTGATCCGTGGGTGCTTGTCTCGTATACGCCGGACACGCATTACGGGTGCTATCTGGGTAACGGCCTGATATCGACGCGGCTTCTCGGCGACGGAGCGGGCAGCGAGGGTGGGGCGCAGTTGCCTTGCTTCGTGGCCGGACTGTATAACGATGAGAAACTGACGGCCACACCGACCTGGAGCGACCTGCGGTTCTACGATGGACGCACGCAGTTCGTGTTAGACTCTGCGCAAGATTATAGGCAAAGCTTGGACATGCGCACAGGCATCCTGACCACGCAGGCTACCTGGCGCGCCGGCGACAAGACCCTGAAGGGGACGATTCAGGTCATGGCCCTTCGGCATAAGCCGAACGTCGGCGTGGTCGTGGCGGAGGTCGTGCCGGACTTCGACGGCGGCTTCAGCGCGGATACCATCATCGGCCCGCCCGGCTCGGGTCTAACTCCCCAACACTTGGATATCACGGCTGATTCGTCCCGGCTGACCGAATGCTACAGGACCAGGGACGGTAAGCTCTATCTGGGTTTTTCGATTTGCCACGGGGCTGGGCGCACGTGGGTTGTCAAGAGGCGTGGGACCGCGAGGAGTCTCTCGGAGTCCATCAACGCCAATCGAGGAAAGGCAATCAAGGTGGAATCCTTTGCGGCGCTGGCCGTGGGACCCACCGAGGAACAGGCAACGGACGCCGCCGGCGCCGCCCTGTCGGAGGCGCCGGCAGCGGGCTATCTCGAGGCACATAAAGCCGCCTGGTCGAAGCTCTGGCAGAAAGACATCGTGATCGGCGGCCCCAGACAGGACCAGCAGGTCATCCATTCGTGTATGTTTTACCTCTTGGAAAGCGTGCGAGAGGGCAGTGAGTGGTCGATCCCACCGATGGGCCTTTCAAACGATGCGTTCAACGGGCATGTGTTCTGGGATGCCGACGTATGGATGTTCCCGGCACTGATTCTGCAGCACCCGGAGCTTGCGCGCTCTATTGTCGATTATCGCCACAACACTCTGCCGGGCGCCATGGCAAACGCGAAAGCCGATGGTTTTTCGGGGGCTGAGTATGCCTGGGAGAGCGGCTGCGCCGGCCGGGAGGACATCCAGCCGGGGCTGGTCTATAAGAACGAACGGCACATAGACGGCGACGTGGCCCTTGCTCAGTGGCAGTATTACCTTGCCACGGGCGAGGTCAAGTGGCTCAAGGATCGCGGGTATCCTGTGATCGAGGCCACGGCTGACTATTGGCTGAGCCGGGCAAAGCTGGTCAAGGATAAGGAACAAGGGGACCGATATGAAATATTGCGGGTCGTTCCTCCCGATGAGAACGCAGACCTGGTGGACAACAACGCCTACACGAACGTGATTGCGAAGATGAACCTTCGGATTGCGGTTGCCGCTGCAAAGATGACGGGCGCTGACGCCGATCCGCGATGGAGCGAGGTCGCGTCGAAGATGTATGTGCCTTACGATGCGGCTAAGCAGCGTTTTGCGGCGTTCGACGGCTACCGGGGGATTGAGGCCAAGCAGGCGGATACGGAGCTGCTGATCTATCCCTTGCAGTATAAGATCGACGCCGCAGATATGATACATATATACAAGAACACGTTCTCGTTTTACGCCCCCAGGGTAATGAAGAACGGTCCGGCGATGACTTCTTCCGCCGAAAGCGTCATCGCAGCCAGGCTCGGTGAGGGGGCCGTGGCGTATTCCTGTTTTGGAAAGAAGCTTCAAGCCATACTTGCGTGGACCGTTCAACTACTTCAATGAAAAGGCCTCGCGTACAGCGGAAAATGTGTGTTTCCTCACCGGCGCCGCCGGGCCGTTGCAGGCGGTGCTCTTTGGCCTGGCGGGCGCGCGGATGGATTACTTCCCCGAGAGCGCTTCCGCATCGCCGCGGTTATCTGCCATGTTTTCCCAAGGCTTGGAAAACGCTGAAGATTACGGGCGTCCGGTGGCGGGGAAGAACATTCGATGTGAGCATTTCGACCGGCGGCAAGGTGCATTTGTCGACCGCAAGCCCGAGTAACCCCTGACGGCTGCGGGGGACCGTTTCCCCACAATGCAGAGCGGGTCGCTTTCGCCCTTCATTCTGCTGACATGCCAATAGATTCTAAAGAAACAGGAGTCGCGAACGCTGGAATGGAAATGGTACTCTCCGAAACCGAGATACGTGTGCTTGGCTGTCTCATGGAAAAAGAGATAACTACGCCCGAGTATTATCCCCTGTCGCTCAATGCATTAATAGTCGCGTGCAACCAGAAGACCAACCGGGATCCGGTCGTCTCATACAGCGAGTGCACCGTGGCCGAGGCGATAGATCGGCTGCGCGAAAAGGGCCTTATTATAGATGTGCGGGATGCCCGTGTGCCAAAGTATGACAACTACTTCGCGGACAGCCTCGGCCTCAATCCTCAAGAGAATGCGGTGATGTGCGTGCTGATGCTTCGAGGGGCGCAGACTCCGGGGGAGATACGCGGACGCGCCGAGCGGATGCACGATTTTGCCGAGCTTTCCGACGTGGAAGCCACGCTTGACGGGCTCGCCGCCAGGCAGGAGGGTCCGCTGGTGGTGAAGCTGCCTCGTCAGCCGGGCCACAAGGAAAATCGCTATGCTTGCATGCTTGGTGGGGATATTGATGTCGACTCGCTGGAGGTCGAGGTCCCCGGCCTGTGTTCCGAAAATGAACGGTTTGGTCGACTGGAGACGGAACTTGAGACCCTCCGCGACGAGGTTCGACAACTCCGCGAGCAGTTCGTGGAGTTTCGCAAGCAGTTCGAGTAAAGGTCGATCCGAATATGAGTGCAAGAATCGATGCCGTTGAGGGTAACAGCCTACGGATCGTGGGTGCACGTGTCACCGCATATGTCATTCCGAGCAAGTGACGGCGACGCTGTCGCCGTTACATTGGAAAGAAACCCACCCCCGATGTTTCGGGATTTCGGGTGATCAGGTCCGACGAGCCGGGCTAGGCCGAAAATCCCGAAACATCTGCAAGAAACCGACCCCCGGTGTTTCGGGAATCTTGTTCCCGAAACGGGGGAGTTTCTTAGGAGCAAGTGACGGCGACCCCGTCGCCGTTACATTGGAAAGAAACCGACGCCCCCGATGTTTGGGGATTTCGGGTGATCAGGTCCGACGAGCCGGGCTAGGCCAAAATCCCGAAACATCTGCAAGAAACCGACCCCCGGTGTTTCGGGAATCTTGTTCCCGAAACGGGGGAGTTTCTTAGGAGCAAGTGACGGCGACCCCGTCGCCGTTACATTGGAAAGAAACCGACGCCCCCGATGTTTGGGGATTTCGGGTGATCAGGTCCGACGAGCCGGGCTAGGCCAAAATCCCGAAACATCTGCAAGAAACCGACCCCCGGTGTTTCGGGAATCTTGTTCCCGAAACGGGGGAGTTTCTTAGGAGCGGGTAGCGAGGAATCTCAACGCTGCGCCTGGATTCTTGTTCCGGTGCGTGAGGCTCATCCGAAAGGTTGAGATTCCTCACATTCGTTCGGAATGACAGCCATGCGGTGGGTACTCATTATTCCTGAACTCTTACATGTCCGGCTTTCATTTGCAGAGCGCCACGCCAGGTGATATAATATGGTTGCCGGGGCGTAGCGCAGCTTGGTCAGCGCGCCAGTTTTGGGAACTGGAGGCCGAGAGTTCAAATCTCTCCGCCCCGACCACCCGTCGAGATTCGCTCGATACGATATCCAGGATTCTGAAATGCTCACCGACCGTAAGTGATCGAATTCCCGCTGTATGTTCCGCCGCGGTAGCACAAGACGGGCTCACTGGTTCAAACCTGCGCGTTCCAACGCACTGCGCCAAGTCCCGAATCGTCTCCTGATTGTTCTGATTCCGATATCGGAATGCTTCTTGAATTCCTCGGCCGTGAGCACGGGCCTTCGCGCAAGCTCGGCAACTCTGCGTATTTCCGCCAGCAGTTCATCGTCCGAACGATAGACCTGGTTTTTCCCAGACCACGCGTGCCCAATCCCTGCATGCTCCAGCACATCGCGCCAACTGCTGAATCGCCGCCTGATCGTCTCGGAGGCGAACTTGGAATGCCTATCGAAATCCTTCAATATGAGCACCGGCTTGCCGACGATTTCCGCCACACGCCGCACTTCCTCCAACAGCATTTCAGTCGTAACTTTCTCTTCCACGGCCACGGCCACGCCCGCGCGCTCGCACGCGGCGCGCCAGCTTCCGAACCGAAGCGTGAAAGTGCCTTCGGAGATCCGGCAGTCGTGGAAGAGGTCCTTCCAGAGAAGAGGTGTTCCCACAAGCGCGGCTACCCTTCTAATCTCTTCCAGCAATTCTTCATCGCAATAGCGGGGGCAAAAGCGGCCGGAACACATGTGATCCAGACCGGCAAGGCTCAAGGCTGCGCTCCAGGTTCCAAATCGCGTCCGGACGGTCTCAACGGAGATTTGAGAATGCTTGTCGAAGTCGTCGTAATTGAACACCGGCTTTCCCAATATCTCGGCAATACGCCGCACTTCCGTCAGCAACTCTTCGTCCGAATGCCTCTTGGGATACGTGCCCTCGTGTCTTGCACCCGGCACGAAGATCATGTGCTCCAGACCCGCACGCTCCAATGTCGCGGGCCAACTCCCGAAACGGTTTGTGAGAGTTTCAACTTTCATCCCGGAGTGCATGTCGAAGTCGCCTCTTGTCAAAAGAGGCTTTCCCACAAGCTCAGCCACCCTGCGGAGCTGTTCCAGCAGTTGTTTCTCGGTGTAAAGTGATCGACTAAACGGTTCGAGCTGCTTTCCCGACCCGCTGGAGTACAGGTGGCCCACACCCGCTTGCTCCAGCGCGTTCCGCCAGCTTCCGAAGCGCCGCTTCGGGGTGCAGGGGGTCATTTTGGAGAGCCTGGCAAACTGAGCTTGAGTAAGTGCCGGGCTGTCCGCGATCTCCGCCACTCGCCGAATTTCCTCCAGCAGCGACTCGTCCGAATACACGGGGTGGTTGGGCAGCGCGCGCCCGTCGCAATACATATGGCCGACACCGGCGAGATCCAATGCGTCACGCCAGCAACCGAATCGCTCGGTGACGGTGTTGTCGACAACGGAGGAGTATCTGGCGAAGTCCCGCCTCGTAAGTACCGGTTTCTCCAAAAGCGCCGCAACTCGACGGACTTCTCTAAGCAGATCTTCGTCCGAGTATTTGCGAGCGAAACTTGCAAGGTTTTCAGACCGTCCGGAGCACATGTGTCCCAACCCCGCGCGCTCCAACGCGGCATGCCAACCTCCGAAGCGCCGCGCGAGAACTTCAGCCGGAATCCCGGCCAGCTTCGCAAAGTCGACTTTCGTAAGCACTGATTTAGCCACGAGCTCGGCCGCTCGCTGCATTTCTTCGAGCAACGCTTCATCGGGATAATCTCTTATAGAGTCCGAGGTGCGTCTCATGGCTCTTCCTCGCGTGGGGATGTCAGACCGGCGTGTTCCAATGCGCCGCGCCAACTTCCGAACCGTCTGTAGAGCCCAGATACGGCGATCTTCGAGTGCTTGCTGAAGTCCCTCGTCGTGATCCCCGGTCTTCCGGCGATCCCGGCCACTCGCCGCATCTCACTAATCAGCACTCTTCGTTCGAAATAAACGACGCATACCCGCCCATCATACATATGTCCCAGACCTGCTCGTTCCAATATGCTCCGCCAGCCTCCCAGTCGGTGGCGCACTGTATTAGAATGAATCGCGGAATGCTTATTGAAGTCGCATGGCCTGAGCACCTGTCCATCTACAAGCCTGGCCACTCTTCGCACTTCTTCCAGCAGGGCCTCCTCCGGATAAGGAGAGCGATTTACTTCAAACATCATGTGACCCAGTCCCGCACGCTGCAGTGCGTCAGTCCAGGTTCCGAACCTATTGTGGACCGTCTTCACACTGATCTTTGAATAGTTCTTGAAGTCAGTCTCTTGTGAGCGCCCGCTTGCCCGCGAACTGGGCCACTCTGCGCAGCTCGTCCAGCAACTCTTCGTCCGAAGGCTTGGCAGGGCTTGGCCGCTTGTATCCTTGAGAGTTCTCCCAGGTACATGTGTTCCAGACCCGCCCGCTGCAACACGGTCCGCCAGCCTCCAAGCCATCGTGTCACGGTGTCGGAGCTAATCCTGGAATACTTCTCGAAGTCGCTGATCGTCAGCGCCGGCTTATCTACGAGTTTGCTGACTCTTCGTACTTCTTCCAGCAGGGCTTCTTCCGAGTAAGGTATGTTGGCGTCTGCGTACGTCATATGACCCAGTCCCGCGCGCTTCAATGCGTCAGTCCACGTTCCGAACCGGTCGCTGAGCGTCTTCACGGCGACCTCGGAGTATCTCTTGAAGTCCGTTGCTGAAAGCTTCTCCTTGCCTGCGAGCTTCGCCACTCTCCGCACTTCGTTCAGCAGATGTTCGTCCGAGTATTTGAGCCGTCTTGGAACATGGCGTACGCAGGAGCGCACATAAGTCAGGCCCGCGCGTCGCACTGACTCCGGCCAACTGCCGAATCGTTTCATAAAGGTGCTTTGCGGAATGCCGGAGTGCCTGGTAAACTCTTTTGACGTAGGTGCCGGTCTTTTTACAAGTGTTGCCACTCGCCGTATTTCTTCCAGTATCTCTTCGTCTGAATACTTGCGAGGTGGTCTTGCGAAGGCCTTGGCATATCCGGAACAAAGATGGATCAAACCAGCGCGTTCCAACGCGTTGCGCCAGTTTCCGAATCGCAGTCTCACGGTTTCGCATTTAATCCGTGAATGTCTTTGAAAGTCGAGTTCGATGAGTACCGGCTTGTCGACAAGTTCGGCGGCCCGCCGCAGTTCTTCCAGTAGCTGGTCGTCTGAATACTTGGGAAGCGGTCTTGCGCGTCCGGAGCAAAGATGGGCCAAACCAGCGCGTTCCAAGGCGCTGCGCCAGCTTCCGAATCGCCGTCTCATGACACCGGGTCTAATCCATGAAAGTCTTTGGAGGTCGATTTCCAGGAACAACGGCTTGTTGACAAGCTCGGCGGCCCGCCGCAGTTCTTCCAGCAGCTCTTCGTCCGAGTAATTGCGAGGCGGTCTTGCAAAAGCCTCAGCGAGTCTGGAGCAAAGATGGGCCAAACCGGCGCGCTCTAATGCGTTGCGCCAGCCTCCGAATCGGTTTCTCACGACCCCGGATTTCATTCCTGGGTGCCCGTCAAAGTCATGTTCCGTGAGTACCGGCTTGTCGACAAGCTCGGCGACCCGGCGCAGTTCTTCCAGCAAGTCTTCGTCCGAATACTTTCTACTACCGGGCTCTCCGGAAAACAGATGCTCAAGACCCGCGCGTTCCAGCACATCGTGCCACTTGCCGAATCTGCGCAACATGGTGCGTGCTGAGATTCCTGAATGCTTGGCGAAGTCAGAGCAGGTGAGGACCGGCTTGTTTACAAGCTCGGCTACACGCCGCACTTCGTCTAGTAGCGCCTCGTCCGGATAGGTTTTGATTAAGCCACGCCCGCGTTTCAAAACGACATCCTCCGTAGTCAAGCTTCTGCCAGAAGTACAGTCGGATAGCCCCTAATTATGCTACGCGCGCGTTTCAAAGGGACATCCTCTCATCAGGAAGAACCCCTGCAATGAGTCATGGTTCGCGCCTGTTCAGTGGAAATCCTCCGAGGGCGAATAGCCTCCGGCTTCAGTCCCGAGAAGATTACATTGTTCGGCTCACGGGCGCGGGGTGAGGCCGGTCTCGACAGCGACGTGGACCTGCTGGTCGTGCTGCCCGTCTGCGAAGACCGAAGGGCCGCAACCATTCCCATGACGAAAGCCGTTGCCGATCTGCCTGTCGGCAAAGACATCATCGTACCACCCCTCAGGAACTGGAGACTTGCGGTAAGCTCGCAAGCACGGTGCTTTACGCGGCAATTCACGCATACGGAAATCATCGCTCGTGCGCGTCACCGTCGATGACAGCGGTGGCCGTTGTCTTGTAGTATAGGTTGGCCACGCCCGCCCGTTCCAACGTGGTACGCCAGTTTCCGAATCGGTCTCTGATGGTGGACGAATCAATTCTGGAATGTTTGTTGAACTCGGCGTGCGTGAGTGCCGGTCCCTTTACAAGCCGAGCTACTCTTCGAACCTCTTCCAACAGATCTTCATCAGAGTACCAGCGTTTGCGATACATACGAGCTATGCCGGCGCGCTCCAATGCGATACGCCAATTGCCGAATCGGTTGATGAGGGTACCGGGCGAGATAATCGAGTGCTCATTGAAGTCGGACAGGGAAAGGAAGGGCGTTTGCACAAGTTGGGCTACTCGGCGCAGTTCCTCCAACAATATCTCATCTGAATAGATCTTTGCGGGAGGACTGTTCGGCGTCATGGGCATATTACCCAGGCCTGCGCGCTCAAGCACGCCGCGCCAGGATCCGAACCGTTGAACGAGGGTGTTGACGCCGCGTTCGGCATGTTCGTGGAAGTCCCTCCTCGTGAGTCGCGGTTTCGCCACGATCTCCGCTACGCGCCGGACTTCCGCCAGCAGACTCCTCGTCCGAGAACCTGTTGCGGAGTCCCTCGATTTCCCTGGAATACCTGTGGCTCAAGCCCGCGCGCTCCAGCGCGGCGCGCCAGCATCCGAACCTTAGAACGAGGGTAACCGGAACGACCTTGGAATACGTCGCGAAGTCTTGTTCCATAAGTGCCTGCCTCTTCACAAGTCCGGCCACTCGTCGCAACTCCTCGATCAGTTCCTCGTCCGAGTACCAGCGACGGCCAAGATGCGCGCTTTCCGCATCCGATAGATAATGCATATCTCCCAAGCCCGCGCGTTCAAGGGCGCTGCGCCAACTTCCGAAACGTCGGCAGAGGATCTCGGCGGAGAGCCCGGTGTGCCTGGTAAAATTGGCCATTGTAAGCACCGGCTTGCCTACAAGCTCAGATGCATGCTGGACCTTTTCCAGTAGTTCCTCGTCTGAATAGTTGGGACCCTCGGGGTTTCCGAAGAACAGGTGATCGAGCCCCGCGCGTTCTAGCGTGATGCGCCACTTACCGAATCTGCGTAACATAGTGGATACGGAGATTCCCGCGTGCTTCTCGAAGTCGGAGTAGGTGAGGACCGGTTTGTCTACGAGTTCGGCTACTCGCCGCACCTCCTCTAGCAACGCATCATCCGGATAGCTTCTGACTATTCTCGATTCGTGTTTCAAAACCATGCCCTTCTCCCTCTTTCTGGTCGTGTATGCAATACGGGCAGAAAATGGTCTCTAGCTCTTCGCCCCGACCACTACATCTTCTTCAGCCTCTCGATCCTGTCCTCGATCGGTGGATGCGTGTCGAACAGGCCGTTCAAGGCGCCGCCGTGGTCCTTCAAGGGATTGGCGATGAACAGGTGCGCGGTAGCTTTGTTCGCGTTGGCCATTGGGTTCGGGTCTGCCTCGATTTTGGCGAGCGCGCTGGCGAGCCCGTCAGGATAGCGGGTCAGCAGAGCCCCGTTCGCATCCGCCAGGTATTCCCTGCGCCGCGATATCGCCGCCTGAATGAGCACGGCGGCAATGGGCGCGAGGATAGCCAGCACCAAACCGATCACCATAAATATCGCAGTGGATGAATCCTCGTCGTCGCTTCGCCTGCCGAAACCGCCGAAACGGCCGGACCACCAGAACCAGTCAGCCAGCAGCGCCACCATCCCCACCATAACGGCCACCAGGGTCATGAAGCGGGTGTCGAAGTTCTTGATGTGAGACATCTCGTGGCCGACCACCCCCTCCATCTCGACGCGATCCATCATGTTGAGCAGGCCCGTGGTCGCGCAGATGACCCCATGCTCGGGATCGCGCCCCGTGGCGAATGCGTTGGGAGCAGGGTCGTCAATTACATAGGCACGGGGCACCGGCAGTCCTGCCGCAAGGGCCAGGCCCTCGACCGTGTTGACGAAATGCGGGAACTCCTCAGGGGTTGCCGGGCGCGCGTTGGAGACCGCGAGGACAATCTTGTCGGAAGTTGTACCAACCGCCGATGGCGCCAATCAGTGCGACAGTTAGAGCCAGCGGCAGAAAAATGGGGTTGTCGTGCATGGCTTTGTAGAATACGAAGCCTATCAGCCCGACGACAATCACAAAAAACACCAGCAGCAGCCGAGACCGCCATATATTACTCGATATTTGCTCGTACATGCTCTATCCTCGGAAGGTAGTCAAAAGTCGAAAGTCGAAGGTCAAAAGTCGTGAAGGTCCACTCGAACTCCGCCGGGTGGCGACTTCCGGGTCGCCACCTCAAAGCTTTCGCATTTTCGCGTTTTCGCGATTAAGAATTAGATCCGAATCCGGCGCTAAGGGGCCTGGAAGTTCACCTTCACCGGCTCGCGTGCCGCGTCTTCCATGGGGAAATACTCGTGTTGAGTAAAGCCGAAAGTGCTGGCGATCATGTTCGACGGAAAGCTCTGCAGCAGCGTATTATAGCTCATGACGGTGTCGTTGTAGAACTGCCTCGCATAAGCGATCTTGCTCTCGGTTCCGGAGAGTTCTTCCTGGAGCATCATGAAGTTCTGGTTGGCCTTGAGTTCCGGGTAAGCCTCGGCGACCGCGAACAGACTCTTCAAAGCCTGGGTGATCTGGTTCTGCGCCTCGCCCTGGGCTTGCGCTCCCTGCGCCTGCATCATCGCGCTTCGCGCGCTGGCGACATTTTCAAATACCTCCTTCTCGTGCGCGGCGTAACCTTTCACGCTCTCCACGAGGTTCGGAATGAGGTCGTAGCGGCGCCGCAGTTGCACATCGATTTGCGACCAGGCGTTTTCTATTCGGTTGCGCAGACTTACCAATTGGTTGTACTTGGCGATCACCCAGATTACGAACAGGACCACGATCCCAAGCACGATGAGCAGAGAAGTTTGCATAATTCACCCCCTGTGAGTTCCATCGATCACTAGTTTATACTATTCGACATCAGAGTGCAAAGTTCCCTTCGGGCATTTGACACACCCAGTGCCTGGTGCTATAATCTTGGTGCAATGGATAGGCCGAAGTGGCGGAATGGCAGACGCGCATGGTTCAGGACCATGTGCCCGCAAGGGCGTGGGGGTTCAACTCCCCCCTTCGGCACCATTTGAGATCAAAAAGACCCCCAAATAGAACCAAGTGCGCTGGCTCGCAAGGGCTTCCCCCGTTTTCGGGAGTCTCTTGCATGCTGCCCTCAGCGCCGGGTCGTCGCGGAGCGTGTCCAGGTCATTCGCGTCCTCATAGTCCTGGCAGATCGCGTATATCCGCTCCCGCACCATGTCTATGATCGCGTGCTCCACTTTCCCCTGCTGGCGGGCGTCTGCAACGGCACCGGCCATTGCCTTCGTCAATCCCAGCTTCTCGTCAGCCAGCGACACCAACAGCAACCCCGCCTCCGAGGTGACCTCTCCTCCATCATTTCGACACACCACTTCTTTGCCGCTAGCCCAAGTTCCCCAGTTTCGGAGACGCTTGAGTTCAGAAAAGCCGTTTTAGGGTGAGAATTGGTCACCAGAATCGATAAGTGATAGCCGTAAATGCGGCGCGAAAACGTGCCAATCATGGCGGCCTGAAAATGTATCACCCTCAGCGACGATTTCCCTGCATCACCTCCGTTCATGGATTGTATCTGAGGGCTTGAATCGTAACGCGTTACGATTCAGACAGTTTCGACGTTAAGAATTGATCAGCACAATCAATAAGCGATAGCTGCAGATCGGGCGGCTTGTCGGCCCTTGGCTTGCGCGGGAGGCGGATGCCGAGAGTGTCGAGAACTTGGGCTTCCTCGGTCCGCGGCGAGCTTATCCGCTCCAGGGCGATCCTTCTCCCATCTCCGGCTCTGAGCGTGATCGTGGCGAGTTCGATCCCGGAGAGCACGTCGAGGACTCTCCGCCCAGTGAGGGTGCCGCCGTGTGTCCGGTGCGTGTGCTCAATGCACCACAGCAGCACATAAGCCATATACGACAGCAGTATGTGCGCTTCCAACCGGCCGCCCTTGCGGTGAAACACAGGACGCAACCGCAATTCCTGCTTCAGAGACCCGCCAAGGTACTTGGGGAACGCGTGATGAAGGTCCTCCGCTTCGCGCGCCGCGTTGACAACACCAACCGCGCCCCTCTCACTGCGGAGAATCCGGCTCCCGACTTCGCCAGCCTCTACGGCCTTTGGCAGCAGCTTGGCCGCGACCTTGCCGAGGCCCTTCTTGGCGGCGTCAGCCAGGCCCTTGCCCATAAGCGCGTCGTTGGCAATTCCCATCCCGCTGCCCGCGAGGTACGCTCCGTTCTGCCGGACGGCGTCGCCGCCGTTTGCGCCCAGCCACATTCTGACGCGCCCTGTGAGGCCGAAGGTCAGGGTATCGCCCCAGCCGGCGGAGAAATCAGCCGCGACGTTCACCCAGTCCATGCCGCTCGGATCGGCGCTCTCCACGGGATTATCCCCGCAGTAGATGTAATCGTTAACATCATCGCCGAGGGGGTCGCGGCTGGTGAAACGCGCCGAGATCGGGTTGTAATACCGAGTGCCCATCAGCACCTGAGGCGTGACGGAGGAATCGGCGGTTTCCGGGCGGAGCCCCTCGTGGCTGATCGTGGCCTGGCTGGCCCTCCCCAGCGTTGGGGACAGATCAGAAGTCGACGGCTCCCTCGTCCCAGCGCTTGAGGGCCTCAGCCGCCATACCCGCCTCCGGCTCCGCACTGTCCGCGATGGTCCTCAAGACTGCCATAGCCCTCTCGTGCCTGTAGTGGAGCAACGCTACCGCCGCATCGATGCGGACAATAGTTTCCGCGTGTTGTAGGAGGCCGAGCATTGCGTCGAAACCGGTCTCTCCCAGCCCGGATACCTGCTCCCAAGAGCGTGTCATCCTATTGCCCCACTTGCGCGCCCCGCGGGAATCGCCTCGGAATACTGCCTCCTGTTGCCTGAGCACGGCCTCGGCGAACTGGATTGCCAGGTCGGTTGCGTCCTTCCTCATCTTGCCGGCCACCTCCCTGTACAAATGTACTCGAGGATCTTGATCCCGTACCGGTACTGCTCGTTGAACGACTTCCGCCCGAGCCACTCCCTGACGGTCAATGCCTTGGAACCGGTAAGCCAGGCCGCCTTCGAGGAGTAGAACGCGCTCACCTTCCTGTGTAGGCTGATCGGCAACTTCATCAGGTTCCCAGAGTTATGGACGGCCTCCGCGCCAAGCCGTTCGGCGTTGCGCGCCTCGACTACGTGGTGCCACTCACTTCCTTTTCCGGCCACACCAAGTGCCCGTTTGGCTGCGGAGCAGCTGTGGAACCCACGCGAGGCCTCCTCCCCAGCCTCTACAGCCTTCGGCAGGACCTTGGCCGCGACCTTGCCGAGGCCCTTCTTGGCGGCGTCCGCCAGGCCCTTGCCCATAAGCGCGTCGTTGGCAATTCCCATCCCGCTGCCCGCGAGGTACGCTCCGTTCTGCCGGACGGCGTCGCCGCCGTTTGCGCCCAGCCACATTCTGACGCGCCCTGTGAGGCCGAAGGTCAGGGTATCGCCCCAGCCGGCGGAGAAATCAGCGGCGACGTTCACCCAGTCCATGCCGCTCGGATCGGCGTTCTCGACGGGATTATCCCCACAGTAGATATAATCGTTAACATCATCGCCGAGGGGGTCGCGGCTGGTAAAACGCGCCGAGATCGGGTCGTAATACCGCGCGCCCATCAGCACCTGAGGCGTGCCGGTGGAATCCGCGGTTTCCAGATCGCTATAGGCTCCCCACTGGCCGGAGAAGCCAATCGACGCCCGTTACCTATTCCAGGCCGTCAGCGGTAATCACCCGCCGACGGATACGGCGGAAAGATGTTGCCGTCCGCGCTGCCGCAGTCGGACCACACGATCCTATCCGACCCTTCGCGAAACCTCCAGCGGCTTCTGGCGTTCATCAACTCCACTGTGCAAGCGCGGTAGTCCGATTTTGAGTGCATGCACGGCGTAACGACGTAGACGACGGCCTTGGAATGCGATATTGACAACACCTTTAAGCTGCGAATCGCGTCCTCGAAGCCGATTTGACGCATGGCCTGGTGAACGGCTGGGGACAGTGAACGGGCGTACATACGTGTCCGCCCCTCAACGACGGCGTACGGGGCGAGCGGGACGGCAACCACAATGACCGCCAGGCAGGCGAGGACGACGCATCTTCGCCTCGGGCTGCCGCTCCAGCGCCCCCGCAGGTACCGAGAGACAACGAGCACCACAAACAGACCGATCAAGTAAGAAGCCACAAGATACATCAGCATGTTAACCATGTCCACCTCCGGGTCCCGATAGAGAAATAGCCTCACCGCGAGGCGTATTCATGCTTCATTCGGCTGAGGGCCAGACCCCCTTGAAATCCCCGTTCAGCCACCGCTTTATCTCCGGCATGTTGCGCATCGCCGGGCACCCATAGTCCGCGCTCGGTCTCGCCTTGTCGTTTGGTGTGAACGTCTCGCCCCTATTATACTCCGTCAGAACGATGCCCATTTCCTCAGTGCTGAGATTGCCCGCGCGGTCTTTGTACCTGCGCCTCGCCAGGTGACTGAGCATCTTTGCAGACCGCCTGAGCTGGTCGACCACCGTATAGTTAGCTAGAAACCGCGCCCTTCCGATCACAGTCTTACAACCCGGCTCGGTCTTAGGATCGATGTGCACCTGGCCTATCCCGAACGCCTTCCTCGTGCCAAGGAGAAAGAACAATCTGGAACCCATGTCCTTCCACAGAGAGGGCTTTCCTCCAGCGTATTGTTCGCGGTAAACGGCGCCGCCCAGCAGTTCCGGTTGGATGCCGTACTGCTTCGCGACGCTGGTTATGTCCTGGCGGTACTGCTGGAACGCATTGGCTGCGTCGTAATACGTCATGCCGCTCGGATCGGCGTTCTCGACGGGATTATCCCCGCAGTAGGTATAATCGTTAACATCATCGCCGAGGGGGTCGCGGCTGGTAAAACGCGCCGAGATCGGGTCGTAATACCGCGCGCCCATCAGCACCTGAGGCGTGCCGGAGGAATCGGCGGTTTCCAGATCGGTGTATGCTCCCCATTGGCCGGAGAAGCCGACCTGGTCCTGAAGGCCGTAGGCGTCGCCGTTGACAGACTTGGAATCGTAGTAATTCTCGCCGTAGGCATCGTACACCGTCACCCGCCCGCCGTCCGCCGAGGCGTCGATGTCTTCCGCGAGCGAGCCCAGCGGATCGAAAGTATACAGGTACGCGGCGCCGGGTCCGCGCGAGAGGAGCCCTGTCGGGCCGTAGGCGTATGTATGGACGGTGGAACTCCCGGGATTCCAATCGAGGACGAGTTGGTTCCCGTCATAAGCGAAATAGGTCGTCGATCCGTTCACGGTCTTCCATGTCCGCAGACCGTCCGGGCGCCACGCGTTGGCGACAGTGGACGTGCCGCCGCTGAGGCTGGTCGTCTCGTCCTCATAATCATATCCGGCCGAGTAGCCTCGATAGCTCTGGCAGTTGCCGCAGCTATCGTACGCGCAGCCGTCGATCTGGTTATCTTCATTGAATGTGAGGGCCTGGCTGCGAACTGTCTGAGCATTCCCGGCGGAATCGTACGCAAACTGAACGTCGTATGATGGGAGTAGGCTGCTGGCGGTCCTGCTTTCTTCCGTCAGCCGGTCCAGACCGTCATAGTTGTAGTGAGCGTGGCCGGATACGTAGGAGTACCGACCATGGCCAAGTCTGATAAATGGGCAGGTCTACATAGTAATCATAGTCCGTCAGGTTGCCCGCGGCGTCGTGCTTCATGTTTGAGAAGTCGTAGAAAACGTCATAGCAATAGCTGTAATTCATGTCGGAGGGGCGACCGCGTTGGTCGTAGTAGCAATACAGATTGACGCCGCTGGCGTTATAATTGTTCTCCCGCTGCGCTACCCTTCCATTCCAATCGAAAGTGCAGCAATCCGCGGGCTCCCAGGAAGTGTGGACGTTGAGTCTGCCTGGCCCCCCTTCGGGCAGATGGACTGCGGGTTGGGCGCCTGGTACCCGTAATTGTAGTCCACGGTCCCACCCGGGCCGCTCGGATACACCCATGCCATGATCTGCGCTCTGCTTCCGTCCGGGTGGTACGCGTAAGTCACCTCGAGGGCGGGCCCGCCGGAGTACGCGGTCCCCATGCCGAACAGCAGATCGTCGTCATCGTAGGCGTAGCCGTACCACCCGGTCGAATCGGGTCATGCTGGTTAGGCGGCCGTACACGTCATATTGGAACTGCGCTCCGGTTCCGGTCGGATAGCCGACCGAATCGACATCGCTGTCCACCGGATCCAGGACGCAATTGGTAATCCGGCCCATGCAGTCGGTGTGCTGGTTGACGTTGCCGTCGGCATCGAAGAAGCATTTTTCGACGTCGCCGCTCGGGTAGGTGATTGAGGTCGGATTGCCCACGGAATCGTAGCCGAACTGGATGGCATAGCCGAGGCCGTTGGTGACCTTCTTGGCCCGATAGAGCGCATCGTAGGCGTAATTGGCCTTGAGCGTGCTTCCGGACATGCTCAGCAGTTCGGCTTCGTTGCCGCTGTTTGCGTTTATCTGCCGGAAGGGCTGAATGCTCCCGCTCTCATCGAAGTTCTGCACGTTTTGCAGTGGGCCGCCGAGGTATTCGTAGGTATACTGCAGGTACACCCCGGCCTGCACCGCTTGTGCCCGTAGCCGGGTAGTATACGTAGGTAAGCTGATCTGCGTAGTTGTATTGGTAATCCGTCTCGTTGAGGTCCGCGTCCAGCACCGCCACGAGCCGCCCAGAGGCGTCCCATCGGAAATGAGCTTGGGCGATTACCTTGCCGCCCGCCGAGTCACCCTCGTACGCGGTAATCACCAGCGGCTCATCGAGCTGCTCTACACTCAACACGTTGCCGGCGGAGTCGTCGGTATAGTTGAACACGGTGTTGACGCAGGCGTAGCCATCCGATGGCGCGACCATCGTCTGCACATTGCCGAGCGCTGTGTAGGTATACGTGGTCGCCACCGTCTGGCCGGTGCCGCGGGTGCCCGGCGCGGGCGTGTCCACCTCAGTGATGTTTCCATACGAATCGTAATGGAATCCGGTCGCGCTCTTCGTGCCGGTCTGCACGGAAGTCACTCGGAAAAGGCCCCCGGAGTCGGTGTAGGCCAGTGTGGTCGTCAAGCCGGCGGAGTCGGCGCTGGTCGGCTCGGTAATTGTGCGGAGCCTGCCGTAGTCCGGCACGCCGGCGGAGTCGGAATCATAAGTCATCGTGGTGGTCTGGCCGTCCTTGTTCGTGAAGCTGGAGGGCAGGTAGTTTTCGGTGTAGCTGATGGAAGTGGAATTATCGAGCGCGTCGATCTCGCCCATGTCCTGGCCCTGAGGCCCGATTTTCTCCGCCCAGGTTTCGGCCATTGCGCCGGTGGAGTCATTCACCGTGACCTGGGTCGTCTCGGGGTTGTACATGTACCTGGTGCGTGTTGCCGTTGGCGTCCTGCATCGCCTGCACTTTTCCATCCATACCGTAGTAGATAGGATGCCCTATCATAGGTGGGGGGTTCGCCGTGCTCGTCGGGTTCGGCGCCGCGACCTGAGTCAGGAGATGGCTAGGGCCCACAGTCGAATACGTGTACTGCCAGCGCGACGATGAACCACCTATCTGCGACACCGTGTTCAGCACACCCTGTGTATTGAACCCGTAATTTACCGTCCGTCCCAGGGCGTCCGAGACGGAGCTTAGAACCGCGCCGTTGTATGTGAAACTGAGCAGGGTACCACCCAAGCTGTTCGTAACGCTCGAAAGGCGGATGTCCGTGGGGGACATACGATTTACGTGTATAGGATGACCATCCGCGTCGGTGATTTGGGTGACCAGGTAGACATACGGGCTATAAGCCGTGTTGGCGGCAAATGTGCAAGTGCTCTCATCGTCGTATGTTATCTTTACCCAGTCCCATGCGCCCGAGGCGCTGTCGGCGACGCCGGTCGCCGTGTAAGGCCGGCCGCACGCCGGGAACGGGACGACGGGAAAACCGCAACTGTCCAGATTGGGGGTAAGCGGTTCGGTCGCGCCGTCCGGGTAGTGAAGGGTGAGGCTCCAGCTACCCTGCGTGCCGGTGATTGTAGTGTCATAATTGCTTGCCCACCCAGGACTGAGGCCGGGGCTGCAAAGTCCCGTCTGGGCCAGGGTGCTGCGGTAGATGCGGGCGTATTCGGCGTCCGGCCCGATGGCGTTGTTTACGCATATATCCGGGTCCGGGTTGTTCTCGCCGGCCCCCGTGGCGAGGTCGACGGAATCCGCGGAGGACGGCCCGCACGCGCCCACTGGCGGCGAATCGTGCGGTATGGCCGGATTCGCCCAACCGGGAGCGAGGCTCGGCCAGGAGCGGGGCGGCGGCGACGAATAGACCGTAATTTCATTTTGATCGCGCGGTCTAAGCACCCTGTAGTAACCGCCCCTGGCGGCGCTGTCGCTGGAGCTTATGCCTGTGACCGAGACGACCCATCCGACCTCCGGGCCTGGGACCGGCGCCTCGCCGGACGATGCCGGGTAGCCCCACGCCACTTCCACTCCCGTCCCGTTTCCGGTGCTGTCCGAAAGGGCGGCGCCGTCGTCGACGTAGAAAAATCCACTCACGGGGTCAACCGCCGTCACCGTCCCCCATATCCGGGTCAAGACGCCTTTCTGGTAGGGGCCGAAGCCGCCTATTACCCCCGGAACGTACTTGTTGAAATCTCCGCCTCCCAACATCGTTTGGGGCAACCCAATCGGCATGATGAGCGGGTCCGATCCCGCCGAGTCTATCGCGATGGAGCCGCCGGAATCCACGTTGATCACGCTCTCCCCATCGGAGGTTATCACCTCGGTCTTGCCGCTTATATCCAGCAGAGCCCCGCGAGCCGGTACCAGAGACCCGCTGTAGATCAGCCGCGCGCCGCCGAAATTCCCGGATCCGGCCGGTTCCTGTACGTATATCGCGCCGGGGAAATCTTCCTGGTTGGCGATGCATTCCATTGGGGCCAGGGGGACCCGAGTGCCCAGCGGGTAGGTCCGAGCGAACCCGATCGACTCGTTATTCCGGACAGACTGAACGTTCCCCACGTTATCGCCCTGCTCAAAGTCGATTCCAGCAGAATCGACTTCGACCCAGTAGTAGCCCGTGCTGTCGGCCTGTATCGTACCGGTCATGGTATTGACGCGCATTGTCGGGTCAAGGCTGCCAGACTGTGAATAGTAGGTGTCAATAGCATCGATCACGTTTCCAGCGGTGTCGTCTTGCTCGAGTGAGAACAGGCTCGACTGGGGGTTGTCGAGGGCTTTGGCATCAAGCTCAACCATTACACGATTGTTAGGATCGAAGTTGTCTCTAGCTTGCTGCGGGGTGTCGCACCAGACGACCGTATAGTCCTGATCGGGATTGGGATAACCGCCCGGAGGCGCGCCCGGGTCGCCCCCATCGTCGTCGAGCACGCTCACGCTTTGCCCGGCGGCCGAACTGATCCGCGCCACCCGGGACAGCATGGTCAACTGCCACGGCCAGATGTCGGGTCCCAGGATGCCCTTCATAAAGGGCGCCAACTTAAGCACGGGTCCATCAGCCGATGCCAGGTAAGCATACGCTGTAACGCTGGTAAGCCCGCGGTAGGCATTGTGCAGTGTAGTGAGATTCCCTTCGATGCAGATGTCCTGCCCGAGGGCCAATTGCTCTCCATCCGGCCCGACCGGCGGGGGTCCCATAATAATCAGGGCCGAGTCCCTATCGAAAGTCTCCCGGCATACCCAATATCGGGGCCGGTGGCGGATTTGGATTTTCGAGACTATCACGTCGTCGCAATAAACATGTGTCTGGTCGCTAAGACCCAAAGCCCAACCGATAGTTCCCGGCCGGGTCACGAAATCCGGCAGGTCCGTGTCCGCCGTCGCGGGCCGGCGCCGCACATAAGCGCGGCCAGAGCGATTAAACCGATTACAATTGCCTTTCTCATCTTTGTCCCTCTCCTTTTTTAGTCGTCAGTCGCCAGTCGTCGTGCGAGCGGTAAGGAACTCCGTGTATCGAGCGCATTGCTCTCGTTTCGGGAACGCGCATCCTTTCCCTTCCCGCCCTTGATGTAAGCGCAACGTGTTCGAAAGCGGCGTCTAGCCGCCGCACTCCAAAAGTGGGTTGGTCGCGGGTGCGGAGAAGACCCATGCCTATGTTAGGCAGGATTGCAAATCCGCCCGAACGGAGATCCCGGAATTATCCGTTCTCAATTATCAATTCACCCACAGAATAGCCGCTGCCTTCGCCACGCTCAGTGAGGAGCAAGCGAGCTTCTTGGAGGCGCAGTTGATGACCTGGATATCCTACGTGAAGCGCTAACCCAGGAAAAACGGCTGCGTCCAGGCCATGGACGAGCCATATCCGTAAACAGCAAATCGGACGTAGGCTGCCCCCAGGTCTCGGGTATCGAACCTGATCGCTTTGTCGCGCACGCGTCGAATCAGCATGCCACCGTCCACCAAGACCTGAATCTCCTGGGCATCGGGAGTCTCGATCTCTATAATGCCGTCGCTCACTCGGATGTCGTCGATATCAGCCCCGCTGGAAGCATAGAAGTTGCCGGATTTGATAGCTTTGAAAATGTCGCCGGCCTCGCGCGTTTTGCACCTGACCCGGATGCTCGCCAGGCCGATGTCGGACCCCATGTGGGAGTCGTCGCTGGCGAAGCCGAGGACCCTCTTGCCCTTCGAGAGCAGGTAATCCCATTTATCGGTTGAAATCGCGTACCGGGCAGCCTCTCTATAACGGCGTTGTAAATCTCAATGCCGTCATAATTGGCCTTCCAGATCCACTCCTCTCGCCGGTAGTGCGGTATTTCTTCCCAATTGGGGTGATTGAGCACGAGCAGGGCGCCGGTATCGGACAGAGCTTTTAGCAGCGTGTCCTGGTCGGTTATCGCCACCGCCTTTTTCAGGCCTTTGCCCGGCGGCACGTACACGCCCGTGTGGTTCCTGCCGGCATAGTCGTTCCACTCGATGCCCGGAAGGATCGTGATTGCCTCGTCGCGATGGCGTGTGAATGCGAGGTGGTCCGAGATCGCGATGAAGTCGAAGCCGTTTTTTACGTAAAGATCGACGCTGTCCTTCGCCCTGATCTGGCTGCACCCGCTGGCGGGAGAGGTGTGAACGTGCAAGTTTCCCTTGAGCCATTCACCCTCCCTATCCGCGTAGGGATTCGACCAGTTTACCGGGCATGGTGTCCCGCCGGATTCGGGAACCCGGCGGGAGGCTGGGGTGGCTGCTCGGGTTTGTTATCGATCGAAATGCCATACAATTACTGCCTCAGCCGGGTGTGACGAGCATCACGCTTCATCAAGACTCGCCCGTCTGCGCCAAGACCTGAACGTAGTGTATCACCGGTCATTCAGACTGTCAAACACTTGATGGGTGGGGATCTCCGAATCCGGCTGCCGTAACCAATGTTCCGGGGTTCGGAGACCCCTATCTGGCGCTAAGGTGGCGATTCGGAGATCGCCACCTATCGGGGGACCCCCATAGTGGGTCGCCTTTCTGCTATAATAGTGCGGGCAATCCGGCGGCCGAAGCAATCCCTGCGCGGCGGAAGTTCCGGGCTCTCTGCTCTCCGCTCTCCACTAAATGCTATTTTCTCACGGAGGAACCTAATGCCTGAAGTCGTAACTTTCGGGGAAGCCATGCTCAGGCTTTCTCCGCCCGATTTTAAGAGGCTGGAGCAGACTGTATCGCTGGAGATGAACGCCGGAGGAGCGGAGCTGAGCGTCGCCGCGGACCTGGCGAGGCTGGGCGTTACTTCCTCCTGGGTCAGCGTCCTTCCGGATAACCCACTGGGCGCGTTTATCAGAAACAAAGCCAGGGAGCAGGGAGTCGAGACCTCATTCGTCTCGTTTTCCAAGGACGGTCGGGCTGGAATCTACTTCGTGGAATATGGCGCCTCGCCCCGGGCGAGCAAAGTCGTCTACGATCGAGCCTACTCCTGCATAAGCCGGGTGACGCCGTCCGATATCGATTGGAAACGGGTCCTCGACGGCGCAAAGTGGTTTCACACCACGGGCATCACACCCGCGCTGAGTCCGTCGGCGGCGGAGGTCACGGAGCTTGCCATAAGAACCGCCAAGGAAATGGGGCTGACCGTGAGCTATGACCTCAACTACCGTGCCAAGCTCTGGAGTCCCGACGATGCCGCAAAAACAACCCAGCGATACGCCCATCTTATCGATGTGTGCATCGGAAACGAGGAGGACGCTGAAAAGGTGCTGGGGATAAAGGCAAGCGGCGTCGATGCGAACTTCGCGCGGATCGACCACTCAGCCTACACACAGGTGGCCAAACAGATGACGGCGAAGTATGGCTTCAAGCACGTCGCGACATCCCTGCGTGAAAGCACCTCGGTGCTGAGGAACAGTTGGAGCGGTATGCTTTATTCGGAAGGCCAGCAGTGCCATTTCTCCAGGAAGTACGATCTGGAAATAGTGGACAGGCTTGGCGGTGGCGACTCGTTCAGTGCCGGGATCATTTGCGGACTGCTTTCCGGCAAGAGCCGCCAAGAAAGCCTGGAATTCGCTGTGGCGTTCTCCGCGCTCAAACACACGATCGTAAGCGATATCAACTGGGTTACCGAGGAAGAGGTATCCGCGCTTCTGAAAGGCTCGGGAAGCAGGATAGCGAGGTGAATCATGGCCAACAAGAACGAAAACCTTCAGACAATACTCGACTCGAAGATCATAGCCATCATTCGGGCTGATGAGTCGTCCAAGTTGATGAGCGCGGTCAGCGCACTCGTGGACGGCGGCATAAAAGCGCTGGAAGTGACGATGACGACGCCGGGAGCGCTCGATGCGATCGAGGCGGCATCAAGTGAGTTCGGCGACCGGATAGTGGTGGGAGTCGGGTCGGTCCTGGACTCGGAAACGGCTCGCGCGGCCATCCTTGCCGGCGCTGAGTTCATAGTCAGTCCGGTGTTCAAGTCCGACGTGGTGACGCTGGCCAATCGCTACAGCAAGGTCGTTATACCGAGCGCCTATACGCCGACCGAAATCCTGACCGCCTGGGAAGCCGGAGCGGACCTGGTTAAATTGTTCCCCGCAGGGAGTGGCGGCCCGGGGTTTCTGAAGGCGGTGCGTGCTCCTCTGCCCCACATTCCGTTGGTGCCGGTGGGAGGAGTGACGCTCGAAAACGCCGCCGAGTTCATAAAGGCCGGAGCGGTGGCAGTTGGAGTCGGCGGGTGTCTGGTAAAGAAGGAGTTCCTGAAGAACAACGATTTCGCCGGGCTTACAAGTCTTTGCAGGGACTTCGTGAAGTCGATAGAGCGAGGTGATCTGAGGGCCATGGGAATGCTCAGGATAAGCCGTTCAATCGATTTCCTGAAACAGTCCGGCGAACTTGTCGGAGTAATGAGACTCTATCGTCGAGAAGGCGAAGTAGAGCGCGAGGGTCCATAGGGCGACGATCGCTTCTTCGGGTGGAAGCTGGAGTATCTGGGCAAAGAAATCCTTGATGACCTCTTCGTAGGAACTGCAGGGCTCGTCGATGATGAATCTGTGCCTCACTTTGCCGGTGAAAACATCGCTCTCGACGTGATCGAGGAACTCCCGCACGTTGGCTGGGGTGGCGTGTTTGAGCCCTCCCCGAATTCGGACTTTACGAGATTTCGGAACTCATCAAGTTTCACAGCGTCGTTTTTCTCCGACTTCCGCCTGCTATTACCAATTTACCTTCAAGAAGCCCTTATGTCAAGGGGGAAATTAGGTGATGGGTGACGGGTATTGGGTGTTGGAAGGGAGGGGAGGTCCCTTCCAACACCCAGCACCCAATACCCAACACCTAGCACTTGGCCGGCTCGACCCGGGTCACTTTCACGTCCGAAAGCAACCTGTCGGCGTCTTCTTTCGTACCGATATCCGAGCCGCTGCTCATCGCCGTGGCCGCCCCAGCCGCGCACCCGTAACGTAGAGCCTCTTTCATGCCGCCGCCTTGCTCCAACACCGCAAGCATTCCGGCGATCATGGAGTCGCCGGAGCCGACGGTGCTCTCCGACCTCACTGGAGGCGGGACGACGTCGTAAATACTTCCCCCGTACGCAGCCACCGCGCCCTGCTTGCCCAGCGAAATCACGACCAGCTCGATCCCCATCTCCGCCAGGGTGAGCGCCGCGCGGGCGACTTCGGTCTTGGAGTCGAACGATTTGTCCAGCAGCCGCTGTGTCTCGTCGAGGTTCGGCTTGATCATGAACGGCTTCGACTTGATCGCCTCGGCAAACGCGTCTCCATCCGAGTCCAAAACCGCTTTTGCCCCGCTGGCCACTGCTATCTGGATCAGCACCTTGTAGACATCCGGGTTGATTCCCATAGGCACGCTCCCGCCGAAGACCACGAAGTTGCTCTCCCGCGCCGTGTCCTTTGCTTTCTCGAAAAAGGCGACCAGTTCCTTATGCTCTATCGGCCCGCCGCGCTCGTTGAAAGTCGTCGGCGCAAGCCCCGGCTCCTCCACGCATATACAGGTGCGCGTGGCCTTCTCGGTTTCGACCACCTCGATGGGGATGCCCTCCTTTGCCAGAACGCACCTCACGAACTCGCCTGTCTGGCCGCCTAAAAGAACAAGCGCCTTCGCGTCCGCGCCCAGGCGTCTGATCATCCGAGCGCAGTTGACGCCTTTTCCCCCGGCGTCCGTCTCGACTTTCGTAACGCGGTTTGTGTCGTTCGGCAGGAGCTTGGTGATGTAAATGGTCTTGTCGACGGACGGATTGAGCGTGATGGTCGATATCATGGTAGTCCCCTTTATAAGGTTGGTAGGGTTAATAGTATCTTACAACTGAAATCCTATACAAGCTGTACCTGAATTTCAAAGGCCACCCCGGATTTCAGTTGTAAGATACTACGCTTTTCCCCAGACTTCGCTGGGGAAAAGTGGCCACCTTACGGTGGCAGTTGACCAAGGCAGGCGGTCGGGTTTTTCGCTTTTCGGTTGTTAAGGGATGATTTGGAGGGGGCGGAGATTTCCACCCCCATCCCTTGAACAACACCTGAGTCGGCGCTCGGGAGAGCTCCCCAGCGTTGCCCTACCCTCCGCCCAGGCAAAGCAAGTATAGCTCATCCGCCATCCCTTAACAACCATAAAGCGGAAAACCCAAAGGCGGTGCGCCGTCGAATCCGCCTTAGCGACAACAAATTGTTTCTGGGAGGGCGCTGAGCGCCTAAGAGGAAACCACCGACCTCCGAATTGCGCAAAGGCTGTATTGATTTTCCGGCGATAGCCCTTTTGGTTGCGGCTGCGCCGCTTTAGGGTTGTGGGGGGTGAAGGCTACTCCCTTCCCCTATAAACCTATTAACCCTAAGACCCTATTAACCCTTCTTCCGCGTGGTAGGAACTGCGAACCAGCGGCCCGGATTCGACGTGCGCGAAGCCCAGGCCAAGCCCGACCCTTTCAAGTTCTGAAAACTCCTCGGGGGTGTAAAATCTGTCAACGGGGATGTGGCCGCGGGATGGAGCGAGGTATTGACCGATTGTCAGGATATCGCAGCGGGCCGCGCGCAAGTCGGCCATTGCCGCCAGGATTTCCTCCCATGTCTCGCCGACGCCCACCATCAGCCCGGACTTCGTGCGCGCGCCGGGATCCATTTCTTTGGCCCGCCTCAGGACCTCGATCGAGCGGGAGTAGACCGCCTGGGGCCGTGCCGTTCGGGTACCGGCTTTCGACGGTTTCGATGTTGTGGCCGAGCACCTCCGGTCTGGCGTCGACGATTGTCCTTAGAGCGGCAGGTTCGCCTCCCAGATCGGGAATGAGGACTTCGACCGAGCAGCCGGGCAGCCTCTGGTGTATCTCTCGGATGGTCTGGGCGAAGATACCGGCGCCGCCATCGGGCTGGTCATCCCTGGCGACGCTGGTGATGACGGCGTGGCGGAGCTTGAGGTGCGCGATCACTTCCGCCACTCGCCGGGGTTCGTCCTCGTCAAGCGGGGCGGGCTTTCCCGTGGTGACGGCGCAGAAGCCGCAGTTCCGGGTACACACATCGCCCCCAATCATGAAAGTTGCGGTCCTGGCCTGCCAGCATTCGCCGATATTGGGGCAGTGAGCGCTCTGGCATACGGTGTGCAGCCGCGCGGAATCGACCAGCGCGTTTATATCCTCGAAGTTCTCGCCGGACGGCGCCCTGGCCTTTATCCAGCAAGGACGAGGGGTTCGCATCATCGGGGCGCCGCCAGCTTTTCGAGCTTCTCCAGCCATTGACCGAAGTGCCCGCACTGGCTGCGAATCTGCTCTAACCCGATAGCTTCCGCAACGACGGGCCCAACCACCGCTTTCTCTTTCTTGTACCGCGGGAAGAACTGGACGATTCGTTTCGACGGAGCAGTCTCCAGACCATCATCGATATGTTCGGGCGTTGGGAAGCAGCTTACGGATCGGTTCAGCGCCTCGATTTCTTTTGGGAAGCCCGGGTCCCATTCTCCGAGCTTACTCAGATTCGAGAACAGCAACGCTTCATATTCGTGGACTTGGATATATGGCACAAAACGCCAGTATGTGTCGTCGACAACCTCATTTAGGAACGCCTCTTCGAGTCCCTCCACCCTCTTGTGCGGATCCAACTCCCCGGCGGCTTGGGCGAAGTCCGGAAAGTCGGAGGAAAGCCTGTAAAGATCGAACATGGTCGTGACCCACGCATCAGGTTCCTGCTTCATCCACGCCATGATCTCCGACTTGACTTTGTGAAACTCAACGCAACCGCCTTTGTGCGCCATGCCGATGTCGGGCCTGCGGCGAGTCGTTACCCTGGCAGCGACACACTCGATGTCGAAGCTCACCAGGTGCAGCGCTAAGACATTGTTAACGAAGCCCTCCTCGGTGTCTCCCTCTACCAAGATCCTGAGCCCGATCATCTGTGCGGCCGCCCTCCAAGAACATTCTTCTTCCACAGGTCTGAAATTGTGTAGTCGTCAAGCCACTGCTTGAGTTGCTGGGAATTCTGTCTGCGGAACACGGACTCACGCGCTTGCCGATCCACAACTATCACATCGTCGGCCTCGAACTGATCGAGCAGTTCGGTGGATTGGGTCGCCACTATGACCTGGCAATCGGTGGAAACTCCTTTGATTAACGACCCGAGCAGGGCGATGGCATAGGGATGGAGGCCGAGTTCAGGCTCGTCTATGATGATGACGCTCGGCAGTCCTTCCTTCGGCTGAAGGAGCAGGGCGGTAAGCGCCATAAAACGCAGAGCGCCATCGGCAATCTGGTGCGGCCAAATGAGTAATCCAAATTCCGCTCATTTCCAGTCCAGTCGAATGTAGTTCGGGTTTGCCGGCGTTGGTTCGAGAACAAAATCGTCGAAGAAAGGCAACGCGAGCCGAATGGTCGACAGAATGCGAGAGTACGTTTCCAGTCGCGATTCCCGAAGTCCATAAAGAAATGGAGCTAGGTTGCCCGCGTCGTCTCGCAAATATCGTCCGTCATTTATGTAACTATTCTGTCGGATTTTCGCTTCGGGCTTAGTGTCGTTAAACTGGTACGTTTTTCCAGCGGTCCATTGACCGCTTGATATCAGAGGCTCTCTGGTTGCCGGCTTGAGCCTTCTCCTTCAGTAGCGACTCCATCTGTCCCGCGCCCAGAGAATCGGTTCTGGCGGAGCGACCGTGTCTGTGGAACGTTATTTGTTCGGTACATAGGAAAATATAGCTCATTTTGAGCGTGAAACCTCCCATGTTTCGTTTCGAAGATAACGTAATGGGCGTGTCATTCCGAACGCAGTGAGGAATCTGCTTTTTAAGGCGCCACAAAGCAGATTTCTCGCTGCGCTCGAAATGACACACTAGCGGGAGAATTATCTTTCACGCGGAGCGCGCCGCGCCACAGGCGCGTTTAGTGCATCAGAAATATGAGGGTTACCGCGAGTGCCACTAGCCAGACGGGCCGCATAAACGTTGAGCCCGGCCTCGGTTTTCAAACTCGAATTCCACCTCCATTTGTGGAGTGGCTTTCACACCGTAATAAAGTATGCTGTCAGCATAGCCTTTATCGGCGACAAACGCCTGAAGGGACTCGGTCATTGCGAAGTTCAGCATACTGAATAGCGACACCAAGTTGGATTTGCCGGAACCATTGGCCCCGATCAGCACGTTGACGGGCCGAAGTTCGATCTCTTGATCGCGGATCGATCTGAAACCTGAGATGTGAATTCTCTTGATCTTGTTCACGATGTCTCCCTCGCGTCTAAAGCCTTGGCCTGGGATATTCCGTTGAGGAAATGGGTGTTCCCGCAGTCGCTCGGTCCATCCATTCTAGCACTTTTCCGCGTTCGGGAGAAATCCTGCGGTCAGGGGGTAAGGGTTCACTCCTGATGAGTGGTAAGCCGGTAGAATTACCAGCCAGTAGAAATACCGGCAAACTACGAAACAAACTCCCGAAAGGAGACAAAAATGACGCATCCGGAAGGCACCCAGAGCAACCCCTGCCGGCCACAAAGGCGCGGACCCGGCCGAGGCGTCACCTCTTCATACGGCGCTTCGGGGCATACGCCCGCGAAGTATCAGACCGATCAGTGTTTCAAAGACGGTCCCGCGGACGGCGCGGTGGCTGCCTGAACTCTCTTTTCGACCTCCCTTTCGTTGGACAATCTCCCGATGCCGTGATATTATCGGAATAAGGTGGGCAAATCCCGCCGGATTTTTATTTGAAGGCAGGCCGTTTTCTTGATGATCTTTCGCCGCGGTTTCTTTCGCATAATCCTGGGCCTCGCCGCGCTCGCCATTCTGGCCGGGCGGGCGTTGGGCCAGCCGGTCATCAGGCAGCTCGCGGCCGGGGTGACGCTTGCCCAGGAGATCGATACCGATCCGAGCGCGCCGCTGATCGTGAACGAGCTAACGGTCGATTTGGCCCACGCCGGCGTGAGTGTTAGAGCCGCGCTGGGCTGCGATGTGGTTTTGCGCGATAACCACACCAAGGGTCGAGAGAAGATCAGCTCGCTCACGGCCCGAAAGGGCGCGCTGGTCGGTGTCAACGCGGGTTACTTTCCGTTTACCGGCGAGCCGCTCGATGTCTGCATAATCGACGGCGGGTTGGTGTGCCATCCCAACGGCAAACGCGCAACCCTGGCCATCACAAAAGACCACAAGATCTTCTTCGATACACCCAGGTTCGATGCGAAACTCACCTTTGCAAACGGCGTCTCCCGCAAAATCGACGGCATCAGCCGCTCTCGCGAGTCGAACCAGGTGGTTGTCTATACCGGCACATTCGGCGAGTGCACTTTTCAGAGGTACCCGAGCACTGATCTGGTTCTGACCTCGGACGACTTGCCTGTCCGCGTGGGAAAGCCGCTGCGGATGAAAATTCGCACGCATCGTGACCGACGCCGTCAACACCCCCATTCCCAAACGCGGGGTGGTCGTGAGCGGCGGCGGCCCGGCGGCTGATCTTCTTAAGGCAAATGCCAGGGTCGGGGACGTCATTACCGCGCAGTTGGATATCGGCATCCGCGGCGAGCTACGATTGGACCCAGGTCGATCAGGCGGTCGGGGCGGGGCCATGGCTTGTGAGGAATGGCGCGGAGGCTATCGATACCGCGGACGAGGGTCTGGACGTCGCATATCTAACCAAGCGTCACGCAAGGACGGCCGCGGGAGTGACAGCCGACGGCAAGCTATTGATCGTCACAGTCGATGGCCGTCAGCCCATAAGCCAGGGCGTAACCCTCGTGGAATTAGCCGAATTGATGAAGCGGCTCGGGTCGGTGAATGCGATCAACCTCGACGGCGGCGGGTCGACCACGCTTTCGGTAAAGGGCCTGATCGTAAACAGCCCCTGCGAGGGCGCGGAGAGGCCGGTCGCCGATGCGCTTCTCGTGTTCGCCTGTCAGCCACCCGCGGCCCCACTTCCCAAGCTGAAGATCACCGGGGTCGATGCCGAGATGACGGCGGGACACGGGACCCAGCTTTTCCTCACCTGGGGCGATGACTCTCAAATGCTCACCGAAGACCAGCTCTCCAGCGTGATATGGGGCACGACTGGAGGGGTCGGATTCGTCAATCAGAAAGGTTGGTTCTACCCGTTCAAGGCCTTCGCGGGAACGGTGAATGCGCTATACGCCGGTCAGTGCGTCAGCAGCCCGGTCCGAGTGATCGCCGAGCCGCCGGCCACACCTGGCTCTGAGCCGAGTGACGAGTAACGAGCACTCCTCTATCGTCGCCTGCTCGCTCTGCCGTTTAGCATCCAAAGGAGCATGGGTAAGCATTTCTTGGACACGTTCCAATACGAAAGAGGTGATTATGATGCGGGAGTCAGACCGCGCTGTGTTATGGGAGACGTTACAGCGAGCCGATCGCGATGAAGTAGAGGAATTCCCGCTGACCGTGGCGGAGGATTGGGACGATCTGGTTCGAAGGGCCGAGCGAATGGCCGGGGTCATAGACAGGCACTTGGACTTCGAGACCAAGCTGCAAGGTAGGGAACTCAGGCCGACTACGCTCTGCCCCGAGCAGAAGGTGAGCCTGGCCACGGACCTTACGGCATAGTGATCTCCGCCCCGATCTTGTGGGGGGACGAAAGAAGCGGGCATGCCATGAAGAAGTTGTATCCCGACGTGCCTGACGTTCCACAGGCCGTGGCAAACAGGGCCGTTCGGATTGTAGAAAAGCATTTGAGGGTTCACCGCGTAAGCAGGGCAGGCGAACTGCCGGAGGAGGCAAAGGTGCGATTGTACAGACCTGCACTTTTACTTCCAAAGCGGGCAACAGCCTCCGGAGTTCGGACTGGGCGAGAAGAGGTTCTCCATACGTTCCTGGGCTGGTAGGTTGTGGGAAAGAATAGAAGACTTCCTGAGTGGATGAGCGGCGAACATCACATATGAGGTGACAGGCAGCGAAGATCCGGCTCGCGCGAGACATGCGAGAGCCGTCAGAGTCAAGCATGACTTCGGGCCGGTGCCGCGGGCGCCAGCCGTTTTGTTGTACGGGCGCGTTGGACATTAGAGATTGGAAATTGGATTTCGGCGCTGCCGCGTGGAAATCAGAGATTGGAGATTTGAGGTCAGAAACCAGGGATTCGGCGTTCTCGTGTGGAAACTAAAAACTGGAAATCAGGAATTGGGCGTTGTCGGGTAGGCAGTGGTCCAATTTCCAATATCCAATTTCCAAAACGGGTGGTGCTTATGAACAGTTCTAAGAAGATGCTGAGTGTGCTTGCTTATCTGATAGCCGGTCTTCTGGCGCTTATCATCGCGGTCGACATTCTCGCCTGGGTGGTAAAGCTCATATCGACGGTGGTGGCGCTGGCCTTATCAGTGGTGCTGGTTCTGGCAATAGGATATGTAGTGGTGCTGCTGGTGAAGGCGATGTTCAAGAACAGCATGTAGTCGGCCAGCCCCGACAGTTGAAACCGGGGCTACAAATCACGAAGTCGGCCTTCGCGGACTGGCTTCCCAGTCCCCGAAGGGGGACTTTGTGCCCCTGTAGCCCCGAATTCGATTCGGCGGAGATTCCTCTAGACCGGGGGAGTGGCCTCCGACCCTTCCTGGGCTTGCTGCTGCTCGGCTTCCCGCTCGGCGAGCCACGATTCCATAAACGCAACGTTCTTGCTGATGGTCGGGTCTATGCCGTTGAGTATAGCGAGGTAGTAGCTCACATAGTCCCCCAGGTACACCCCGTAGAGCAGTCGCTCCGCGGTAGTGGCCCCCCTTATGTCGACCTCGACCGCCCCGAAACCCGTCAGCAATTCGCGAGCAGCCTCCATCATCTTAGGCGCCTCGGTCGTATCTTTCGGATCCCTGAGGAACACTAACGCGATGCTCTCGGGCCGCCCTGCCCAGGATTCCAGGCAGGCGATATCGATTTGGGCGGCATCCGGGAACATGCCAGTGCAAATACAGGCCTTGCTGTTGAGGTTGATCTGACTCTTCCACCGGAGAAGCACATCAGCGCGATAGTCGGCTGCCCCATAGACCACTATCAGTTTCCCGGCAAGCGCCTGGGCGACTCGCTTGGCGATATTTCGCTCGGTGCGGGTCTCGAAGCGCACGACTTCCCTGATGTTCTTCAGCATCTTGATCCCGGCTGAGAGCTTGTCTATCAGTCCCTCAGCCAGGCCCATCTGCTCGAGCGCGGTCACCACCGGCACGAACATATAGCCGATGGCGGTCCGCGGGGGTTGTGAAGGCGGGATCCTTATAACCCGCGTGCCTTCCTCCGAAGCCGCCTCCAAGAGGCTGCCGCCGCCGGTGACGACCACAAGGTCCGCCGCGCGAGCCTTGGCTTCGGCGTAGAGGCGAAGCGCACTCGGGCTTCTTCCCCGATAATCTATCAAGAAAACGAGCGACCCCTCCCCAATACAATTGGGGAGCCGGTCGCCCTGGTCTGCAATTACGGGAACTCTCAGTTGTTCTCTCGCGACGGTCGCGGCCATATCCGCGGCCAATCGACATTCGCCCGCACCCGCAATGTACACGACATTCGGAGTGGCTATTGGCGGGTCTACCTTAAAACTACGTCCTATCCCGAGCGCCGTCTCGCACTGCTCGGGCAATTCGTTGATAAGCCTGAGCATGTTCTTCGTGTCCAGAGATTGCACTCGCGATACATCGTCCAGGACTTGAGTCGGTTGCTCTTCGGTCATTACTGGGTTTCTCCTTGCAGCGCCCCTTTATTCCGCGGTGAACGGCAACATCGCTATTTCCCTGGCCCGTTTGATCGCATGGGTCAGTGACCGCTGGTGCGACGCGCACGTTCCCGTGGTTCTGCGCGGCAGAATCTTGCCTCGTTCGGAGACGAACCTGCGGAGCCGGTTAGCGCTCTTGTAGTCGATAAAGTCCACCTTGTCAACGCAAAACGCGCACACTTTTCTGCGCGGTCTCTTGAACTTTGAGGGCTGGCCCGTTCTTCTTGGCGCCGGCATCGTGCTACCTCCCTTATTCTTCAGCAAATGGATCGTAGTCCATGTCGGACTCGGTCTCTCCCGGGCCATATCCGGCTGCACCGGCCCCTGCCGGCGCCGCCACGGTCCCGACCGTCTCGGGAGCAGCTTGTGTATCCTTGGGCTTGTCCAGCCCCTGGACATTCTCGGCCACGACTTCCATCGTAAATCGCTTCTGACCGTCCTGCTGGACCCACGACCGCGTGGAGAGTCTTCCCTGAATGCCGACCAGCCTGCCTTTTGTCAGATAGTTGGCCACAAACTCGGCTGACCGCTCCCACGCAACGATATTTATGAAATCAGCCTGCTTCTCGCCGGTCTCGGACTTGAAGCGTTTGTCTACCGCTATTCGGAAACTACAGACGGCTTTCCCGCTCGGGGTGTACTTCAACTCAGGATCGGCAACCAATCGGCCGATTAGGTACCCGCAACATTTAGCATTTTATCTCCCTCCCTTGGCTACTAGCCCTGATCTCTTGTTGTCGAAGTATTCTATTCCCGCGGCTCCTGTGTTTCGGGATCTGCCGGGCTTTCCTCGGCGACCTGTGCCTCCGGCTCTTCCGGACCTGTCTCGACCGCCTCGACCTGCAGACTCTTCGGCTTCGCTCACATCCTCGGGAGCCTGCTCGAGGACGGGTTCTTCCGGCGCCGGGGTTTCCGCTGGTGTCTGCTGACCGATGCGCGAGGTGTCTATGTGCTGGGTTTCGACGCGCACGATGATGTGGCGCATGACGTCGTCGGCAATTCGCTGGACTCGGTCAAGCTCCTTGGCAATGGCAGCCTCGGCGTTGAAGTACATCAGGATGTATGTGCCTTCGCGGTGCCCGTGCACCTCGTAGGCCAGACGGCGCTTGTCCCATTTTCCTGCTGCTTGGACTTCTCCGCCCTCGTTGGTGACTAAGTTCGAGTACTTCGCGGCGATTGCTTCGACTTGTTCGTCGGCAAGCGTGGGGTCTACGATGTACAGTGATTCGTAATTTCGGTTCGTGGAAATTACCTCCCCTCGGTCTAAAATCGGTTCCGATCACAATCGGAACGGAGAGTGCCCGCGTGCAGCCGGGTTGCTCGCATGTCCGCGAGACTCGCTATTATATCATTAAGGAAAACAATATACAAGCGGCGGAAGTCGAAAGTCTGAAAGTCGAAAGTCGGAGCCAGCGCCCCGTTGTTTCGGGAAACCCTTTTCCCGAAACAACGGGAACGCATGCTCCGCCTCCGTCTACAGCGCAGGCGCCACGCGTGCAGCGGGAACTCGAAGGCGCCAACTCGAGACAGGGACTCTACTTGTCGTTCCCGCCGCATAGTGGCTGCGACTCCCATTATCAATTATCAATTTTCCGCCGCTAGGTAGTCGTTTTCTTGTACAAAAACACGGATGAACCCGGCATTTCGCTTATGGCTATCGGCAGGCCATGGTCCATCAGGTCTCGCCCCGACAGTCGATTCGCTCCGTCGTCATCCAGCGACCGCAGCTCATACGCCGCCTCTGCTTCCAACGCCTTCAACCTTGCGCACACACTGCCAAATGGGCTTTTCTGCCTGCGGAGCGCAAGCACCAGGCCCTCGCCAAGATCAGGTCTGTCATATTGCCACAATGCCCATACGTCCTCACTCGTGCTAAAGGCAAGCAGCGGATAGAAGTCTCCATAGAAATACTTGCTGACCTGGCGCTGTTCATCAACCAGTTCCTTCAACCGTTCGATCATCGTGTCCGGGAGAGGCTCATGCTCATCGCCACCGGCATTGACCACCATACCGGGGCCGAATGCGCTGCGAAACGCATAAGCATCGACCTTATGAGCGCAGCCCGTGCTGAGCGGGACCCAAATCGATAGACCCTGAGTCTGGCACTGCATTCCAACGGGACTAAAGTCCGGCCAACACTGAAAATCGCTTCGCCAAAGCGGAATGCTGCGAGAGACCATCTCGAGGTCGATCCGCCTGCCGCCGCTTGAACAGTTGTCTATGGACAGGTTCGGATGCCGCTCGAGCAGTTCGTCCCAAAACGCATACAACCCTTCGATATGTCTGATCTCGGCAATGCCTATCCGGTCGGGCGCGTCAGCGGCTTCCCAGAACGGTACCAGTGGCATATTGAAGTCCTGCCGGTACCATGTAATCCGGCCTTCCGAGATTATCGAGGACACCAGATCGGTGATGTACTTTCTGGCTTCGGGTATCCCGAGATCAACTAGATAATTTCCCCCCACCGGCCCCAGGAGCCACTCCGGGTGCTCACGCGTGAGAGAAGTGTCCTTGAAGACCCGCTCCGGTTCGAGCCATAGAAGAAAACCGCGCCCCATTTCTTTCAGAGCGTCGCCCACTGGTTTCAGCCCATTGGGATAGATCGCTTTGTTGGGCCACCAGTTGCCGACCTGTGTCGCCCACGCGCCGGTGAAAGCATCGGAGCCTTCCTGAAATGGAGCGTCACCGTACCAGCCCGCATCTATCCAAAAGAGATCGACGTCGATGCCGGCATCTTTCCACTTGCGCGCTTTGGCAATCTGCTTTTGGTCCGGGATCTCGCCCCATGAACCCTGGCAGATTGGCGCCATCAGCGGCTCGCCGTTGACCGTGGGTCTATAGTGCGCGAGGATCAGGCGGCGAAGCATGTTGTGCGCGCGATCGGCGTCGCCATCAAAAAACATAAGAAGCATCCTCGGCGTGCGAATCTCCTCGCCGGGAAGCAGCTTCAGGTGCGTCTTCTTCATCCCGGCTCTAATCACGAGGTCGCCGGCAAGGCCTTCGTTAAGAAACGATGCAGCCCAGTCGCCTGTCCAGCCGATCGCGCCGATCATCCCGCGCCCCGAGTGCTCGATTCTAAAAAACGGCATCGAGCCGCCTCTGCTGCCATCGGATGATCGACCGTCAGAAGAACTTATGCTGAGATCGTATCCAAGAGCAGTGCTTACGGGTTGAAAGTCATCAACAGTATTGTTGGGTCCTTTTGAGTAGGTAAGCCGCCAATTATCGTCTTTTCCGGGCTTGGCAAACAGGGCATCGAGCGCCTGGATCTCGGAAATAATCGGGCTGTCTTTATCGCCGTTGTTCTTGAGATAGCCGACCCATTCTATCGCGGGAAAATCCTCGAAGCGTTTTATCTCGCACCGGCATTCCAGCTTCGAATCAGGATCCGCGAGCCTGACGGTATAGCCGGGCGGAGCCCCTGGCCGGAGCCGTCGACTGTCCATTCGGAGTTCCAATCGTTTAGAAGCGATGCCGATTCACTTCCCGCCAGCTTAAAAGACAGTGGGAATCCGCTGTTGCGGTCCGATTTGAACGTCGATTCGAACCACGTTTTTGCTCTAGAAAGTTCTTCTCTTGTTGCTGCTGTCGCCAATTTATTACTCCTCCGGTAGTTGATTTCAAACGACCACGTACGCCGGACGCTTCCCTTGCAGAAAACTCAGCGCGGCCTCCGCCGCGATCTGTCGGTTCCTGATTATCGATCTCTGTGATGCCCACGCAGCATGGCTTGTGAGTATCACATTGTTGAGGCTGCGAAGCGGGCTATCTTTTCGCAGAAACTCCCCTTCATACACATCCAATCCCGCTCCGCTGATTTGCCCGCTCTTCAGTGCCTCTACCAGGTCGGACTCCAGCACTATCGCGCCGCGAGATGTGTTCACGAGCACCGCCCCCGGCCTCATTTTCGCTATGTTATCCCGATTGATCAGGTGGTGCGTTTCGGGAGTCAGCGGGCAATGCAGCGATATGACGTCAGAAAGACTTAGCGGACTCTCAAGATCGACCCGTTCCACTCCTATACGCTCGAAATGGTCCTCATCCGCCATAGGATCGAATGCAATCGTTCTGAAGCCGAATACCCTGGCTTTTGCCGCGGCCCTGCGGGCTAGTGTCTACTTGCATAAATAACTGATAGCATTCTTGCCGGTGTATCGGGAATCTTGTTCCCGATACGCACTTAGTTTCGGGAACAAGATTCCCGAAACACCCGGTACAGCGTTCTATCAATCAATTATGCAACTAAGCACTAGATTGCCGAAGCCTATCACGCCGAATGTCGAATTTGAACACGCGTGAATCGGCAAGAACGCAGTCACGCCCCATCCACCGTTGACGATCCCGTGATGGTCCTGCGGTATGCGCCTGCACAGCGAGATTACCATTGCTATCGCATGATCGGAAACTTCATCGATGCAGAAGTCCGGCACATTTGCCACGGTCACTCCCAACTCTTTGGCAGCCACCAGATCGACGTTGTTCACTCCAACACCGTAGCGGACCACGCACCTCATTCGAGGCAGCCGCTCGAACACGCGGCGAGTGATTGGCGCCCACTGCACAAGGAGCGCGTCGGCGTCCGTGCATTTTTCTATCACATCAGTGTCCGTCTTGCAGTTCGGCACGACCAATTCCAGGTCTATGCCTGCCTTCCCCAGGATTTCTTTCTCAGGGTCGGTTGACGGAAACGAATGGTCGGTTATCATTACTTTTGCCATTACGTCTTCCTCGCATCGACTCAATCTTCGTCGTCGTCCGGACCGAGGTCGATATCGTTGGAGGCGTAGCTGAAGGAGTTGACTTCCTCCGCGCGGAAAACCGTCACCAGGAAGTCCTCTCGCTCGAAGCTCGGCAGGTAGGATGACACGACATCTTCGTCGATTGCCTCCAGCAGGTCTTCCTCCTCGGTAACCGCCAAATCCGTTTCCAACAGGAGCGCGGCGTGGATGGTATCGTGCGCGTAATGCAGATGAAGCTGACCGGCGCGCGTCTCTCCCTCCCAGATCACATATATCTCCGAAGCAGCCGTTCGGACCAATCTAGATAGTTTGAACTGGCTCTTGCCACTGTTTTCCAAGAGAAACCTCCCACAACTCGGTCAATCCGATATGCACAGTATCCCACGTTTGGCGGGCGTTGGTCAATGGGGAAGTCGAAAGTCGAAAGTGGAAAGTCGAAGCCATGCGGGTGGCTCTTCCCTTCCCCGACTTTCGACTGCCTCAAAACCTCAGGTCTCTCTCGCCCGAGCGGATCCGATCGAGATACTTTTGGGTCTTTTCGGGTGTTTCGGGAATCTTGTTCCCGAAACCGACTACGTATCGGGAACAAGATTCCCGATACACCGGCAAGTTGTTGAAGGGCGGGGGACGAGCATGCTCCCAACCTTTAACTTTCGGGTGTTTCGGGAATCTTGTTCCCGAAACCGACTACGTATCGGGAACAAGATTCCCGATACACCGGCAAGTTGTCGAAGGGCGGGGGACGAGCATGCTCCCAACCTTTAACTTTTCGGGTGTTCGGGTGTTTCGGGAATCTTGTTCCCGAAACCGACTACGTATCGGGAACAAGATTCCCGATACACCGGCAAGTTGTTGAAGGGCGGGGGACGAGCATGCTCCCAACCTTTAACTTTCGGGTGTTTCGGGAATCTTGTTCCCGAAACCGACTACGTATCGGGAACAAGATTCCCGATACACCGGCAAGTTGTCGAAGGGCGGGGGACGAGCCATGCTCCCAACCTTTAACTTTCGGGTGTTTCGGGAATCTTGTTCCCGAAACCGACTACGTATCGGGAACAAGATTCCCGATACACCGGCAAGTTGTCGAAGGGCGGGGGACGGGCATGCTCCCAACCTTTAACTTTTCGGGTGTTTCGGGAATCTGTTCCCGAAACCGACTACGTATCGGGAACAAGATTCCCGATACACCGGCAAGTTGTTGAAGGGCGGGGGACGAGCATGCTCCCAACCTTTAACTTTCTAACCTTTAACCCCTTAGAATCTCAGATCTCTTTCGCCCGAGCGGATTCGATCGAGATACTTTTGGGTCTTCTTGCGGGTCTTGTCGCTGGGGATGGACCGCAGTTCCCGGGCTATGACCTGGCCGGCAAGCTCACGCAGACTCTCGCCCGCGTAGTCTTCGATGTACTCCTGAAGCGTGAGGATCGCGTTCGCCTGGCAGACATTGGATATTTGGCCGGTCTTCGCCAGGCGCATGAAGCGGTCACCCGTGCGGCCTTCGCGGTAGCAGGCCGTGCAGTAGCTCGGAATGTAGCCGTCGCGCATCAGGTCTTCGAGCGTGGCGGTCGGCGTGCGACGGTCCTGGGGTTCGAACTGCTGAGTCGCCTCCTCGCTGCCTGTGCCGGAGTGAGCGTAGCCGCCGACTCCCGTGCACGACCCGGCGCTGACCTGCGAGATGCCCAGCGCTATGCACTCGTCTCTGTAATCCTTGGGTTCTCTTGTGGAAAGGATAATGCCCGTGTACGGAACCGCGAGCCGCAGGACCGCGACTATCTTCTTGAAATCATCGTCGGCGACCTTATAGGGAAAGTCGCGCGCATCGACGCCCGCGGCCGACCGAATCCGCGGCACGCTCAAAGTGTGAGGCCCGACCCCCAAAGCCGCTTCCAGGTGCTCGGCATGCATCAGCATCCCCACGGTGTCGTACTTCCAGTCGTATAGTCCGTAGAGCACCCCCAGCCCGACGTCGTCGATCCCGCCCGTCATCGTCCGGTCGTGGGCCTCGGTGTGCCACTCGTAATTGCGCTTCGGGCCGCTGGGATGCACCTTGGCATAGGTGGGCTTGTGATAGGTCTCCTGGAATAGGATGTACGTGCCTATGGCGGCATCCTTGAGCTTGCGATAGTTCTCGACGGTGGTCGCGGCTATGTTGACGTTGACCCGGCGGATGGCGCCGTTGTCGAACTTGAGCGAGTAGATCGTGCGGATGCATTCCAGAACGTATTCGATGGGGCAGTTGACCTGGTCTTCCCCGGTTTCCAAAGCGAGCCGCTTGTGCCCCATGCTTTCGAGCTCGCGGACCTCTTCGGCAAGCTCTTCCTGCGTCAGCTTCTTTCGGACGATGCGGTTGTCGTGGCTGTAGCCGCAGTAGGTGCAGCGGTTGACGCAGTAGTCCGACATATAAAGTGGCGCGAACAGGACGATGCGGCGGCCGTAGATATGTTCCTTGATCTTCCGAGCCAGCGCGAATATATCCGCCAGAATCTCTGGGGAGTCGACTTCCAGCAGCACCGCCGCTTCCTGGTGGGTCAGACTGCTGAATCCGGCGGCCTTATCGAGGATATCCCGAACTCGCGCGGGATCGCCCGTCTGGGTTCGGGCCTGCGAAAGGGTATGCGTGATCTCTTCGTGAGAGATGAACTGATTCGAGTCCGCGGATTTTAGGTCATACATTCTTGGCGCCTCCGCCTTTGGTCAGAGCGGTTTTCACCGAGACATTTCGGATGCGGCCCAGCCGTCCCGTCAGCGCGCTGATCTGATCGGAACCGCCATCGACGATAACCGATATGATCGAAATCCCGCGCTCCCGGTATGGAATGCCCATCCGGCCGACGATAATCTCCGAGAACTCGTGCAGCACCGCGTTGACCTCCTGGGCCGCCGAGAGATGCTCCACGACTATCCCCACAACTCCAAGACGCTTGTCTGTGTTCACAGAACTCCTCCTAAGACAGTCGACAGTCGAAAGTCAGAAAGTCGAAGGTCGGGACCCCGCACACGGGCAGCCCCTCCAACCGATGGTCCGGTGTTTCGCAAGCGCGGACCCGGTTCCCCGGGTTTGCAACCCGCAAAAAAGCCCTCCTGCTGGTGATCCCGCGGGAGGGCGCAATTGCACGTTATCTAAAGCGCTGGCGCGTCCTCCCGCTCGGGTACAACAGCCTTGCGGTCGGATGTTTTTGCAAACCAGCGGCGCAATTCGAGTCACGCCGCCCGTCACTGTCATTGTAGCCTTGCCGGCAGGAAATGTCAACTCGCCGGAAGTCGAATGTGGAAAGTCGAAAGTCAACAGTTACCGGAACCTTGCCTCGCTTCGTTGTTTCGGGAAACCCTCTTCCCGAAACGGCCCGCCGCGCGCTGTGGGAAGGTTCCGGGGTGGTTGGCGAAATCAAGCTTGAGGGGGACCAGCTTTTTGAAAAGGCCTATGGAGCGTGGTTGGGCAGAATCGCCGGCTGCATGCTGGGAAAACCTGTAGAGGGGCGGGAACACGCCCATATCAGGAGGTACTCTGGAAGCACAGGGCCGCTGGCCGCTTTGCGATTACTTCTCCATTCAGGCGGATGAGGCTCTGCGCAGGGAATGCCAATTGGGTGGTGATTGGAGCGGCACTTCCGCCGAGGGCATAACCTGCGCCATCGAGGACGATGATACCAACTACACCACCACCGGTCTGGCCATTTACAAGAGATATGGCCCCGACTTCAAGCCCAACACGGACTGCAATGGAGCAACCGCCGGAAGTGTGCTCGGGCTAATACTTGGCGCGAGTGCTCTGCCGAAAAGTGGATCGAGCCGCTCCGTGATACACTGCACACCGGCGTCGCCGGATATCACGTCGTGAATATCTCCGACATGGCGCGAGGGACTGTTGCCCTGATCTCGGGCCTGGAGTCCTGAAATTCTCGCAATTTCGCCGGCGGGGGCACGGCGTCGCCTCCTCATACGGCCCTTCGGGGCATACGCCCGCGAAGTATCAGACCGATCGCACACAGGGCGGGTGACTCGGGACTGGACTCCCGAGTCACCGCCGTTCTTATCGTGGCCACCACCCCGACGACTACTTCGTCGCCGGCGACACTGGCATTGGGGCTGGCAACAAAGGCTGCGGCATTGGCTTCCACTGCGCCGTCCAGCGATCGAGCCATTTCGACAATGCCTCGTTCTGCCCCGAGGTGAGCAGGGCGCGCAGGGCCATGAGGGTCTTGATCTTTTCCATGATCAGGGCTTGCTCCGCCGATTCGGCGCTTATCGCGGCGGCCCTCAGGTCCTTCTCGGAGGCATCCTGCTTTCCAAGCAGCGTCACGAAATCCTCCGCCGCCTTCTTCTGAGCCATTACAGCCGGCTCGGAGTCCTTTTCCGCCTTAACCAGAAGATCGGTAACCTTAATCTTCTGATCGTCGGTTAGATTCATAAAGGCCGCCAGCGATGGCGCTGTTCGCGGCTGCAAGCTTCTGAGCGCCACCAGCACGCAGGGGTCCGGGTTAAGCGTCGCCGGAACCGGCGTGGGTGTGCGGGCCGGAACAGGCGCGGCCTGTGCGCCGGGGCCGGCGGGCCCGCCGGGGCTGCCGGCGGAGGCTCCTGGGCATACGAGGTCGCCGCCAGCGCGGCGGTCAACATGATTGCGAACAAAGTTTTTTTCATTTTGGTCTCCCTTCAAAAACAGTCGAAAGTCGAAAAGTCGAAAGTCAAAAGTCGGGAAGGGGCGCTCCCCAAGCCGAGGGTCTCTCTGCCCTCCGCCCTCTGCTTCCCTTCAAAACAGCGTGGTGTTTCGGGATTTGAGGAGCGACCACAACCGTTGATCTAGGGCAAAAATGTCGTATTCGCTCCGGAAATCCCGAAACTGCGCGAGGTCATTACCGGGTGTTTCGGGAATCTTGTTCCCGAAACTAAGTGCGTATCGGGAACAAGATTCCCGATACACCGGCAAGAATGCTATCAGTTATTTATGCAAGTAGACACTAGGGCAAAAATGTCGTATTCGCTCCGGAAATCCCGAAACTGCGCGAGGTCATTACCGGGTGTTTCGGGAATCTTGTTCCCGAAACCAAGTGCGTATCGGGAACAAGATTCCCGATACACCGGCAACAGTCGAAAAGTCGAAAGTCAAAAGTCGGGAAGGGGCGCTCCCCAAGCCGAGGGTCTCTCTGCCCTCCGCCCTCTGCTTCCCTTCAAAACAGCGTCGGTTTCGGCTCCTTTCTTGCCAGGATCACCTGCTGCCGCGCGGTCTCGATGTCCGCGATCAGAAGCGACTTGCCGCCGTCGTAGGTCTGCCCCATCTGCCGGAGGATGTACGCCGGGTGCAGCGCCGCCACCGCGTAGCGCGCGTACCTGGTCGGGTACACTATGCCCCGTTCCTGCGTCATCTTGAAGTCCTTCTTGATTACAAACTTCGCCGACGGCGCTCCAAGACACAAGATCACCAGCGGCTGGATTATCGATATCTGTTTCTCCAGCCACGGCGTGCAAATCTCGATTTCGGCGGGCGCGGGCGGGCGGTTGCTGATGCGGCCGTTCTCTGTTATGCACGCCCGGCACTTCAGGATATTGCAGATAAAGACGTGCCGGCGGCTGATCCGGCAGGCGGCAAGCGCCTCGTCCAACAGCGCTCCCGCGCGCCCCACGAATGGCCTTCCGGTGGCGTCTTCGTGCTGCCCGGGCCCTTCGCCGATTATCACGAGCGGCGAGTTCGGGTTTCCCTCCCCGAAAACGACGTTGCGCCGCATGCCCGATAGATCGCAGCGAGTACAGCCCATGCACTCGGCGCGAAGCTCCTCAAGTTGTGGGGTTATGTCGCGATCCATGGATTCTACTCGAAAAACGGTTTCAGCTTCTTATAAGTGCTCGCGAGGGCCTCGGGAATGACCTTTATATCCGCGAACACCGGCATGAAGTTCGTGTCGCCGTTCCACCTGGGCACCACGTGCAGGTGAACGTGATCGGCGATTCCCGCCCCCGCCGCGGTGCCGATGTTGATCCCGATGTTGAACCCGTCGGGCCGGGCGACCTGCCGCAAAGCCGCGCAGCACTTCTGGGTGAGGCGCATGATCTCCAGGTTTTCCTCGTCGGTCAGTTCGCCAATGTCCGCCGCGTGACGGTATGGAGAGACCAACAGGTGGCCGTTGGCGTAGGGGAAAGCGTTCATTATTACATACGCATGCTTTCCTCGGTGGAGAATATGGTTCGCCTCGTCGTCATCCTGCTGAGGATAGGTGCAAAAAATGCAGCCCTCCGGCCTGGTTCCGACTATATATTCGAGGCGCCACGGCGCCCAAAGCTGTTCCATCGGGTGGGTTCCTTTTCTCAAGAAAGCAGCCAGTTTCTATAATTTACACGAAATCGAAGGGGACGTCAAGAACGAACGGTGATGGGTGTTGGAAGGGAAGGGAAGAGGGTCGTTCCCTTCCCTTCCAACACCCATCACCCAACACCTGCCACCCTAACCTTCAACTTTCTAACCTTTAACCTCCCCGTGTGGCAGGAGTTCGGCACATCGATGGCTAATCTTCCGGTATGGAGGAAGTATGATTACTATAGAGGGCAAACCTAGACATCCCGGCGTGGCAATTGCTGTCGCGGCGGTCGTGGATGCGGCAAGCGGGATCAATGCCGTCGCGCCGGGGGTCCTGCAGGATGGGGTGCATGCTTTGAAAAGAAACCTTTCCGCACAGGATTATCCCGAGGCGGTCATCGCTTGCGACAACCTGGCGCTTGGGTATTCGGCGCGGATTCCGGGCGTGACCGCAAGCGGCATAGCCGCGCAGGCGGACGTCGACATACCCGGACTGCCGGTCGAGGTCCCGTGCGTGATCGGGCTGCCGAACCTGCTGCGATCGATATCGGATGGCGATATTCTGATCGTGGACGGCACGCGAGGCGTAATATTCGTCAACCCCGATCCTGACACCCTGGTCCACTACCAGCGCTTCGATGAGCACCGCGAGGCCGCGCACACGGTTTTCCTTGCTTCCGAGCACATTCCGGCGCGCACCCAGACCGGGGAGACCGTGTATGTGCACGCCTACATCGAAACGATGGACGAGCTCGAACGAGCGATCGAGGAGGGCGCCGACGGCCTGGTGGTCGACTTGCGCGGGTCCAGCGACCACTCGGTGGAGATCTATCGCGATGTGCTGCAGGCGGCTCCGGGCAAACCGGTTGCATTCGCGGTCGACTTCGTGGACGATGAGCTTACGCGGTCCGCCGCGCTGTTCGGCTCGCCCTGCCGATTGACGCTTCTCCTGCCCGCCAGTCGATTCGGGAAACTGGCGGCGGAGTACAAGGAAGCCGCGGAGGCGGTTGCGCGTGACTTAGCGAATGCTGAAATGCCCGAGATTGCGTTCGGCGCTATGTCCCGCGATTCGGAATATGACCCCGACAAAGCGCCGCTTGCATCCAGGCTGTTGATCGATCCGCGAGATTCGCTTGCGCTCGCCGATTACGACGAGGCGGAACTGGGCTTGCGGGTCTCCTACTGGATTGGGACGCGAGGCGCGGACGATGTGCTGCTGCTGATCCGCGACGGCCTTGAAGTGCTTGCGTCTCTGGTCAGGGTGGGGGTGAGGAGCGTCTGTGTCGCCTCGGAAAAAGTGGCCCGCACGAAGTGCGCGATTCGCGCCCTGGGAGAGGAAGATCTTTCTTGAGAAAACTGTCCGCTCCGGACGGGAGAGACACGTATTGGAACGCGACATTTTCTCGAGCGATACGAGTGGGCAACCCCCACTGGGGGTCCGTCACGTTTTTTGTCACAACGGCAGGGGTAATAAATCTATGAGAGTTTAGTATCTTACAACTGAAATCCTATACAAGTTGTACTATGAACTTTGATATGTCACCTCGGATTTCAGTTGTAAGATACGTAAGAAGAAACCACCGACCTTCCGAATTATGGAAAGGCCGTATTGATTTTCCGGCGATGGCCTTGTTGGTTGCGGCTACGCCGCTTTAGGGAGGTCGAAAGTCTGAAAGTCGAAAGTCGGGGAAGGGCCGTGCCAACAAGGTCTGAAAGTCGAAAGTCGGCCGGATCTTAATCGCGAAAGCGCGAAATGAAGAAAGCGGTAAATGGGCCTGGGGTTCCAGTCGGCGAAGGCCGACTTCGTGCTTCGTAGCCCCGGTTTCAACCGGGCCGGCAGGCGACCGGGTGGCGATTCTCAAAATCGCCACCCTGGGCCGCATTCTAACTCCTGACTCCTAACTCCTGTCACGAATTCATTATGACGATATCGGACCCGTCCCGGATCCAGATCACCCTGGAAAGTACGCCGCTGTTCTCCTCGCACGAACTCACACCGGTGACCGTCACGTAAAAGTTCAGTGCAACCGGCAGCGACATGTTCGCGGCGAGCATTACTGTGGTGGTGTAAGTTCCGTCTTCGATAACGAACCAGGTTGGCGTGGCGCTGGTGTCGACCTGAACGACCTTACCCCATACCTTGATGAGTAAGCCAAGGTTGTTCAACCCGGGGGATCCCGGAATTCCCGCCTGTAGGCCGAGTGTGCCACCGCCCTCTGAGTTTATGGGCATCCCTAATGGGCTCAAGAGCATGAAGGCGCCCGTTGGCCGGGGCCAATTGCCGTCCGACATTATGTACCTTTCCCCGCTCGTCGGGTCGCTTTGGATGGTCCCCAAAAGTCCGATCAGGTCTCCGACGTTGTAAGTGTTCCAGGTAAGTATCTTAATGCCTGAAACGCGGTCCGTCCTTTCCGCGTAGATGAAACCGGAGTCAGGAGATGTTTCGGTCACGGACAATGCCCCCGCGGAGGTCGCCGTACCGTCCGATTGGGTTCTGAGCCACGCCAGATCAGGAACCGTCGTCGGCCAGCCCGTGCCGTCGGATTCGTAAGCTCCGATATCGACGTGCTCGCCCTGGATTCGGTCCTCGCCATCCTTGTCGTATAGTATATCCGCCACCGCGTTATCATTTCCGGCGTCGACACACGGGGAGGTAGGCTGTATGTGCATGTTCCCGACGGCCAGGTCAGCAAACTGCGGGTCGGCGGATATGTTCCCGCTGCTCCCGGTCGGATTTGTGATCCCCGAGTATTGATAGGCTGTGTTCCCGTATACGTCGTTGTACTGCACGGTAACCGCGCTGCCCTGCGCCAGAAGCCCGGACTGGTTGAACGCCACGATGTTGTTGTCCATCGTACAGGTCGAGTTGTAGAAGTACAACCCCGCGCCCCCGGCGGTCGCGTTGTTGCTTGCGATTGTATTATTTGTGAGCGCCGACGCCCCGACCGAATTGAAATACATGCCTCCACCTTCGCCTGCCGTGGACGTGTTAGCCCATACCACATTATCGTATACAGTGAAAGTGCTGCCGCCCCAGCCGAGGTACATGCCGCTCGCCATTTGCCGCACTGTTTCCGGAGACATAATTACTTGATATGGTCCAGGAGCCGCCGCCGTTATTTGTGTAGATTCCTCCTCCATTGCCGCTGCTGGTGTTAGCTGTGTTCCCTGTAATCGTATTGCCGGACACTGAGCCGCTCGAATAGTAATCCAGGTATAGCCCCGCTCCGTTCTGGGCGGTGTTGCCTGTGAACGTGTTCCCAGAGATCGAGCCGGAGAAGCTAATGACGTAGATCCCGCCTCCGACATTACCGGCGTTGTTGCTCGTGAAAGTGGATCCGCTGATGGATGGGCTGGCCCCGGTCAGATACATCCCCCCGCCGTTTGACGATCCTGTGTTCGTACTGAAAGTGCAGCCGGCCACAGTGCTCGATGAGTTGCTGAGCCAGATTCCGCCGCCATAAGGCGCGACGTTGCCCGTGAAGGCGCAGCCGGAGATGGTGGCGCCGGTATCACCACACCACATGCCGCCGCCATAGCTCGATGCGGCGTTGCCTTGGAACAGATCATTGGTCAGAGTCGAGGGAGAGTAGTCAAGGTAAAGCCCGGCGCCGTGGACCGCGGAGTTGCCGGTGAAGGTGTCGTTGGCGATCTGCACTGCCCCGGAATAGCAGTAGAATCCACCTCCATCGCCGGAGGACTGGCCACCGGTCACCGTGAAGCCGTCTAAAATCGTGTCGGCAAACCCGCCAACCGCCCCGGTCACGGCAATACCCGAGTTGCCGCCGCTGATGGTGGTTACGTTAGCGGACCAGTTCCGCTGGCCCAGGAGCGTCTCCGTTCCGGCAAAGCCGCCGTAAACCGCGACGCGCTTCTTGAGAGTGATCGACTGAGAATATGTCCCTTGCGCCACCCACACCACGTCGTTCGCGTTCGCGGTATTGATGGCGGCTTGGATTGTCTGCTTCGCCTGCGCCCAGCTCAGACCTGAATTGGCGTCATTTCCTGTCGCGGATACATAGAGAGTCCTCGATGCCGCGGGGCCCTGCCAGGACGTTTCGTTGTCGGATTCCTCATAGGCGCCGATATCGACCTTAATCCCCGTCATCCTCGGATTGCCATCCGCGTCCGTAAGAATTCCAAGCACAGCCTCCACATTTCCGGCGCCAAGGCAAGGCGAGGCGGGCTGAATATGCAAATTGCCCGCGGCGATGTTCGCCAGCAGTGGGTTAGCAGCTATGTTGCCGTTTATACCAGTCTGGTTAGCCACACCCAGATAAGCATTCGCATCATCGGGATACACGCAGTTGTTGTCCAGCGTGGGAGCCGCGCCATTCACATCCGATACCGCTATACCCGATGCGTTGAAGGCAACAATGTTGTTGTCGATGATGGTGGAGGAGGAGTAGTACGTGTAAACGTATATCCCCGCCCCTCCGTTGGCACAGAAGTTGTCGGCAATGGTGTTGTTGACACACGTCATAGTGCCGTAGGGGTTGCTCAGATAGATTCCTCCGGCATTATTTGTCGCTATGTTGGCCCACAGAGTGTTGTTATACAAAGCCGACGTGCCGCCCCAGCAGGAGCAATAGATGCCCGCGCCATTGTATGCGCTGTTACCGGCGATAGCGTTATCCGATATGGTCCAGGAAGAATTGCTATAGGCGTAGATTCCTCCTCCATTGCCGCTGCTCGTGTTAGCCGTATTTCCTGTAACCGTATTGCCGGACACCGAGCCGTTCGAACTGCCACTCAGGTATAGCCCCGCTCCATTCCCGGCGGTGTTGCCTGTGAACGTGTTCCCGTCGATCGAGCCGGAGAATGTGTCGGCGTAGAGACCGCCTCCGACGCCACTCGCGCTGTTGCTTGTGAATGTGCATCCGCTGATGGATGGGCTGGCCCCGGTACAATACATCCCCCCGCCGTTCGAGGACGCCGTGTTCGTGCCGAAAGTGCAGCCGGTCACAGTGCTCGATGAGCTACTGAGGTAGATTCCACCGCCGTATGGTGCGCTGTTGGACGAAAAACTGCTGTTGGAAACCGTGGCACCGGCGTTGCCGCACCATAAGCCGCCGCCGGAACCCGCGGAGCAGTTAATAATCGAGTCACCCGTGATGGTGGATGGCGAGTTGGTCAGATAGATTCCGCCCCCAGCGGTGGCGGCGCTGTTATTCCTGAGGGTGCAGTTGGCGACTGTGACGGATCCGGTCTGGCAATATATGGCGCCCCCGCAGTTATTCGTCGTCGATGTGGCCTGGCCATTGCGGATGTTAAAGCCGTCGATGTCTGTCCCGCCAAAGCATCCCACGGGCGCCGTAACCGCCGTCCCAAGGAGGTTCGCGTTGATGGTGGTTACGTTTGTGGTCCAGTTTCTCTGGGTTAGCACGGTCTCGTTTCCGGCAAAGCCGCCGTAGACAGCCACGTGTTTCTTGAGATTAATCAACCCCACGTAAGTCCCGGCCATCACCCATACCTGGTCGCCCGGAGAGGCGGCGCTAATGGCCGCCCCGATGGTCTTCTTCGCCAGTGCCCAAGTCAAGCCACTATTAGAGTCGTTGCCAGTGGTCCTGACGTAAACGACCTTGGCGGCCGGGGGTCCCGGCCAGATTGTTTCGTTGTCGGACTCCTCATAGGCGCCGATATCGACCGTGGTCCCCGTTATCCTCGGATTGCCGTCCGCGTCCGTTGAAATTCCAGCCACAGCCTCCACATTTCCGGCGCCAAGGCAAGGCGAGGCGGGCTGAATATGCAAATTGCCCGCGGCGATGTTCGCCAGCAGTGGGTTAGCAGCTATGTTGCCGTTTATACCAGTCTGGTTAGCCACACCCAGATAAGCATTCGCATCATTGCCATACACGCAGTTGTTGTCCAGCGTGGGAGCCGTGCCATTCACATCCGATACCGCTATACCCGATGCGTTGAATGCAACAGTGTTGTTGTCGACGACTGTGGAGGTGGAGTAGTACGTGTAAACGTATATCCCCGCCCCTCCATTGGCGCAGAAGTTGCCGGCGATGGTGTTGTTGACACACGTCGTAGTGCCGCCGGGGTTGCTCAGATAGATTCCTCCGGCATTATTTGTCGCTATATTTGCCCACAAAGTATTGTTATACAAGGCCAAGGAGCCATAATAGGAGCCGCAATAGATGCCCGCGCCATTGTATGCGCTGTTACCGGAGATAGCGTTATCCGATATGGTCCAGGAAGAATTGCTATAGGCGTAGATTCCTCCTCCATTGCCGCTGCTCGTGTTAGCCGTATTTCCTGTAACCGTATTGCCGGACACCGAGCCGTTCGAACTGCCACTCAGGTATAGCCCCGCTCCATTCCCGGCGGTGTTGCCTGTGAACGTGTTCCCGTCGATCGAGCCGGAGAATGTGTCGGCGTAGAGACCGCCTCCGCCACCACCGTTGTTGCTTGTGAATGTGCATCCGCTGATGGATGGGCTGGCCCCGGTACAATACATCCCCCCGCCGTTCGAGGACGCCGTGTTCGTGCCGAAAGTGCAGCCGGTCACAGTGCTCGATGAGCTACTGAGGTAGATTCCACCGCCGTATGGTGCGCTGTTGGACGAAAAACTGCTGTTGGAAACCGTGGCACCGGCGTTGCCGCACCATAGACCGCCGCCATTGTTGCTCGCGGAGCAGTATCCGAGGGAATCGCCGGTAACCACCGATGGCGAATAGGTCAGATATATCCCGCCGCCATTGGTGGCGCTGTCGTCCAGGAAAGTGCAGTTGGCGACTGTGACGGACCCGGTCGTGCAGTATACGCCACCCCCGCAGTCGCCGGTCGTGGAGTTGGCCTGGCCGTAGATGATCTCGAAGCCGTCGATGTCTGTCCCCGCAAAGCATCCCACGGGCGCCGTAACCGCAGTCCCGGCGAAGTTCGCATCGATCGTAGTCAGGTGGGTGGTCCAGTTTCTCTGGCTCAGGAGCGTCTCGTTTCCGGCAAAGCCGCCGTAGACGGCAACGCGGTTCTTGAGTGTAACCAACTCCTCATAAGTGCCGGCCGCTGCCCATACCTGGTCGCCGGGAGAGGCGGCACCGATGCCGGCCCCGAGGGTCAGCTTCGCATCCGCCCAATCCAGGCCGGAATTGCTATCGGAGCCTGCCGGGCTGACGTAGACCACTTTCGCGGCCGCGGGTCCCGGCCAGATTGTTTCGTTGTCGGACTCCTCGTAGGCGCCGATATCGACCGTGGTCCCCGTTATCCTCGGATTGCCGTCCGCGTCCGTTGAAATTCCGGATACAGCCGCCGAATCTCCGGTGCCGAGGCAAGGCGATTCGGGCTGAATATGCAGATTTCCCGCTGCCATGTTCGCCAGCAGCGGGTTCGCGGCTATGTTGCCATTTGTACCCGTCGGGTCGGCCACACCCAGGTAAGCATTCGCATCATTGCCATACACGCAGTTGTTGTCCAGCGTGGGAGCCGCGCCATTCACATCCGATACCGCTATACCCGATGCGTTGAATGCAACAGTGTTGTTGTCGACGACTGTGGAGGTGGAGTAGTACGTGTAAACGTATATCCCCGCCCCTCCATTGGCGCAGAAGTTGCCGGCGATGGTGTTGTTGACACACGTCATAGTGCCGCCGGGGTTGCTCAGATAGATTCCTCCGGCATTATTTGTCGCTATATTTGCCCACAAAGTATTGTTATACAAGGCCAAGGAGCCATAATAGGAGTCGCAATAGATGCCCGCGCCATTGTATGCGCTGTTACCGGAGATAGCGTTATCCGATATGGTCCAGGAAGAATTGCTATAGGCGTAGATTCCTCCTCCATTGCCGCTGCTCGTGTTAGCCGTATTTCCTGTAACCGTATTGCCGGACACCGAGCCGTTCGAACTGCCACTCAGGTATAGCCCCGCTCCATTCCCGGCGGTGTTGCCTGTGAACGTGTTCCCGTCGATCGAGCCGGAGAATGTGTCGGCGTAGAGACCGCCTCCGACGCCACTCGCGCTGTTGCTTGTGAATGTGCATCCGCTGATGGATGGGCTGGCCCCGCTGCAATACATCCCCCCGCCGTTCGAGGACGCCGTGTTCGTGCCGAAAGTGCAGCCGGTCACCGTGCTCGATGACCTGTAGAGGTAGATCCCGCCTCCGACGTTGCCGGCATTGTTGCTTGTGAATGTGGTGTTCGAAAGGCTCACTGTCCCACTGTTCGCCGATAGGCCGCCGCCGTTAGAGGAGGCGGAATTATAACTGACGATGCAGTTGACAACCGTGGCCGCTGAACCGTCGCAAAGAATTCCGGCGCCGTTGGCGCCCTTCCGTTGCGCACAGTGAAGCCGTCAAGAGTTGTCGAGCCAAGCGCGGAGCGCCCGGCACGGTGACCGCAATTCCGGCCAAATTGGCATCGATGACAGTAACATTGGCAGTCCAGTTTTGCTGGCTCAAGAGCGTCTCATTCCCGGCGAAGCCGCCGTAGAGTTGCACGCCCGAGTTGAGGGTCAGGGTCTGCTGATACGTTCCGGCGGCCACCCAAACCTGGTCGCCGGACGAGGCGGCGTTGATCCCGGCTTGAATTGTCTTTTTGGCGAGCGACCAACTCGCGCCCGAGTTGCTGTCGCTGCCGCTGGTCCGGACGTACACGTCGCGCCCAGAGCTTGGCCGCCGACCAGCCCGAGCGCGAAAATCACTATTGCAAGCGCCGCCCGCCGGATTTCCGGCTTAAGATTGCGCCTTTTGTAGTTTACAAACACTTCCACTTCTTTACTCCCCTTCTCAATTCAGTCGCCAACCGACACGTGCACAATTGTACAGGTTGCGGCCGGCTGCTGTCAATACTCTGTGCGCAATATTTATGAGATCAGGTAAAATTACTGGGTTGGCTGGTTGTGCGGAGCAACGAGTAACGAGATTTGTTCAGGTGGATTTGCAATCCGGCCCGAAACGATCAACTAGGGGATTTGCAATCCCCATCACAAACGTCTCTAATTACAACGTCGTTCAGGGCATCAGAGATGCCCGGATTGTCCCTTACGGGCCAGATTGCAAATCTGCCCGAACGGGAGGTGTCCCTTCCCTTCTCGTTACTCGTTACTCAGCACTCGTTACTATCCGGACTATGCGGTTCATTTCCGGATAGGTGTCTTCCGAGAGAAGTTCGTGTCGATTGCCGTTCGGGCCGGTGAAGGCGCGGTACGTCGCGACTTCGAAGCCGGGCCGTCCACGGTTTATCAGCCTCCAGCGCCCGGCGCTGCCGCCCGCGCGGTCCTGGATGACCTCCGTCGGCCTTACTACGGACCTCATTTCCGATTCTATCGTGACTCGATAGGCCGGCGCGAACTTGGAGACGACCGCGCACATCTCCAAATCCTGGGTTCCGCAACCAATAATCCATAACGCGATACCTTGCGACTATCGGGCCCGGCGTTGCGGACGAGGTTCCGGGCTTTCCACTTTCCACTCTCCGCAAAACGCTATTTTCGAAGGAGCAAATTCATGGAAACTCCGACCCTTTCCATTCTCATTGGTGAACTGCTCGGCGTGCCGAAGGTCACTTTTCGCGGCAACCTGGACGGCTGGCACGATGAGGCCGTCCGCGGCGTGCTCACGGCCTTCAGAGATGAGGGAACCAGTTCGCTGGTCCTGGACATTGCCGCGATCAATTTTACGAACACCGACGCCGCCACGGGTCTTATCCACGTGCTGCGATCTCTCGGGCCGCGAATATGCGTCCACGTGCTTGCTTCCGGCGCCCCCGCGAAGATCCTCGACAGGGCCGGCCTGGGCATTTGTGTGCGGCTCTACTCTTCCACGGACGAGATTGCCGAGCATGTTTCCCCAGTGGCGGACGAGCTTACATCGCGCTGGATAGCCCCGACCGATCAGGATAACGAGCTGCCGTTGGCCGCGTAGCGGCAGGTAAGTTCAGGCAGCGACCGCACCGTCAGAGGGACCGTCTTCAAACACTGATCGGTCTGATACTTCGCGGGCGTATGCCCCGAAGCGCCGTATGAGGAGGTGACGCTTCGGCCGGGTCTGCGCCTTTGTCGCAGGCAGAAGCTGCTCTGGGATGCCTTCCGGATGCGTCATTTTTGTCTCGTTTCGGGAGTTTGTTTCGTAATTTGCCGGTATTTCTACTGGCTGGTAATCTCTCCAGGGGCGTGTCCCCCGGGGGGCCAATCGTGCCGCCACTTTGTTTTGTGCGCCGGGTATGTGGGTACACTAATGAGGAATCCATTCCATCGAGGGAGGTCACTGCGATGGGATATCGTGGACATGGACTTAGACGATCAGGTGAGGGCGGCCATCCGGCGAAACCGGGAGCTTTCTGCCTTTAGAATAGATGTAAATGTCCGGAACGGCATAGTCTATCTTCGGGGTCACGTGACCCCTGGAATACGCACACAGGCTCTAGAGTTGGCACGTACGGTGGATGCGGTGGCTGCTGTTGTCGATGAGATGAATACGTAAAACGTGGCCCACCTATGCGGCGGGAACGCGCCCCGTTCCCGCCGCATAGAAACGCCCCGTTGCTCGTCCCGTTGTTTCGGGAAACCCCTTTCCCGAAACGCGTCGCCTCAGACGCCAGGTTGGGATGCACCTTTCGATATGTGAGATTCAACCGATCCCCCGGTCGGGCGGATTTGCAAAGGCGCGGACCCGGCCGAGGCGTCGCCTCCTCATGCCGCGCTTCGGGGCATACGCCCGCGAAGTATCAGACCGACCAGTTTTAAGAGACGGTCCCGCGGACGGCGCGGTGGCTGCCTGAACTCTCTCCATCGGAGATGCCCAGGTTGCTGCCTACGGGCCAGATTCCAAATCTGCCCGAACGGGCAGGCGGCACACTTCAGCCAGTAGTCATTATCAATTATCCATTGTCAATTATCAATTTCTTCATACCAGTCCTCCACGGCTTCTCAGCTCGCTTCTCAGGACTGCCGGATCGACATTTCTTAGCTTGACTCGGTCGCGGATGGAAATCGCTGATGCCACGCCGGCGGCCTCGCCCATTGCCACACATGAGGGCATGATCCTTATGGCTCCATGACCCGCCTGGGTGCTGGAGACGCACCTTCCCGCGACGAGCACGTTTTCGACGCCCAGCGGCAGCAGGCACCGGTAGGGTATTTCGTACCAATCCCCCGGCGGGGGAGCCTGCGGCCCGGCGTTGTCTTGAGTGTTACCATCGTCTCTTGTGTATCCCTCACCGGAACCGGAGTGCACGTCGACAGGGTAGGCGAGCCGGACAGATGGCATCGTCGAACTTCCTCGCGTTTACGACATCGTCCGCGCTGAAAACGTAATCTCCCTTGATCCTGCGTGTCTCGCGAACGCCCACTTGCGCGGCGCTTCGAAGCAGATACGAGTTCTCAAAGCCAGGCACAAACTTGCGAGCGAATGAGACTACCGACATCATCTGGCGCCTGCTCTCGATCTCGGCCCTCGTGAGATCGGCCGCGCTTATTCCCTCGACCCCGCCGACGTGCGTGGTATTGAAGACTACCTCGCCTTGTCTCGGCCGGCCTATGTAGAAGATCATATCACCCGGCGCGGCGAACTCTGCTTGGGCGCGCGCCCGCGCGACCAGATCGTAGTAGCCGGCGACGGATATGATTCCGCCGGCAAGCTCGTCGAGGTCGGCATCCGGCGGGAGCTTGGGAAATAGCATCTGGTCCGGATGGTCCCTGACATATTTCAGTGCTCCAGGCAAGTCGACCCCGCCGACATCGAACATCAACGTTACGGCCTGGGGCAGGCCGTTCGCGTCGCCCATTTCAAAGTCTGCTCCCAAGCTTACCGCGACATCGCCATCGCCGCTGCAGTCTATGAGTCCGCGGCACTGGAAGCTTTCGATGCCGGACTTGGACCGCATATCAGTGGTAAACAAGCCGTCGCCGCCGCGGCGGGCGGCATCGAAGCAAGTGTGAAGCCTGAGGGTGGCGCCCGACTCCAGCACCATCTCCTGCAGCGCGAACTTCATACACTCCGAATCGAACGAGTTCACCAGCATTCCGCCCATGTCCGCCACCCGCGATCTTATTTCGGCAAATAGGCCGGCTACAAGGGGGGTTCCGTCGCCCGAGCAGTGGGTCATGAAGGGGTTCACCAGCCCGGCGGTCGCACAGCCGCCCGGGAAGCCGAAACGCTCCACCAGCAGTGTGGAACAGCCCGAGCGGGCCGCGGCTATCGCCGCCGCGCAACCCGCCATCCCGGCGCCTACCACGATTATGTCGAAACGGTTATCGGTTGGCATGGCATTTTCCTGAATCAGCAGAGCCGGAACCAGATTTTAATCGCGAAAGCTGGAAAGGGCGAAAACGCGAAAGTGCCCGAAATGAAAACTCGCCTGTTGTATCGGGAAACCCCTTTCCCGATACTCCGACCGCGAAGGGTTTCGGGAAAAGGGTCAGACTGTCTCGAAACTATCTACCGGGTGGCTGTCATTCCGAACGAATGTGAGGAATCTCAACCTTTCGGATGAGTCTCACGCACCGGAACAAGAATCCAGGCGCAACGTTGAGATTCCTCGCTACCCGCTCGGAATGACATATGCGGAGGCATGTACTCACGATCCGTGAGCTGTTGCCCCTCCTAACTCCTAACTTTGCAAAACGGCGGACCCTTTGCTGGGCCCGCCGTTTTCGTTTCGCGCATTGGCGCCTTCGCGCCGATAAGAGTCAGCCTAGAACTGGTCCGCGACGTGCTGCGGATCGTAGTACGCGGTCTTGCTGCCGTTAGGGGTGAACTTCCCGGGGCTGCCGGCCGAGGCTGTGAGGCCGGTCGTGCCGTCTTCGTCGTAGTCCGGCCAAGCCGGTGAGTTGACCGCTTCTCCGTCAATGACATCGGTGCCAGGCGCAAACGTTATGGTCACGGTCTTCACGTGGGTGTCCAGGAACGCGACATTGATCTGGGTGCCGCCCTTGATACCGGTCGAGTCGCCGAAGTGCCAGCCGGAATGCTCGTAGAAAATGACATAGTCGGAGTTGTAGACGTAGTCGCTTTCCTTGCGGCGCTTCAACCCGCCGGTGGTAGTAGTCGGATCCTGCCAGGCGTAATCGGCCGCGTACCTGTACCAGGTACCGATAGAGATCCGGTCGTGCTGCTAGGGGGGTAGGCGCCAGTCGGGGTCGTAGGTGTGAGCCCGTTAGTGCCGGCAAAAGTCCCGGAGTTGTTGGAGTCGGACTGGCAGAACATGATGTCCTTGCTTTTCATATGGCTGTAGAGAATCTGTGCCCACGTCACCAGCGGGGTAGCCGATACCGGCGGCAAGATATTTCCGGTTGCTCCCATGCCGAAGCAGAACAGTGCTATGGCGGTGGGATTGGTGGTGGTGGCACTAGCGTTAGTTGCCGTCGCCGAAACTAACGACGACGGGAGCGTGGCATCGTAGTCGTTGTAGTAAGTATTCAGCGCGATGGCGCACTCCTGCAGGTTGCTCTGACATGTGGACTTTCTGGCTGCTTCTCTGGCTCGGGCAAAGACCGGGAACAAAATAGCGGCCAAAATAGCGATAATCGCTATGACTACCAAAAGTTCAATGAGCGTAAAGCCGCTCTTTTTTCGTGCGAACATTTCAATACCTCCTCAGGGCACAGCGGCTCCTCCAGCGGAACCGCTTCTTCTTTCCGGGGATTCACCCCCATCCGATTTCATTTCAAGAAACTATTTATAAGACCAAGCAAATATGCCTTTGCATCACCTCCTCGAGCCGCTGCCCGTTCTCCGTAACAGCTCAGGCTTGCTGTCATCCTGAACTTGATTCACTACCATCCCACAGTGAGGCGCGGTGCTGGTTCTGCCACAGCCGTCGTAAATCATGTCATTCCGAACGAATGTGAGGAATCTCAACGTTGCGCCTGTATCATCCTTCGGTATGTGAGAGTCAACCGATAGGTCGAGATTCCTCACGTTCGTTCGGAATGACATAGCCGCCGCGTTTGTGCCATGTCCGCGCGGCTGCGCACTTGCGAATGGTAACGCCCAGAAAACCGAAAGTGGGTACTTGCAAAACCACACGCTACTGAGCGTGAAATACCCAGAAAACAGGCCATTTCCCCCAGTTATGGGATGGTAGTGAATCGAGTTCAGCATGACAAGTACCTACCAAGAGTGAGCTATCGCGTTCTCCGAGTTCCTGCTGCTACGGACTGATCGCTATGGTACAGTTCCACATGCTGCCGGTTTTATCGCCGGAATACCACTGCAGGGTGTTTTGGGAGTCATAGTAAGGCACACTCGAATTCGCGGTGAACACCGCATAGGGAACCAGCTTGACATGCGAGTCGGCGAAGAGCATGGTCCAGCCGACCCCGTGCGGTGTGTAGTTGACTTGGACACCTGCGCCAAACGTCGAATCTGTTGGCGTAAGGAACGCGTTTTGAGGCGTAGTTCCAATGGCCTGGTACGACGACGTGAATACGGCGCCGTTATTGTTGTTGGGTCTGACAACCGACTCCACCAGGCGGTCCATCTCGCGGGCCAGCATCAGGTTGGATGCAGTCTTGATGATTCCTTCGGGCTGCGCGCACATATTGCCGTTCATGGCATAGTTTACCAGCGCATAAGGGCCGTTGCCCGTCGGATAACAGATGGTGCTGGCGACCTGGCATTTCCAGACGCTCATGGGATCGCTCGACTGCGTTGCCTGCTCGATATAGCCGGTGAGTCTCTTCCACCCAGTCGTATCCATACTTGTACAGCAAGGGGTTGCCTTGCAAGTCAGTTGATCCCGCGCTGGTGATCGGCACGTCGATCTCCACATTAGTTGTTGTGGAGTTGGCCGCTGCGACGTCCTTATTGAGAATATTTGTCGGATAGGTGTCGTTATTGTCGGTCAGATACATCTTGAATGCGCTGCCGATCTGCTTGAGGTTGGACTGGCAGTTTGAAGCGTACGCGGCAGCCCTGGCCTTGGCAAAAACCGGGAACAAGATCGCGGCCAGAATAGCAATGATCGCGATTACCACAAGCAGTTCGATTAAGGTGAAGCCTTTGCGACCTTTCATTTGATCTCTCCTCATAATTATAGGTTAATCTAACGTACTACGAACGATACTAATCTTGGTTAACCTCTCCTACCATCCTTTCGCGTTTTCTTGAAATTGAGATTGCACCCCGGCCCAGCCGCCAGCGATAACTCATCCTTATGCTAACACAAGCACGCGCGGCGCGTCAACCGGTCGCCAGCGGCGTAAGTGCTCACTCTTCCGAGAACGAAACTCCGCCAATGCTGAGTAGGTCCGGTTTGTGGACCGTATCGAAGCATGGCCGCATCGAAGACCGCCCTTCGATACGCCTCGCTTGCGCTCGGCACTCAGGGCTGGCGGGTTCCGAATTCCCAAAGACTGAGCTCTTACCCAGCGGCGAATTTCGAATGTTGAATTCTTCTAAATCGAAGGGAGTTCTTCCGGATTGGCGGGTCCCTTCCCTAATTCGAAATTCGACATTTAGCATCCGGAATTGTCGCTTCCCGCTGGGCCTGGTACACTAGTCCCGTTTACTAGACCTTGCGAGTCGGAATAATGTTCCGGCTGTGCCTCGAAAAAATGAAAGAAAACAAGCGGAAGGGAGGGTTGACGGCTGGGGCGGTCCCCATCAACCGTCAACCGACAACTCCCCTTGTCTTCGTCCGCCCGCTTGTGTTAGAATACGGGCTATGGACCCGACTGAATCGGCCCTCAGGGCTATCAAAGACAGAGTCGCCGCCGCAATGGGAGATCTCAACGAGGCTGCCACCGGTGCCGCCTCCAGGGAGAACAATCGCCGCCTGACCAAGGCAGCGGTCGAACTGCACAAGTGCGCGGACGATATGCAGAATATACTTATGCGGCTGAAGCCGCGGTAGGTAACGGGTGATGGGTGTTGGGTGTTGGAAGGGACGCAATGGGTGATAGGTGATAGGTGATAGGTAATGGGTGTTGGAAGGGATGACATAGGTGATAGGTGATGGGTAATGGGTAATGGGTGTTGGAAGGGATGACATAGGTGATAGGTGATAGGTGATGGGTAATGGGTGTTGGAAGGGATGACATAGGTGATGGGTGTTGGAAGGGACTTCCCTTCCATCAGCCATCACCCAATACCCAATACCCAACCGGGAGGTTGTTATGGAAAATATAACCCAGATCGCGGAGGAAATCCGCGCAGTGCTCGATGAGACAAACCAGGTGCGTGAGCAGGCCCTGCGGCTTTCGCGCGAGGCAGTTCGGCTGTCCGCCAACTCCATCCGCGCAAGCCACCGGGAGGAGTTCCAGGAAGCGTGCAGGCTGAAATCGATGGCGCGAAAAAAGATCGACGAGACCCGAGAGATTCTGGTAAACAAGCTGGAAAGATATTACACCGGTTACGTTCAGGACGCCCAGAAAGAGTATGCCGAGTCGGAGCTTACTCACGCCATCATTCGGGAGCAGCCGCTTCCCAAATACGACGAAGTGGGTGTCGAGCCGGCAGCCTATCTCAACGGTCTTGCCGAGGCCATCGGCGAAAGCCGCAGGCACGTTCTGGATGTTCTCCGGCGCGGCGACCTGGACCGAGCGGAACGAATCCTTGGGATCATGGACGAGGTCTACTACGTCCTCATTACCTTCGACTATCCGGACGCCATAACCATGGGTCTGCGCCGCCAGACGGACATGGTGCGAGGGGTGCTGGAGCGCACCAGGGCGGACATTACGCTCCTCCATCAGCAGCGAAAGCTGGAGAACGCGATCGAGTCGGCGATGGAGCGGTTAGACGATGGACCGGGCAATCGAAATCTTAAGGCGAGCGACTAAAGCAAGCGTATACGAGGGTCGCCTCTACCTGGTCGGAGGGATCGTCCGGGATAAGCTCCTCCACAAGCCGCCGGAAGAAGATATAGATATTGTCCTCGAGGGTGATGCCGCCGAGCTGGCGGCGTTTCTGCACGATAAGAAAGCCGCCGGCAGCCGGCCTGTTATATTCGCGCGTTTCGGGACAGCGATGATAATGGTTGCCGGCAAGCAGGTCGAGTTGGTGGGGGCGCGCGTCGAGTCTTACGACGCGGCCAGCCGCAAGCCGAGCACGAGTCCCGGCACGCTGCTCGACGATGTCCTGCGGCGGGATTTCACAATCAACACGCTTCTGGAAAACCTCCACACGGGCGAGATCCTGGACCTTACAGGCCAGGCGATGTCCGACCTGCGCGATAAGATCATCCGCACGCCGCGCAAACCTCTGGAGACGTTCGATGACGATCCGCTGAGAATGCTCAGGGCTGTCCGGTTCGCCGCGAGGCTCGGCTTCACAATTCACCCGGAGACTCGCCTGGCCTTGTGCGATCGAGCGCCGCGCTTAGGCATAGTGAGCGGGGAGCGGATAAGGGAGGAGTTCGTAAAGATACTTATGACCCCTCGCGCGGCGCAGGCCATCGAATCTTTGCGCGAGACCGGCCTCCTGGATATCTTTGCCCCCGAAATTGTGGCCATGTACGGCGTCGGCCAGAATGTCTACCACATATACGACGTCTGGACCCACACGATGAAAGTGCTGGAGGCAATTCCGATCGAGCGGGGGATTGCCCTGAGGCTTGCCGCGCTGACACACGATATCGGCAAGCCCAGGACCAGATCGGTCGATGAGACAGGAGTGCATTTCTACTCTCATCAGGCAGTTGGGGCCGAAATGTCTCGCCGGCTTATGCGGCGGTTGAAGTTTTCGAGCTCGGAGATCGACGAAGTAGCATACCTCGTATCGATGCACCTGCGGGTTGGGGAATACTCGCGGCAATGGTCGGATACGGGCGTGCGCCGCCTCATTCGCGACACCGGTGAGCGCCTGGAGGACCTGATCGTGCTGACTCGGGCGGATAAAGCGGCATCGAACCCCGCCATGCCCAGCGTGGACCTGGGCGCTTTGAGGGTCCACATCGACAAAGTGAGAGAAAAGCTGGCGGGCCGCAAGATAGCAAGTCCGTTGGATGGCAAGGAGATAATCGAGTCTGCTGGGCATTGCTCCGGGGCCGCAAGTGGGCCAAATAAAGGACTACCTGGAGAACCTGATCATCGAGGGTGATCTGCTTGCCGGTGACAAGGCAGCCGCCGCGGAGCTGGTAATGCGCAAGTTCGGACATGATTAGGCGCTTAGCGCCCTCCTAGAAACAATTTGTTGTCGCTAAGGCGGATTCGACGGCGCACCACCTTTGGGTTTTCCGCTTTTCCGTTGTTTCGGGAAACCCTTTTCCCGAAACGAGCCGCACAGCCCACTATGCGGCGGAACGACAAGTCGAGGCAATCTCGCAGGTCACCCCTTCGGGTTCGCGCCGCCGGATGGCGATACGGCAGCGTCACTCTCGACTTCGAACACTTTTCGCGCTTTCGCCCTTTCGTGATTAAAACTCGGCTGCAGTCGGGTCGCGCCGGGTTTTCGGACGGCTCGGCGAGACGCAAATTCGCCCCAGTAAGCAGGCTTTGTGTTGATCGTGTAGCTAACGGTGTCTATTTTAAGGCGATTGACATCACGCATTAGCCATGCTATACTGCAATTAGCAAGAGTGCCTCCCCTCAGCATATGTCACTGCAGCAATACTCTATTATCCCTCGGTAAATGCCGAATATATGAACTGGCATGTGAGGGAGGTGAAACCAGAAGTTGCTGATCGAACAGGGCCAGAAACAAACTCTAACTCAGAAGATCGACCCGAAGCTGATTATTGCCAATACTATCCTGCAGGCTCCGATCCATGGAGTTGTTGCAGGTCGTTGAACAAGAGTTGGCCGAGAACCCGGCTTTGGAGGTTCCCGAAGAGGATCCCTGCGAGAACTGCGACCACCCCAGGACTCTGTGCATAGACTGTCCATTTCGCAAGCAGACGAGTGCATCGTCAGAGGATATGGACCTGAGCATCTATGAGATAGAGCAGCCGCTCGATTACGCCACGGATGCCGACGAGGGCGAAAGCGATTTCATCGCCAATATTCGAGCGGAGATAACCCTGCGCGACCACCTCAACTCGATTCTTCGAGAGGTGCTTTCGGCCGATCAATGGGAGATCGGCGAGTACATAATCGACAATATCAACGATTCCGGCTATTTGGAATGCAATGTGGAAGAGATTGCCGCCGACATCGGCTCAAGCCCCGAGGAAGTGGAGGCGGTCCTGGCTGTCATCCAGACTTTCGATCCGCCGGGAATCGGCGCGCGAGACCTGCGTGAATGCCTCAAGGTCCAGCTCGAGAGATTGGACGAGGATGAGCGGGGCAATAAGATAGCGCTGGTGATAGTCAGGGACTACTGGCAGGACATGCTTGCCGGGAAGGTCGGCAGGATCGCGCGAAGGCTCAGGGTGGGCGCGAAGGACGTTGCCGCGGCCATCAACTTCGTCAGAAAGCAGCTCAATCCCTATCCCGGCAACGGTTTCCGCCCGCCTTATCAGAACGAGGCCGACAATTTCGGCGTCAGCGTCACGCCGGATGTCATCGTTCGGCGGACAACGGCGGGCTATGAGATAGAAGTTGTCGGTCACGAGCAGTATTTCTTGAACATCAGTTCCAGATACAGGGCGATGTACGAGGAGATCAAAAACGGCGGGGGCAAGAACTACACCAGTGAAGACAAGTCCCATATTATGGAGTTTGTCGAGCGCGCCGATCTGTTTATTCGCAACATCAACGAGCGCCGCCGGACCTTGCGCCAGATTACCAGGGCCGTGGTCGAGTTTCAGCAAGGTTATATCGAGACCGGCTCGAAGGCGTTCCAGCGGCCGCTCACCCGCATCAAGATCGCGCGGGCACTCAAGATGCACGAATCCACGGTGAGCCGCGCGACCGCGAACAAGTACATGCAACTGCCCAGCCAGGAGGTCGTGCCCTTCGACTTCTTCTTCGACGGCTCCGTTTCGGTTAAGGACCTCATCGGCGACCTCATCGGCGGTGAAGACAAGAACAACCCCTTGAGCGACCAGGCTATTGCCAACATTCTACAACAGCGCGGTCTCAACGTGGCCCGCCGCACCGTGGTGAAATACCGCGAAGCTCAAAAAATCCTCTCATCACGCCAGCGGAGAAGGTAAGGGGGAGAGCCAATTCTGAATTTAGAATTTCAAAATTCAAAATTCGCGGCCCGCGTGGACTTGGCGCACCGTTTGTTGTAAACTGGGATCATGCGCGAACATCATCCAGTCAAGACAGATGGAAACGACCTCCGGCTCGTTTTCTGGGAAACCACCACCGCCTGCAACCTGAAATGCGTCCACTGCCGCGCGTCCGCCCAGCAAGGCCGTCCGCCGGATGAATTGGGCATCGAAGAGAGCCGCGCTCTGCTTGCCTCGATAGCCTCTTTCGCCAGGCCGGTGGTTGTTCTGAGCGGGGGTGAGCCTCTGATCCGCCCGGACATCTTCGATATCGCTTCGTATGGGACCGAACTCGGGATCAGGATGGTCCTGGCGACCAACGGCACGCTGCTCACCCGCGAGGCCGCCAGGCGACTGGCAAAATCGGGTATCCAGCGCGTCAGCGTGAGCCTCGACGGCGCGGACGCCGCCACGCACGATGCCTTTCGGGGAGTTTCGGGATCTTATGCGCGCGCGCTTCGCGGGATAGAAAACGCCAAGACCGAAGGGCTGAGCTTTCAAATCAATACCTCGGTCGCCCGGCACAATATCGGCGATCTGCCGGCGGTTCTAGGGTCCGCGATTTCACTTGGCGCCTGCGCCCTGCATCTGTTCCTGCTGGTTCCGACCGGCTGCGGAAAGGAGCTCGGTGAAACGGAAATGATCGGCGCCGATGAGTACGAGCAAGTCCTGAACTGGCTCTTCGATCAGTCGAAATGTTCGCCCATCAGCCTCAAGGCCACCTGCGCTCCGCACTACTTCAGAGTTATGCGCCAGCGGGCAAAGGCCGAGTATTCCAAGATCACCCCCGAAACGCGCGGCCTGGAGGCCGTGACCAAAGGCTGCCTCGCGGGAAGCGCCGTGTGCTTCATATCGTGGAAAGGCGATGTCTACCCCTGCGGTTATTTTCCCGTGAGCGCGGGAAGCATTCTCACTAGTCCGCTCTCGACGATTTGGCGGGAGTCGCCGCTGTTCACCCAACTCCGGGACACGGCGCTGCTGCAAGGCAAGTGCGGGATATGCGAGTACTCGCTCTTCTGCGGCGGGTGCCGGGCTCGAGCTGTACGCAAGAACAGGCAACTACCTCGCCGAAGAGCCATACTGCGCGTATGTGCCGGCGCGCGGCAGAGAATAGTTGTCGGTTGACGGTTCCGCTCTGGGTGGCGATTTCCGAATCGCCACCCAGGAAAGGCGGGAGTTCCGGGCTTTCCACTTTCAGCTTTCCGCTATTCTCGCTAGATCGAGCACATATTCGATCAGTGTTCCCGCGGCCATTCCGGTATTTCCCTTTTTGGCAAGGTCGAGGTCCTTGTCGGTCGCGGCGGAGGAGAGGTCTATGTGTGCCCAGGGGGTGCCGCCGGTGAAGCTGGCGATGAACAGCGCCCCGCAGACGGGCTGGGCCTGGCGGCTTCCGGCGTTCTTGAGGTCGGCGACTTCGCTCTTCAACTCGTCGGCATAGTCCCAGTCAAGCGGAAGCTGCCAGAGCTTCTCGCCGCAGGAGGCGCCCGCCTTGATGAGGCGGTCCACGAGCGCCTGATTGTTGCCCATGATCCCCGACATCCGCGTGCCCAAGGCCACCACGCATCCGCCCGTCAAGGTGGCGGCATCCGCGATCTCATCCACTTTCCGGCTCACCGCGTGCGCCACGGCGTCGGAAAGAACCAGCCGGCCCTCCGCGTCGGTGTTGTTGACTTCGACGGTCTTGCCGGGCAAGGGATTTGAACACGTCGCCGGGATGGATCGCCTTGCCGCCGATCATGTTTTCGGTTGCCGGGACAAGCGCCAGCACGTTGATCTTAGGCTTGAGCCTGCCCACCGCGCGCATCGCTGCCAGCACAGCCGCCGCGCCGGACATATCGTCCTTCATCCCGTACATGCTCTCCGTCGGCTTGAGAGAGTAACCGCCGGAGTCGAATGTAATTCCCTTGCCCACGAGGGCGACGGTCTTGGTGGCCTCGGCAGACTCGTATTCGATCTCGATGAACCTCGGCTCGACCTGGGTCCCGCGGGCGACAGCGGCCAGCAGCCCCATTCCGGCGTCTTCGATACCCTTGCGATCCAGCACGCGGCAGGCCATGCCCGGACTCCTGGGCGATTGTGCGGGCGACCGAGGCCAGGTATTCGGGGGTGACCACATTCGATGGCTCGTTGCCGAGGTCGCGGGCGAAGGCAACCGCGTCTCCGATCACCTCCGCCCGGCGGATGCCTTTCTCGACATCGTCGAGTTTGTCGGCGGAAAGCTCCACGATATTGAAGGACTCGATGGAGTTTTCCTTGACTTTCTCGGTCTTGAGGCGGATAAACTCGTATGTGCCAAGTATCGCGCCCAGAGTCACCGCCTTGCCGCTCTCCAGCGCGGTCAGATTGCCCGCTCCGGCGCCGTGAAGGACGCTTGCAACTCTCTTGGCCCTCATCTTGCGGCATTTCCTGGCCGCGCTTCCCGAAGCCCGCATTACCTGCAATATCCCAAGGTCTGAGAACTTCCCGAGGCCGACAACGAGTATCTTCTTCGCGGGTATCGTGTTGCAAGTCGGCACGATCAGCGTGTCGCCGAGGCTTCCCTCGAATTCCTGCGCCGCGATAGTCTCCCGGATCAGGCCGCCGAGCGCGCGGTCAACGGCCTCGGTCGCCCCGCCCAGTTCCTTGGCCTCCTGAAAAATGTTTACTATAAGCACATCGCAAGGCTCCTCGGCCGCGGAACCTTGTTTGACTGCAAAGCGCATTGTGTATCTCCGAGAATAGTCGAAAGTCAGAAAGTCAAAAGTCGGGACCCTCGCGCACGCGCAGCCCCTGCGCTGGGTGGCGATTTCCTTGTTGAGTTGTTTCGGGAAACCCCTTTCCCGAAACGTCCTCGCGCCGTGCCACGTCCGTTCGGGCGGATTTGCAATCCGGCCCGTAACGATCAATGTGGGGATTTGCAATCCCCAAAACAACCACTCGACCCACAACGTCGTTTAGCGCGCATTATTCACGAGTCGATAGGCTAGTCTTTTGGTTCAGGCACTCACGTGCTCCCTCTGCCGTCAGGGCGAGGAGAGCACAAAGGTACTGGGCAAACACGCGCTACATGACTAATGCGGGTTAGGACATCGGAGATGCCCAGATTGTCCTTTCCGGACCGGATTGCAAATCCGCCCGAACGGCCTTATCAACCCTACCAACCCTACTAACCCTAAAGCGGCGTAGCCGCAACCAAGAAGGCCATCGCCGGAAAATCAATACGGCCTTTCCATAATTCGGAAGGTCGGTGGTTTCTTCTTACGTATCTTACAACTGAAATCCGAGGTGACATATCAAAGTTCAGGTACAACTTGTATAAGATTTCAGTTGTAAGATACTAAACTCACGGTCCAGACCGGCGCGCCGCACCGATTGCCGCGGTGAAGTCCTGGCGGATTTGGCTGGTAGCAGTGGGACCCAGGTTGGATATCGCAGTTATTTGGTCGCGAATCATAGCCTGCCGATCTTCCGGCGAGAGGTCCATCTGGGCGGACCACATGTCCTGGTAAATCTGCTCTCTTTGCTCCGGGGTCATCTTAGCCATTTCCAGAGCCATCTGAACCTGTGCCTTGCTGATGGCATCGACGTCAGCCTTGCCGGCATCCTTGAATGCGGCGCTGGAGTCCGGCTGTGCGGGCATCACCACATATACCGTGGCCCAGGTGTAGCCCTTCGGCAGCGTTATGGCCGCCGTGTTCGGCGCGGAGTCGAGGTTTTTGGCAAAAACTGTAGCAGTCTTGCTCACCGGGTCGCTGACCGAGAGCCCCACAACCGGCACCGCGGCAAGAGTCAGCGCAGCGGCCTCGAGCTTATCGATGGGCACTTTGGATTCTTCCTGCCTGGCGAATTGGAACTTCATCCAGGTCAGGTTGTTGAACTTAGTCAGCATGTCCAGCGCTTTGGGCAATTCGATGTCGCCCAGGGTCAGAGTCACCTTGCCGGTGGCTTGCGGGTCCACGATTATGTCCGCGCCGGTTTGCTTCGCAATCTCGCTGGCTGCATCCTTGATGGACTCATCGCGCAAGTCAAGCGTCACTTTCGCCGCGGTATCGGGGGCCGAAGCGGCAGGCGCATCGAGCGTATCCGCCGCGGGGGCGGCCAGCGCCAAGCCGAAGATCAGAGTGAGGATGGTAAGCAGTATTCGCATTTGGGTTTCTCCTCCGTGCGGTAAAGCTCAGGTGATGGGTGTCAGGTACTGGGTGTTGGAAGGGAAGGGCGCCATCCCTTCCAACACCTATCACCCGTCACCCAACACCTACCTTCAATGATTATAGTCGGTTTAAGGTTCAGGGTTCAAGGCTATGGCGGCAGGTGATGGGTGTCAGGGTACTGGGTGTTGGAAGGGAAGGGCGCCATCCCTTCCAACACCTATCACCCGTCACCCAACACCCACCTTCAACCTGTCCAGTACGCCAAACGGCAGGCCAGGCAACCCCGGCCCGCCGCTCACGATTGAGCACATTCCGCTGTCCCTGATCTGTCAGCGGAAGAGTCGTTGGCATATTTAGGAGAAGGACTTCTTCCTGCGTCCCCCGCCGTGACTCGCTTCGCCGCCCTTCCGGCCGGCCAAGCGTGCCTCATCGCTGGTCCACTCATGGGCCGTGCCTCTCTGATGCGCGGCACGCCCGCCCTTTCGGGCTATCTCTTTCTGTTTTTCCGAGTCCATTGACGCGAACCCTCGCAGCCGAGTGGACATACGTACACCTCCCTCCATCTCTGGACTAACAATAGCAGAGCTGCTCACCCTTTAGCTTTTACCCCAGCCGGTAATGTGCTAAACTGAACAAGATATTTTTTTCGTTCCAAGTCTGTATAAGACGTGTCAGCGCAATTAGCATTCCGTCTTATGATGAACCGACAAAGGGGATCCGGCGGGTAAAGTGACTCATTAGCGGTGCGTGACGCCTGATATGCTGCAATAATAAGATCATAATATGTCAAATAATGACCTGGCACACAGTTTGTCGCCAATTCCGAATCAGGTGGAACTACACTGCTTGAAACTACGTCGTGTATAATTGTAGTAGGGGTTAAAAGTTCAAGGTTGGAAGGATGCGCATCCCAACCTTTAACCTTCAACCTTATAACCTTGAACCCCGAAGAAATGGAGTCTACAAGATGAGGACCTGCAATGCATTACTTGTCGCACTATGTGCCGGGATGGCCCTGACGAAGATGGCTGTCGCCGCGAACCAGCCGGCCAGTCCCCCCGCCCCTGGTTTCTACCCGATGGTCAGCCGCCCGCTGGTTATCGGCCCCAAGGACTCGGACTTGCCGCGCGGCGTTAGCGGTAAGATCAGGATCCTGTGCCGCGTCGCGGAGAATAAGGCGCCCGCGGAGGTCGAGGTGTTCGTGGACGATAAGTCGATCGGTAAGCTCTCGAAGCCGCCGTTCGTGTGGGATTACGACACATCCGCCCTTTCCGATGGCGATCATACTTTCAAAGCCGTCGCCAAAGACACCGGCGCAAGCGCGTTCTGGACGGCATCCAGCAAAGTGACGGTGGGTCAGGCCGGCCCGGCCGGCTCCGCCGCGGCGCCCACGCCTTCGGCTCCCACCGCGCCCGGCCCGGCAGTGGGCCCAAATGGGGAAAATCCCCCACATGGCATTGGCCCCGGCACGCCTCCGAGCGCCACGGCGGCGCCGGTTCCGGAGAAGACCTATTCCAGCGTCAAACACGGCTTCTCCGTGAAGTTCCCCCGCGGGTGGACAGCGATGGACGAGACCGCATCGATGAAACCGAAGTTTCCCGGCGGAGTATGGATAGTTCTGAAAGACCCCGCGGGCCTGGTGGTGAATATCCGCAGGCAGAAGCTGGAACCCGGGACCGATGCGGACACGTTCGCGAAATACAACGACTACGTCTTGAAATGGGAAAGGAAAGAGGTCCTCGGCAGCCCGGCATTCGCCACGACCACATCCGACCCGGCGCACAGCCGTGTCGTGCACCGGCTGATAGTCGTCAAGGACGGGATGGCGTGGATGTTCAACTGCATCGACAAGACCGGGAAAGACACCGAGCGCAGTCAGGGGATCTTCGATGCGATAGTAAACACCCTCGGCCCCGCGCAGGGTTCGTCCGCAGGTGTGACGATCAGAGAGGTAAAGCCCAGGAAATAGGTGTTGGGTGTTAGCGGATGGGCGATGGGTGTTGGAAGGGACCCTTTCTGTTCGGGTGGATGTGCAATCCCCGAAACAACCACTCGAATTACAACGTTGTTTAGGGCATCAGAGATGCCCGGATTGCTCTTCACGGACCAGATTGCAAGTCTGCCCGAACAGACGAGGCGCTTCCCTTCCGACCTCCGACCTCCGACCTCCGACCTCTGACATCAGCGCGTTTACGCGCCAAGCTTTGCCTTCAGTATCTCGTTCACGACGGCCGGGTTGGCTTTGCCTTTGGTCTCCCGCATCACCTGGCCGACGAAGAAACCCATCAGCTTCTCCTCGCCCGCCTTGAACCGTTCGACCTCCTTGGGGTTGGCGGCGATGACGCTGTCGATCGCGGATTCGATAGCGGAAGAATCGGTTACCTGCCGCAGGCCCTTTTCGCTGACCACATCCGCCGCGCTCTTGCCGGTCACGAACATCACTTCGAAAACGGTCTTGGCGATGTTGCGGTTGATGGCGCCGGAATCTATGAGATCCAGCATCTCCGAGAAATGCGCGGGGGTCAGCTTCGTTTCGGCAACAGGTGTCCCTGTGGAGTTCACCAGCCTCAGAAACTCGCCCATTACCCAGTTCGCCACCGCTTTGGGGTCTTTGGAGGACTTGGCGCAGGCCTCGTAGAAGGCGGCAAGCTCGGGGGTGTCCGCTAAAACTTCCGCTTCGGACCACGCTACCCCGTAATCGGCGACGAACCGGCGCACTTTATCGATCGGGAGTTCCGGGATTTGGGCGCGCACTTTTTCGAGCCATTCCTGCGCGAATTGCATCGGGACCAGGTCCGGCTCGGGGAAGTACCGGTACTCCTGCTCGAATTCTTTGCTTCTCATCGTGGTGGTCTTGCCGCGGGAGTCGTCCCAGCGCCTGGTCTCCTGGACCACTTCTCCGCCCGAGCGCAGGAGCTTCTCCTGCCGCTCGATCTCATACTCGGTCCCCAGGTAGACCGCTCGGAATGAGTTGAGGTTCTTAAGCTCGGTCTTCGTGCCGAACTCGGCCTGGCCCTTGGGGCGGATCGAGATGTTGGGTTCGCAGCGCAGGCTGCCTTCCTCCATCTTGCAGTCCGACACGCCAAGATATACGAGTATCTGCCGCAGCATCCGCAGGTACTCCCTGGCTTCGTCGGCGGACTCGATCTGGTCGAAGCCGGGCGGCGGAGGGTTCATGGTCACGATTTCCATCAGCGGAACGCCGCCGCGGTTGTAGTCCACGTGGCTCTTGCCGCCTTCGACGTGCAGCAGCTTGCCGGTATCCTCCTCCATGTGGACCCGGCGCACCGCGATCTTCTTGAAGTGCCCGCCCGCGTATATTTCGACATAGCCGCTGGTTCCCAGAGGGTTGTCGTACTGAGATATCTGGTAGTTTTTGGGCAGGTCGGGGTAGTAGTAGTTCTTTCTGTGGAAAATCGACCGCGGCGCGATGTTACAGCCCAGCGCAAGCGCCGCCTTGGCCATCAATTCGATGGCATGCTCATTCACTACCGGCAGGCTCCCCGGCAGCCCAAGACACACCGGACAGCACCGGGTGTTCGGCTCGCCGCCAAAGGCCACTTCGCATCCGCAGAACATCTTCGATGCGGTCTGCAGCTCAACGTGAACTTCCATGCCTATAACAGGTTCGTATTCCATCGTTTTCACTCTGGGTGCTGCGTGTCGGGTGTTAGGTGATGGAAGGGAGGCTCCCTTCCCCAACACCCAACACCCATCACCCGTCTTCCCCTAGCGCCCTGGCGCCGTGGTAATCGGTGTGCTGCTCGAACGTGTAGGCCACTCGGATCAGCGTTTCCTCGTCGAGGCCCCTGCCCATGATCTGCATCCCGATCGGCAGGCCGTTTTTGAATCCGCAAGGGATGGACACCGCCGGAATCCCCGCGAGGTTCACCGGGATCGTGCAGACATCGGCCAGCTTCATGGCCAGCGGGTCGTCCACAAGCTCGCCGATGCCGAATGCCACGGTCGGAGAAGTCGGGGTCACGAGCACGTCGAACTCCTCGAACGCCTTCTCGAAATCTCGCCGCAGCAGCGTGCGCACCTTTTGGGCCTTCAGATAATACGCGTCGTAGTAGCCCGCGGACAGGGCGTATGTGCCGATCATTATCCGCTGCTTGACCTCGTCGCCGAATCCTTCCTCGCGGGTCCGCTCGAACATCGAAACCACATCGGTGGATCGTTCGCTGCGCAGGCCGTAGCGAACGCCGTCGAAGCGGGCCAGGTTGGAGCTGCACCTCCGCGGGGGCGATTATATAGTACACCGGCAGGCCGAAGTCGACGCTGGGCATGGAGGTCTCGCCTTGCGCGGCCCCCAGCCCGGCAAGCAAATCGACCGCCTCCCGGATGGAAGTCTCCACGTCCGCGTCGGTGCCCGGGCCGAAGAACTCCTTCGGGACCCCGATCTTGAGGCCCTTGATGTCGTCGCGCAGCGAGGCGGTAAAATCGGGCCGTTCCACATCCAGCGAGGTCGAGTCCATGGGGTCCTTGCCAGAGATTGCGTTCATCACCAGGGCGCAGTCGGTGACATCCTTGGTGATCGGCCCGATCTGGTCCAGCGATGAGGCAAAGGCTATGAGGCCATAGCGCGACACCCGGCCATAAGTCGGCTTCATCCCGACGACCCCGCAGAAAGACGCCGGTCTGCCGGATTCGAGCCTCCCGTATCGGAACCGAGAGCGAAGGCGCATTCATCCGCCGCCACCGCCGCCGCCGACCCGCCGCTCGACCCGCCCGGCACCTTATCCAGGTCCCAGGGGTTATGGGTCACGAAGAAGCCGGAGTTTTCGGTGGAAGATCCCATGGCGAACTCGTCGAGGTTGGTCTTGCCAAGCACGGTGACTCCCGCCGCACGCAGGCGATCGACCACCGTGGCGTTGTAGATGGGTTTATAATTGTAGAGTATCTTGGAAGCGCAGGTCGTCAGAGTCCCGCGCGTGTTCATATTGTCTTTAATCGCGCCGGGAATGCCAGCCAGAGGCCCGAGCGCTTCGCCCCGGAAAATCGCCTCGTCAACGGCCTGGGCCTGTTCGAGAGCAAGCTCCGGGGTGAGCGTCATGAAAGCCCTCACCCGGTCATCGACCGCCTCGGCCCGCTCGATGAAGGCGGTGGCCACCTCCCTGGCGCTGATGCGCTTCGAGCATATCAGATCGCTCAATTCGTGAGCTGTGAGTTCATAAAGTTTGTCTGGCGTGCTCATGTCTGAACGACCCTCGGCACAACGAAGCATTTGTCCGCGACCGCCGGGCCGTTGGAGACAACCTCTTCATCCGGCAGCGAGGGCCTGACCTCATCTTTGCGGAAAACGTTGGAAACCGGAATGACATGCGATGTCGGTTCCACATCGTCGGTGTCGAGTTCCTGGAGTTTTTGGAAGTGGTCCAGGAGCTTGTTTATATGCCCGGTGAGCTTGTCCTTTTCTTCGGCGGAAAGCTCCAACCGGGAGAGGTATGCCACGCTTTCGATATCCTCTCTGGTCAGCCTCACGCTTGTTTCCTCTCTTCGTGGACGGTTGCCCAATTATAGCAGAAGGGAAGTCGAAAGTCGAAGGTCGGGCCACCCCTTATGCGGCGGGAGTCCCATTTTTGGACGCCCACCTCGGCGCGAGGGACTTTTGACTCCGTTCGGGCAGATTTGTAATCTGGCCCGTAAAGAGCAATCTGGGCATCTCCGATGCCCCAACCGACATCTTGATCCGAGTGGCTGCTTTGGGGATTGCAAATCCCCGAGTTGACTGTTTCGGGCCGGATTGCAAATCCGCCCGAACGGAGCCAGGAACTTCCGCCCCGCATGGCAGGTTCCGGCGACTTTCGACCTTCGACTTTCCTTCTTGACACGCCTCGATCTGGCTGGTATGATCTCCGTGTAGTTACACGAAACGGTGAAAGGATGCAAGGCAATGTCGGAACACGTATTCAATGGACCATATTCAGGTGAGGCTCTGAAGCTTATCAGTTTTCCTCTGGGCGGGATCGGCGCGGGGATGATAGGATTCGAAGGAGCGGGAGGTTTTACCGATGCGTCGCTGCGTCATACTCCGGACCTTTTCCGCAAGACCGCGATGTTTGCGGCGGTTGCCGTGAAGGGACGCCCCGAGACGGCGAGGGTGTTGGAGGGGCCAGCGCCCTCGTGGCGTGTATTCGGGCCGTCTCCGGAAAGAGACCTCGGCAACGGCGCGACGGGAAAGAACTACGGACTGCCCAGGTTTCGCAATGCGGAGTTCAACGCGCGGTTTCCGTTTGCAAGAGTGTCGCTCGATGACCCCAAGATGCCGCTTCGCGCCCAAATTACGGCGTGGACTCCGTTCATCCCGAACGATGCGGACAATTCCAGCCTGCCTGTGACCGCGGTCGAGTATACGCTGACCAATTCCTCGGATGATTCTCTTGAGGCAGTGTTCAGCTTCCATTCGGAAAACATCATGCGCGTCCAAGGCAGCGAGCGGCGCGGCGTCGACCGTGCAGCCGGCGGGTTCAGGCTCTGGCAGGACGGCAGCCAGGACAAACCGTGGGACCAGGGCGAGATGATTGCAGCGGTGGACGGAGAGGCCTTTGTGGACTGCCGATGGTTCCGTGGCTGGGGCTTCGACACGGCTACCATGCTGTGGGAAGACATCAGGAATTGCGAGATAAGGCAGAGGCCGCCGGTCACGCAGGGCGAAGAAAGCCCTGGGGGAAGCGTCTACGTGCCATTTGCCCTGAAATCGGGTGAATCACGTACAATACGGGTGCGCCTGTCCTGGTTTGTGCCCTTTTCGAATCTGCAGGTCGGCCACAAAGACGACGAAGACGCCTGCGCGTGCGGATGTTGCGGCGGGGCGGGCGGCGAAAAGCCTTCATTCAACAAATATGGGCCCTGGTACTCGACTCGCTTTGGCAATGCGAGTGAGGTCGATGCCTACTGGCGCGGCAATGTGAACGAGCTGAGGGAGCGCACGGTTGAGTTCAGTGATACTCTCTTCGACTCGACGCTGCCGGACGAGGCAATCGAAGCCGTGACCGCTAACCTTTCGATTATGCTCTCACCAACAGTCCTGAGGCTGGCGAATGGCGATCTCTGGGGCTGGGAGGGCTGGCAGTGACGCCGGCGGCTGCTGCCACGGCTCCTGCACGCACGTTTGGAACTACGCTCAGGCCTTTCCCCATTTATTCCCCCAATTCGAGCGCGGCCTGCGCGATACCGAGTTCGACATAAACCAGGATGAAAGAGGGCATCAGGTCTTTCGCTCGTTGCTTCCGCCAAAACCCATCACGGACCACTCATTCCATGCGGCATCGGACGGCCAGCTCGGCGGTATCGTCAAAGTCTACCGCGAGTGGCGGATAAGCGGCGATACCGATTGGCTGCGCGGGCTCTGGCCCAAGATAAGACAAAGTCTTCTCTACTGCATTGAAACCTGGGACCCGGAGCACGAAGGGTGGCTTGCGGAACCGCATCACAATACTTACGATATCGAGTTCTGGGGGCCGGACGGGATATGCACCGGTTTCTATCTCGCCGCGCTCGTCGCCGCCACCCGAATGGCCGAGGCTCTCGACGAAGACTCGAGTCCTTTCAATACCCTGACGCGGCGTTCGCGAAAGCGAATGGAAGAAGATCTCTTTAACGGAGACTACTTCTATCAACAGACCCGTTGGAAAGGTCTTAAGGCCACCAAAATGGTAGTTGGAGCCGAAGCTAAAGATGAACTCTCACCGGAGGTGATGGAACTCCTTGAAAGGGAGGGACCGCGTTACCAATACGGAAATGGTTGCATGTCGGACGGCGTGATAGGAGCGTGGCTTGCCGAGGCGTGCGGCGTGGGAGAAATACTCGATCCCGATAAAGTGACCTCGCACCTGCTTTGCGTATATAACTACAACCTGAAGCACGATCTTTCGGAGCATGCCAACGCGCCGCGTCCCGGATTCGCCGTCGGAAATGAGGGAGGCTTGCTCGTGTGTACCTGGCCAAAGGGTGGGATGCCGTCTTTGCCGATGTTCTATAGCCACGAGGTCTGGACCGGCATAGAATACCAGGTCGCGGCGCATCTGATCGTGATGAGACGCGTGGAAGAAGGGTTGGACATCGTCCGCACGGCCCGCGCGAGATACGATGGCCGCGTTCGCAACCCGTTCAATGAATACGAGTGCGGCAGTTGGTACGCCCGCGCGATGAGTTCCTACGCCTTGCTTCAGGCTCTGAGCGGGGCGCGGTATGATGCGATAGATAAGGTGCTTTATCTGCATCCTAAGATCACAGGCGATTTCAAGTCGTTTTTGTGCACGGCGAGCGGATTCGGCACTGCGGGAGTGCGCAACGGCGAGCCGTTCCTCGATGTGAAATCGGGCAGTATACCAGTGGAGCGTATAGACTACCAAAACAGCTAGAAGCAGAGGGCAGAGAGCAGAGAGCCGGGAACTTCTGTGGTCTTCTTCATCTCCCGATAGGTGGCGATCTCCGAATCGCCACCTTAGAGCCAGACAGGGGTCTCCGAACCCCGAAACCTTGGCTTATAAGCCGGATTCGGAGATCCCTTGGTGTTTCGGGATTTGAGGAGCGACCACAGCCGTTGATCCAGGACAAAAATGTCATATTCGCTCCGGAAATCCCGAAACGGTCCAAGGTCTTTTTCATCTATAGTGATGAAGGCGAGGCCTTCATGCATGATTCCTAAGAAACTGCCGTTTCGCGGCCCCTTCGGGGCCGGCTTCGGTCGCGCCGCTTCGCTCCGCGGCCGAAGCAACAGACACCGGCAGGGGGTTCCCGAACCGTCAACTGTCAACCGACAGCTATCTTCACAGGAGTGAACTGCTACTTACGTGAGGTGTGAATGAGATGATTTCATCGCTTGAACTGGCCAGGCTATGCGGTGTCTCGCAAGGCACCGTGGACAGGGCGCTGCACAACCGGCCCGGCGTCAGCCCTGCCACAAGAGCGCACGTGCTGGATGTGGCTAGAAAACACGGCTACATGCCCCACCCGGCGATGCGGGAGATGCTATCCGGCCGAAGCGGCCTGGTGGGCGCCGTTGCGCCCTCGATGAACTCGACATTCTTTATGGATTTGATGCAGTCGGCGGCGGATGCCTGCATGGCGCGCGGAGTTCGATTGCTTATTACACCGGTCTCGACCCCGAATGACTTTATTGCCGCGCTGGAAGAGATGGCCGCGCGGCGTTTTCGTGGGGCGCTGGTGGTCGCCCCTGAGGAGAATATCCGTATCCCCGAGGCCGTGTCGTTCCCGATTGCCGCGCTACTCAGCGCGTGCGTCGCTAAATGCACTCGTCTCTTTTCGCCGGACGAACAGGAAACCGGGCGAACGGCTGTAGAATATATTCTGAAGCAGGGGCACCGCGGGGTCCTTCACGTCACTTATGCCAGGAATAGCGCGGGGATCATCAACCGGGCAACCGGTTACCGTGAGACGATGCTACTTGCCGGGCTGGAACCATGTGTCCACGTGGATACCGATGCGGCCTCATTTCTGGCTGTCGTTAAGCAATACAATCCTACCGCGATATTTTGTCATAACGACTGGCTCGCGCTTGAAGTGATCCGGCGGCTCGGGATGGCGGGATACCGGGTGCCCGAAGACATCTCGGTGATGGGGGTCGATAACTCTCCCACGTTCTCGGCTTTGTACCCCGGCATAACAACCATGCAGTACCCCGATAGCCGAGATAGCCCAGAACGCGATAAGCTGGCTCCTCGACGGGGCCGCGGTTTGCGAAAAGAGGACCGTTTGCGTGGTCGAGGGCAATACTCTGCGCTCTCTAGGTGAAGGGATGTTGAGAGTTTAGGGTTTAGGGTTTAGTGAAGGGATGTTCCCTACGCGGCGGGGACTCGGTTCTGGGTGGCGATTTCCGAATCGCCACCCAAGCGCCGAATGAGGGATTTCCGAATCCCGCGTTTCGTTTGGAGGTGAGGTAAGTCGGAGAGGTTTGAGTCGCGCCTGCGACCTCTGAGCAGGCACAGCGCTTTGCGGATTCGGAATTCCGGCGGGAGGGTTCGGGTCGATAGGGTGCGGATACTATGATCGGTGGCTCAGTGGCAATCGGTTTCGGGAAAGGGGTTTCCCGAATAACACCGAAAGCTGTACGCCCTTCATGGCGTGTGAGGCAAGTTCTTTCCCCATTTGAGATCCAAACTCGATTGCTTGAGCGTCTCGCCGTGCTCCTTTGCCCATGCAATAGCCGCTTGGCGCAGTTTTGCGTTGCCGGAGTTGTAGAAGTGGTCGGCCGTGCTGTCGTGGCCGTAGGTCCGCAGCGACTGGATGAGGATGCTCGCAGAGCCGGGCTTACCCAGCTTTATGAAGAAATCAATTCCTCCAGCGACAACCTCTAAATCCTTGCGATCGAGCGCGGATAGGAGCGCCGCCCGTGCCCGGCTGTCATAATCGAAGAAGCTGAGCGCATATCCCAAGCTCTGGCGCATCAGCGGGTCTTTGTCGCCCAGGGCGAATGCCGCATAACGCCTTGCGCCTGGTACTCGCCGCGATTCGCAAACGCGGCCAGCAGTGGCTCGATAGCGCGGGCATCGCCGCTGAACGCAAGCGCCCCCAAGCGGTCTCCGCGCGCACGTGCACGTCCTTGTCCTTGAGCCTCTCTATAAGCGGCAGGACGGCGCGTTTGTCCTTGTTCTTGCCGATTGCCATCCACCCAAAGGCCCCCGCCGCGCACTCGCGGACCTGGGGGTTCTTGTCCTCAAGAGCGACCAGAAGAGGACTGACCGCAGCGCTTCCCTTTTGTCCAAACCCCATCGACGCAAACATGGCAACAAGACGTGCTTTGTCTCCAAAGGCAGATATCAAAAGGGCGACCGAGCGAGGGTCCACATTAAAGCCCAACGCCGCGGCCGCACCGAGTCGGACCCCGCGATCCTTATCGTGAAGGGCCGTCGTGAGCGGCCCAATCGATGCGGTGCCCATTTGACCCAACGCAATCGCTACCAAGCCCTGCACAGTATGGTCTTTGTCTCCTAAATGCCCGAGAAGCGGTTTGATCGCCGGCTTGCCAATCTTAGCCAGCGCAATTGCTGCATAGCCCTGCACAGTATGGTCTTTGTCTCCCAACTGCCCGAGAAGCGGTTTGATCGCCGGCTTGCCAATCTTAGCCAGCTTATCACAGGCTGAAAAGTCGCCTGTCTTTAGTCGGGCAATCAGTTGCTGAACCCTGACATCAGTGCGGTTTAAAGAGACCGCCGTTCCCATTGGCACTAGAGAAAGCGCCAAGGCCGAGATGATTAGTCGGCATCTCGGGATCACGTTACTCGCCTCCAGTTAGAAAACATCATGAATAGATTCGACACCGGGGTGGATCTAACCTCTATTGTGTTGACCGCCACCCGGAGAAAGGTCCCTCCCCAACCTTTAACCTTCAACCTTCCAACATTCAACTCGCCCCTTCGTTTGACAACGCGACTGCCGCTGCCATACAATGTGGGATGTCGGCGGCAAGCAAGAATTGTCTTTCCCGCGGGAAGCTCCGGGCTCTCTGCTCTCCGCTCTAAGCTATTTTCGAGGGATCTTTCCATGACCGATTACATCGCCCCGCGAGGGACGAAAGATGTCCTGCCCAACGAAACGCCTTATTGGCAATATGTGGAGTCCAAGTTCAGGGAAATGTGCGCGCTCTACAATTATCGCGAGCTGCGCACCCCTACCTTCGAGCACACGGAACTCTTCACCAGAAACCTGGGCGAGACTACCGATGTGGTTTCGAAGGAGATGTACACTTTCAAAGACCGATCCGGGAGAGACTTGACCCTGCGGCAGGAGGGCACGGCGCCGGCAATCCGCGCGTTTGTCCAGCATAACCTCGGGGCAAACTTGCCCGTGAACAAGATATATTACATAGGCCGGGCGTTCCGATACGAGAGGCCGCAGGCGGGCAGATATCGCGAGCATACTCAGCCTCGGCGTGGAAGCCGTGGGATCGATCGATCCGGCAATCGACGCGGAAGTCATATCTCTGGCCGCCAGATTCTTCCAAAATGTGGGCGTCGCGTCCGATCTCCGGCTCAACTCGATCGGATGCCCCAACTGCCGTCCCGGTTACCGGCAGGCTCTGACGGAGTACATCGCCGACACGGCCGGTGACCTTTGCGCTAACTGCGCGCATCGCTATGAAACCAATCCCATGCGCATGTTCGACTGCAAGGACCCCGGCTGCAAGGCGGTGCTCGCCGGGGCGCCCAAGATGGTGGATTATCTCGACGAGGACTGCGCCTCGCATTTCAAGAATGTTCAAGATTATCTAATAAAGCTGAACATCGACTTCACGCTTGATCCAACCCTGGTGAGGGGATTCGATTACTACACGAAGACTGCATTCGAGTTCGTATCGGGTGAACTTGGGGCTCAAAACGCCGTCGGGGGTGGGGGACGCTACGACAACCTGGTGGAGGAGATCGGCGGGCCGTCCACTCCGGCGATGGGCTTCGGTATCGGCTTGGAGAGGCTTATGATGACTCTGGAAGCGCTCGGAGTCGAGCCGCCGGTACATAAGTGGATCGATGTGTTCGTCGCGACCCTTGGCGACCAGGCCCACGAAGCCGGGGTGAAGCTCGTTGCTGATCTCAGGGCGAAGGGTGTATCGGCGGACATGGACTATACGGGCCGGAGCCTCAAGGCGCAAATGAAGGTCGCCGATAAGCTCGGCGCTAAGTATGCGGTGATTTTGGGCGAGGACGAAGTAAAGTCCGGAGTGGCGACAGTAAGAGATCTGACGACGTCGGAGCAGAAGAGCGTGCCGATGGAAGCGCTGGCCAGCCGGATCACGGATGGTCAGATAGCGGATAGCGGATAGCGGATAGCGGATAGCACCTCCTGGAGTGAGGTCGCTTCACTTCAGCTATCTGACTATCTGATATCGCACTAAACGCGCCTACGGCGCGGCATGCTCCCCGTGAAAAACAGGGTCTCGAAAGGGTGTCATTTCGAGGCGAAGCCGAGAAATCTGCTTTGTGGCGCCTCAAAAAGCAGATTCCTCACTGCGTTCGGAATGACACGCCCGCTACGCTGTCTTCGAAACAAACATGCCAGGTTTTACGCTCAAAACGGGCTATATTTTCCTATGTACCGAACTATTCGGCTGAGTTGTTAAAGAATAAGGACCTAAGTTATGCATCAGAGAACTAAATACTGCGGAGATGTCGGTATCGACGACATCGGCTCGAAAGTTACACTGCACGGCTGGGTGCAGAGGATACGCGACCACGGCGGGCTGATCTTCATCGATATGAGGGACAGGGAAGGGGTCATCCAGACGGTAATCGATCCCCAGGAGCAGCCGGAAGCTTTCAAGCTGGCGGAGGGCGTCAGAAGCGAGTTCGTGCTGGAGGTCACCGGCAAGGTCTATCGCAGGCCGGAGGGCACCGAGAATCCCAACCTGGGGACAGGCGAAGTCGAGGTCCGTCTCGAAAAGCTGGAGGTCCTCAACACTTCGCTGACTCCTCCGTTTCCGATTCAGGACGGCATCACCACCGACGAGACAGTCCGGCTCAAATACCGTTATCTCGACCTGCGGCGGCCTGAGATGCGGGACCGTCTGATCTTGCGCCACAGGATAATTAAGCTGATCCGCGACTATATGGACCAGAACGGCTTCATCGAGATCGAGACCCCCATACTCATTAAAAGCACTCCCGAGGGGGCGCGCGACTACCTGGTGCCGGCGCGGTTGTATCCGGGCCGCTTCTACGCGCTGCCGCAAAGCCCGCAGCAATTGAAGCAGCTTCTGATGGTCGCCGGGATGGACAGGTATTTCCAGATTGCCAAGTGCTTCCGCGACGAGGACCCCAGGGCGGACAGGCAGCCGGAGTTCACGCAGCTCGATATCGAGATGTCTTTCGTGAAGCAGGAAGATATCTTCGAGGTCGTCGACGAGCTGCTCGTTCGCATTGTCGAGCAGTGCTCGCACAAGGAACTCAAGTTCAAACCGCTTCCTCGCCTCACGTATGACGATTGCATCACCCGCTACGGCAGCGACAAGCCCGACCTCCGATTCGGCATGGAACTCTACGATATTACGCGGATCGCCCAATCGACCGAGTTCAAAGTGTTCCGGACCGCCGAGCAGGTGAAGGGCATCCGCGCGCCCGGCTGCGCTCACTACAGCCGGGGGCGGATCGATGAACTCACCGATCTCGCCAAGAGGCATCGGGCCAAGGGACTGGGAACGATCGCTCTCACTGATGAGGGGGTGAAGTCCCCGGTCGCGAAGTTCCTCAAGGAAGAGGAGATCAAGGCGATTGCGGAGACCGCCGGGGCTAAAACCGGCGACTTGCTGATGGTCGTCGCGGACACGCCGAAGGTTGTCGCCGAGTCGCTTTCGGCGCTGCGCAATGAGATGGGCCACCGGCTGGGCCTGTGCGATGACGAGGTCCTGGCGTTCGCGTGGGTCGTGGACTTTCCGCTTGTGGAGTGGAAAGAGGAGGAGGGCCGCTGGGATGCCGCGCATCATCCGTTCACGATGCCGCATGAACAGGACTTGGACTTCCTGGAGTCCGACCCCGGCAGGGTGCGCTCGCAGGCCTATGACCTGGTCTGCAACGGCTCGGAGCTTGCCAGCGGCAGCATCAGGATTCACCGGCGCGACATTCAGAACAAGGTTTTCAAGCTGATGAACTATTCCGAGGAGGAGATTCAGGCCAGGTTCGGGCACATGCTCGATGCTTTCGAATATGGCGCTCCGCCGCACGGAGGGATCGCTCCGGGCATCGACCGGTTGGTGACGCTGCTGACCGACGACGACAACATCCGCCAGGTTATGGCATTTCCGAAGACCGCCAGCGGCCTCGACCCGATGACCGGCGCCCCATCGGCGGTCGACGATGCGCCGGCTCGATCGCTGCATATCAGGATAGTAACGAGTAACGAGTAACGAGAGGGCGGAAAGCGGAAAGTGGAAAGCGGAAAGCCGAAAGCCCGGAACCTTGTCACTATGCGGCGGGAACTCGAAGGCGCCGGGTTGAAGCGGACCCTCTGCCTGTCGTTCCCGCCGCATAGGTGGGTTGCGCTCGCCGCACAGGACTTTCGACTTTCGGACTTTTGACTTCCCTTGGTGATAAATGGCCGAACTATTCGGACAATCAGGCTCTCAGGCGCCGGATCAGCCGCTTGCGGCGCGGATGCGGCCTCGGACTATGGACGAGTTCCTGGGCCAGGAGCACATTATCGGTCCGGATAGCCTGCTGCGCGCCGCCATCGAAAAGGACGAGCTTACTTCCATGATATTCTGGGGGCCTCCGGGGTCCGGGAAGAGCACCCTGGCCGCGGTCATCGCCAAGGGCACCCAGGCCGCATTCGAGAACTTCAGCGCGGTCACATCCGGTGTGCCGGAGATGCGCAAAGTCATACAACGCTCCAGGGAACGTTTCGCCGCCGGAAAACAAAAGACTATCCTCTTCGTCGACGAAATCCACCGGTTCAACAAGGCTCAGCAGGACGCGCTTTTGCCGCACGTGGAAGACGGGACGGTGGTCCTGATCGGGGCCACCACCGAAAACCCATATTTCGAGGTCAATTCGCCGCTTTTGTCGAGGTCTCGCATTTTCAGGTTCGAGCCGCTCTCGGCCGAGAATATCCGTACACTGGTGCTGCGCGCCCTCTCGGACGAGCGGGGCCTCGGAGGCGAAAAGATCGTGCTGCAAAGCGACGCGCTGGAGCACATAGTGGACATCGCCGATGGCGATGCGCGCAGCGCCTTGAGCGCCCTCGAGCTTGCAGCCATTGCAACGCCGGCCGACCCGCGGACGGCCCAGAAAATCATTACCGTAAAAATAGCTGAGCAAGCAGTGCAGAAAAGGGTATTGAAATACGACAAGAATGGGGATAACCACTACGATACAATTTCGGCTTTCATCAAATCCATGCGGGGTTCGGACCCTGACGCCGCCGTCTACTGGCTGGCGCGGATGCTTTCAGCGGGGGAGGACCCGAAGTTTATAGCCAGGAGACTCGTGATCCAGGCCGCCGAAGATGTGGGCAATGCCGACCCGATGGCCTTGATGCTGGCGACTGCCGCTGCACAGGCGGTGCAGTTTGTGGGCATGCCGGAGGCGCAAATCCCGCTCGCGCAGGCTGTTATTTATCTGGCCTGCGCGCCCAAGAGCAACGCCAGCTACGTGGCAATAAACCGGGCGAACAAAGATATCGTGGAAAGAAAGGGGCCTCCCGTACCGGTGCATTTGCGGGACGCGAACTATCCGGGGGCGAAGGCCCTCGGCCACGGTGCGGGTTACCTTTACCCTCACAGTTTTCCCGGCCACTGGGTCGAGCAGGAATATCTGCCGCCGAGCGCGAAGAGTGGACCATATTACGAACCGACAGAGCACGGCCACGAGGCCAAGTTCAAGCAGCGCCTGGACCGTCTAAAATCGGGCAGCGGTAATGCAGGCGAACAGACGCCGGGCGGCGAATAAGAGAATAGGGTTGTAAGGTTAGTAGGGTTAGTAGGGTTTGTAGGGGCCCTGGGGCGCAACGGTGATTCCGAGGATCCGGGCCTAGTTCCTAACCCGCATTATCTGCATGAATTGATAGGCTTTGGTTCAGGCACTTACGTGCTCCCTCTCCCGTGAGGGCGAGGGGAGCACAAAGTGCTGGGCAAACACGCGCTAGATGAATAATGCGGGCTAACCCCTAGTGTGGCATTATGCAAACGGGGCTGTTGACAACAATTATTGTGTTGCTGAGCGCGACACTGATCGTATTAGTAATAGGGGTAATTTTATATCTTCAGCGTATCAGTGTTGCTCTGCGGGAGGCGGCGGAAACTCTGAAGGCGGCCCGGGAGGAGATAACTCCTCTTGCCCGAGATACCGGAGCACTGCTGAAGCGTGTCGATGATTTTGCCCGCGAGGCGTGCGAAGTCCTGGGACGGGTCAACCACGTGGTTGCAGTTGTCGAACGGCACGTTGAGGGTAAAAGCGTGACAGATGCCGCCGCTAAAGCAGTCTCGGCCTCCCGGGCAACAGTGGTGTCCGTGCTGGAGGGGCTGAGAGAGGGCCTTAAAACACTTAAAGGGTCCAAGAACGAGTCAAGGGAATCGAAAACCGCGGACGGCGCGCCAGAATGATGGCGTATTCCGCCAACGAGTAACGAGTAACGAGTAACGAGAAGGGACGCCCCTTGCGGCGGGGGATTCGTTCCTGGGCTGGAGGTCTGGATTCTAACTTCTAACTTCTAACCTCTAATTTCTAACTTCTAGTTTCGGAGGAGGGTATAGCGATGTCGAACCAAGAAGATGAAGGGAAAAGCGTGGTATTGAACTTCCTGGCCGGGTTGGGGCTAGGCGCGTTGATAGGGGCTGCTACAGCCCTGCTGATAGCACCGAAGTCGGGCGACGAAACACGGCAGGACATTAAGAACGCCACGGACGATATCAAGTCCAAGGCAGGAAAGGTGATGCAGGACCTGTCGGATTCCAGCGAGGAACTTGTTAAGAAGAGCAAGGAGATTCTCGAGTCCACCAAGGAAAAGGTGCAAAGCGCCGTTGAAGCAAGCAAGCAGGCTATGGCCCGCAAGAAAAGCGAAATCGAACAGGGCCAGGAAACGGACGTCGAAGGGCAAAACGAGTAACGAATAACGAGCAACGAGCCTGCCGAGGTGGAGACTCGTTGCTCGGCACTCATATGTGTATGTGAGGTGATGGTGACGTGAACTTCAAAATTGACATGAAAACAGTGGAAAAAGAGGTCCCTGTTATAGCACTCGAGGGCGAGGTCGATGTATATACCGCTCCGCAACTCAAGCAGCGTATGATTAGCCTGCTCGAAAGCGGGGCAAGAGAACTTGTGGTGAATCTGACTAAGGTCGATTATCTGGATAGCACGGCCCTGGGCGTGTTGATCGGGGGACTCAAGCGGATACGCGAGGCGGATGGCAACATGGTTTTGGTCTGTCCGAGCCCCGCATCAGGCGGGTGTTCGAGATCACGGGATTGGACAAGATATTCGAGATCTACAACTCCGAAGATGAGGCCCAGGAAACCATGGGAAAGGAGATTGGTTAAACGTGGGTAATCACACGTGTCTGGCGTGCGTGGAAGTAAAGGTACCATGCAAGCCGGAGTTTGTTGGTGTTGCCAGACTGGCCATTCTCGGTGTGGCGAGTCGAATGCGGTTTTCCTATGACGAGGTCGAGGACGTTCGACTGGCTGTGGGCGAGGCATGCACGACATCCGTCGAATGGGCCGAACGCAATGGCAGGGCGGATACGGGAATTACCCTGCGAAGCGAGATCGATTCGGACAAGTTGACTGTCGACATCTTCGATCAAGCCGGCGCCAGGGAGAATCGCGGCCGCTCGGAAGGCGCTGACCAGGAACCTGAAAACCTGGGAGCGCTGCTGATTACTCTGCTGGTCGACGAAGTAGTAGTAGTTCCGAATACGGACGGAACGCACGTACGGATGGTTAAGTATGCGGGACACCGATAGTTCGCCACACAAGAGAAGCGGCGTGGCGGAGTGGACTGAGGAAGAAACCGAAGCCCTGTTCAAGCGATATACGGAAACGCGCGACCGCAGGACCAGGGATCAACTGGTAGTCATGCATCAGAACCTGGTGCGATTTCTTGCCGGCAAGTTCGCCAACAGAGGCGAAGCGCTGGAAGACCTGGTGCAGGTCGGCGTCATCGGCTTGATAAATGCCGTGGACAGGTTCGACCCGGAAAGGGGAACCAAGTTTTCCACATATGCCACTCCCACCATCGTCGGTGAGATTCGCCGGCACTTCCGGGACAAGGCATGGGCTCTGAAGGTTCCCAGGCGCCTCCAGGAGCTCAACCTTGCCGCCAACAAAGCAGCCGAGGAACTCAGCCAGAGGCTTGGGCATCCGCCGATCATTCAGGAGATCGCCGTCGAGATAGGCGCCAGTGAAGAAGAGACCCTGGAAGCCATCGAGCTTGGAAACGCCTATGACACCGTGTCGCTCGATAGCAAGTTGGTGCACGAGGGCGAGTCGGCGCCGCTCACACTCGCCGAGTTCGTGGGTGACCTCGACTCATCCCTGCAGAGCATCGAGACTTTCGGCGACCTGAAGCAGGCGATAGAATCCCTCGAGCCGCGGGAAAAGGCCATCATATACTATCGCTTCTTTAAGGATATGTCGCAGACGGAAGTGGCCAAGAGGCTCAACATTTCGCAGATGCACGTTTCGCGTCTGCAGCAAAAAGCGCTCAGACGGTTAAAGGAACTGCTCAGCGCATGAGTTAAGGTTGGTAGGGTTATAGGGTTAATAGGGTTGATAGGGGAGGGGACCACTCCCGCGGGCACTCTTTTCGTTGTTTCGGGAAACCCTTTTCCCGAAACGCCACGCGGCCGGCCTTGGCAAACCGCTGGGAGCACGGATCCACCGGTGAACACGCGGCCCCTACCAACCCTATCAACCTTACTAACCCTAAAGCGGCGTAGCCGCAACCAAGAAGGCCATCGCCGGAAAATCAATACGGCCTTTCCGTAATTCGGAAGGTCGGTGGTTTCTTCTTACGTATCTTACAACTGAAATCCGAGGTGACATATCAAAGTTCAGTACAGCTTGTATAGGATTTCAGTTGTAAGATACTAACAACCCTTCCCTTCCGGTGATGATTCATGACAAACGGTGGTTATCCGCGGGTCTTCATAATCGCGGCGCTTGCAGTGGCGCTTTGGGCGGGCGCTCAGCTCCTCATACTTCTCTATCACCACGTGGGCATCCCCGTGCTGGATGTCTTGCCCCCGTTCGCGATCGCGTTCGCCCTGGCGTTCTTGCTGAATCCCGTGGTGGACTGGCTTGCACGCCGGGGGGCTTCGCGGGGGATCGGCGTGGCCGTGGTGGGCTTGTCGTTTGTGGTCGTGTTCCTCGTGGTGGGCTTCCTGGTAATACCGAGAATAGTCGAGCAGGCACAGTCTCTGGTGCTGCATTTCAACGATTATGTAAGACAGGCCGGCGACAGAATCAACACGGTGCTGGAGCATCATCGTTCGCTATTGGTGAGATTCCACCTGCCGACTACCATCAGTGACTGGTCGAAAAAGATTCTCCGCCCAGGTCGCGGAGGCCGCAAAACGAAGTGTGGAGTATATTTCCGGCGCCCTCGGCTCGGCGCTGTCGAAAATCCTCTGGGTGATCTTCATTCCGATTTCGACGCTCTGGTTCCTGAGGGACATGGACTACATCAGGGCCAAGGGCATCCATTTTACACCGGACAGGCACAGAGACAGAGTGCTGAGTCTGTCGGGGGCCGTGGGAGATGTTTTCGCCAAGTATATTAGAGGCATGGCCGCCGTGGCAATCCTCTACAGCTGCGTCTCGATGGCTGTTCTGGCCGGCTGCCAACTGCAGTACGGGCTGATTATCGGGGCGATTTCGGGCCTCTTGTATTTGATTCCGTATATCGGCGTGCTTACGACCGCGCTCGCCACGGGCATCGCGGCTACTATCCAGACCCCGGACAACCCCGCATACCCCATACTGCTGATGGTGTGGCTTCTGGTGCAAAGCTTCGTGATCTTCGACCTTATCATAACGCCGAAACTGGTGGGCGGAAGTGTTGGAGTGCATCCGGTGCTGGCCCTGTTCTCGCTGGCCCTGGGTGCGCGGCTGTTCGGCGTGGTTGGGATGATCACGGCGGTGCCGGTGGCCGCCGCGCTCCAGGTCGCTCTGGGGCAACTCTACCCGAAGATCAACGACCGCGTGGATACCGCCATCCCGCCCAAGCCCCCGCCAAAGGTCAGGCGGCAGAGGCGGAAGTAGAGCGAGGGCGAATTTTGAATTTTGAAATTGTAAATTTTGAATTGAAGGGATCTCAACCAGGCTGCTGGGTTCCTTGCCTAAAGCGGCGCAGCCGCAACCAAGAAGGCCATCGCCGGAAAATCAATACGGCCTTTTCGTAATTCGGAAGGTCGGTGGTTTCTTCTTACGTATCTTACAACTGAAATCCGAGGTGACATATCAAAATTCGGTCACAACTTGTATAGGATTTCAGTTGTAAGATACTAATTCAAAATTTGCAAATTCGGCACGTCACACCCTCGGAATCAGCGCACTGGTGGGCACGCGGAGGGTGGGGATCGTGGCCTCGTCTCCCACGCACACCCCGCGGATATCGGTCACGTCCACCACGCACATCTGCATCGCCACTCTACCGATCACCGGCGCCTTGCGCCCTCGAATCTCCACCGTGACGGCCCTTTTGAGCTTGTGCGCCATAAACTCGAGCGGGTTCTGCTTGTAGATCGGCCCTTCGGGAGAGACAGTGAAACCATCCGCGTAACCCACGGGTAATACCGCCGTGGTCGTTCGGCGCTTCGTCCTGAACTCCGCGCCGTAGCCGACATAAGCGCCGGCGGGCAAATGCTTCACCTCGCGGACGCTGGCCTTGAGCTTCCAGGCGGGTTTCAAGTCGAGCCTGCGAGGAACGTGGGCCGAAGGATACTGGCCGTAAAGGATCGTCCCGGGCCGGACCATGCCGTAATGCGACTCCGGCAGTCTTAGGATCGCGGCGCTGTTGGCGGCGTGGGCGACGCCGTAGTCGATCAGTTCGGAATCGAGCCGCGAGACCACTTCGCGAAATCGACGAAGCTGCTCTCGCGCAAAAGCTAAATTGCGCTCGGCGGCTGTCGCCAGGTGGGTGTAGACACCCGCCAGCCGCACGCCGGGAAGCTCGCTCACTTCCCTCGCCAGTTCCACGGCCGCTTCGGGCGCCGCTCCCAACCGGCTCATTCCGGTGTCCACCTTGATGTGGATACGGGCGAGGCGTCTGAGATTGGCTGCCCGGTCAGAGATCGCGCGCGCCAATGATATGTCCGATACGGTCGTTTCGATATCCAAGAGTATGCTCGCTTCGACGTTCTCCGGCTGAATCGGGGCAAAGATCAAAACCGGCGCGGTGATTCCGGCCTCGCGGATGGCGGCGGCCTCGTCGAGCCTGGTCACGGCGAGAGCGTCCGCGCCGGCATCCAGGAAAGCGCGCGACGGCTCGACATAGCCGTGACCGAAGCCGTTGGCTTTCACAACCGGCCATGATCTTGACATTTGCCGGCAGGATGGCGCGCACCTCCTTGAGGTTGTGCCCGAGGGCATCAAGATCGACTTCCACCCAGACGTCGTGGACTGCGGGCTTCATGGCTACTCACCTGCCTCGTGGGCGGCCTCGGCGCGCCCGCGGGCCTTGAGCATTCCCTGAATTCTCGGCCTCGCCACGTTCCAAAGCCAGTAGAACCCCGGAGAGAGCACCATATCGTACTCGCCGATATATTCAACAAACCTCGGCGAAAAGCCCGCCTTGAAGCGGTTCAGGCCCTCCAGGTGATCGTCGCCGGCGCCCTTTTGGGGGCTGACGCCGCGGAAGTCGTACCACTTGCAGCCGCGGGCTTTGGCCCATTGGATCATCGTCCACTGCATCAGGTGATTGGGCATGGCGTCGCGGTGCTGGTTTGACGACGCGCCATAGGTATACATCGCCTTATCGCCGAAATGGTACAGTATCGCTCCGGCGACCGGAATCTCCTCGTAATACGTCATCACCAGCCGCATGTAGCCCGCCGGGAAGAGGATGTTCCACATGTCCTCGAAATAGCTATAGCTCCGGACCAGAAAGCCGTCGCGGGCGCAGGTCTCCTTGAGGAGCTTGTAAAACTCCGGCAGATCGCGAAGATAGCAATCCATCCGGACCGTGACGCCTCTCTTTTCGGCCAGGCGGATGTTGTATCGCCACTTGGGCTTGAACGTTTGCATCAGCTCATCGAGCGATTTGTCCAGATCGAGCTGCATTACGCACTTGGGCTGGGTGCCACCGAAGCCCGCCGCCGCGACCGGGGCGAACCCCGCGTCGCGCAGGTTGCTCTTGCTTATGGAGTCTTCCATGCGGACCGGAGGATCGATCTTGATGAGAATCGCTTTGTTCTTTCGCGCGATGCTCTTGAGGGACGACGTGAAAGAAGCGACCAGTTCGGCGTTTTGGGTGTCCATGACGGGGCCGCGCGGCGCGTACATTATGCACCGGCCCAGCTTGGGGATCGCGCGCTTCAGAAGCGAGGCGCTGGCGACGATGCCACCGTCTTCCTCGGCCAGCACCCTGATCGGCCTCCAACCGCTCCTGGCCTTCGAGATCGCCCCACTCGAACGACTGAAGCAAATCGCCCGTATCGAACCGGGCGACAAAGTCATTGAACCGTATTCTATCTTGCTCGGAGGCTTCGAAGAATCGCATCTTGAAAACAGGATTAAAGGTTGGGTGTTTCGGGAATCTTGTTCCCGAAACTGGGTGCGTATCGGGAACAAGATTCCCGATACACCGGTAAATCCCTCATTCGGCGTTGGGGTGGCGATTCGGAAATCGCCACCCAGCGAGCACTTTTCGCAACGGGCTAAAGAGGAGCATAGCGATATCCTGTCGGAACAACAGTTCCGACGCCACGCCTCGGCGGAAGCCAAGGGGGCTAGGTTTGGGTGTTTCGGGAATCTTGTTCCCGAAACTGGGTGCGTATCGGGAACAAGATTCCCGATACACCGGCAAGCCAAGGGGGCTAGGTTTGGGTGTTTCGGGAATCTTGTTCCCGAAACTGACTGCGTATCGGGAACAAGATTCCCGATACACCGGCAAGCCAAGGGGGCTAGGTTTGGGTGTTTCGGGAATCTTGTTCCCGAAACTGACTGCGTATCGGGAACAAGATTCCCGATACACCGGCAATCTGGGTTAAAGGTTCTTCCTCTGCCCGGCGAATTCCTCCCCTGCGTGGCGATATTTGGGAACAAGATCGACTGCGTATCGGCAATCCCGAAAGGGTTTCCCGAAACAACGGGCGGGTTTCTCTACGAACCCTCACGGGAGAGGGGTTCGGGGTGAGGGTGGAACGCCCCGCTCGATGAGCTTGTGCCTGACTACGGCGTGATGCTCCGCAATACGAAATCGACGATTGGGTTGGGGTCTTCGAGGCTGTGAGGGTGGTGACCGCAGCCGGGTTTTGAGATGACCGTTGTCGATCCGCCAAGCTCACGGTAACGCTTTTCCATTATGCCCGTCCACTTCGAAATCGAGTCGTCCATATCCGTTCCAACGTGTTGATAGCATGGTCCGACCGGCCTTTCCCCTTCCCAACCTTTAACCTTGTAACCTTGAACCTGACCTTCCCACAAGCAGCCAGATAAAGAACGGGCCGCCCAAGAGAGCAGTGATGGCCCCCACGGGCAGTTCCGCCGGAGCCGTGACCATCCGCGCGGCCGTGTCGCACACGGTCAGGAATACTCCGCCGAACAGGGCGGTTGCCGGCATCAGGTATCGATGATCGGAGCCGATAATAAGGCGCGCGATGTGAGGCGATATCATTCCCACGAACCCGATAGGACCGGATATCGCCACCACGCCGCCCACCGTGAATGACGTCGCGAAGAACAGAGCGGTCCTTGCTCGCCCGACTTCCACTCCCCGGCTGGCGGCGATATCGTCTCCCGTGGAAAGCAGGTTCAGCTCGTTGGTGAAATACGCAATGACACCAGTCCCGATAACGGCGAACGGGATCAGACCCGCCACGCTATTGTAATCGGCGCCGGCAAGCCCGCCCATAAGCCACCGCAGCAGTTTGTAAGAATTATTGAAATCCGACGTGGTCTGTACCATCAGGATCAAGCTCGAAAAGAAGAAGCTGATGGCGACCCCGGCCAGCAGCACTGCCGAGGTGGACAATCCCTTCCTTATTCGCGTGAGACCGTAAACCAGCGCCATGGACCCCGCCGCCCCGGCGAACGCGAACACGGAGGCGCTCGATGCGCCGAGTATAGTGAGCGCCAGGCCAAGCCTCACCTGAAGCGCCGCCCCGAACGACGCTCCGCTCGCCACGCCCAGCGTCGATTCGGTTGCCAGCGGGTTCCTGAACATCGCCTGGAAGACCATCCCGCACACGGCGAGCGCCGACCCCGCAAGAAACGCAACCAGCACCCTCGGCAGCCGCTGCGACCAAAAGATCCAGGACTCGATATTCGCCGAGCACGGGTGAAGCGCGGCGCTGATTGCCGTGATCCTGGTTCCCACCAGCGGCGCGATCGCGAGGCTTGCGAGCGTAAGAACTCCCAGACCGATAAGCAGCGAAGTCTTGCTTCGAAAACAGCGGAAAGCGGAAAGCGGAAAGCGGAAAGTCCGGAACCCCTGCCCCGCGCGTGGCTGCTTCGGCCGCGGTTTCTTTTCGTTTGATAGTGGCGATGCCGAATGCTTCATTGATTTTTTCATCACGAAAACACGAAATAAAGAAAACACGAAAACGCGGGTAACAGCTCACCAATGGTGAGTACACGTCACCGCATATGTCATTCCGAGCAATTGACGGCGACGCTGTCGCCGTTACATTGGAAAGAAACCGACGCCCCCGATGTTTCGGGATTTCGGGTGATCAGGTCCGACGAGCCGGGCTAGGCCAAAATCCCGAAACATCTGCAAGAAACCGACCCCCGGTGTTTCGGGAATCTTGTTCCCGAAACTGGGAAGTTTCTTAGGAGCGGGCAGCGAGGAATCTCAACGGTGCGCGTGGAGCCTTGTTCCGGTGCGTGAGACTCATCCGAGCTTCGAGATTCCTCACATTCGTTCGGAATGACAGCCATGCGCTCGGGTACCCACGATCCCTGAACCCTTACAAACGCGGGACTAAATCGCCTTTCGTGGTTAAACTCCCTTCTGCTGCGTCAGGTGAGCTAGTCTTCTCCGCGCGGCGCCAGCACAGTTGAATCGCAGTCCTTGGAAGTATATGTTACGAAACGGGTCTCGTATATCGACTCGAGTGTGCCGTTGGAAGTGAGCTCCTCCGGGTCTCCGTCAAAATACAAGTGACCGTTCTTGAGTGCCACCACTCGATTGCTGAGTGCTATCGCCTGATTGACGTCGTGGGTCACCATTATGACGGTGATGCCCTGCTCCCGGTGCATGCGCATCAGAAGGGCCGCGCACTCGACCTGGTGTTTATAGTCCAGAAAAGCAGCCGGCTCATCCAAGAGAAGCATCTTCGCGCCCTGGACCAGCGCCGCCGCGATGAAGGCTATCTGCCTCTCCCCGCCGCTCAAGCTGCCCATAGGTCTGTCGGAGAGGTGATCGATTCGCGTCCGCCGGAGAATATCGGTGACCGCTGTCCTGTCCTCCGCCCGAATGAGAGTGAACGGGATCAGATACGGATAACGACCCATCATTACGAACTCTTCCACGCTAAAGGGCAGTGGGCCGCCGCCGGATTGCGGCACGTAGCCGACCAGCTTCGCGAGGTTGCGCTGGCTCATGGCGCGCACCGAATCGCCAAAGAGAGCGATATCGCCCGACCAGCCCGAGATCACTTTGTTCAGGCATTTGATGAGCGTCGATTTGCCCGCGCCATTGGGGCCGATGACCGAAACGAACTCACCCTCCCGCACACCGAAAGATATGCTCGCAAACACGGGCTCCTTATCGTAAGCGAAGCTCAGGTTATTCACTTCCAATGCATATCGCATCACATGCTGCCCCTCTGAAAAATGGTTGTCGCACTATGCGGCGGGAACGACAAATAGAGCGTCCGCTTCAACCAGGCGCCTTCGAGTTCCCGCTGCACGCATAGCACTGAACCTGGGCAGATGCAGGCCATGCCTTCTCTCGCGGGCAGAAGGCGCCACGCGTGCAGCGGGAACTCGAAGGGCTTCGTGCCTTGTGATTGTCTCGCCTTGTCGTTCCCGCCGCATAGTGGTACTTTAACCTTTAACCTTCGAAATCTTTAACCCGAACGGGTGGATGGATGACCCTCGCGGCGTCCTCCAGCGTTTCGACGAACCTGGGACCCGGCACGAGTACATAATCGCCGCTGAGGGTGTAGACCCTGCGATTCTTGACCGCCGGGACTTGGGACATGGCGCTCCACTCGTCGAGGCGCCTGCCGGCATCTTCGGCCTCGTTATTCGGGGCAAGATCGATGATTATGTCCGGGTTGAGCCTGGCGATCCCTTCCAAGGAGAGGCATGGGATATTGATGATCTTGCCCTGATATGCGTTCCTGCCCCCGGCAATACTGATGATTTCGTCGTAGAAGTTGCCTCTGCCTTCAACGTATATCTCGCCGGCCCCTCCACCCAGCGACCGCCCTATGGATATCAGCACGCTGGGCCGGTTCAAGCCGCGGGTCCGCCTCTTTACCTTATCGATTCTCGCGCGAATGTCACGGACTAGTCTTTCGGCGCTCTTCTCCGCGCCGACGGCGTGCCCGATCTCGATGACCGAGTCGATGATTTCGGAGACGGTATCCTGGTTCACCGGAAGTACCCGAAGGCCCAGTTCGTTCAGCTTCCTGGCTGTGTCCTGGTTCCCCACGGTAAGTATCACGATATCGGGTTTGAGCCGGACAATGGCTTCGAAATTGGGATCGAGAAACCCGCCGATCCTCGCGATCCTGGCGGACGGCGGGCAGGTGCAATAGCGCGTGACCCCCACGAGTTTATCTCCGGCTCCGAGAGCAAACAGCGTCTGCGTTACACTCGGCGCGAGGGAGACTATGCGCCTGACGCTTGCGGTCTCGCGCGGTAGACGGTTATCGAAGCGCAGTTGCGCTCGCCTTGCAATATACATGCCGGGACAGGCCGATACAACTATTAGCGCAATAGGAAGGTATTTCTTCATGATATTTACGACGACTCAGTACTCTCATTCATAAATACAGTGACGTATCAAACTTGATACTGTGTCGTATTGTTTGGTATAATATGCTCCAGATGGAGGAGCATATGCCAAGGAGAAGTCCGTATATAATCGAGTTGTCGCCGGACGAGAAGACGAGGCTTGAGTCGGTTTCGCGAAGATATACGGCATCGTATTATTCCGTCGTGAGAGCCAAAATCGTTCTTCTAGCGGCACAAGGCATTGATAACGATGAAATCGCGGCAAGGCTTGAGTTGCCTCGGCAGATTGTCTCGAAATGGCGCAAACGATTCTTCGAGGAGCGCATGGCCGGACTTGAAGACCGGCCAAGGCGCGGGCGTCCGCCCGTCTTTTCCCCCTGTGGTTGAGATGGAGGTCAAAGCGCTCGCTTGCCAATTGCCCAGGGAAAGCGGAGTTCCGTTGTCTCGATTCAGTAGCGCCGAGATAGCACGCGAGGCAGTAACTCGTGGAATTGCTGCTCAAATCAGTGGCGCAACGGTCTGGCGGTGGCTCAGCGAGGACGCCATTCGTCCGTGGCATCATCGGAGCTGGATATTTCCTCGGGACCCCAACTTCCAAGAAAAGGCGGAGCGCGTCCTCGACCTGTACCAAGGTGTTTGGGAGGGGCAACCGTTGGGGCCGGACGAATACGTGATTTCCGCCGACGAAAAGACCAGCATTCAGGCCAGAAGTCGCAAGCACACTATCATTGCCCCGGCTCCGGGAGAGACCATGCGCGTCGAACATGAGTATGAGCGTAAAGGAGCGTTGGCCTACCTGGCGGCATGGGATGTCAGACACGCTAAGGTCTTCGGACGATGCGAAGCAAAGTCGGGTATCAAACCTTTCGGCCGTTTGGTAGAACAGGTTATGAGCCAGGAACCTTATCGGAGCGCCAAGAGAGTATTCTGGATCATGGACAATGGTTCGTCTCACAGAGGTGAGCGTTGCATCAAGCGTCTGCAGAAGGCGTGGCCAAACATTGTGCCCGTGCATTTGCCCGTTCACGCGAGTTGGCTTAATCAGATTGAGATATACTTCTCCGTTGTTCAAAGGAAAGTGCTCACTCCTAACGACTTCTGCTCATTAAAGATGGTCGCCGACCGAATACTCCGGTTCCAGGAACACTATGAATTGATCGCAAAACCGTTCGAATGGAGGTTCACCAGACAAGACCTGGCAGAACTCCTGTCAAAGCTGCCGCCAAAGACCGTCCCATTAGCCCAAGCGGCTTAAGCGGCAACCCTATACGTCATCGAATTTACGAACAAGAGTACTTAGATTTTGGAGTGCGGCGGCTCGACGCCGCTTTGATGGTCCGGCGTTTCCGAACGCCGGACCCTGTTCCCCGGGTTTGCAACCCGCGAGTTGCCATGGCGTTTGGCGACGGCCCCCACGAGGGCGAAGAGCTTGCGGCTGACTGCCACGTTTCCACCCCAGCCCTTTCCCATCCGGGAGAGGGAGCACGTTGTGTTCGATCTTAAACGCGGCGCCTCTGCAAACAAGACCTGCGAAGCGCAAGGCCTCCCATGCCCGCCATCGCAATCAGCACTGCCGCCAGCGACCCGGGCTCGGGGACGGGAACGGCGGCCGCCGGGGTATTCGGCGGAACGGGATTCCAACCCGGAGCCGCGGCAAAACTCCATCCATCCCACGAGCCATTCGAAAGCGTGCGGCTGGACATTCCCAGGCCATAGGACCAATCGGTCGGGCTCGGAGTAGAGCCATTTGGGGTTACAGTCGGAAAAGAGCCATTCGTATTGTCGGCTACCCAATATGCCCAGTAACCATTGACGTACCAACCCTCTTCGTAGTGGTTGGATGGATTGACCGCGTAGCCATTTTCGTCTCCAGGGGAACCGGAAACGAAGCCGCTGCCGTCATCGGCAAGGTCATAGCCTATCCCAAAGACTGCGTCGCCGTAAATCATGGAGGCATACAGCCTGCTATCGGCCGCAAGGACTGCCTGGAACATGTCGTAGCCGGTCGCGGTGCCGTTCCACCGATATCCCCAAGCTATCGATTCGGGGGTCTTGCCGTCGTTCCAATCGATGACGAGAGCAGCTTCATTGCTGCCACTGCCCGTCCAGAACTGGATGTCGCTGAAGTCGAATGCGCTCGCGCACGAGGCAGCGAGCATTGCCACTGAGAATATCAGCAGCGCGAGAGTGATTGTTCTTTTCATTTTTGCCTTTTTCTCCTAGAGTGTTGTGTTTGTTGGGTAGTCGAGAAATTTCTATAACGCGATCACCTCCCTGGAAACAGTCGAAAGTCAGAAAGTCAAAAGTCGGGACTCCCTGCGCACGGGCAGCCTCCTTTGCTGCGTGGCGTACTGAGCGCATGGCTGTCATTCCGAACGAATGTGAGGAATCTCAACCTACCGGATGAGTCTCACGCACCGGAACAAGAATCCACGCGCAACGTTGAGATTCCTCGCTACCCGCTCCTAAGAAACTCCCCAGTTTCGGGAACAAGATTCCCGAAACACCGGGGGGTGGGTTTCTTTCCAATGTAACGGCGACAGCGTCGCCGTCACTTGCTCGGAATGACATGTGCGGCGACGTGTACTTGCGATCCGTGAACTGTCACATGCGCGGGCCGACGTTCCGGGCTTTGCCGGTGTTTCGGGATTTGAGGAGCGAACACGGTCGTTTGTATATGGCACAAACGTCGCAGCCGCTCCGGAAATCCCGAAACGATGTAACTTACCTATAGGGAAGAACCTGCCTGGGTGGCGATTTCCGAATCCGGCAGATACCCCCTGGGCGGGCGAAGTTCCGGGCTTTCAGCTTTCCACTTTCAGCTTTCCGCTTCTCTTAATGCATATCGTTTTGGTCTCTGAGCCTTATGACAGGCTGGAAACCGCCCAGGCCATTGGGTTCCAGCGAGCTTATTCCCGTCACCACCACGAAACGGCCCTGGCCCGGCGGCGTGAACGCGGGATCGACCGACACTCCCCAATCGCTCGGGTCCGCCGGATCACCGGATGGGGCCATTCTTGGTATAATGCACCCGATCCCCTGGGCCGAGCCGTCGTCTATTAAGAAAGAGTTGCCGCCGGAATCGACGGACTTCACATTCCCCCAGGTCCGCACCAGCAGCCCGGTCGTGCTCAAACCGGCCCCGGCGACCGCCTTGTTCGGCATGCCGAGCGGGTTCACGTCCACGACCACGTCATTGCCCTGACCGTCTTCGGCTGCAAGAATGGATGTGGCCAGAATTACCAGCTCACCGCCGGCGCTGTCCATGTCCCCGTAGACAGTGCTCAATTCCTGGCCTCTATCGAGCACTCTGCCCATCATCTTGATGCCGGCGGACCTGTCCGACTGCTGGATATAGCAGAATCGACCGACTGAATACGTCTCGGATGAGACCACAACGTTATTCAGAACAACGTGCGTTCCGGGCGCGAGTCCTTTGATTGCTCCGATGGACGCCGGAGCTATCTGGTGGCTCACTCGCGTGAACGCATCCACCACGGTCCCAAACAGCCCACCGTAGGAGCCGTCGACCCTGATATATTGAATCCACTTCCGTCCGTTGGCGTCTGCCGGCCAGTTGTCGGGTACCTCGGCAAGGCTAAAGGCCGTTCCGCCACCGGATCCCTTGTACAGGTCGATGCCCTGAGCGCAACTGAGGAGGCTGAAGTCGGTCGGCTGACAAGCGGAATCGACCGGTCGGGTGAAATCGAGTTGCACCTGGCTTCCGGAACTGCCAACGAGCCACTGATGCTCGACCCAGTCCCAGGCGAAGGCCTGAGTCGGGGCAAACTCATCGGCATAGGGGCCGTTGGGGTAGGCGTACGTGTACCAGTTGCCCCCGTCCTGGCTGACGCTCACCAAGCCAGGCTCGGTGTGTATTCCACTCCCCGTTCCACTCACCGGGTCCCAGGAGACGTTGGAGATGATCAGACCCTCCATGTCGGATGTCGAATAGACGGGAGACGAACCAGTTAGCTTAAAAAATGAATTTCCGAAGACCTCGAAGTCTTTGCCGTACCAGTTGTCCGGATCGTGGCAAATGGGTGTGGTGAACTCCACGGTGATCTGGCTGCCGCTATTTGGCATGATCGCCGCGATGAGAGTCTGACCGTTGGGGCCAAGGCCCCATGGCGCGCAAACCATCGACACGGCACAAGCGCCCTGCGCGCCGGAGTCTGAGTACCTGCATCCACGTGGACGGTGGCCCCAAGACAGAAGTGGGGTCGTTGTAAAAAGGGTTGGTCGACAAGTTTGAAAAGCTTAACCAGCCCACCGGGATTCGGTGGCCACCAGTCGGTGGCCATCGCGCGTTGGCAAACGATCAGCCCCAGCAGCAAAGCAGAGATCAGTATGGCAGACAGATATTTCATTTGGTTGTCCTCGCAGGTAGTCGAAAGTCGGGACCCCTCACACATGGGCGGCTTGCCCCTAAGGCTCATAGGCCGAATCATCTTGCGAAAGACCGCCGGTCTCGGGCGGGCAGTCGAACGCACTTTGAGTGAACCCGAGCCAGGGGACATTGGCATGCGTATAGTGAGTGTATTTCACCATTGTCGCCGCCGCGTGTCCATCGGCGTAAGCGACCGTCGCGGCTCCGTTGTGGCGGTAGTCGACGGTGCCCTCCGGGAAGAGCTCGTCACTGGGGGCACGAAGGTAGTTTTGGGCGCATATCGGACTGCCATACCCTCCGTCGGCAAAGACCGCCGTTTTTGAGGGGCGCCTTATCTGCCCGACGAAAATGGAAGCGTGGTTAACATCGGCGCCGATATACGTCGTGTTGTACGCATAGCCGGAATATGGCAGGCCCCACGTGCCCCCGTAAAACGAAGGGCAGGCGTGAATACTCTTACTCTTGCAGTAAGGGCTGAGCAAGCCGTCTTTCCACACGGTGGGCCTGGTTATAAGGGCGTCGAAATCCCACGCCATATGCCAGACGTCGGTATCGTAATACGATGGGCAGGCGAGGCCGGAGGTGTCGTCGGCATACATCAGCCACGCGGAGGTGATTTGCTTGAGGTTGGAGATGCACCCCGTCTGCCGGGCGTCTTCCTTGGCCGTTAATAGCGCGGGGAAAAGCATAGCCGCCAGGATAGCAACGATCGCTATCACCACCAGCAGTTCGATGAGAGAAAAACCATATAAACCAAAACGGGCTCCTCGCCCATTTCGGATGTATTGGACGGGAGCCCGGATAACGCCGCTTGCTTCCAACATCTCAGCCTCCGAAGATGCGAAACGTAACCGCAATCAGGCAGGTCTTCTGGCTTTCGGATCGATCTAATCCCGAATCCTTCCCACACGCCCTTTGAGTGGAGTCGGCGTTGCAGTGGATGATATCGGTTTCGTCCCCGATTACAGCGGCGGGCCCGCGACGGATTCACACCGTCTTCCCTTTTGACCCGGCATACGCCGGGCAACCTGACCGCGCACATTATTAAGTTGTAACGTATCCATTATCAACCAAACACGGCGGAAAGTCAATGGGTTTGTTTGGTAGAATAGTATCGAGAAGGGAAGTCTAAAGTCTTAAAGTCCAAAGTCGAATGTCGGGAAGGGACCAGGCACCCGATAGGTGGCGATCTCCGAACCGCCACCTTAGAGCCAGATAGGGGTCTCGGAACCCCGGAACCTTGGTAACAGCAGCCGGATTCGGAGATCCGAGACTGGCTTTGGGGTGGGGATTCGGAGATCCCCACCCATCAAGTCCCACGCCGGTTTCGGGAAAAGGGCTTCCCGAAACAACGGAACCTTGAAGATCCGCTCGTGTGGCTTCGACTTTCGACTTTTGACCTTCGACTTCTCTTGACGTATCATGTGATAGGTCAATACCCCGTTGGGAGAATCGAAATGGATTTTGTCGAGTCGATTTGCCGGGATCTTGCGGCTATTCGCGAAAGGCGGCCGCTCGTGCACAGCATCACCAACTTCGTGGTGATGAACGAGACCGCCAACGCGGTGCTCTGCATTGGCGGCCTGCCGATTATGTCTCATGCGGCCGAGGAAGTCGAAGAGATGGTGTCGATGGCCAATGCCCTGGTGCTCAACATCGGCACTCTTACACCGGACTGGATCGACGCCATGGAACTGGCCGGCAAGCGTGCAAATAAGGAGAACATTCCCGTGATCCTCGACCCGGTCGGCGCCGGAGCGACGAAGTTTCGCACCCAGTCGAGCTTGCGCCTCCTGGATAAGGTCAAGGTTTCGATCGTGCGAGGCAACGCGGCGGAGGTCGGGACGCTGGCAGGGGTCTCCGGCGAGATACGCGGAGTGGAGTCGATCGGAGTTTCGGCCTCCAATGAAGAGATTGCCGGGGTTCGCGTCGAAGTTCGGCTGCACCGCCGCGATAACCGGACGAATCGACGTCGTTAGTGACGGCGCCAGATGCGCAAGGCTCTCCAACGGAAGCGCGATGCTGGGCAAGGTAGTCGGGACCGGGTGCATGTCCAACGTGATAATAGCTGCGTTTGCCGCGGTCGATAGCGACGCGTTAGCCGCGGCTGTGGGCGGCCTTACCGCGTTCGGCGTCGCCGGAGAGATCGCGGCGCGCGCCTCCGGCGACAAGCCCGGCACTTTTCACGCCGAGCTGTACAATGCCCTTTACGCCCTCGGCGAATCGGACATCCTGACGGAGGCGAAGGGGGAAATGGTATATTCGAAGTCGGAGGTCGGAGGTTAGAGGTCAGAATGCTCCATCCGCGCTATGTACGAGGATGAAGTAGCGCTCGCGGGTTACAAACCCGGGGAACCGGGTCCGGCGTTCGGAAACGCCGGACCATCGGGGCTGAGGGGCTGCTGCCCGTGCGCGAGAGATCCCGACTGACGACTGACGACCGACGACTATTTTCACGGGAGATGCTATTGGAATCTATACTCGCCCACGTGACCGAATGGATCAAAATCAGTATTTCGAACCAGGGATACTTCGGCATCATCATAATGATGGGTATCGGAAGCGCCTGCATACCCCTGCCCAGCGAGATAGTCATGCCCTTTGGCGGATACCTTGTGGCCTCGCAGCCCCAGCGTTTCGGCGCCCATGGGATACTATGGATGGGGCTCGCGGGGACGCTGGGATGCGTGCTGGGCTCGCTGGTCGCCTACTGGACCGGCAAATATGGCGGCCGGCCTTTTATTGTGAGATACGGCAAGTTTATCCTCGTGCGGGAGAAAGACCTGGACAAGGCGGATGCGTGGTTTGCCAGGCACGGGGACGCGGCTATATTTTTGCCGTATGCTGCCTGTCGTAAGGGCATATGTCTCATTTCCAGCGGGGATTTCCAAGATGGCGTTCTGGCGGTTCACCGTATACACGTTCGCGGGGTCGCTGCCCTGGTGCATCGCCTTCGCTTACATCGGAAAGGCCCTTGCGGGCAATTTGGACGTCCTGAAGCCCTATTTCCACAAGGCCGACGCGCTCATTGTCGGGGTCGCGGGTGTGCTCGTCGTGCTCTACATCTATCATCACATCAAGAGCGACAGGCAATACCGAAGGAAGGGTCTATAGGGGTTTAGGGTTAGTAGGGTTTTAGCGTAGTATCTTACAACTGAAATCCTATACAAGCTGTATGAACTTTAATATGTGACCTCGGATTTCAGTTGTAAGATACTATTTCGGACCGTTTCGCGTTTTCGCTCTTTCGTGCTTTCGCGATTAAATTTGGTTCCGGCTCTGCTGGTTTAGGGAGGCTGCCTACCGATCCGGCAGGGGTCCCTTCAATTCAAAATTCCGCTATGGTTATCCCTCGGCAATCGCTTCTCTTCCCAGTTGGGCAATCACGTCGTCGCTCAGGGACATATTGAACTGGTCCCAGCGCTCCTTGCTCCATACCTCGACTTTATCGGTCAGGCCCACCAGCCACACGCTGTCGCCGGGTTTGATTCCGGCATGCGCCATGAGCATCGGCGGAATTGCCGCTCTGCCCTGTCTGTCGGGGATGCATTCGCTTGCGGCTCCCAGGAAGAAGCGCTCCAGCTTTATGCCGCGGTCGTCGAGGAATGATCTGGGGGTCAGCTTGCGGTGAATCTCGGGCCAGACGCGTTCGGGGAATATCCAGAGGCACCCGTGCAGGCCACGCGTGATGACGAACTTCTCTCCCAGCTTCTGCCGGAAGCGAGCCGGAATGACCGTGCGGCCTTTCTCATCAACAGAATGTTCGTACGCGCCCGAGAACAAGAGCCACCATCGCCTTGCAGCGGGAACTCGAAGGACTCGACGCCAAGGATTGGTTCGAGTCTGTCGTTCCGCCGCATAGAGTTATCAATTATCAACTGTCAATTATCAATTGCTGATCCGCTGATTGGATTTTGAACCGGATCGAGCGTCTTCTCGATGGGTGTCTCACCAACTCAGCCCGTTCGATCTTGCCAAAGTTGCGCTTGTCAGCGTTTAGAAGGGCCTTCACGAACTCCTTGTTGCTGGGAGCGGCGGCTTTCGCGGTGCAACTTGCGCAGTAGCTTCGGGTGTCCAGCACCGAGCCGTCCGCGCCGGTGAGGCTGACCACGGTGTTCGGAAATGGCTCATCTTTGCCACAAATGTTGCAGCGCGGCATGCTCATAAGCTCGCTGCCGGTATCCCGTGAAAGCTCCCTTACTATGCGGTAAATTACGCTGTCGAACGAGCGATGCGTCACAACAAACGCATACGAAGTGCGCAGGATTTCCTCCAGATCGTCCAGCAGCGCCACATCGGAGGGATCCGCCTGCACCGCGAAGCTCACCAGCTTACCCTTGCAAAGAGGCCGGACCTGAATTCGAGATTCCAACTCCGCGAATATCTCGCCGAGTCTCTCTCGCTTCGTCATCCGACCGCGTCTCCACCAGGTAGACAGCAGTCAAACCACCCGGTTGTGGATCGACGCATATCTCGTTCACAGCATCCACTGAACAAGGCTGTTTCGGCATTATTGTGCTCCCTTAGGGCTTATTCCACCCCTATCTACCACAATCTACCACCATATACCCCGTATTATATTTGATGCACGCTCTTGAGTCAAGACGTTGGGCCGTTTTTTTACGATTTTTTTTGCAAGGGCTTCTATGCGGCGGCCCAACGAGGCCCGGACCGGCAAAGCCGGAAGGGAGTTCAACCACGAAAGCACGAAAGGGGATTTCAGGAAGAATTTTGTTGTATCGGGAAACCCCTTTCCCGAAACAACTTTCGTGTTTTCGTGATGGAAAATCCAACCGTCCCGCATAGAACAGCAAAAGGAATTCGTGGCTCAGCCGGCGAATAACGATTCCGGTGCGAGAATTCGCCGGGAGGAACTAAGTATGGAAAACGCTTTCACGTCCGTCAGGCCCGAGGACATTGCGGAGAATACCTTCAAACTGATAGGCAGCGACTGGATGCTCATTACAGCGGGAGCGCCGGATTCGTACAACACGATGACGGCAAGCTGGGGTGGATTGGGAGTGATCTGGAATAAGCAGGTATGCTGGTGCGTGATCAGGCCGGTGCGTTACACCTATGAGTTCGTGGAAAAGGCCGATTGCTTCACGCTGTCGTTTTTTGAAGAGAAATTCCGCGGCGCGCTCGAGATTTGCGGCACAAAATCGGGGCGGGATGTCGACAAAGCGGCCCTCACCGGCCTGACACCCGTCCCCGGAACGCTGCCCGGCACGACCACCTTCGCTCAGGCGCGAATGGTGTTCGAGTGCAAGAAGATGTACTTCCAGGATATCACGCCGGAGCATTTCCTGGATCCCGCCATTCACGAGATGTACCCCGAGCGCGACTATCACCGGATGTATATCGGCGAGATCGCTAACTGTACTACGGAAATAGAAGTAGTTGAAGGTTAAAGGTTGGGAGGGGGTAAGGGTTCACTGTTCGTGAGTGCAACCCACTTATGCGGCCGGGGGGAACGACAACCCCACTATGCGGCGGGAACGACAACGCGAGGCAGCCCCTGGCATGGAGTCCTTCGAGTTCCCGCTGCACGCGTGGCGCGTTCTGCCCGCGAGAGAAGGCATGGTCTGCATCTGCCCAGGTTCAGTGCTATGCGTGCAGCGGGAACTCGAATGTGCCGGGTTGAAGCGGACCCTCTATTTGTCGTTCCCGCCGCATATGTTTGGGTTGTACTCATGAAGAGTGAACTCTTCAGTTGTTTCGGGAAACCCTTTTCCCGAAACATCATGCGGTCGGAGTATCGGGAAAGGAGTTTCCCGATACAACTGAATTGAAGGGAGTTCTGCCGCATCGGTGGGTCCCTTCCCTAATTCAAAATTCAAAATTTACAATTTAAAATTCGGGTCTGTCGTTCCCGCCCCACCAGCGTACATAAAAAGGGCGCCGCCTTTCGAAAGGCCGTGCCCTGATAACTCGCCCATGTTGTCTTTATGTGGTTGTCTAGTGACCTGCCGGTCCCACAGCGTATATCGACGACGCCAGTATTCGCGACTTCAAGCCGGCTTGCGCGGCGCCATCCCAGAGGGAGCGCTCGACTGTTTTGCCTTTTGACAGTGTGACCTGTCCGGAAAGATCCCCGGAGGCCATTATCACAACGCCGGAATTAGCGGAAATCTCGCTCAGGGCATCGAACAGACTCATGCCGCCGGTCGAGGTTTCCAGGCTCTTCGCCCCTGTCGGGCTAAACGCCGCCGGGAGGAACAGCGCCTCGCCGTGGCTGGCTCCAGCGACCCACGATACTTTCACGATCGCCGGCTGCCCATCGGGTCTGACCACGGTAACCGCCCCATGCTCGCCGGCCACGGCCCCGCTGGAAATCAAATCTTTCGATGCGCCCGCCTGCAGCCGGTAGATATCGAAGCTCACCGGCTTTGCGCCGGTGGCATCCAGCCGGATGGCATAAGAGCCGCGGCCCGCCCCGCGGGATTCTACCTGGATCGTAATCTTGATCCCCGCTGATTCCAGCGACGCGGTCGTGGGCCCCACTCCCCACGGCGGCCACGCCTTGGGCTGCTGGTAGCTGCCGCTGGGCGTCGTGATGCTGGTGAGGTTTCCATGTCCGGTGAAGAACCCACCGACCACCCCGTTCATTGGGGTCAGGCGCACGAGACCTATCGCGATGAGAATAACAGCCAGGCCCATCGCGGCGGCCCTCACCGGCACGCGGACGGTAAATGCTCGCTGCCAGTCCAGTTGCCACCACCTGACGGGACGCGGGGTCCTCCGCCTCGCCCGCTCCACGCGCGCCATTACCGCCGCGTGGAAGTCCGCGGGCACTTCCACCTCGGGCATCTCTTCCAGCATCATTATCGCGGCGTTGAATCTCTCGAAGGCAGAGTGGCAGTCGGGGCAGCCCGCCATGTGCGCTTCAAGCGCCGCGCGCTGCTCGGACTCGATTTCGCCTTCCACGTATCCGGAAAACAGATCCAGGGCTCTTGAGCATTTTATTGTCACTTGCCACCACCTAACCCGGCAAAGCCGGAAGGGAATTCAATCACGAAAACGCGAAAGGGAGAAAACACGAAAAGGGATCTCAGCGCCCAGTTGTATCTGGAACCCCCTTTCCCGGTAACAGCTCAGGCTTGCTGTCATCCTGAACTTGATTCAGGATCTCGTATCTGCGAAGGAGATGCTGAATCAAGTTCAGCATGACAGGGTACTCACCAACTGTGAGCACTTACCTTTCCCGATACTCCGACCGCGCAGCGTTTCGGGAAAAGGGTTTCCCGAAACAACTTTCGTGTTTTCGCATTTTCATGCTTTCGTGATAGAAATTCAATGCGAGACGAAAACTGAGCTCGTGCTCGCTCGCGGTTCCATTTGGTAGACTCGATATCTAGCCGAAAAGTTCCGGGTCGCCCTTGAGTTTTTCGCCCAACGCCAGTCGCGCCCTGTTTAACCTCGATTTTACCGTTCCGATGGGTAACTGGAGAGTGTCGGCGATTTCTTCGTAGCTGCGGTTATGCAGGTGAAAGAGCGTGACTATGATACGCTGATAGTCGGGCAGTGAATTGATGGCTTCGTGCAGCGCGCGGTTCTTCTCTTTCTGTTCGGCGAGCTCTTCCGGCATGGGCCTTTCGTCGATGATCTGTCTTGTGACGGAGTTCTCCTCCAGTTCGATATATTCGTCCAGAGAAGTCTGGCGGTGACGCTTGGCTTTCTTGCGCTCGTCCAGGAACACGTTGGTGATGATGCGGTAAATCCACGTGGAGAAATTGGCGTCACCCCGGAAGGTGCCGATGGAGCTGAACACGCGAACAAAAGCCTCCTGGGCTATGTCCCACGCGTCGTCGTAAGTCCCTGATATCTGGTACGCGAAGTTGAAAACCCGCTTTTGGTAGCGGGCTACCAGCTCATCGAAAGCCCCGGCTTTGCCGTCTTTGCACTGCTGAATGAGAGCACGCTCATCGAAGCGCTTGTCCCTTTCTTGGTTGGAAGCCGGCTTGGATGTCCTGGAATACACCGGAATTATACCTCGCGGACGCTCAACGCCTTTTCCATTGCGCGCTGCTCTTCCCCGGACAGGGGCCGCTCCCCATGCCCTTTGACTATTCCCTTGGCATAAAGCCGGGAATCCTGCCGCCCGTACAGACTGCTGACCAGGATACCGTTAAGCTGGGCGTCGAGCAAAGCAAGGGCGAAACTCTGTTCACCGCCAATGTCATCGAACGCGTTGAACCTCACGATCCCGACATTCTTGAGGCAGCGTTCCAGCTCGCTTGCTATTTGCTCCTGCTTTGTCGCAAGCCCTTCGAGCCGGGTGTCGAATGCCGCCAGCGCATCCGAGTGCTCCATCAGGCATTGGGCGATATCTTCGGTATGTCCTTCGGCGCTGCTGCCTCTGCCTCGCCTGGCTGTCCTCGACAGCCTTCCGGAGAGAGACACATTATGGAGCAGCAGGAGCAGGCAGACGGCCGACAGGCCCAACAAGAAATAGGCATCCTGCGCTCTTACGAAACTCAAAACTTCTCGCATTCGCGTGGTTCCACCCTCGTCTACTTTTGAGTCGATTATACCACAGCAGGGCTCATGAACACTAGCAGTCGAGCAGCACGTAAGAGTTCACTCTTTATGAGTACAACCCATTTATGCGGCGGGAACTCGAAGGGCTTCATGCCAAGGATCGTCTCGCCTTGTCCGCCGCCGCATAGTGGTGGCCCATCCCCTATCGAACCATCCGCGATGCGCCCGCCAACGGAATGGTCGCTGTAGAGCGCACGATGACGTCGGTCTCGATATCGTCTTTGTGTTGGACGACATCTCGCCCGAACGCGGTGACAATCATCATCGCGCCAGTGGCTCCGCTGAAAACTTTCGCGGGAATCGTGCAGGACCTCGCGGTCCCCGGGAGCAGAATGCCGTCCTTGACGAGTTTATCCATCTCCTGGGTGGGGATTGCTCTGGAGGCGAGGTCTTCCCCGCTCACCCACTCGGGATTCGCGCTCGAAACCCACATCATGGCGTTCTTATTGCCGCCGCCGTATGCGGTAACAAGGTAAGCTTTCGCGTTAGGAACAGCCTTCCAGTGGATTGTAACCGGCTTGTCCAGGTCGATATTGCTCCCCAGGTCATCGGGTTCGATGGACCCCAAAAAGTCCTGGTCCTTACCCAGGGAGATCGATGTGCTCCCGAGGCAGCTGGTCGTCAGGGCATATTCGCCCGAAGCTGTCGCAGTCTCGTCGAGCGGCTTCGCGTCGGGCGCCGGCCAGAGCGTAAGAAAGACGCGCGCTCTCCGCCGGTTTTTCGCTTGCGTCTTTTTGGGTTGTCGCCGGTCCAGTTGAAGCGGGGTCGATTATCTTGGGCTGGCCATCAGGCACTGTGTTCGAGGAGCCCCAGTAAATCTTGAGCTTGGCGGATTGGGCTGTCTTGCCGGCAGACTGAGCCGGCTCGTCGGTGGTCTGGGTGACAAAGAGATCGATACTCTTGCCCGCCTTCAGTCCCTCCGGGACCGCGCAGACGGCTTTGGCCGAGCTGCCCATCTTCTTGGGGCTTGTAAGGTCCAGTCTCAATGTCCTGGCGGCGTCGATCTGCGCCATTCCCGGGAAGAACATTCTGGCAGTGGTAACGCTGATAACGAACAGCGTCTTGGCTGTCGCGGCTAGTTCCACAATCTCGCCTCCGTGTTTTTTTAGTAATCAGGAACAAAGTCTTGTGCAGGACTCCGCCCGAACGGACTAAATCCTAACGCGGCGTAGCCGCAACCAAGAAGGCCATCGCCGGAAAATCAATACGGCCTTTCCGTGATTCGGAAGGTCGGTGGTTTCTTCTTACGTATCTTACAACTGAAATCCGATGGTGACATATCAAAATTCAGTACAACTTGTATAGGATTTCAGTTGTAAGATACTAATTACTGTCTTCGTGATTGCTGGGTCAGGTACGCTGACTGCGCGAGCGCCCGAAATGTTTCCTAATCAGCCCTACTTTACTACGCGCGCTGGGCGTGGATTTGTGCCGTGGCGCTTCGCTCTGCGGCCAGAAGCAACCTGTGCGGGGTGGACGTTCCGGGCTTTCCGCTTTCCACTTTCCGCTACCTTCACAGGAGGTAATACTTTGGTATTACGCAAATTAGCCAAAATAGATAATGGGCTGCTCGGTTAAGATCGGGTATAATTCTAGTGTGGGAAAGTCGAAAGCGCCTAGAGAACGATTGAATCATCATTCTTCATTGGGCGTGGAGGGCGTCCCACCCAATTGAAGACGGAAAAAGTGAATACACCAGCAATAGGCCCGGTTTTTCGCCGAGCCTTTTTGCTTCGATGGACCAAATTGAATCGCGAAAACGCGAAATTGTCTGAAGTGGAAACTCGTGGCATTTCTGTTACGTACGCCTTGGCCTCGCCAGCGCCTGAAGCGCCTACTAACCCTACCAACCTAAGGCGGCATAGCCGCAACCAAAAAAGGTTGTCGCCGGAAAATCAATACGGCCTTTCCCTGATTCGGCAGGTCGGTGCTGTCTTCCGTAGTATCTTACAACTGAAATCCGAGGCAGCGCGTTCAAGTCCAGTACAACTTGTATAGGATTTCAGTTGTAAGATACTAAACCTGGCCGATGCTCGACTCCACTATCTTGCCGATCAAGAAACCGGCTGCCGCGCCCACCAGCCCGAGTATGACTCCCAGCACGATTGACACAAGCAGTCCCCCGCCATGGAACAGCCCGAAAAAGAAGTAAAAAACGAATGCCAGGACGAAACCGGCCAGCAACCCGGCTATGTCCTCGCCATTTGTGTAGCCGATCCAAAGCCCGACCAGCGATCCGAATATTACGCCGGTTATCGCACTTCCAACCAAGGCAAGAAATGAGAACGAACCAAGTAGGGCCATAATGAACGCCGAAAGAATAATGCGGCAGGCGATGAACGTGAACGCGCCGCCGATCGCCCCGTAAATCACTCCGGACCTCATCAGGGTGCGCTGAGCTTCTTTCACTTTCCTGAGATCCTCGATCTGCCTGACCAGCGGATCCGGCGGCCCGCTTGGAGGCTGGTTAAACGAATGCGCCGGCGGCATCTGCCCAGCGGCCGCCACTGCGCCGGCGGCCGGTTTCCTGGTCCGAGGCCGGCTCCGGGGGCGGCGCACTGGCGTTGTGAAGTCTATCCAGGGCTTCTTGCGCCGGAGCGTAGTTCGGGTCGATCTCAAGCGCCATTCGGTATTGCCTCACCGCCTCGTCCACTCTGTGCACCGACTCGTAGATCAAGGCGAGATTATAGTAGCCCTTGGCGGTCTCGTCCAGACGCAAAGATTCCTCGAAGTGATGAATGGCATGGAGCTTGTCGCTCTTCTCGTTGAAGGCGGCGCCCAGATACATGTGGGCGAGGGCATCGTCCTCGTCGGTCTTGATTACCTCCGTGAGTACCCGCACCGCGTCATCGATCAAACCGGCCTTCAGCAGGCGCAATCCCTCTTCCCTGGTGACAGACGACTCCATCAGCAAACCCCCCGATCCGGAGATTGGAAATTGGAAATTGGAAATTGGATACCGACCGTGCATCACTGATGAGTTCGCTGCCGGAAGAAGAAATCCTTCTTCGAGGAGGGGAGTTAGAATGTATCTTACAACTGAAATCCTATACAAGCTGTACTGAACTTTGATATGTGACCTCGGATTTCAGTTGTAAGATACTGAAAAGAAACCACCGACCTTCCGAATCACGGAAAGGCCGTATTGATTTTCCGGCGATGGCCTTCTTGGTTGCGGCTACGCCGCGTTAGGAGTCAGAAGTCAGAATCCGAGGCCCAACCCGCAGCCTCTAACCTCTTACTTCTTACCTCTAATCTCTAATCTGCCCATTGACAATCGGGCTGGATTTGGTCACAATACTCTCGAAGGAATCGCGGATCGTTTCGGGATTTCCGAAAGCGAGCCACAGGCGCCACGCGTGCAGCGGGAACTCGAAGACCTCGTGCCGGGGCATGGCTTCGAGTTGTCGTTCCCGCCGCATAGAAGGTCCCGAAACACCGGCCAACCATGCGCCGGTAGTCGCCTTCCCGAGCGGATGGGACTGCCCGTGCGCGAGATCCCGACTGACGACTGATGACTGACAACTATTTTCTGAGGAGTTCACATTAGTGTCAAATTATGCCATTCTCTCGTGGCAGCCGCTGCTCAGGCCGCCCGCGCCGGATCAGGCGCCGCCGGCCGTGCCGGACGTTTGCCTGAAGGCGCTTTCCTGCCGCAACCAGAGCGTCTCGCTCATGGCGGTTGTCACAGCCGCCAGCCCCGTTAAAAGGGCTCGCGTCGTCTTTACGGACCTCGCGTGCCCAAGCGCCGCCATTCCGGCATCCAACATCCGGGTCCGGCTGGTGGGCAGCGTGGTCACTCCCGAGAAGGGGCCTGTCTGCGACCCGCTTTATGACATGGACGAGTTCGACATCGCGGCATGCGCGGCACTGCACACAAGCGTCCGGGTACCCTCCGGGATTCCAGCCGCAACTTACACCGGCAAAGTAAAATTGATCGTCGATGGACAGGAAGTCGCCGCGAACGACGTCGAGGTGGAGGTGGCGGATGTCGATCTGCCCGATATCCACGACTGGGACTTCTTCCTCAACGTCTGGATGAACCCGGCCAGCGTGGCGCGCATGCACGGGGTCGAGGTGTGGTCCGAGGAACACTTCGAGCTTCTTCGACCATACATCCGGGACCTGGCGGAGCACGGACAGAAGACCGCTGTCGTGCCGATTTGCTATCAGCCCTGGGGGACTCAGACGCGCGATCCTTACCCGAGCGCCGTGACATGGAAGAAACACGGCAGCCGTTGGGAGTTCGATTTCTCCATTTTCGACCGGTATGTGGAACTCCACGAGGAGTACGGCATCGATAAGGCGATTCACTGCTATGGGCTGGTGCAGGGTCCGGGCTCCAGCGACCGGAGCGTGATCGAATACATCGACGTGGAAACCGGAGAGATCAGGCAGATTATCACAAAGATCGGTGACGAGGCTTATACGCAAGCTTGGTCGGCGTTGTTTGCTGAGCTGCGGGTCCACACATTGGCGAGCGGCAGGCTGCAGAAAAGTTCACATAGGCCTCGACGAGAAGTCCGACGACGTGGTGGAGAAGCTCATTGCTTTTAGAAATGAGCACGCGCCTGAGTTCAGAATCGCCTTCGCGGGCGATCCGGAGGAGAGCTGGGTCGGCAAGATCGAGGACTTGAGCTTGCATGTGGTCTTTGACGAGCGGGGCATCGACCAGCCCGTGCCCACCGAACGCCTGGCAATGGGCGTGGCGGAACTGCTGGCCCCGGACAACGTCTGCGCCGTAACCAGAAGCTGCCCGGAAAAGATGACCACCACCTTCTACGTCTGCTGCGGCCCCGATTTTCCCAACACGTTTGTCTTTTCTCCGCTGGTGGAGTCCCGGATGATCCCATACCTTGCGCTTCAGGGCGGTTATGACGGATTCCTCCGCTGGAGTTATAACGACTGGTCCGATGATCCGTACAAGCACCCAGAGTGGGGTCAGTGGCCGACGGGGGATACGAGTCTCGTGTATCCGGGGGAGAACGGGCCTGTGTCGAGCCTGAGGTGGGAGCAGCTCAGGGAGGGAATGTACGACTACGAACTCGCGATGTTGGCCTCAGCCAATATCCGCACCCCGGAAGAGATGGTGGATTACGAGCAGGCCATTGTCCTGGCGTGCAGGAATGTGGACGGCCGCACGAAGTCCATCGGCGACATCGAGATCGCGCGCAGGCTCCTGATTCCGATAGCAGCGCACGGAAACAATTGATAATTGATAATTGACAATTATCGACCATTCATTATCAATTATCTCTATCTGGGTGGCGATCTCCGAATCGCCACCCAGTCTGCAATTATCAATTATCAATTACCGACCATGCCTCATCACGAAAGCACGAAACTACGACCTATGCGGCGGGAACGACAAATAGAACGTCCGCTTCCACCCGGCACTTTCGAGTTCCCGCTGCACGCACAGCACTCACGCTGGGCAGATGCAGACCATGCCTTCTCTCGCGGGCAGAATGTGCCACGCGTGCAGCGGGAACTCGAAGGGCTTTGTGCCTTGCGATTGTCTCGCCTTGTCGTTCCCGCCGCATAGTGGTGGCTGCCGCTCCCATGAAGGATATTCCGCGCGCCGCGTCGAAACCAAGAAGAGCAAGCACAAAATACCAGCGGGAGCCCCCAGTGGGGGTTGCCCACTTGCATCGATTAGGAAGCCGTCCCGTTCCAATACGGGATTCTCTCGTCCGAAGTGGACGTTTTTTAGGAGGCCGATATGTACACCTTCAAGAGGCACTTTGGAGCATCTGTCCTGATCGGGCTTATTGTCGCGCTTACCGGCGGGGCACAGGCCCAGCAGGCAAGCACCGATATCTGGCGGATGGTCCCGCCGAACTCGCTCGTTTTGGCGGCGTTCGACGGCAGACCCGACAACCCCAGCGTGCAGGTCATCACCAAAGCACAAAATCCCCAAGCGCGAGAACTGCAGGCCAAGCAGCGCCTCGCGATGCATAAAGCTATCGAGGATTTTGCGACCCTGTTCGGCGTGTCGCTGGACTTCGCCAAGGATGTGGCGTCGTGGGAGGGGCAGCAGTGGGCATTTGTGCTTCTCCCGGACGGCAAAGACCCCGCGCAGCCCGTGTTCGTGATCGCAAGCAAGGATTCCCATGCCGCGGACGCTGCTTTGCGCAAGCTGATTGCGCCCTGGCAGCGGGCCGGCAACCCGATTGAGATGATGAACAAGGCCTTGCCTTATCCGGTGACGGCGTTCAAGGTCAGGGGCGCCGATGTTTATGCGTCGGCATTCGGGCCGGTCGTTGCATTTTCCCCATCGATGGAGTGTCTCTTTCAGGTCTTGAAGGGGGGTGGGTTCGCGCCGGGTTCGGCTGGAGAAAAAGTCTGCAAGGCGCTCTCGGGCTCCATGTTCTACGCCTTCGTGGACCCGGAGGCTATCAGGCGATTCAAGATCATCTCCGAGGAGATTCCGTTTCCCGTGACCGGTCTCGGGCTGGGGGTATCGGCGGTGGATACCGGCACGAGGATCCGTCTGCTCGGCTATCCCGACGAGAACGGGGCCGCATTCCTCAAGCAGGTGCTCTCGGCGCAGGCGACGGGGACTCTATCCGTGAACCCCGGCATTCCGTCCGCCTGCCTGGTGGCCGCATCGCTGCCGAACCTGAGCGCTGTCGCGGCGATGGCGGGGGCGGCGGGCCTTTTCAATTCTCCGATCTTCGGCCCGATCCAGGCCGTCAGCGATACTCAGCTTTCCGCTGCGATTACCGCTGTTCTTCCGGTTCCCGCGGGGGTCGTCTCGGCAATCGCGGCTCCGATCAGGCCGCGTCGGAAAAACTCAAGGCAGTCAGCGATTCCCTGAAGCAGTGGAAGCTGCCCATGAAATCCGCTAAGGTCGCCGGAGTTCCGGCGATTACTTTCCGCGTCGGCAATCTGGACTTCTACCTGGCGCAGGCCGGCAAGCATATTGTGCTGGCGAGCGACCAGCGATCGTTCGCGTCGGCGATATCGACCATCGAGGGCCATGAGCCGCCCGTGGCGCAATCGGCGACTTACAAAGAAACGATGGCGGGCCTGGGCGACAGCAATCTGCTCACGTTGTATGTGAATCTCGCACCCATCCAGGGGTTCGGCTATTTGGCCGAGGGACTTGGCTGCCCGCAACTATCGCCGGACCGCGGCTCGATTGCAAACTACCTGGAGGGCATTCAGGCAATGGGAGCGGGGCTCGGCTTCGACGGCGAGGCCGCGAGCCTGACGATCTTCTGCCGGGCCAAGCCGGGGGCCGGCTCGACGATCGGCCCCATGCTCGCGGCGGGCGCGGCGATCGGCGCCGCGGTATTGATACCGACCATTGAAAGGCGCCGCGAGATTGCGCGAGGAGAGAAACAGTGGCTGGAGGACTTTGCGAATGATACCCTGAATTACGCGATGAATCACGGCGGCAAGCTGCCGCCGAGTGCGAGCTGGCGGTCCGATGTTTTTGGCGCCGCCGCCAGTCCCGCGTCACCCGACGGCTCGATCTACGCTTTCAACAAGAACCTCGGCGGTTTGAACCTGAACAACATCACGAACAAATCGACCCTGATAATGTTCTTCGAAGCGAAGCCCGGCCTTCCCAACGCGTCCGGCAGCAGAGCGAACGCAGTTCTTCCGTACTGCGGGACCGGATTCTTCGCCTATGCCGACGGCCACGTCGAGCGGTTAAAGGAAGTTCCGGCTCAGGAGCACTGGGTGGCGAAATACGCCGCGCCCAAGCCCGCGAAGAAGGCGCCGTCGCATAGGAAGGGGTGATGGGATTCAGGGAATTGATAATTGATAATTGACAATTAACAATGAGGGATCGCAGGCAACTATGCGGCGGAACGACAAGTCGAGGCAGTTCTTGGAATGGAGTCCTTCGAGTTCCCGCTGCACGCGTGGCACGCACCCTTCTATGCGCGGGACGGAACGCGTTTTCGTGCTTTCGTGATGAAAATCCGGCGCTGCTCTCCGCCCTCCGCTATAGGCTCCCCTACGCCGCCGCCTCCACATCGAACTTAGGCTCGTAGTGGTCGCACTTGTAGGAGGCCGAGTCCTCGTCGGGGCTTTCGGCATCGCCCATGAACATCGCGTCGCCGGTCTTCTGGCACTTCTGGTAGACCTGGTCGAAGTTTCCGCAGTCCAGGCACCGCCGCAGCACGCTCCAGCACACGCTGCACCGCAGGCTTCCGATAAGCTCGATGCGGCCGCAGAGCGGACAGTGAATGTAAATCTCCCTGAAGCCGCGGTCGCCTCTTTTGAGGGATTCGCGCATCACTTTGTTGAAGTTGGTGATCTGCTCAGTGAGGTCGGCAGTGGCGCTGAGCATCTGGTTCATCTGAGTCACCGAGAGGTACTGCGCGACTCGCTCGTCCAGCAGGTCCAGAACGGATGTGCAGGCCTTCTGAAGGCTCTTCAGGTGGGCTTCGGCGGTCTTGGGTTGATATGGTTTCTTCTTCTCTTGCTGGCGATTGAGGTGGCGCAGGATTTCCATCGTGACGTGCAGCGGCACCCTCAAGAACGCCTCGGACTTATCGGGAAGCTCCTGGATCGCGCCGATGATCTTCTTCAGGTCGTCGACGGAGAGCTTCTCTTCCCGGATTTTCTTCGCCAGGCGGACTTGCACCTTGAGATTGTCGTTCAGGGCGCGCAGAGCCAGCGCGTGCCCCTCCAGAAACTCGCCTTCGCCCTCGGCGGGCTTGGTAAGGATCTCGTTCAAGATTATTTCCGGAAGTTCCAGCAGGTCCAGGTACCGGCGCATCGTGGAGTCGGCCACTCCCAGGGTCTTGAGACACTTCTCCCAGGTCATAAAGGCCAGGAGTCTCTTGATTGCCCGAGCGCGCTCGACCGGGTTGAGGTCCTCGCGCTGGAAGTTTTCGAGCAGGGCGTCCGTGGTAGCCTGATCGTCCGTCAGGTCGCGAATGATGGACGGTATCTGTGTCAGGCCGGCCAACTGGCTCGCGCGCCACCGACGCTCTCCCATCACGATCTCGTATTTGCCGTCGTTCGCCGGCCGGACCACGATCGGCTCCAGGACCCCGCGCTCCCTGATAGACATCGCGAGTTCCAGCAGCGTCCCCTGATCGAATGTTTTCCGAGGCTGGTCGGCGGCGGGCGCGATCTTATCCAGGTCTATCATTTCCATATCAAACAAGCTCCGGTCTAGAAATTAGAGATTAGAAATTGGAAGGTAGAACTCCCGTCCCCAGGAACTACTCGGAAATAGTATTTAGTGGAAAGCGGAAAGCGGAAAGCCCGGAATCCTCTTTCGCACACGTTGCTTCCCCGCTGGGTAGACGTGTTCGTCCTCCGTAATAATTATGGGCATTGGGCGCTCCGAAGAGGAGATGCCGGAACAATAAACGCGCAACATTACCGGTTTAGGGGTTAGAAGTAAGAGATAAGAGGTTAGAGATCAGGGCGCGGCGCTCTGCTTCTGAATGGTTTCGGTGTTTCGGGAACTTGTTCCCGAAACGAACTCACTCACTTCAAGGCGTCAAAGGCTGGACATCAAGGCCGACCCTCTCGCCGCACTCGTAAAAGCGCCAACTGGAGAATGACCACTGCTCTGGCAGCGTGACCAGCCCCCTTCGAACAGGATTGGCATGAATGTAATTCACCTTCGCATAGAGCTTCTTCTCGCTGTAGATTGCAAGAGCCCGCACTTGTTCTTTCCACATGGCGAAGCGGGCTTTGCCGTTAGCATGACGCGCCATCGTCTCCAAGACCTTTGTCGCGTTCACGTCCTTTGCGTGCGCTATTATCCTCTGAGCAGACCTTCCGCGCCATAGCCTGTTGAACCGGTGCAGTTGACCGCCGTCAGGCAGGTACACCAGCAGGTGAACGTGATCCGGCATCAGCACAAACGCCGACACGTACCCACCGCATTCGAGCAGCGCCCTGCCGATCTCATCGCAAACGATATCCCGCACAGTTGCATTGTTGAGCAAGGGCAGCCACTCCACAAACGTTCCCGTTATGCAGTAGTAGCTTGCCCCTATGTCGATGTTCTTCCATTTCACGGTATCACATTAGCCGCACTTGCCGGCTATCCCCGCTCGACGTGGGGCCTGTTCGTTTCGGGAACAAGTTCCCGAAACACCGATCCCGCACAGTTGCATTGTTGAGCAAGGGCAGCCACTCCACAAACGTTCCCGTTATGCAGTAGTAGCTTGCCCCTATGTCGATGTTCTTCCATTTCACGGTATCACATTAGCCGCACTTGCCGGCTATCCCCGCTCGACGTGGGGCCTGTTCGTTTCGGGAACAAGTTCCCGAAACACCGATCCCGCACAGTTGCATTGTTGAGCAAGGGCAGCCACTCCACAAACGTTCCCGTTATGCAGTAGTAGCTTGCCCCTATGTCGATGTTCTTCCATTTCACGGTATCACATTAGCCGCACTTGCCGGCTATCCCCGCTCGACGTGGGGCCTGTTCGTTTCGGGAACAAGTTCCCGAAACACCGAACGATATCCCGCACAGTTGCATTGTTGAGCAAGGGCAGCCACTCCACAAACGTTCCCGTTATGCAGTAGTAGCTTGCCCCTATGTCGATGTTCTTCCATTTCACGGTATCACATTAGCCGCACTTGCCGGCTATCCCCGCTCGACGTGGGGCCTGTTCGTTTCGGGAACAAGTTCCCGAAACACCGATCCCGCACAGTTGCATTGTTGAGCAAGGGCAGCCACTCCACAAACGTTCCCGTTATGTAGTAGTAGCTTGCCCCTATGTCGATGTTCTTCCATTTCACGGTATCACATTAGCCGCACTTGCCGGCTATCCCCGCTCGACGTGGGGCCTGTTCGTTTCGGGAACAAGTTCCCGAAACACCGAAGGGCAGCCACTCCACAAACGTTCCCGTTATGTAGTAGTAGCTTGCCCCTATGTCGATGTTCTTCCATTTCACGGTATCACATTAGCCGCACTTGCCGGCTATCCCCGCTCGACGTGGGGCCTGTTCGTTTCGGGAACAAGTTCCCGAAACACCGAACCGTCAAGCGTCAACCGACAACCATTTCACATCGGCCCGTCGAGAGCTAGGCTCTCTGCCCTCCGCTCCCCGCTCCTCAGCTACCGATCCGAGCGGAATGGCTCCGCGTTGACGGTGGCGCCGTCGGTGGTCACGGTAACGGCCCCATTCCTGTCGGTCCGGTAAACTATCGCGCCATAGGCCATAAGTCGCTTCACGGTGTCGGGGGATGGGTGGTGGTATTCATTGTGCACGCCGCAGGAGATGATGGCGATTTGCGGCTTTACCGCGGCGAGCCATTCCGGGCTGGAGGCCGTCGCCGATCCGTGGTGGCCCACCTGGAGCACCTGGGACCTGACAGCCATTTTGGAAGAGAGCATGGATTCTTCGGCGTCGAACCCGTCGTCGGCGGCCAGGAGAATGGCGATCTTGCCATAGGTCAGCCTTATCGCGATGGAGTTGTTGTTGAGGTCGATGTAGTGCCGCGTCGGGTCAGGGTTGAGCACCGTGGCTACCACACCATCTCCCATATCCATGGTCTGCCCTCGCCTTGCGATCCGATAGCTCGCGCCGCACCTTTTGGCGGCATCCAGGAACTTCTTGTAGTAAGGAGAGGGCCACGTCACCCCGAGGTCCAGTACCAGTTTTGCCGGCTTTGCGTCGAGCAGGCCGGCGAAACCGCTAACGTGGTCGGAGTGCGGGTGGCTGAGGACCGCGATGTCTATTTGATCGATCCCCCGGCTTTGCAGATATGGCACTACCACATTTTCTCCGACAGCTTCCGGATGCCGCAGGGTGGAAGAGCCGCAGTCCATTACCATGACCTTGCCCGAAGGTGTCTCTATGACGGCGCACAGGCCCTGGCCCACGTCCAGGAAAGTCGCCCTGAGATCCCTGTGGCTGGGTGACAGTGCCCCCGCCCAAACCGCCACGACCAGTAAGACCGCCGCGGCCATAATTATAAAACGCTTATCCTTCCACATACTTCGACCTCACAAATACAAGTCCCGCATAAAGGATCAGGTAATATCCGATTATAGCAGCCAGGCTGGGAGTGGCCACCGAGACCGCGGCGTATTTCATCGACCCGAGGCCATTGACGATGCCCAGCATCAGGCGCGCAAGCCAGCTTCCCGCCCAGCCCCAGACCGCTCCCACAGGCCCCAGCGGCGCCACGAGACCCGATACGGCGCCATCCACGAACGAAAGTGTCTGGCAGAAAGCCATCGCCATATTCGCCGGTACCGATACCAGCGATACGTAGTTGAAGAAGTAGGCCATTACCGGCATGGTGACGAGTGATATGGCAATTGTGGCGACCGCTGCCTGCGCGGCGATGGCGGCTGCTTTTCGACAGGCTTTCGTGCGCCAGTGGGCCCTCTTAGGCGGCAGCGGGCCGATCATACCCCGTCGCCGCAGCGCGGTCCCAAGTACCGGGGCCACCACAAGCAGCGCCCAAATCGACAGAAACGAGAGCTGAAACCCCACGTCGAACAGGTTCAGTGGGTTCCATGCCAAGAGCGCCAGCCCTGCCGTAAAGAACAGATTCTTTCTGTTCGGCGCCCGCCTGAACAGCGGGGCCAGGTGCCATAGCGAAGCCATCAGCGCGGCCCGGACCAGCGCGTGCATCGTCCCCACGATTTCCATATAGGCAAGTAGTATCAGCACAATCGCAATCCCGCGCCATCTGGGTGATATCCGCAGCGTCTTCAAGAGGGGAGTCGCCAGCACCAGCAGAATGTAGCAATTGAACCCGGATGCCACCAGCAGGTGCAGCGTTCCGGTGCGGGAGAAGTTTCTAAGGATATCCGGCGGGAGATAGGCGTAAGTGCCGAGGACCACCCCGGTCACGACGGAGCTTTCCGGACTCGGATGGATTCGCTCGATGCTCTCGGTGACGTATCGCTTGGCCGCGAGGCCGGATGCCACGATTGGGTTGCCGCCTCCGCCCGGCAGAATGCGCACCTGCTTCGGGCTTCGCACCGACGCGCAGGCGTATATCCCCTCACTGGCCAGGTGGTCCGCCCAGCGGAAAGCTCCGGGGTTAGTCGGCTCCGCGGGCGGGTAGGGGACAGCGGCGATCTCCAGGCGATCCCCGTAATGCACGATCGGCATTTTCGGATCGCCCGTCGCGAGACTGACTTCGACCTTGCCCGAGACGCTCGTCCACGCCGCGCCGGTTCGCGCTCTGTCCGCCTCGACGATCAACTGCACGTGGTCTCCTCTGGAGTCGGGGTCGGACACAACCGTCCCTTCGAACATCCTCACCGCGCCCGCGCTTCGGGAGATGTCATCGGACGGCGTCTCGGGTACTGACGGCACAGCGCGCCGCCCCCACAAGAAACGCCGCTACCGCTACCGCCAGCGCCGCGCGCGGAAAGTACCGCATGACGGAACCTATCAGGTAGACCGCGGCCCCGGCCAGCGCGCATACGGTCATCGAAGCGAACTCGGCGGCGATTATCCCGGCGGCAAACGATATAGCGATCGTGGCCATGGGCAGTTCAGGCACTGATCGACCTCACAGGCAGAAACGACCTGCCTCTTTCTCACTATACTACCGCCGATTGGCTTGGTTTGCAAGAGGTGTGGAGCGCGTGCATGTCACTTGCGACCCCGCCAACGGCAAGGCCCGCTTCGCCGTGTGGCAAGGAAGTTGGCGAACTCTTGCAATCTATAGCGAGGAGAAGCCCTACGCGATGGCCCTCGTCCATTGCGAAATCCGTGTCAACATGGTTTATTCCACCGCGCGGCGAGGTAACATGAAGGAGGATAATTGAAGAGAGTTGCGTATTTGTCCGGGTCGAGAGGCGAATTCCTCGTTACCAGCGGGAGCCGGAGCGGCTCTTAGTTGCACGAGGAATTAGAATGGGACGGACTTGCCGGGCGGGGGAGACGATCTTCCGTGACCGGGAGTTTCGTTTCAATTCTCGCGTTGATTGTAGACTCGCTGCTGACGGTTGAAATTGCAGTTAATCTGCATGAGTAGGTCAGTGAGTGGTGACGAGATCGACGACGTTACTCTTGGCCCGGACATTTCGGCGCGATGGCCGGATGGTCAGATAGCCGGATGGCCACGCCCGCAATAAAGATCCCTTCGCCATCAGACCATCTGCCATCGAACTATCGAGCCGTCGTCCCACCACTATGCGGCGGGAACTCGAAGGCGCCGGGTTGAAGCGGACGCTCTATTTGCCGTTCCCGCCGCATAGGCGTGGCCCCTCCCCAACCTTTAACCTTAAACCCTTCCCATCATGGGTCGGTATCGGCTTGACAGCCGTTACGCTCCCTGCTAGAATCGGGACTGTCGGGCTTGCTGGGGAGTTGTCGGTTGACAGTTGAGGGTTAAGGGTTGACGGTTGCGAGGAATCTCGAACAACGCGCCTGGATGCGTGCCCCGCTGCGTGAGACCCATCCGATAGGCTGAGATTCCTCACGTTCGTTCGGAATGACAGCCATGCGGTCCGTGTTCATCATCCCTGGGCACTCCCCTGGGTGGCGATTCGGAAATCGCCACCCAGGGGAGTGGGTTCCCGACTTTCGACTGTCTCGAAGGAGAATACTCATTGAAGAAATATGCTCTTGGAATAGACTTCGGAACGCTTTCCGCGCGTGCGCTGCTGGTTGAAGTGGGTACCGGCAGGGAACTTGCGAGCAGTGTCTACGAATACGCAAACGGGGTGATAGACCAGGTCTTGCCGGCCTCCGGGGAGAAGCTCCCGCCCGATTGGGCGCTGCAGGACCCAAAGGATTACCTGGTCGCGCTCGAAACCACCGTCCCGGCGGTCGTGAAAGATTCGGGGGTCAGCCCCGATGATGTCATCGGCATCGGGATCGACTTTACCGCCTGCACCATGCTTCCCATCGACGCGAGCGGGCAGCCGCTGTGCTTCGACCCCAAATGGGAAAAGAATCCGCATGCCTGGGTCAAGCTCTGGAAGCACCACGCCGCCCAACCGGAAGCGAACCGGATCAACGAAGTCGCGCGAGCAAGAGGCGAGGCGTTTATCGACCGCTACGGCGGAAAGATCAGCTCCGAGTGGTTCTTTGCCAAGGCCATGCAGATACTGGATGAAGCCGCTGATCTCTACTCGGCCGCGGACCGGCTCATGGAAGCGGCCGACTGGGTGATCTTGCAGTTGACCGGCATCGAGACCCGCAACGCCTGCACCGCCGGGTACAAGGCTATGTGGGAAAAGTCCGGCGGCTTTCCATCGGATGACTATTTTAGGGCGCTCGATCCCCGGATGGAACACATTGTAGACGAAAAAATGAATCGCAAGATTTCTCCGATAGGGGCGAAGGCCGGGGAATTGACCGCCGAGATGGCCGCGAAGATGGGGCTGAAGGCCGGGACGGCGGTGGCGGTTGCGAATGTGGATGCCCACGTAGCTGTCCCCGCGGCGACCGTTACAAAAGAGGGCACGATTGTGGCGATCATGGGCACCAGCACCTGCTACATGGTGCTGGGCAGGGAGCCCAGAATTGTCGAGGGGATGTGCGGTTACGTCGAGGACGGCATTCTACCCGGGTTTTTCGGCTTCGAGGCGGGTCAGTCGTGCGTCGGCGATCACTTCGCATGGTTTGCCGATACTCTCGTTCCCACCGCCTACACCGACGAGGCCAAAGCCGCGCGGATCGGCGTTCAGGAGCTTCTCACCCGGAAGGCCGCGAAGCTCAAGCCCGGCGAAAGCGGGCTGCTGGCCCTGGATTGGTGGAACGGAAACAGAAGCGTGCTCGTCGATGCCGACCTCATGGGAATGATCCTTGGGATGACTCTCAACACCAGGCCGGAAGAGATTTACCGGGCACTGATCGAGGCCACGGCCTACGGCGCGAATATCATAATCGACGCCTTCGACTCGAACGGAGTGGAGGTGAGGGAAATCGTCGCATGCGGGGGCCTGGCCGAGAAGAACCCACTGCTGATGCAGATTTACGCCGATGTTACCAACCGCGAGTGGAAGATCGCCGCATCGGCCCAGACCTGCGCGCTGGGATCGGCGATGTGGGGCGCGGTGGCGGCGGGCGCGGCCAGAGGAGGATTCGACGATATCGACCATGCCGCCGCCGCAATGGCCGGAGTCAAGGAGAAGACCTACAAGCCAATCCCCGAAAACCACGCCGTTTACGCCAGGCTCTTCGCGGAGTATAAGAAGCTCCACGACTACTTCGGCCGCGGCGGCAACGACGTAATGAAGACCCTCAAGAAGATCAAGGAGGAGCAGAGTTAGATGGTCCTCCGAGACTTGAGAGACCAGGTCTGCTGGGCTAATAAACAGCTTCGTTTGCACGGTCTGGTCACTTGGACGGCGGGTAATGTCAGCGCGCGCGACCCCGAGTCCGGATACGTCGTGGTCAAGCCCAGCGGGGTTTCGTTCGAAGACCTGACGCCCGAGGACATGGTCGTGACGGACTTGAGCTGCAGCGTAATCGAAGGCGAGCTCAGACCTTCGGTGGATACCCCGACTCATCTCGTGATCTACCGGAAAATGCCCGAGGTAAACGCAGTCGTTCATACCCATTCGCCCTATGCCACGAGTTTCGCGGCGATTGGGATGCCTATTCCGGCGGTCCTTACCGCGATATGCGATGAATTCGGCGGCCCTATCCCCTGCGGGCCATACTGCCAGATCGGCGAAGAACAGATCGGGGAGGCAGTGGTAGGCAACATCGGCGCCTCACCGGCGATCATTCTGCAAAACCACGGGGTGTTCACGATCGGCGCCGATCCCGTGGCTGCTCTGAAGGCGGCGGTGATGGTCGAGGATGTGGCGAAGACGGTCCACCTCGCGATGCTCAAAGGCAGTCCCATTCCTATCCCCGACGAGGAAGTGGCCCGGGCGCACCGGCGTTACGTAGAGAAGTACGGGCAGAAGTAAGGTCTATAGGCGCTTAGCGCCCTGTTAGAAACAATTTGTTGTCGCTAAAAGCAGACGGGGCGGCCTTTGGGTTTTTCGCGTTATTGGTCGAAACGGAAGTTCAACCCAGCGGGATTGGCCAATGTGGCCGCGGCGACCCTGCGGCAAGTCCGCGCGGAGCGCGGGATCGGCATCAACAATATGGTTGTCAACTCCCCCGACGGCACGTTGGGTGGGGCGCCTGTGGACGGGGCTGATCTGAACAAGTATCTTGAAAGGCTGCACGAGGTGATCGATTTCTCGCGGGCCGCGGGAATCGACAAGTCTATTACGCGTTCGGGGAACATGCCTTCCAACCTCTCGCGTCGAGAGATGCGGGCGAACTTAGAGAAGGCCCTGTCGGATGCGGCAGCGGTAGCCCAGCGGGAAAATTACACGCTCTTTTTGGAGGTCCTGAACAGCCTTGCAGACCATCCCGGCTACTACCTGGACTCCTGGAGCGAGGGGGCCGAGATGGTCAGAGCGATAGACAACCCGAATCTGAAGCTGCTTTACGACGTGTATCACATGCAAATAATGCATGGCAACGTCATTGCAACCATCGAAAAAGATATCGACATCATCGGCCATTTCCACGCCGCGAATGTTCCCGGGCGGGGCGAGTTGATGAACGGAGAGCTAAACTATCCGGACATAATCTCGCGCATTGCGGCATCGGGATACACGGGTGCTTTCGGACTGGAGTATATGCCGGCCCTGGCCGACCACTCGAAATCCTTGTCGGAGACGAGGGCGTTTTTGAGTGAGTATGACTAGCCCGCTCAACTGCTGTCGACTGACGGCCGACCTCTATCGCTCGATCATCGATTTCAGCCTGGAGAACGCTTCATCGGCCTTGGGTTGGGCTTGCGGCTGATAGGCTTGGACATCGCATGATGTTCGGACGATCTCGCGCGCCTCGGCGACAGATGCGATTTGCCCGCAAGCCATCGCCTGAACGAGCACATTGCCGATTGCGGTCGCTTCCACCGGGCCGGCGATTACGGGCCTGCCGGTCAGGTCCGCGGCGAGCTGCGAAAGCAGCTTGTTTTGCGTCCCTCCGCCCACGATGTGGATTCGCCGGATGCCATGGCCGGTAATCGACTCTATCCCCTCTATCACCCAGCGATACTTAAGCGCCAGACTATCGAGCGCCGTGCGAACCACAGCGGCGTCATCGGCCGGCACGCTTTGGTTGGCGCGCTCGCAGAACTCGCGTATCATTCGCGGCATGTCGCAGGGTTTGATGAATGTGTCGTCGTCCGGGTCGATCACGACGGCCAGGGGCTCGGCTTTCCCGGCCATATCGGCCAGCTCAGCGTACCCGTATTCACCGGCCGGCTTCGGCCCACGTGCGCCGGCATTCCTGGACGAGCCAGAGGCCCATCACGTTCTTGAGGAACCTGATGCCGCCGACGCCGCCTTCATTGGCGAAGTTGAGAGCGAGGGCTTGTTCGTTTATGATCGGTTCGGGGGACTCAATCCCCACAAGCGACCAGGTTCCGGAGCTGATGTAGATGGAATCGCTGCCGGTCGACGGCACGGCAACCACCGCGCTGCCGGTGTCATGACACGCCACGGCAATAATGGGAACAGGGCCGGCGCCGGTCTCCTGGGCGATACCGGGAAGAAGCTTGCCGAGAATGGTCCCCGGCGGCGCGACATCTCCGAGGATGCGCGAGGGCAGCCCGAGCTTTTCGATCAGCGGCCAAGCCCAGGTCCTTGTCCTGGGATTATACATCTGGCTGGTGGTCGAGATCGTGAACTCGTTTGCCTTCACCCCGCTCAGCCAGAAGTTCAAGAGGTCGGGCATGAACAGCAGCCTTCTGGCCCGGTCCAGCATCCTCGGGTCCGTGAGAGACACCGAGAGCAGTTGATAAAGCGTGTTGAGCCTGCATCGTCTGAATGCCGGTCTGGGCGTAAATCTCCGAACGGGGGACAATCCTCTCGGCGCAATCGACCATACCATCTGTTCGGGGATCACGGTAATGCCGGGGCATATCCAGAAGAGCATCGTCCGCCCCCAGGAGGCCGAAGTCGACCCCCCAGGTATCGACTCCTATCCCCGCGATATCGCTGTCACGGGCGGCGGCGACTCTGATACCTGTCTTGATCTGCTCGAACAGGCGATCAGTATCCCAGTAGAGGGCTTCGCCTCTGGTTAGGGGTCCATTGTCGAACCGGTGCAGCTCCTCCATGTGCAGTCTTCCGCCATCGAGCGTGCCAAGCACCGCCCGGCCCCCCGAAGCTCCAAGATCAAACGCCAGATATTTCATTTCACACCCTCGAGATTAGAAGTCAGAAGTCGTAGTCCCATCGAAACGCCGGTTTCAGGGCGGCGAAGCGAGCAGGAATTGCCGCAAATTGCATGTTGTGTTTTAGCGTGTTTTGGGCTATAATATTAGTGGAGGCTCGGCCGAAGGGTCAGGAGACTGGCTCTGAGGGCTTTGCCTTCTTTTTATTGTCTGGCGGAAAACGGGTCGGGTACGGGGACAATTCCGTAACTTCATGTGTTTTGCTCCGTTCTCATCGATTTGGCCACTCCACTGTAATCTGCGTATCCTCGGACGGAATTCCTCTAGGTCGTCCCGTGTCGGACGGTCCATACCCTCCAGCCTCCAAACCCAGTTCACGCAGTAGATACATATGTCCGCAGCCTGAATTGGCGAGGCGATAGCAGATGATACAAAGAATGGCAGTGGCACAATCCACTTCGACCGCAGTTGCCCCGTGTCCGTTCGTGAGAAATACTTGTCCATCTGGCGGATGAATTTGCGGTCCTCTGCTTCGTCTGTTTCGTCCATTATGAGTAACCCGGTCTGCGCTTCCTTGTCAAGGAAGTAGTAGTACCTCTGCAACAAGAATACCTTGTCCTTGCTAAGATAGTTTTCCACAAGAGCGGTACCTGGTCTTGGCGTTCCTGCCGGAACCATACACGCGAAGATGCAAGCGTGATGTTCTCCAACAGTTGAAAGACACCACGAACCATACACAGACACGCCTGGCCGAAAGCAGCGAACTCAACGCGCGTTGGAGACTCGTGCCGCACGCCTTTATCCAGGAACGACAAGCAGTTTTGCCTTCGAGAGAGAGGGTCCATTTCCCGCACCATCCGTGCCCATGCCAGACGCCGCCTCTCAAGGAGCTTGGCTCCTTGACTTCCGAGCGATACCTTTGTAGATGATTGCCGAAGCAGTCCTGCTCTAAGGCGGACATCTCACGCGTGAACGTCCACACCGAACCGACCTGAAGCGCGATTCCGCCTCGCACCTCATAAGGTGCGTGCCTGTGATCGTGTCCACTCTCGTCCATAAACAGTAGGAAGCTCACCTATCCGCTCTCCCTCCCTGCTCTCCGCTGCCTCATGGGCTCATTACCTGTCCGCCGGTGACGTTTATCGCCTGTCCGGTCATGTAGCTCGACAGGTCCGATGCCAGGAATAGCACCACATTTGCCACGTCGTCGTAGGACGTGCCTCTTCCGAGTGGGACCTGCGCCTCGTATTTCTTCCTGACCTCTTCGGGAGTAATTCCCCAGCGCTCGGCATACTGCGCGTAGAGGCTGTTCACCCACAGCGGCGAGTCGAGCAGGTTTCCGGGGCAGACCGCGTTGACGCGGATGTTGAATGGCGCCAATTCGAGCGCCAGGCTCTGGGTCAGGCCGATTCCTCCGAACTTGCTGGCGGCGTAAGCCGAGTTCTTGAAGCTGCCGCGCTTGCCGGACTTGGAGTTCACCTGGATAATAACGCCGCTGTTTTGCTCGGCCATCGCCTTGGCGGCCTCGCGCGCGAAGATGAAATACCCGATCAGGTTTACCGCTATGACTTTGGTCCAGTCCTCGGTCGAGAACTCGCGGATGTCGCCGGAGATCAGGATTCCGGCGTTGCAGACGAGAATATCGAGCTTGCCGAACTGCTCGACGCACTTCTTCACGGCCGCCGCCGCGTCCTCGTCCCTGGTGACATCGGTTTTCATCGGGATGGCGCGGACCCCGTAAGTGGATCCAATGCCCTGGGCGAGGCTCCGGCAGGCATCGAAATTGATGTCGGCCACGACCACGTCAGCGCCTTCTTTTGCCAACCTCCGGGCGATGTGCTCGCCCAATCCCTGCCCGCCACCGGTCACGATCGCGCTCTTGCCGGGAAACTGTTTGGACTCTTGCATGAAGTGCCTCTTCGAAAATAACTTACAGCGGAAAGCGGAGAGTGGAAAGCCCGGAACCTGCGCCGACACGCGCTCTTCGGTGTTTCGGGATTTGAGAAGCGAGCACAATCATTTGAACAGGGCACAAACACCTCAGTCGCTTCGGAAATCCCGAAACGCACTTGGCCTTCCGCTACAGCACCAAAGGCCCCAAGTCTAGCCCAGCCGGTTCCCCGCGTTTATCGCAGTGTTGCCTCGGTCTGGTGTTCCCTGTGAGTTACGTCGCCTCGTTTCGGGATTTCTGGAGCGGACGGTTAATGTGCGTCCTCACCATCACGCTGTGGCCGCTCCTCAAATCCCGAAACACCGAAACAGGGCACAAACACCTCAGTCGCTTCGGAAATCCCGAAACGCACTGGCCTTCCGCTACAGCACCAAAGGCCCCAAGTCTAGCCCAGCCGGTTCCCCGCGTTTATCGCAGTCTTGCCTCGGTCTGGTGTTCCCTGTGAGTTACGTCGCCTCGTTTCGGGATTTCTGGAGCGGACGGTTAATGTGCGTCCTCACCATCACGCTGTGGCCGCTCCTCAAATCCCGAAACACCGAAATTATCAATTACCGCCTTGTCGTTCCCGCCGCATAGAGGGGTGGCTACCGTTCCTGCGGGCGGACTCCGGGCTTTCCGCTATCTTCCTATCGCTTGGACAATACCTCGCGCTCGTAGGTCTTCACCTCATCGAGCCAGGCCAGCCCTACCGGAACGCCGTTTACCAGGCAATAGTGGTCCC
>CAWGNL010000071.1:0-164967 GCA_963823885.1 uncultured bacterium
ATAACTCCGAAACTGCTGTTCAGATTGACCGAAACCCGCAAGGAAGGCGACGTGGACTGGACGTTTGTCGATTTTAAGCTTTCGCCAAAGGAAACCACGTCCTATCTTGAGCCGGTGCTTATGGTCCAGGCAGACTCGGGATCGCGGGTCTGGTTCGATGATATACGAGTGTGGAGAGAGAAGAAGCCCGATCAGAGTGTCTACAGCACGCTCAATATCATTGAGAACGGCTCATTTGAGGTCTGGTATGGCACAGCCAACGGGGGCAAGGCCAACGGATACCTGATAAAGGCGCCCAAAGGAAAAGAGGAGATCTATGACTCGCGGATGTCCGTGGGCGATAAAGACCCGGCTTACAGCGGAGTCGCGTCGATGAAGATGACCGGCGAGTGCATGGTCGTTTCAAATGCCGGATACACGGATGCAAGTTACGCCAAAGCTGGGATTGCCATCAGAACCAGGGCGCTAAAGGGCAGCGGCGCATTCGCCGATCTGGTGCTTTATGATAAGAACAGAAAACTCATAAAGACAATCAACGTCGCGAAGCTCAAAGATACTCATAACTGGAAGCTCTATAGCGCCGATCTGCGGAAACTGCTCAATGGCGCCAGATATATCCAGTGGCGATTTGGCATTGCGCCAGGTTCGAAGGGCGAAGCATGGTTCGATGATCTGGAGGTGCGCGTGCCATCCGTGTTCAGCCCTTTTCCTCATAGAGAGAAGAACACCCGGCTCGCGAATGTAAGTGTGGATTGTTCGGTCAGGAAGGGAGTGTTCACAAGCCCTCTGAACGCCTACGATCACCACCGTGCAGACAGGCTCTACTCACCAACCATCGGCACAGCGGGTCCGCCGTTGGAAGGCCCGAACCGATGGTTCGCTTCCAGAACCCGCATGGGGTTCAAATACGTCCGAATCCACGAAATATACAATGCCCGGCATATATGTGCAATGCACCACGAAAACGGCAAATGGAGAGTGAGTTACGATGACTTGCGGACACATTACCCCGAGAACAATAGCACATTCCCCGAGATATACAGCATAGATGAAAGCGGCAATCCACACTACGATTTCTCAGCGGTCAAGTATCTACTCGACAGGGTTGCTGTGAAATATGGATGCAAGCCGATAATCGACCTTGCGGGTGTTCCTCCGGCGCTGGAAAAGAACAGACACGGACAGCGGGGAGGCTATTTTATACCTTATGATTACAAGAAATGGGAAGAGCTGAACTATCAGTTCGTGAAATTCCTGGTCGATACATACGGCAAGGACGAAGTCCGCACATGGACGTTCGAAACCGGCAATGAACCCTCGTCCATCTGGACGTTCCGTGGCGATCCCGACAAGCCCGATACGATGATGGATGACTTCATCAAGTTTCAGGATTACACCGTGGCCGGCGTGACACGCGCGCTGCCCGATGCATTTATCGCAGGCCCCAGCGGTCCTCCCGAGGCATGGGTAGAACCGATGCTCGACCACTGCGCCACCGGCAAGAACTACGCAACCGGCAAAACAGGCGCCAAGATCGACGCCATAAGCTGCCACGCCTACCTCGGCGGCACAACAAGCTCAATCGCCTGGAGACAGGCTGATGAGGGATTGCTGCGCATGCAGGGATACGTTAATCGGTACTACCAGAAAACCGGCAAGAAGCTGCAGCTATTCAATACCGAATACGCGCCGATATTTGCCGATGGGGGGAGTAGTTTCGACCCGGGTAGCATTCCTCACGAGTTGAACAACCAGATTCAAGCGATAGCCACGCTGCATATGGGCAATTTCTTCCATAAGCAGGGGGTAACCCTGATGGCGTTCTTCTTCTGTCACCCCACATATTTCGTATACTTCAACAATGCAAAGTGGGACCAGGTCCCTGAGTTCACGGGACTGAGCACCTGCACGACTTTCCATGGTATCTTCACTCCGGTCTGCCGCGCCCACGAGATTATGTCTATGCTCAACGGCGCAACCGAAGTTTCAGCAAACGCCGACTGCGAACCCATTTACGCACTTGCAGCCTCAACAAGCAACCAGATCAAAGTGCTTTGCTATAGTTTCGACTCCGACACGAAGGTGAAGTATTCGACCGGGGTCGATCTTTCGATCAATCCTGCTGGAATTGGAAAGCAGTTCAAAGTAACCAAATATGAACTGTCCTCAACCAAGGCTAATTCATGGTATCTTGCCCAGAAGATGAATCTGACGCAAGCCGACTGCGAAAGGGACATGTCTATCGTGGACAAGATCAACGCCCAGAGCGAACTCAAAGCCCAAGACGCTGGAAGTTGCGATCTTGCAAATGGAAAGATAGACTATAAGTTCGACATACCGGCTTACAGTGCCGTGCTGCTGGTGTTTGATAAGATCGACTAGACCGCATCCCCATTGCCCTATTTTCAAGTAAGCTGGTATAATTGGTGTGCTCAAGAACGATGGGAACTTAGGTGCTGTCTTCGAGTGCTGGTTACGACCGGTCTTTTGCACACACGAGGATTGTAACAACCCACTATATAGCACTACTTGTTATCATTATGTGACTGTCAGCGGGGACTGTTTGAGATCAGAACTGCACAAAGTGTGACTCGATTTCACGGTTTGAAACGGCAGAAGTCGGGTTCGATTCCCACACATCCCCGCCCACTGCCAAGTCGCGGGAGGAAAGATGAAAATGTGGCAGCGATTTACCGATCATGCCAGGCGGATAATATTCGTGGCACAGGAAGAAGCCGGTAAGCTGGGTGAGAACTACGTTTCCACAGAGCACCTGCTTCTTGCGCTCGTCAGGGATCCCGGCTGCGGCGCCGCGCTGGCGCTCACGGCCATGGGCAGGAAGCTGGAAGATATCCGGTCAGAGGTTATGAGCCTCGTCACCAGGGGTGACGGCTGCCTCGGGCAGGATATGCAGCTCGCCCCTCGGGCGAAGATCGTTATCGACCAGGCCTACAACGAAGCACGCGAGATGGGGAGCGACCAGATTTGTTCCGAGCATCTGCTTCTTGGGGTCCTGCGCGAGGGCGAGGGAGTGGGGGCCAGGGTTCTCCATAAACTCGGGGTCGAGATCGAGGCAGCCAGGAAGGTCGTCCGCGAGCAGCTCACAGGCAAGATTATGGAAGGCCATGTCGTGAAGGGCGAGGAACCTCCTTCACGCCTTGTTGGCCTCAAGGGCAAAGACCTGCTGGATATAGCGGGCCTTACCCGCGCACAGATCGACGCCATCTTCGATATGACAGGCAGGCTCAAAAATTGCGTGATCCCCTCGTCGCGCCAGCGCGGCATTTTAGAAGGCAAGACCCTCGCGATGATTTTCGAGAAACCCTCCCTTCGCACCCGAGTCAGTTTCGAGACCGGCATATTTCAGCTCGGCGGGCACGGCATCTATCTGCACCGGCGGACATTGCCCTGGGCAAGCGTGAGAGCATAGGTGACGCGGCCCGGACTCTCGACCGAATGGCCGATTTGATAATGGCCAGGACATTCGCCCACTCGACCGTGACGGAGTTGGCCAGACATAGCAGCGTTCCCGTGATCAATGGCCTTTCGGACCTCGAACACCCATGCCAGGCCCTTGCGGATTTCTATACGATCCTTGAGAAGAAGGGTCAGCTTCAGGGATTGAAGCTGGCGTTCATCGGTGACGGAAACAACGTCGCGCACTCCCTGATGCTGCTGGCGGCGAAGATGGGGACGCATTTCACGATCGCCTGCCCCGAAGGCGACGAGCCCAGCAAGCACATCACCAAGTCGGCCGGGACGTTTGCCGGCCAGACCGGCGCCAGGATAGAGATCACGCACGACCCGGTTGAGGCGGTGACAGGCGCCGATGTGGTTTACACGGACGTTTGGGCAAGCATGGGCCAGGAAAGCCAGCAGGAGGAGCGCGCGAAGGCCTTTGCCGCTTTTCAGGTGAACGCCGATCTGATGAACAGCGCAAAAGAAGACGCCATTTTCGAGCACTGCCTGCCGGCCCACCGCGGCAGCGAAGTCACCGACGAGGTAATGGACGGCAAATGGAGCGTCGTCTTCGACGAAGCCGAAAACCGGCTCCACGCGCAGAAGGCGGTGATGGCGCTGCTGGGGGGCGGGTAGCAGAGAGCAGAGGGCGCGTGTTCAGGTTCGAAGGGTTAGAGATTTGGCAGAGGAGCAAAGTCTTTGCTGAAACGGTTTACAAGGTGACGGAAAGCTTTCCCGCCAAAGAGCAGTTCGGTCTCTCTGCGCAGGCGCGCCGGTCTGTTATTTCGGTCGCCGCAAACATAGCCGAGGGTAGCTCACGTGCGTCTGACAAAGACTTTTCCCGCTTCCTGGAGATCGCTTACGGCTCTCTCAGCGAAACCGTATCTCACCTTATAGCAGCTCAGTCTGTGGGATTCATTTCCCCAGACGACTTGCGGCCGCTTTACGACACTGCGGAGGCATCGGCTAGAATGCTGACCGCATTTAGAAGCAGGTTGGGAGAATGGCGATAGATAACAGATACCAACCCGTAATGTCTCCGGGCTCTCTGCCCTCTGCTCTCCGCTTTCTCTAAAACTGGAGGCACTATGTCAAAAAAAACAGTCGTCCTTGTTTATTCCGGGGGTCTGGACACCTCCGTTTGCATCCCCATGATGCGGGAAGACTATGGATTCGATCACATTGTAACGGTGACGGTCGATGTCGGACTGCCGGATGAAGAGTGAAGCAGGCTGAGGAGAAAGCGAAGCTCCTGGGCACCGAGCACTACACCATCGACGCGAAAGATGAGTTTGCCGCGGACTATATCTTCCCGGCCATTAAAGCCAACGGCGATTATCAGGGCTATCCGATCAGCACGTCGATCGCGCGGCCTCTCATTTCGCTGAAGGCGGTGGAGGTTGCCAAGAAGGTCGGCGTCGATGCGTTTTGCCACGGCTGCACCGGCAAAGGCAACGATCAGTTCCGCATCGAGTTCGTTATGCGGGCACTTATGCCGGATGTCCCGATCATTGCCCCCATGCGCGAGCACACGATGACACGCAGTTGGGAAATCGAATACGCCGAGAAGAAAGGCATCCCCATCGGCCAGAGCAAAACCAAGATTTGGAGCATCGACGAGAATCTTTGGGGTCGCAGCATCGAAGGCGGAAGGCTCGAAGAGCCGGACTACGCTCCGCCGGAGGAAATTTTCAAGTGGACCCGCAGCCTCGCCGACGCGCCGGATAGCCCGACCGAGATCGCTATCGAGTTCGAAAACGGGGTGCCGGTGGCCTTGGATGGCCGGAAAATGACACCCAGGGACCTCGTGGTAAGAGCTCACGAGCTTGCCGGAACCAACGGCATCGGGCGGGTGGATATAATGGAAGACCGATTGATAGGCCTCAAGGTCCGCGAAAACTACGAGTGCCCGGCGGCGAAGCTGATCATCCCGGCCCACCAGGCGCTGGAAGCATTGGTCCTCACTAAGGAAGAGCGCGAGTTTAAGGCGCTTGTCGACCGGAAGTGGGGCGAGCTTGCCTACGCGGGTCTCTGGTATGACCCGTTCAAGGACGATTTGGAAGCCTTCATCAACGAAACGCAGAAGCGCGTGACCGGCACGGTTCGCATGCGCCTGGTAAAAGGAAGCGCCATGGTGATCGGCAGGTCGAGCAGATACGCGCTTTACAACGAGGACCTGGCGTCGTTCGACAGCAAGACCTTCGACCAGAGCGAGGCCGTGGGTATGGTGAAGACACACGGCATGCAGGCAAGAATGTATCGGATGGTGAAGGATGACTGATGGCGGGACGGTCGATCTGTCGGATATGGTGGGCGAAGGTGTGTTCACGGTCTGGGAGGATCCGGCGGAGTTCGCCAAGGTCGGCATCGACCCGGTGACCCATATGCTCGCCTGGCCGGGCGGCATCGACTTGTGCCCGGACTCCCTGTATGAAGGAAGTCCGGCGGCAGCAGGAGGCTGCGTGAGATGTCCTAGGCGATGCTGCGATTCGGGCGCGCGCACGTTCCAGGCTTTCCGCTAAACGCTATTTTCGGAGGTAAAAAATGGTGACACTTACAGCGTACGTGGAATGGGACCCGGAGACGAAGCTTTATGTGGGCATCGTTCCCGGCATCCCCGGCGGGCACACTCAGGCGGCCAGTCTGGATGAGCTTCGGTCGAACCTCAAGGAAGTGCTCGAGCTTTGCCTTGAGGAATGGAAGGGACCTATCGAAGACCTGCCGAAGTTTGTTGGCGTGCAGCAAATAGAGGTGGCCGCGTGACGCGGCTTCCTATCGTGGATTACAAGACCATGGACAGGCTGCTTCAAAGTCTGGGTTTTGCGGCCGTCCGCCAGAAGGGCAGTCACGTGTTCTACAGGCATCCGGACGGTCGCACGACAACCGTGCCACGTCATCAGGGGCGCGACTTGGCACGTCCGCTGGTCCGAGACATATTGAAGGATATCGAGGTTGCTCCGGATGAGTATGCGAGGTTGATCGGTGGGCTGTAGCTGTTGAAACCACCCCCCCCTCAAAAAAATACTTGCAATATACAGGCGCGAACCGGATGAACGCTCAACTCTGCCAAACGTCTAATAGTACGGAGAGCAGGAAGGGGGCTCGAGACATGGTTAATGAGTGGCGATTGATCGCTCTTATTTGTGCCGCGGCTGGGATGCTGGCATCGGTATGCTTCGCGGACACGCCCGCCGTGCCGGCAGGTAAGACCGTTAAAGTGAGCCTGGAAGCCAGGGGCATCCCGTTGAAGACCGCTGTTAAGACGATTTTCGAGGGCACGGGGCTGACTTACCGGATTCAGCCTGGGGTAGGGGACGTGGTTGTCGAAATCCGGCTCAAGGGTGTCACACTGGATCAGGCCCTGAATGCGATAGCCGATGCTGTGGGCTTGTCCGTTTCTTTGGATAACGGGGTTTACGTGATAGGAGTGCCTACCCGCGTTTCACTGGGACGAACGCCGAAGCGGCAGGCGCCGGCGGCAGCCGAGCAGTTAGCTCCGCCCGATTCCGCCGCGCGGGAGTCTACAGATCAAGCTCAGCCCACGCCCGCGGATTCATCCGCGGCAGCCGGGTACGGGCCGCCATACTACAATCAGCCCGGCGGCTATCCGTACGGGTATGGCGCCCCTTCCCCGAATCTCCAGCTTGGGGGCGTGACGATCCTCGGAGCAGGACCGGCATATTACGGCCAGCCCGGCGGCTATCCGTACGGCTACGGCGCCCCTTCCTCGAATCTCCAGTTTGGGGGCCTGACGATCCTCGGAGGGGGATCGTCATGTACGGCCAGCCCGGCGCGTATCCGTACGGTCCAAACCTCCAGTTGGGGAACGTCACGGTATTCGGAGGTTATGCGCCGGCTGTGCCGCGGCCTTCCGTCCCTATGTTGTCATATCCGCCGTAAACCGGCGGAGCCGGAACCAAATTTAATCTCCGCTCGGGCGGATTTGCAATCCCCGAAGCAACCACTCGAATTAACACGTTCTTTGGGGCATCGGAGATGCCCGGATTGCTCCTTACGGGGGTATCTTCCTTGAGCCAACGATGTGCAGATCGTGCTATAATACCGCCAGGCGGCCCCCGAGTTGATGGATTAGCCCTTCCGTTCAGGCACCCCCCCAACCCCTCTCCCGTGCAGGGCGAGGGGAGCACATAGTGCTGGGCAGGCAGGCGTTATGTGAACAATGCGAACTAATTCGGGGCGAGGCTTTTAATGCGGTTGCCCTGCATTTACAGCGGCTTGCGGGACGTCCAGTACCTGGTACTCGCAGGGCCAGGTATCCTTGTTAAAAGACACGAGGCGTTCGAAACGCTCCCGCATAGCGGCGTGCACGGCGTTCTGTTCCGGATATGTGCGCCGTTCCTTGATAGCCTGCACGAGATCGCGACCGAGATTAAAGGCATCCTCTCCGGCAGCCTTGAGAGCGCCGGGGTCCGAGGCTGCCGCGCCGACGCCGCCGACAACCGCGCAGCCGAGGCGCACCAGCAGGTCGTTCATGTAGGTGAGCGCCATGTCATATTCCGCGGAGCCGGATGTGGCGACAGAGCACGCGTAGGCGCCGAGGAAGAGCTGGCAGTGGATGGCATGTGAAAGCCGATCGAGCACGGTCTTGAGCTGGGCAGTGACACCATTGAAATACAGCGGCGAGCCAAGCACCAGTCCGTCAGCGGTAAGCATCTTTTCGAGCAGTGGCTCGATGTCGTCTTTGATCGGGCACGTTCCCTTAACGTGGCAGGCGCCGCACGCCGTGCAGTAAGCCAGATTCATTGTGCTAAGGTCGAAGAACTCCACTTCCGCGCCGGATACCCGCGCCCCTTCCAAAACACGCTCTACAAGTCCACGAGTGTTGCTCCGCGGCCCGCGCGGGCTGCCCGAGATTCCCAGAATATGCATGGTTGGACCTCCTGTGGTCATATCACTATTGTTATTATGCGCCGAACGGGATATGGGCGCAAGGGACGGGGTGCGAGGTAAGTGAGATAGGTTTCAGTCCGGGAGGGTTAGGTTTTCTAGCCCGCCATCCGACGCTGATACTTCGCGGGCGTGTGCCCCGAAGGGCTGTATGAGGAGACCGCCCTTCAATACAAGCTCGCTTGCGCTCGCCACTCAGGGCTGGCGGGTTCCGAATTCGCGCAAAACTGAACTCTCTCGTGGGGTGTGGGTGATCGGTGACGGGATAGGATGTCCCTTCCCTTCCAGCACCCGACACCCAACACCCTTCACCCGACTTACTTCCGCTGAAACTTCTTGGTCTCTATCACTATCCTGGTCTTGCGGTCGGCGGACTTGGGCAGGATTTGGACGACATCGTCGATGACGTCGCTCGGGCCGCTGATCTGGACGCCGTCGTCGCAGATATAGGTCGTTTTTCTTGCCGAGCGCTCGGCCCACTCGCGGTCGGGCTTGAAGGTGGTTTCAGTCAGGCCCTTGTCGAGCAGCCGGCCGATATATTCCTCGCAAATATCCTCGTCCTTGAGTGTCATCGCCGCGATGGCTTCCACATCCATCTCATCGCCCTGAGCCATGGTCCGCACGGCGCTTCTGAGCCTGGGCGGCGGTTTCATCTTCCAGGAGGTCCGCGTTCTGCTCGATCCACTTTTCGGTTTCCTTCACGACGAGTTGAGTCATCTGTTTCGGAGTGCTGACCTCGTAAGATTCCAGGAACGAGCCGGCCCACATCGCCATCGTGTCGGGGTCTTCATCCCTGGAAGCGGGCTGGTTGCGGAAGATAATATCATATCGCGCCTCATCATTGAACGGACGGACGATCGCGTATCTGTTGAGCTGGCGTGACGGATCGGGCAGGATCTGGATTTGTTCGAACGCCGCGGCCCCCTGCCCGCGCTTAACGTAGGCCTTGAGGGGGTCCATCTTCAGCAGAGCGACGAAGCGTTGTTCGGTGTCCAGGTCGGTGAACAGGCCCACGGCCAGGAAAGTCTGCACCTCGCTTGAGAGGGCCATCTGGTGGCTGAACCACAAACCGATCACTTTGGCCTGTTCCACGAGGTTTTCGGGAGTCTCGATGATCCGGGCCGCGCAGGCCGAAACGGTGGTGTCCGCGCTGTTGAACTTGCCCACTTTGGCGCTGGAGCTTTTGATGCAGTTGAGGATATGCTCCTCGAAGAAGTGACGGAACCCCTCCGAGATGATCTCTTCGGTCTCGGCGATGTCCGGCTCATCAGCCATGTTGTGAACGCCATGGATGACCAGGCGATTGAGTTCTACCGACACGATAGATTGCATGAAACAAGGATCCTCCATTTGAGAATAGAAGTCAGGGGGCAGGAGTCAGGAGTTAGAAATCCGGGCCTCCTACCCGCGAACTCTGATACCACTTCGGCGGCGCGGCCGCTTTTCCCTCGTACGGCGTGGCGGCATCAAACGCCTATGCGGCGGGAACGACAAGCCGGCACTTGCTTTTCGAGTGGAGTCCTTCGAGTTCCGCTGCACGCATGGCGCTTGATGCTGTAGAGGGTAGGGGAGCATGGGTCGCCAAATATCACTGAGAGGAAAAAGCACTCTACAGGTCGAATCAGGAGGAGGGTATCTCCCCGGATTTGGAAATCCCAACTCGACAGGGGCGCGGCGGGTTGCAAACCCGGGGAACCGGGTCCGGCGTTCGGAAACACCGGACCAACGGGGACCGAAGCAACCCGTGCGCGAGAGGTCCCGACTGACGACTGACGACTATTTCCAGAGGAGCCTGCCATGGACAACTGGCAGGCATCGACGCTATCGTGGTCATTATCGAAGAAGTCGCGGTTCGACTCCTGCCGGCGGCAGTATTTCTACCACCGGTTTTGGGGGCAGGACGCATCTTTGCGGTGGCGGCTTTTCGAAATGCGCAACCTTACAACGCTGGCGATGCTGCGCGGGCAGGTGGTGCACTCGGTTATCGCCGAGGCGTTGAAGTCCGCGAAGCTGGGGATCACCACCGATGCGCAGGCCGCGAAGCGCCGGGTCACCGACGTCATCCGCCAGCGATACATGGAGTCGGCCAAGCGGCTCTGGCACGTGGACAACCGGCCCGAAGGCAGGAAAGCCTCCGATATCACCAGCCTCATCGAGCACTATTACAAGTATCCCAACATCAATGAGCGGGCACGCGAGGCGCAGCTTGCAGCCTGGAAATGCGTGGAGAACCTGTTCGACTCGCAAGTTTGGCGGGACCTTTCGACATCCGAGCCTGCAAGCTGGATCGAGATCGACGAAGACCTCTTCCAGCATTTCGATCTGGACGGGATTCAGGTCTACGCGCGGATCGATTTCGCCCACGCGAAGCCCGCGCCGACCATCATCGATTGGAAGACCGGGGCCGCGTCAGGTCAGGACCGCGTCCAACTCGCGCTGTACAGCCTCTATGCCCAGCGAAAATGGGATTGGGACCCGCCGCGGACCAGACTCACCGCGGTTTATCTCTATCCGGACCTGTGCGTGGAAGTCTTCAGCCCGACCGCCGAGGAAATCGAGGCCGCGAAGCAGACTGCCAAGGACAGCTTCAACCAGATGATGGAGCTGGAGCCCGCCTTCGGCCCCGCGGATATCGAATGTTTCCCTATGACCGAGGACCTTCGAGCCTGCTCCTGGTGTGGATTCAAAGGGGTATGCGAAGGGGCGAAGAGAGAATTCTAAATTTAAATTTTGAATTTTGAATTGGGAAGGGAACTCACGATAGGTGGCGATCTCTGAATCGCCACCTCAAAGCCAGACCCGGATCTCAGCAAGACGCAAGCTGTTACCTGTCAACCGTCAACTGCATTCGTCTGCGTGCCTCTCGCGGGAACAGCTTCGACTTAACGAGCCCCCACGTCGCAAGCCGAAACTTGAGCCCGGTCCCGATGCAGCCGAAACCGTACTTCACACTCCGGGCGAAGTTTATCGAGGACGCCTCGGCGAAGTACTTGGTCGGGCAGCTTATTTCGGCGACGTAGTAGCCGTGCCAGACGATCTGCGCGAGCATTTGGTTATCGAAGACGAAATCGTCGGAGTTGTGTTCGAGCGGAAGCTCCTCAAGCAGTTTTCGGGAAAACGCCCTGTATCCCGTGTGGTATTCCGAGAGTTTCGCCCCGACGAGGATATTCTCCGCCAGGGTGAGGAACCGGTTCGAGACGTACTTCCACAGCGGCATGCCCTGGTTCACCGCGCGACCTCCCAGAATTCTCGATGCTATAACGCACGAGTAAAGCCCGTTTCCGATCATCGACGCCATCGAGGGAATCAGCCTGGGGGTATACTGATAGTCCGGGTGCACCATGATCACGATATCAGCGCCCTGCTCCAGGGCAAGGCGGTAGCACGTTTTCTGATTGGCGCCATAGCCCATATTGTTCGGATGGGTTTCGACCAGCGTGTTCGGCAGCGTCTGAGCGACCGCGGTGGTCTCGTCCTGGCTGGCGTCATCGACCACTATCACCAGGTCGACGATTTCCTGCTCCATTACCTCTTCATAAGTGATGCGCAGGGTCTGCGCGGCGTTGTATGCCGGCATTACGACGACCACTTTTTGTCCCTTGAACATCCACCAACCTCCGACGACGAACAAGACTCTACCCAGGGTAACGTTCCCATTATAACACGCACTAGTGTTTAGTTGCATAATTGATTGATAGAACGCTGTACCGGGTGTTTCGGGAATCTTGTTCCCGAAACTAAGTGCGTATCGGGAACAAGATTCCCGATACACCGGCAAGACTCTACCCAGGGTAACGTTCCCATTATAACACGCACTAGGTCGGTAGGGAAGGAAGGAACGAGCGCGTTAAAGGTTAAGGGTTCGAGGTTAAAGGTTGGGGAAGGGAGGATTCCACACTATGCGGCGGGAACGACAAATAGAGCGTCTGCTTCGATCCGGCGCCTTCGAGTTCCCGCTGCACGCACAGCACATACGCTGGAAAAGGCTTTCCCGAAACAACTTTCGGCAATTAAATACATGACAACCGCTAACGTCTATCGATGAGCCTCAAGCCGTTCACTGTGTTCAGTATAAGACGGAAGCGCGCTTGCCATCTGGTCGATAATTCGCTATGCTTGATGGAAGGCACATCTAGGATGAAGGGGTAGACGGATATGGAATCTATTAACTTGGAGTGGTTGAAAGCCGCGGCGGGGGAGTTCGCTATAGAGGTAGGTGCGGTTGGCATATCTGAGCTTTTTGGCGTAACTGACGGCAAGGCGGTCGGTACCCTTGTGGAGCACCGTTTTCACCATTACCTGGAGGATCGCTTTGGCTATCAAGCTGGATCGTCGGCAAACGGTATCGACTGTCCTGCTTTGAACATTGACTACAAAGTAACGAGTTTTCGGCAACCTCAATCGTCGTGTCCGTACGCATCGGCTAGTCAGAAAGTCCATGGATTAGGCTATCATCTCATCGTTTTCGTGTACGACAAGATTGATGACTCGGAAACTAGACAAGCCTATCTCACATTCCGCGATGTCATCTTTATTGATCAGGAGTGCACTGGCGACTACCAGACAACCCAGCGTCTGCGGGAGCTTCTGGAAAGAGATGCAAACGTAGATGATATCGTCGCGTTCTTGGAAGATCGCAACTTGCCGCTTGATGAGATTGGTAGACAGCAACTTGCCGAGGAGATAATGGAACATCAGCCGCCACAAGGTTATCTCACTATATCAAACGCGCAGCAATGGAGGCTCCAATATAGGCGCGCAATGAGTGTCGCAGGCACTGTGGCCGGCGTTGAGCGCCTCTCAGGAGAGAGCAATGGCAATTCCCATATCGTTGGGTGACTTTCAGACCCCCCTACCACTGGTTCGACAAGTCCTCAGTACCCTGGATTGGGATCAAGGGAAGTGGACACGCGCACTAGAGCCAACTTGTGGAATGGGGAGCTTTGTGAGGGGGCTTCTAGCGCACGATACGGCTATTCAGGAGATTGTGGGCTTGGAATTGCAGCCCCGGTACGTCGCCGCATGTGGCGCAATCGCTCACCCTGCGGAGACGCGGTTAACTATCGTGGAAGCCGACATATTTCGTACGGACTTGGCTCGGGATGTTCAATGGCAAGGAAACGGGCCCTTGCTTATTGTCGGCAACCCCCCATGGGTCACAAATGCTGCTCAGGGGGCATTGGACGTTACTAATCTCCCACGCAAATCCAACTTCAAGGGTATGCGCGGTATAGATGCGATCACAGGCCACGCCAACTTCGACATCGCGGAGTACATTTGGCTGAAGCTCTTAACGGAGTTCAGGACCGACGATGTAACCATATCGCTGTTATGTAAGACATCTGTTGCCCGCAAGGTTTTATGTCATGCGCACGACAATGCGCTACCTTTATCTGCTGCAAGCATTCGCAAGATTGACGCTGCAAGGTGGTTCGGCGCCGCTGTAGATGCTTGCTTGTTCACAATTACGCTAAATCACTGTGGACAAGTTACCTACGAAGCACCTGTATTTGCTTCTCTCGGAGACACCGAACCGGTGCAGGTGATGGGCATTGGGCGGAATGGATTGGTAGCTGATGTCCCAACTTACGAGAGCGTGCGCGCGATTGACGGTCGGTGCCCGATCCAGTGGAGGCAGGGTGTTAAGCACGACGCTGCGCAAGTGGTTGAATTAGTATTTGACAACGGCATCTGGCGAAACGGTTTGGGTGAAACCATCGACGTGGAGGAGGCGTACATCTATCCCTTGGTTAAAAGCGCTGATTTAGGAAGCAATGGTACTCACCCTAAGCGTGGCATAATAATCACACAGATGCGTGTTGGTGAATCTACATCCCAACTGCAAAGAATAGCGCCTCGATTATGGTCGTACCTAACAAAGCATGCGGATATTTTCAGACTCTCGTAAATCCAGAATATACAAGGACCGAGATAGCTTTTCCATTTTCGGCATTGGCGATTACTCCTTTATTGCACACAAAATTGTAGTATCGGGGCTGTCGAAGCGGGTGAGGTTCGTGGCTCTCGGTCCCTGTGAGGGAAAGCCGGTCCTGTGCGATGACACATGCTACATTCTGCCGGTTCCCTCTCCAGATATCGCCTTTGCTCTCGCTAGGCTTCTGAATCATTCAATAACCACCAAGTTTATAGACAGCATTATGTTCCCCGACGCGAAGCGCCCTGTAACGAAAGCATTGCTGTCGCGCATTAACCTCCGAGCTCTATTGGATAGGATTGATCCGACAGAGTTGGACTGCGACCTTTCCGGGTTGATAAGATTGCTTCGTCCGATCAATGTCCCCTTGATACCGGAGAGCGAAATATTGGCATAATGGATCGGGGAGCACCATGCTAAACAAAATCTCAGGTAATCCGGTAGACCGCGGACGCGTCAGGGCAGTGCTTCAAGCGATTTGTAGACACCCTGAAGTGTATGGTACAGGCTCCCCCGGTCAAGAGGGCTCAGGAAGACCGGGGCAAGGGAACGTCCCTTCCCGACTTTCGACTTTTCCCAGGAGGATAAACATGGCAACACGAACCGCGCAGGCAGAGTGGAGAGGCGATCTCATCAGTGGAGAAGGCAGCATAAAGACAGGCAGTGCAGCGTTAGAGGGGCCGTATTCCTTTGCTTCCAGATTCGAAAACGGAGCCGGCACGAACCCCGAGGAACTGATAGCCGCCGCGCACGCCGGATGTTTCAGCATGGCCCTGGCCGCGATGCTCACCGAAGCAGGCTTCGTTCCCACTAGCGTGAAAACGACCGCAAGTGTTTCCATCGAAAAGGTGGGTGAGGGCTTTGCGATCACGCAAAGCAATCTCCGGACCCAGGTCCAGTCGCCGCGAATCGATGAAACGACGTTCCTCGCTAAAGCGGCCGCCGCCAAGGAAGGCTGCCCGGTATCCAAGGCTCTGGCCGGCGTGCGGATAACCCTCGATGCGAAATTGCTGCCCGAGAGTGGAGGATAGGCATAATGAGTCACGAAGTCAAAAATCTCTTTGAGATGATCGAGATGCCCAAGGAGGGTATTCTGAGCATCCCCGTCGTAGACAATGAGTTTTTCAAGGTGGTGCTCTTTATGATGCCGGCGGGACAGTATCTTTCCCCGCATACATCCACTATGCCCGCGGCGATCGGCGTCGCCAGGGGCCTGGCGGATTTCACTCTGGGAGATGAAGTGCGCGAGGTCAAGCCGGGGGATTACTTCTACATGCCGCCCAACTTCAACCACGCAATAAAGGCAAAGGAGGACTTTGTCTTTCTGTTGACTCTAAGAAAGGGCTAGAACAACTCGAGAATCAGTGCCGTCGCCGACCCCTTGAGCATCTGTCTGAGCGCAACTTTCGCCAGGTTTACGCCGATCTGGCAGACCAGGTCTCCGGAGTCCTTCGCGGGTGCCTGGGGAGCGCACTCATCCGCCACCGGAGTGTGGCCCAGGTCACACAAACTAACCAGAATCTCTTCGAAACTGATGCAACCAGGGTCGAAACTCACCAAGACATTCGCTGTATCCGGGTTGGCTCGAACACAGCGTACCACCCGCCGACTCTTTTCGCGATTTCGTGGCTGGATTCCTTCCTCAACCGTTGCCAAATAGGCTTTTGGACCTTAGAATATAATAGAGTGGTTTGGCTCGTTTCGGGATTTCCGGAGCGAACACGACGTTTTGCCCTGCATAAGCAATCGTTCGCTGCCTCAAATCCCGAAACACCGGGGGTGGCAGGCAGTTCCCCAACTGTCAACCGACAACCATTTTTAGAGGAGGGCCGCCCGCACGTGGGGGTTCCTGACTTTCGACTTTCGACTATCTTCGACGGAGGTACCATGATTAGAATACAAGGCGCGTGGACGGCACTTGTCACGCCAACGCATCCCGATCTCACGATCGATTGGGAGGGATTGCGCAAAAATGTCACGTTTCAGATATCTCAGGGCATTGACGGGTTAGTTCCGGCCGGAACCACGGGCGAGTCCCCCACTCTCGACTGGGATGAGCACAACAAAGTGGTAGGCGAGGTCGTCGCTGGGCGCGAGCACCTCGTCGGGTGGCGAGGTTTGCCGGGTTCCGATCCGAATGAGATTGTGTCCCACCCAAAGCCATGCCCGGTCCTGGCCGAGCGGCAGCAACTCCACCTCCGAGGCCGTCAAGAGCACCCGGCACGCCGTAAGTTCGGGCGCCGAGGCTGTTCTTATGGTCGATTGTTACTACAACGGCCCGTCTTCTCAGGAACTGCGCGACGAGTACTACGCCGTCGTGGCGGACGAGTTTCCGGACACCACGATCGTCCCTTACGTCATTCCCGGCAGGACGGGCACGGCGCTGACTGTCGAGGACATGGCCATTCTGGCGAGCAAGTTTCCCAATATCAACGCCGTCAAGGAATCGACCGGCGACTTTGCCCGATTGGCCCGCACCCGCAAGCTCCTGAGGCCGGATTTCTCGATTATGAGCGGGGACGACGATATTACCTGCCGGATGATGACCGATCCTGAGATACGGGCGGATGGGGTGATCTCGGTGACCGCCAATATCGCCCCCGCGGCGGTGAAGAAAATGGTGGATGCGGCGGCCTCGGGCGACACCCGAACCGCCAAAGCGATAGGGGAAATCCTCGCGCCGCTGTTCGCTGTTGTGACGGTCAAGGTGGATAATGAGCGCACGCTGGCTTCGGGTGAGCGCGTGATGGTAAACGACCGATATCGAAACCCGCTGCCCGTGAAGACTCTCATGGCCGGCCTTGGAATGCCCGCCGGGCCGTGCAGGAGGCCGCTCGGAGCGATGTCGAAGCGCGGAGTCGACGAGGTCAGATGGGCAGCGCATACGGTCTGGCATTCTTGCCCCGAGGTTTTCGAGCCCATAGCTCGTTTCTACCAAGTGGATATCGGGGCCAGAATCGAGGACGATGATATCTGGAATGCGCTGGCGAAGTAACGACCAACGATCCCCTTGGGTGGCGATTCGCGAAGATAATCTCCCCCGGCTACACTCACAAATCCGATGGATGTGAAAGACGGCAAAGCATGATTAGCCCAAATGATAGATCGATATTACGGCGGTTGGCCGAGCGATACGCATCGATTGCATCGCTCGGTGTCCACAAGGAAAAGGCCGAGATGTGGCGACAACTAAACGACTTGGAGAAGGTTCGCCCCATGGTCTGGATTAATGAAATCTGCTGGAACGAGATGAACGTGAATGAGGAATTGACCCTCCGATGTTCAGACCCGTTCTGCCGAAGTGCCGAAGAGTCGCTTCGCCAGACTATCTACCGGTGGGAGCATCTGCCTGCGGATATGATAGTGGAACCGGTATTCTACGTGTCGCTCATTATATGGCCGTCGTGGTGGCTGAGTGAATCGCGCGCCCTATGGCAATCCGCCTCTATGTCCAGCGCGGGCGCCAGGCGTGCAGCGGTAACTCGAAGGGCTCATGCCAGGGGGCTGCTTCGAGTTGTCGTTCCCGCCGCATAGTGGGCTGGTTTATTTGCCGCCCGCAAGAGAGCCGGCGTGGGGCATGTGCTTCGTCGGATCTTGCCAGTGCATGAATATGCTGTAGGCGTACCAGAACAGTGCGTACCAGGGGGTTGGCGGGTTCTTGCGCGTGGCCACGGCGCGCGCGATTCCGAGCATCAGCAGCGCCGCCGGGATCAGGAGCCTGAGGTCCACAAGGCCGTTCGTAGCCCGGCGCACAGAGCCGTTCGCCTTCCAGAATGCTTTCTGCAAGCGTTTGGCTGCGATCGAAAGCTCATTCCAGGCGATGTTGTCCTCCTCACCTTCGGCTTGGCCGATGATCTCGCCGATTTCGCCGATAATGCCGGCAACACGCGCGAGGGAATTGACTTCCTCGACAGCCAAAGCCTCAGGATCGAACTCGACGAGCACGCTGCCCGTCTTCCGGTTTACGCTAATGCTCCGGACGCCACTAAGTCTTTCGATCATTCCGGAAAAGTGGGCGAAGGCTTCATCTTCCCGTTTTTCCGGGGGCATGCGGACTCTCAAGCGCCCAGGCACGTATGATTCCACGATGCCTTTTTGTCCGTCGTAACTCATTGCTGCGCCTCGGCGGACTTCTGAGCGGGCTTGGCGGACCTGGTCCTTGGCCTGCGCCTGGGCTTGGCGCCCTCGGCCCTGGCCGCGCCGCCTTTTGCCGCGGCTTTCACGGGCTCTTGCGCCTCGACGACTTTGGCTTCCGGCTGATGCTCAAACTCGTACTTGGTTTCGGCGTAGAGGTCCTGAATTCGCTCGCTGGTTTCGGCGAACACCTCCTTCGACTTCGACTGCAGAATCAGGTAGCCCCTCATCGCGCCCTTGATTACCGGTTTGCCTGCCTTAACGAGCTTGGGCCCCGCCGACAGCGCCGCAACCAGCAGCCCTATCCCCAGCGGCCAACCCATTCCACTCTCGGATACGTCTTCCAGCACTCCCATCTCGCGCCTCCATGAAAAGAACATGGCAGGTATTTACCCCCAGAATTGCTCGGCATAAACACGGAATGGGTGATGGGTGTTGGGTGTGATGGGTGATGGAAGGGACTGCGGCGGGTGTTGGGTGACAGGTATTGGGTGATGGAAGGGACTTCCCTTCCCCAACACCCATCACCCGTCACCTAACACCCGTCTCCAGGGCCCTGATAACGAGCACGGCTGCATCATCGCGCAGCACTCCCTCGCCGGCTTCCGATACGGCATCGAAGATCGCCTCCGTCAGGCCGCCGCCGGTTTTAGCGCAGTTCACAAGTACTCGAGCGAGACCATCCACTCCCAGCAGCTTTCCCGCGCTGCGAGCATCCGTGACGCCGTCCGTGTAGATAACCAGAATGTCTCCGGGGTCAAGCTTGAGCGAGCCGGCGTCATACTGGCAGCCCCGAATTACGCCCGCCACGCAGCCCGTGGGAGCCAATGGAGCGATGCGATGCGACTCAGAGTCGTAGACAAGCGGAGGATCGTGGCCGGCGGAACCGTAAGTCAGCACCTGGCCCTCGTGACTCAGGACCGCGTAGAAGACAGTAACGAACAAATCGTCCGGAGTGTAATCGTAGAGGACTTCGTTGAGCTTGGCGAGCACGTGGGCGGGGTCGGGATTCTGCACCGCGTAAGCGCGGATCGTGTACTCTGGCCATGGCCGTGTACACCGCCGCCTCCAACCCTTTGCCCGACACATCACCCATCACCACCGCGGTTCGGCCGCCGGCGAGCCCGAACACATCGTAAAAGTCGCCGCCGACCTCCGCTTCGTCGAGCGCGGGTTGATACTTTGCCGCCACGTGATATCCGGGAATCATGAAGCTGACTTCGGGGATCAGCGCCCGCTGGAGAGTGTCCGCGATGCGGTGCTCGCGCGAGTAGGCTTGTTCCAGGGCCTCGCGCACGTGGACCAACTCCGCCTCGGATAGCTTGCGGTCGGTGATATCACGGATTATGCCGGTGAAAGAGAGTTCGTTCTCGATGCGCCATTCGGCGAGCGACAGGCTCGATCGGAAACTCGGTCCCTCCCTTTCGGAGGCCATTGAGTTCCACCCGGTGGCCGACAACGCGCGTCTTGCCCGTCGAGACAACCCGCCCTAGCCCGGCCACGTGCGTACGGCGGTAACGCTCCGGCATAATCATCGTCAGCGGCATTCCGACGGCCTCTTCCGCGGTATAGCCGAACATGGTCTCCGCGCCGTAGTTCCAAAAAGTAATAAGACCGCTCGAGTCCATAGTAATAATGGCATCGTACGCGGTCTGAACAACCGACCGGAAGCGCTTCTCGCTCTTCTCGATCGAGTCCATAATCCAGCTTGTGGCAAGGTCCCCGCGGGAGGCTTCGCGCAGCGCCGAGTTCTCCGCCCGGAGCCTCTTCATTTCCTGGCGGCTCCGGACCTGGGTCGTGACGTCCCACAACGAGAGATCGAATCCCTCAAGCTCGCCAAGGCTGTCGGTGACGGGGCTCAGTGCCCAATTCCAGTAGGTGACGCCTTGGTCGGGCAAGTCGGGGCGGATCAGGGGCGTTTCCTTGCCTTCGCAGCGCTGCAGGCTCAACCGAACGCGTTCGAAAGCCGCGCGCATGTCGGCGCAGGGCAGTACCCCGAAGATGCTGCTGCCCAGGAGCGTTTCGCTGGAGCGCCCTGACTTTTCGACGAAAACGGAGTTGACCCAAATGCATTCGAAGTCGCGATTCAGATGCGCAAGGCACGTCTGAGTAACGCGCGTGACGCCATCAAGCAGCCCGATCATCCTTTCCAGTTCACCGGTAAGGCGCTGGTCGGATTCTTTCGTCAGCTTGAATGCGCCGGACGCAATCGCTGGGGAGTGCTCCGGCTCCTTGGCGATGCGATCTTCCGCCCCTCCATTTCCCGCATCGCCGTGAATCACGCACGCGTAGTTTCCCGCGGCCAATTGTTGCGCGGCATCCACTTGGGTGGCAACTGCTTCCGTTGGGTAGCCCGCTCCAGCCAGCGCAGCGCGTAGTGCGTTCACCTCGTCGACGTCGCCGCCGACTACGAGCACTGTACGGCTGGAAGTGTCCATAGACCTTCATTATACCATGACGAATTCAGAGTGTGGTTGTCGATTTTTGTCATGTAACAGATCGGTCTTCATGAATACAACCCACGTATGCGGCGACTACCGTCTTAATGATCTGGAAATCTGAGCAACAAGACGATCGAACAGATCGAAATAGTTGTTCACGCCTTTCGCTTCCCCTGGCATACTGGGTACAAGAGTACCCTTGGGTTAGTCCGGCGCACTGATTCCAGTTCGGCGCCGTGACCGGGCGATTGCTCGAAAAGAACCACCTCGGCGCCTGTGGCGTCGTGCGGCTTCTCGGTTAAAGTGAAACTGACGCGCTCGGCTTGCCGCAGTTGAAATCGGTTTGCGAAGTAGCTCCAGTCTCCTCCGAGCGCAATGAAGTTCGTTCCTTTGAAAGGAGCCAGCATTGCCTGCCACCTCGGCATAGAAGCGTCTATCCGGTCGCAAAACGAGGCGTATCGCTTGTTGAAATAAGCGGAGTTCTTCGGCGAAACCCTGATTAGCCCCGCAAGGATGTTGGCCGCTATGGTCTTTCCATTCACAGGATCGAGCCAGTAGTATTCGCAGCGGGTTTTCGACACGGTGGCGCCTGCCGCGGTGTCGAGTTTGTGGACTGACTGGGAGCAATCGACGCAGCCGCCGGCGCCGGGTGCGATGCGGCCGTTTTGAGCCCCCAGTGGGGGTTGCCCACCTGAATCGCTTGAGAAAACGTCGCGTTCCGATACGTGACTCTCTCGTCCGAAGTGGGCGACTCTCTTAGGAGTTCTCTCTAACGACTCGTCCGTCCACGGGTCGCATCCCATACCTAGTCTCAGAAGCATATCCGCCTCGTGCGCGGCCTCGATCATGCTCTGGCAAACCTTGATATCCCTGACATCTTGAGTGCCCTTGGCCAGCGAGACAATAGAAACCTTGTTACCACCGACCCAAGCCGCGATGTCGGCAACGACTGTCGAGCTGGCGGCTACTCTCACTTTATCTCCATAGGAAAAACTGCTGAATTCGTGGTAGCCCCCAGCCATAGCGCTGCCGCGGGTCACCAACTCAAGCATCAATACCATTGCCATGCCTGCGCCGAATCTCATTCTCATATCCCTTGTCAAGCCTTTCTATAATGGACCAACCTATGCGGCGGGTTGGCCATCGTTCTCAGGAAGAGTGGTGTTTCGGGATTTGAGGAGCGACCACGACTGTTTATGTAAGGCACAAACGTCGTATTCGCTCCGGAAATCCCGAAACTGCGCGAACTGAACTCACTCATCCGTTGGTTGCCTCTTCGGTCAGGAACAGGGCGCCTTGCGTGACCACCTTGTCTCCAGGTTTCACCCCGCTCTCCAGAACGCAATAATCGCCCTGCTGAGCGCCGACCCGCACCCACCGGCGGACATACTTGCCCGCATGCTCCACGAACACGCAGTCGCCCTTTTCCGTGTGCTGAACGGCTGAGAGTGGAGCGACAGGGGCAGACCTGCCGTGACCGATCTGAATAGTTACCTCGACGAACATCCCATCTTTGAGATGCCCGCCGGGGTTGGGGATTCGTGCCCGGACTTTGACCGCATGGCTTTTCGGGTCGATCACAGGGGAGACGAGATCGACTTTGCCCGTGGTCTCGAACTTTGGCAGCGAACTCGCATGGATTAGCGCCGTCTGACCGGCGGCGACGTTGGCGATGTCCTTTTCATAAACATCCGTCTCCACCCAGACCACGTTGTTGCTGCTGACGGTGAACATCTGCCACGGCGTCATCTGCGACTGGTCCACCGTCTGGCCTGGGTTAACATCGCGCTCCACCACTATTCCGTTGATCGGCGAGGTGATACGGACCGAGCCGTCGCTTCCGGGCCGCCCAAGCAAGTCCAGCACTTTGTGCGCGTTCTGGTTGTCCACCACGGCCGATTTGGAGGTTGTTGCGTTATGAGCAAATCCGCCACGTATAAAGAGGCGCACAACAGTGTGTAAGCTAGGCATAGCGGCTTTGCGAAACACATGTTTGGCCCCGAGGCAGCGTTTTCGGCGGATTTACGCATCAAGAAGGCGAGCCCAAGCGCTTCCGGTGTTTCGGGAATCTTGTTCCCGAAACACCGGGGGTCGGTTTCTTGCAGATGTTTCGGGATTTTGGCCTAGCCCGGCTCGTCGGACCTGATCACCCGAAATCCCGAAACATCGGGGCTGGTTTCTTTCTAATGTAACCGCGGCAACGCCGAGGTCACTTGCTCCTAAGAAACTCCCCAGTTTCGGGAACAAGATTCCCGAAACACCGGGGGTCGGTTTCTTGCAGATGTTTCGGGATTTTGGCCTAGCCCGGCTCGTCGGACCTGATCACCCGAAATCCCGAAACATCGGGGCTGGTTTCTTTCTAATGTAACCGCGGCAACGCCGAGGTCAATTGCTCCTAAGAAACTCCCCAGTTTCGGGAACAAGATTCCCGAAACACCGGGGGTCGGTTTCTTGCAGATGTTTCGGGATTTTGGCCTCGCCCGGCTCGTCGGACCTGATCACCCGAAATCCCGAAACAACGGGGGCGTCGGTTTCTTTCCAATGTAACGGCGACAGCGTCGCCGTCACTTGCTCCTAAGAAACTCCCCAGTTTCGGGAACAAGATTCCCGAAACACCGGGGGTCGGTTTCTTGCAGATGTTTCGGGATTTTGGCCTAGCCCGGCTCGTCGGACCTGATCACCCGAAATCCCGAAACAACGGGGGTGGGTTTCTTTCTAATGTAACCGCGGCAACGCCGAGGTCACTTGCTCCTAAGAAACTCCCCAGTTTCGGGAACAAGATTCCCGAAACACCGGGGGTCGGTTTCTTGCAGATGTTTCGGGATTTTGGCCTAGCCCGGCTCGTCGGACCTGATCACCCGAAATCCCGAAACAACGGGGGTGGGTTTCTTTCCAATGTAACCGCGGCAACGCCGAGGTCACTTGCTCCTAAGAAACTCCCCAGTTTCGGGAACAAGATTCCCGAAACACCGGGGGTCGGTTTCTTGCAGATGTTTCGGGATTTTGGCCTAGCCCGGCTCGTCGGACCTGATCACCCGAAATCCCGAAACAACGGGGGCGTCGGTTTCTTTCCAATGTAACGGCGACAGCGTCGCCGTCACTTGCTCCTAAGAAACTCCCCAGTTTCGGGAACAAGATTCCCGAAACACCGGGGGTCGGTTTCTTGCAGATGTTTCGGGATTTTGGCCTAGCCCGGCTCGTCGGACCTGATCACCCGAAATCCCGAAACAACGGGGGCGTCGGTTTCTTTCCAATGTAACGGCGACAGCGTCGCCGTCACTTGCTCCTAAGAAACTCCCCAGTTTCGGGAACAAGATTCCCGAAACACCGGGGGTGGGTTTCTTGCAGATGTTTCGGGATTTTGGCCTAGCCCGGCTCGTCGGACCTGATCACCCGAAATCCCGAAACAACGGGGGTGGGTTTCTTTCTAATGTAACCGCGGCAACGCCGAGGTCACTTGCTCCTAAGAAACTCCCCAGTTTCGGGAACAAGATTCCCGAAACACCGGGGGTCGGTTTCTTGCAGATGTTTCGGGATTTTGGCCTCGCCCGGCTCGTCGGACCTGATCACCCGAAATCCCGAAACATCGGGGCTGGTTTCTTTCTAATGTAACCGCGGCAACGCCGAGGTCACTTGCTCCTAAGAAACTCCCCAGTTTCGGGAACAAGATTCCCGAAACACCGGGGGTCGGTTTCTTGCAGATGTTTCGGGATTTTGGCCTAGCCCGGCTCGTCGGACCTGATCACCCGAAATCCCGAAACAACGGGGGCGTCGGTTTCTTTCCAATGTAACGGCGACAGCGTCGCCGTCACTTGCTCCTAAGAAACTCCCCAGTTTCGGGAACAAGATTCCCGAAACACCGGGGGTCGGTTTCTTGCAGATGTTTCGGGATTTTGGCCTAGCCCGGCTCGTCGGACCTGATCACCCGAAATCCCGAAACATCGGGGCTGGTTTCTTTCTAATGTAACGGCGACAGCGTCGCCGTCACTTGCTCCTAAGAAACTCCCCAGTTTCGGGAACAAGATTCCCGAAACACCGGGGGTCGGTTTCTTGCAGATGTTTCGGGATTTTGGCCTAGCCCGGCTCGTCGGACCTGATCACCCGAAATCCCGAAACATCGGGGCTGGTTTCTTTCTAATGTAACCGCGGCAACGCCGAGGTCACTTGCTCCTAAGAAACTCCCCAGTTTCGGGAACAAGATTCCCGAAACACCGGGGGTCGGTTTCTTGCAGATGTTTCGGGATTTTGGCCTAGCCCGGCTCGTCGGACCTGATCACCCGAAATCCCGAAACAACGGGGGCGTCGGTTTCTTTCCAATGTAACGGCGACAGCGTCGCCGTCACTTGCTCCTAAGAAACTCCCCAGTTTCGGGAACAAGATTCCCGAAACACCGGGGGTCGGTTTCTTGCAGATGTTTCGGGATTTTGGCCTAGCCCGGCTCGTCGGACCTGATCACCCGAAATCCCGAAACAACGGGGCTGGTTTCTTTCTAATGTAACCGCGGCAACGCCGAGGTCACTTGCTCAGGATGACGTAATCGTTGGGCTAGTGCCCGTTGCAGTAGGCAGTTTCCGCGCTCCTCCGAAGAGAGTTTCTTAGGAGCGGGTAGCGAGGAATCTCAACGCTGCGCCTGGATTCTTGTTCCGGTGCGTGAGACTCATCCGAGTTTAGAGATTCCTCACATTCGTTCGGAATGACAGCCATGCGCTTGGGTACTCATGATTCCTCGCACTTGCAGCGATCCGGTAGAGGTCCTTCAATTCAAAATTTAGAATTCAAAATTCAAAATTTCTCGCTCTCCAGCTATTTACATTCGCGGCGAATGGTGGTATAAATATCGTGTTGGCGAGGCGTGGTCGTCTGTATACGCACGGCACGAGATAGCAACATCATCCGGCCGTGTTTTGTTTTACGTTACCATCCGCCAATAATCAACTAACACCGCCCCAATCGCTCAGCGGCGCTTTGAATAGAAAAGGAGGAAATCAGTTGAGTTCCAACGACGACAATAGCAATCAACTGGAACCCCCGAGTCCTGACGACCCGGGACACGAACGTCTGGTTCAACTCAAATCGATGCTCCTTTTCGTGGCGCCGCTGCAGGGTTAATTCCCCCTCGATCCAGCATCTAAGTATGCGTCGCAGCGCCATAGGAGTATCGTGCGTGACAGGTGCGTATGTACCTGCCACGTAAATCCAGTACAAGACGGAGGATACTATTATGGCAACTATGGTGAAGAGCGAGAAGGTCGAACGCTGTTTCTACGTGGTGCACCCGTTGGACGATGTACCGGAGGTCAAGCGCAATGCCGATGACTTGGGCCCGATGGCCATGACTCGCGGCGTGAAGTGGTCGCTGTTCGCGCTGCGGGCCTACCTGGTCGTAATGGGCTTGCTCGTGAGTTACCACGTGATCGGTCTTGCCGGCTTCTTCGGACACCACGCTCACTGAGAAGTCGATTAGCGCGCCGAGCGCTTCGCGAATGTCCGCACGTAGAGGACCAGCGGCCAGCGCTGGCGGGGGGGCACTGTCTGGTCCATGACGGGGTCGTGGCCGATGCCGTGGAGCATCCGGTAGTAGACCTGACCATCCGGCAGGTGAGCTATCGCGGCCGAAGACAGGTCCGCGGGCTTTGGAACGTAGCTCTGACCCACGGGGCCATTGCCGTCGCCGTTTTCGCCGTGGCACTGGAGACAGTAGTAGCCGTAGAAGATGCGGCCATTGGTAAGGTTAAGTTTGCTCGCGGGCACCGGGTTTTTCGAAAGCTTCGACTCGCGCAGCGTGAGCGTCGCAAGGCTGCCGGCGGTCGGGACGGTTCCGGGGGCCATCGCCGGCATTTCTTGCTTATAAGGCTTGAGCGACTGCTGGCCTATCATGTGCGGCCCGCAGGAAGCGAGGCTCAGCGCACACAGGCAGGCAGGTACTAGGCGGACATTCCGGAAAATGCAATCGCGAAAACGCGAAAGGGTGAAAACGCGAAAATAGACAGGGACAAGCAGGGGCCGAGTCGAATCGGGCCAATCCCTGCTGGGTTCTCGGGTCCCCCGGCCCGCTGCTGTCGGGAGGAAATCGACACTTTGCGGCTTCCCGCATGTGCCCTTTCGCGCTTTCGCAATTCCGCGCTTTCGCGATGCAATTCCCTTCCGAGACCTACTTCGCATTTTGGCCTCCCGGAGCGGGCGCGGGCAGCACGACCTGCTTGGGAGCCTGGCCGGCGGGGTAGCTGTGCGTAGTGAAGACGGACTCCGCCGGCACGTAGGGTACCGACCCGAACTCCCAGTCTCTGGCCCTCCATCCGATCAGCGCGTAGATAGCCAGGCTCCAGAAAATGGTGAACGCAATGACCAGTATGGGCGCAAGCCAGCCTCCCGCCGCCGAAGGCCCCTCGTCGCTACTGGGCCCATATCGTTGATTGACGTTCAATAGCTCACCCCGAATACCCAGACGCACACGACATAAGAAATCATCGCGATTGCTGTAAATAGATAGAATATGACGAGCGCCGCCGGCAGGCCCGAGACGACCTCTCGAATCCGCGCGGGCATTTCGATCTGTGGCGGGCTCGCTCTCTCGACTCCGTTCGCGCACTCGATACAGCGCGACATACCACCACAGCGCCAGCAGCCCCCCGCTCACCGATCGCCATTACCGCTATTATGTTCACCAACGGCGGAGAGATTAGTTCCATTTCCAGCACCCTCCGGAATAGGAGTCAGGAGTTAAGTATCTTACAACTGAAATCCTATACAAGCTGTGACTGAACTTTGATATGTCACCTCGGATTTCAGTTGTAAGATACGTAAGAAGAAACCACCGACCTCCGAATTACGGAAAGGCCGTATTGATTTTCCGGCGATGGCCCTCTTGGTTGCGGCTACGCCGCTTTAGGATTTAGGAGTTAGAATGCGGAGCCTCCAACCCGTAACAGCCCACCAATTATGATTACACGTCACCGCATATGTCATTCCGGCCACTATCCCCCAAATCAGCATCCCGAACACAGTGACGATCAGGGCCGCGAGCACCAGGCAATCGACGCGGGGGACGGTCCGGCTCGCCCGCTGTTCGCCGCCGATTTCAGCGGACCGCAGCGGTATGTGCCTCTGGCGATCCATCTCCGTAAACTGCCGCGTGCGAACCGCCCACACGAACACTACCGAAAATATCGTTGTGCCGATAGCCGCATAGCCTATCCACACATCCAAAAAAGTCATTTCACCGCTCCCTCCCCGCGGGGCGTCACCGGCCGGCTGGGGCGGGCCGCCGGGACCTGCCTCGCCGCCCTCGTAAGATGCCGGAATGCCGTTGGTGGGATAGATGTCGTCCCGGTGGTCGATGAAGTTATACTCGATGAAGTTGCCCACATCCCAAATCTTCGCCGACTCCAGATGCTTCTTGAAATACGGCATCGCCGTTCCGGTAATGCCGTTCATTATCTGATAGTAAAGTATACCCCCGATGTACTTTGTTGTCGATCAAGTGGCGCCTGAGGGTCGTGAAGTTCACCGGGGTAGGCTTCAGGTAGGGCGCGGCGGGGCCGTTGCCGTCGCCGACCGGGCCGTGGCAGCCGATACAGTAGTCCTGATAAACCTTCTCCCCGCGCATCACCGATACGTGCGTGACAGGGCTTTCGGTGGGCATCATTCGCCACGAGACCGGCACGCGCGAGTGAAGCCACTCGATGTTGGCGTCAGGACCCTTTGCGAATCCAGCCAGCGCCTCCTGCTTGAAGTAAGTCTGTTTACCCATCCGGGCATCCGCCATTTTCGCGCCCAGACTCTGAACGTAAGCGGTCAGCGCCTTGACGTTATCCGGGCCTTCGAACTCGAAACGCGGCATCAGCGACCGAGGGCTGGTGTAGCGCGGATCAGTGAAGTGAGCAAGCTGCCAGTCGTCCGGGTGCTGGCCGCCTTCCTGCGAGAGGTCGGGACCAGTCCGGTGCGCGCCCAGCAATTGAGGCCGCTGCTCGTGGTAATCCCCCGATTGCGAGATTCTCTCAGCCCCGATGTCCCAGTCCTGCGGCCTTACATACTGTGAATGGCAGTAAACGCAGCCGTTGGCGATATAACGCAGCCTTCCCGCTTCTTCCAGGGCATGAGGCTGACGCCAAATCTCCGAAGGCTTGTGTGGGATCGTATAAGTCGGCCATAGCACCGTCGCGAACGTGGCCGCGAACACCACCAGCACACTTCCTATCATGACTATCGAGTCAGTCGATCTCATTATTCACCGTTTCCAGCGGTTTACCCCTAACCAGGGTTTGAATTACGTTATACAGGCCGACTATCGCGCCGGTTATTATGAAAAGTCCAAAGCCCAGCCGCAGGACCATGTAAGGCTTCATCAAGGGCAGGACTTTGTAGACCGTGTCTCCGTTGTTCCAGCTCTGGCCCTGGATTAGCCCCGCCGCGGTCAAGACAACGAAGAAGCCAACCAATCCCAGCAGCAGGAGCCAATACTGAGCGTTGACCAGTCTTTCGCTGTAAACCCGTCGCCCCGAAACGTAGGGCAAAACGTAGAACATCCCCCCGAGCGCGATGAACCCGGTGAAGCCGAGCACCGCGATATGCGCGTGGCCTATCACCCAGTTGTTGAAATGGGTTACCCTCTGAATCCACGCGAGCGACTGCCACGGTCCCTGGATGCAGACAACTGCGTACCAAATCCCGCCGACGAGCAGCAGCTTAGCAGGCGGGCTTGCAAGAAACAGGTTGAACCGGCCCCTGGAGGTGTACCACCAGTTGATCAGCACGGTTGCCACGGGAACCATCATTGCGAAGCTGTCGATGCCGGAGACCGTTTTGAGCCAGGTCGGAATGGGGGCTTGCATAAGGTGATGGGCGCCGATGTGCGTGTAAAAGGCGAGCAGCGTCCAGAACCCGATGATCCCCAGCGTTTGGCTGTAAAGCGGCGCTCGTGCGATGCGCGGGACCATATGAATACCCGATCCCGACCGCCAGCGGCGTTATCAGCAGGCCGAATATGTTGTGGCCGTAGAACCACAAGAAGATCGCGTCGACTATTCCCGACTCGGAGCCGGTCCTCGGGTGCCACATGCAGTTGCCGAGGAAGTATATTATCGGGGTCCACAAGACCGCGCCCGCGAAGTACCCAGGCGGATACATAAAGCAGCGGTTCCCGTCTGCGGACGATAGTCGCCACCACGTTCCAGGCCAGCAGCAAGAACGATATCACCACCAGCACGTTCACGGGAAATATCCAGTCGGCCCATTATCTGCCATGCGTCAGACCCGCCAGCAGTGCGACGTCGCCGATAAGTATACCCGCGTTCATGAATAGCGCGGCGAGGTTGCCATGGCCTCCGAATAGAGCTTCGTGTCGAGCACCCGTGGCAGAATGTGCAGCGCGCAGCCTAGCAGCATCACCACGACAAAACCAAACAGGACCGTGTTGGTGTGCACCTGGCGGATGCGCCCATACTCCAGCCACGGTATGTTGGCGAAGGCATCGGGAGCAACCAGGTGAATAGCGGTTGCCAGCCCGGCCAGGGTGCCGATCACCATCCAGATAGCACCCGAGACCAACCAGGTCTTCGCCGCGCTGTGCTCCCGGTGCGATTTTTCGATTATGCTTTGCCAGATGTTGGGCATATTGTGTCCCCGGAAGACCGCTCGAAAGTCCGAAAGTCTAATTTACGAAATAGCGTACTGCGCAGCTTAGACTCGTTGCATTTACCCATCAGGCGCCTAGTTCACACAGGCTCGTCCCCCTGGTTCTTGCGGCAAGAGATCATTCCCTGTGGGATGGCAGCCACCACTATGCGGCGGGAACGAGGCTCGAAGACCACGTCGGGGTCGGAACCTCGAGTTCCCGCTGCACGCATAGCACTCACGCTGGGCAGATTAGGACCATGCCTTCTCTCGCGGGCAGAAGGCGCCACGCGTGCAGCGGGAACTCGAAGGGCTTCGTGCCTTGTGATTGTCTCGCCTTGTCGTTCCCCGCATAATGGGTTGTGCGAGTGCGTTTCGGGAAAAGGGTTTCCCGAAACAACGAAAATGGCCATTCGGGCCGGCTTCGGCTGCGCGCAACCGGGGCGATTTGTGCGGGGCGGAAGTTCCGGGCTTTTCGCTTTCCACTTTCAGCTTTCCGCTATTTTCGAAGTCAATTCAGCTTCGTGACCTTACCCGCCGGGCAGGTCAGGGTCACGGGGCTGGCGGTTGGGTTCAGGATACCGCGGGCGCTGGCGTAGTTGTTGTCCGCGATGCCGGTGTAGCCCGGCGCGATGACTTCGATCGGGCCTCGAGATGACCCGTCATCCAGCCAGAAGCTGTTGGAGTCGATGGTGGTCACCGTGCCCCAGCATTTGAAGATGTAGGAGGAGCAGACGATCGAGGCTATCGGGTCGAAACAACTCCCGACCGCCGCGCCCACGACCGGAACGACGCTGTAAGTGGCCGAGGAGTCAGTGCTGTTGCAATGGTCGTAGGCTATCACGGCGACGGTCTGTACCCCGTTCGGGCCGCTCGCCTGGAGCTGGCCCCACCAATTTCCGGAAGTGTCTTGTGCAAGCGCCGCGCCGTTGGCGGTCACGCTAACTGTTCCCGTGTTATCGCTCGCCGACACCGTAACGGTCACGGTGTCGCCGATGGCGGCCATGGGTGGGATGATGGTGACGGAGGAGATGGCCGGCGGCACGGCGTCGAGTGTGATGCTCGCCGTCGCAACATTGGAGATATTGCCCGATGGGTCCATAAACTCCACATATACCGTCTTTAGTCCATCGCCCGGTGATAGAGTCCACGTCGTCGACGCGGAGTATGGCTGCCAGGTTCCGATATCAAAGGCGCCGTCGTTGCAAATCCACATCCGGGCGACGGTTCCGCTGTCATCGGTGGCGGGCAGCGTCAGGGTGACGGACGCGGAGTTGGTGTACGCCGCACCGCCGTTGATCGATACCGTTCCGACCGGCGGGGTCAGGTCGAAAACAACCTGCACTGGGGTGAGCCGGTTGGTCGTTGTGCCATCGCCAATCTCGCCGTAGTGGTTGTATCCGCACGCCCAGACCGTGCTATCATTCTTCAGGGCCACACTGTGACGGCCGCCCGCCGCTATCGCCTTCACCCCTGAGAGGCCCGATACCTGCACCGGACCATATTGCGCAACGCCCGTGCTGTCGCCGTTTCCAAGCTGACCGTACTTGTTGTATCCCCACGCTCGGACCGTGCCGTCGCTTGCGAGCGCCACCGTGTGGTACCAGCCTGCCGATATCGCCGTGATTCCCGAGAGGCCCGATACCTGCACGGGACTATACTGAGCCATGCCCGTGCTGTCGCCGTCCCCAAGTTGGCCATAATCGTTATCCCCCCATGCCCAGACTGTGCTGTCACTGGTGAGCGCCATGGTGCGGAGGCCGCCTCCGGCTATCGCCGTAACCGCCGTCAGGCCCAATACCTGCACGGGTATGGCGCTGTAGCTCTCGCCGCCGCCGTCCCCGAGTTCGCCGGAGGCATTGTATCCCCACGCGCAGACCGTGCTGTCACTCTTGATCGCCACCGTGTGCCAGTTCCCCGCCGATATCGCCGTGACACCCATAAGGCCCGATACTTGCACGGGAGTAAGCCTTTCGGTGGTTGTGCCGTCCCCGAGCTGGCCGTAGTAGTTGTATCCCCACGCCCAGACCGTGCCGTCGCTCTTCAGTGCCACCGTGTGCCAGAAGCCCGCCGATATCGCCGTGATACCCGTCAGGCCTGATACCTGCACGGGAGTGAGCCTTTCGGTGGTTGTGCCGTCCCCGAGATCACCGGCGGTGTTATCTCCCCACGCCCACACCGTGCCGTCGCTTGCGAGCGCCACGGTGTGGCGCCAGCCTGCCGATATCGCCGTGACACCCGTCAGGCCCGATACCCGCACCGGAGTGGACCTGTTGGTCGTGGTGCCATCTCCGACCTGACCGTAACCGTTATCTCCCACGCCCAGACAGTGCCGTCACTTGCGAGCGCCGCGGTCTGAGCGTAGCCCGCCGCGACATGCGTGATCGTCGCCGCCCCCGCGCACGAGCAGGTGGCGAGAATTAGCGCGGTTGTTAATATGAATAGGAATCTGGCTGCAAGCATCCCAATACCGCCTTCTCCGATGCCCATACCCCGTTGAAAAAAACAGCCTGCCGCATCACCGCATTCCGTGATTGCGGATCAGTGATACAAGCAGGCCTTCCTTAATGAAGTATACCCCGACTAAGCGACATTGTCAAGGGGGCTACCGCAAAGTGCTGAGAAATGGGTATTGAGGAGTGCTGAGTAACGGGTAACGAGAATGGACGCCCTCGTGCCGCCCAGTAACGAGTAGCGAGTAATGGGTATGTGCTGGAGAACGAGTAACGAGCCACGGCAACCCCTACTGGCATCGCAAGACTCGTTACTCGTTTACTCGTTACTCGTTACTTCCGAACGTTATTACCAGCGCCGTCCGCCGCCGCCGAAGCCGCCGCTGCGTCCGCCGCCGCCGCCAAAGCCACCGCTGCGTCCACCTCCGCCGCTGCGTCCGCCGCCTGCGCCGCCTCCGCCGCTGCGCTCGGGCTTAGGTCGGGCTTCGTTGACGGTCAGGGGTCTGCCGCCGACCTCCTTGCCGTTAGTCGCCTCGATAGCGGAGTCCATGTTCTCGGCGGGGATTTCGACGAACCCGAAGCCTTTGTCGCCGATGATTCTTATATCAGCGATGGGCCCGTACAGTTCGAACAGAGCGCGAATCTCGCTCTCGGTGGTGTTGTAGGACATATTGCCTACGTAAAGTGATTTGTTGGCCATTTGGTGTGCCATCCTTCCGGGAATATCCCACAGATTCTCAACGCGAAGCACTGGGCACGGATGCCGCTAACGGGGGATTCGACCAGTCGCAGAAGGAATAGCAATCCACGGGTGACGAAGACACCGGTGCTGTCGTTGATTTAGCTATTGATTTAGCCAATAGAGTATACCCGGAATTCACCACAAAAGCAACACCTCGAAAAAAACGGGTTGAATGTTCAAGGTTAAAGAGGTTAAAGGTTAGAGATAGATCCCTGTCTTCCCTTCCCCTATAACCCTACTGCCTTACCAACCCTAAAGCGGCGTAGCCGCAACCAAGAAGGCCATCGCCGGAAAATCAATACGGCCTTTCCGTAATTCGGAAGGTCGGTGGTTTCTTCTTACGTATCTTACAACTGAAATCCGAGGTCACATATCAAAGTTCAGCACAGCTTGTATAGGATTTCAGTTGTAAGATACTAACCCGCATTATTCATAAAATGTTTTCGCTGCGCACCGCGACCGAAGCCTGTCCTGAGCGTAGCCGAAGGGCCTGTCCCGAATTCACGAATAATGCGGGCTGAAAGCAATACAGTTCACTTAGGCCGCAAACCAGATTTTCATCGCGAAAGCGCGAAAGGGATTCTTAGAGAGTTAGATACCGAGAGTTCCGTGCTTCTCTGGCTGACTCTCTTTTCGCTCTCTCGCGTTTTCGCGATTAAATCCCTTCCGTCGGAGAGACAATGAAATCGGCAGGACGCATGTTGACAGTTGAGAGCGGGGCACGCTCCGTCAACTTGCGCCAATTGTGCTCGCCGCGTGGATGGTGAGGAGGTGCCGGCTGGCGAAGAATGGGAGGCATTGCAGGTAGCCGGCGAAGCAATTATGATATGCTATCGTGCGGTAATCGCGCCATTCTCCACGGCGCGATTATGGCGCGATTCTATCCGGTGGAAGCTCATAACGCGTTGCTCTACCTTGACCCTTTCGGATCAGCAATCCCATCTCCTCCAATCCACCCAGGTCCCTGAGCGCCTGTCGTTCGCTGACTCCTGAAGCGGAGCGGGTACCGTGCCCGCGAGATACTACCGTGCTTATAGACGTAGGCGAGAGCCTCCTTTTGGCGGTCGTTGAGCACAGTCTCAGCGGGAACGCGCACCACCTCCGGCGCCTTCGCGAAGCGAACGATGAAGCTGAGGCCATCGACCATGAACTCGGGGCGTGGCATGCCCACGATTCTCACAGGCTTGGACGATTCGCAGGGTGCCCGTGCCCCAGTGCTCAATCAAACGCGCCCGGTGGAGCGCCGCAGCCAAGTTTGGATTGCGCGGATGCGAAGGGTGGTCCCTGTAAAGTTGTTCGATGGTCATTCCGGGGAGGAAGCGGTCCTGGATTCCACACCTCCAGACGGTCATCGTAAATGCGAACCTGCACGGTGCCGGCCATCGCGTAGTCGCGATGACAGATGGCGTTGATGACCGCCTCGCGCACGGCTTCAGGCGGATACTCCTGCACCACCTCGCGCTCAGGGCGGCCCGTGATGACTATAGCCTGCCGTGTGTTCCGGGTGACGAATGCTACTGCTTCATCCAATTGGGAGAACACGTTTCCATCAAGCGTCCGTTCGTCCAGAAACTGAACCGAGGTAGCCCCAAGAAACCGGGCGCACTTCACCTGAGCCTCGACAATGAACTGCTGCGGATTGCGGGCAAATAGGAGGGCGGCGCTGTTGCACAGACCATCCGGCGTCAGCATCTTCAGGCTGGTCAGGACATTTTGGCTGCCAAGCTCGGTCTCTTGGCCTGACCTTCTGAGGAAGCTCGCTATGGCTTGATGGTCTATACCCTCCAGATCAAGTCCCCGGCAGGGCAGGGAATCCCATGAGCGACCGGTGGTGTGCTCCAACAGACGATGGGTCTCCTCACGGGAAAGAACCTGGTTGGTCCGCCCGACTCGCTTCATGGGGCGATGGTATGCCATGACCGGCTTGACGGGGCTTTCTTCCACGGTGATGACTATGATAGCCGAGGATTCAGAACCCTCGAACGTGATCGATGGGTACCGCGGAGGGTCGGTGCTCAGCTTGATGGAGTTCGCCAGTTGTTCCAGAGTACCGGCCCCGATCTGAACTCCAACACTGTCCCCTTGAGGCTCGATGCCAACCCTCAAAGTTCCGCCTGTGCTGGTTGCGAAGGCGGCAACCGTCTCAACAATCTCGCGGAGTTCGGCAAGCGAACGCTTGTATTCAGTTGACTCTGTTTCTTTGTCCTTCAACGGTAATCCTCGTCCGCAACTGCGGATTCGACATCGCGGGCACGCGGCCTGGTCTTAGTGTAAGCGCGGATGCAGAATATGTCAATTCGCTCCCGAGCCGAAGTTCACTCCTCCCAGGTTCGGCTGAGTATTCTCCTCGGCATTATCAGGCTCCAGGCTCCGGCAAGGCATGTCGTACCGCGCGTCGATAGGACGCACTATTGTCGGTGGCGTGGTGGCCAGATGTTTCGGAAAAAGGGGTTTCCCGAAAGAACGAACACTACCTGCCTCGCATCCGCCTGCCGTTCCTCGACAAAACCACGTGCCGAATCAGCATACCTGAGAGTGCAATTTGTAGGTGGCCGTGAATAGACTGGGAGCGGGGGCGCGCTCCGTTGCTATCTACACCGGAATATCGACTTAGGTGGTGAGGAGTTATCAGCTAGCGCGGAATGGGAGGCGCGGGCTGAGCAGATGGCCTGATCTCCGAACATGCTAATGCGCGGCACGGCTGCATCCGAAGATTCGTAGTTCGAGTCCAGGAGGGGGAGCCAGGTCGTTGCGTTGGCTTGTATTTCGGTGTATCGGGAATCTTGTTCCCGATACGACGTCAGGTTTCGGGAACAAGATTCCCGAAACACCAACATGCTAATGCGCCGCACGGCTGCATCCGGAGATTCGTAGTTCGAGTCCAGGAGGGGGAGCCAGGTCGTTGCGTTGGCTTGTATTCGGTGTATCGGGAATCTTGTTCCCGATACGACGTCAGGTTTCGGGAACAAGATTCCCGAAACACCAACATGTTAATGCGCCGCACGGCTGCATCCGGAGATTCGTAGTTCGAGTCCAGGAGGGGGAGCCAGGTCGTTGCGTTGGCTTGTATTTCGGTGTATCGGGAATCTTGTTCCCGATACGACGTCAGGTTTCGGGAACAAGATTCCCGAAACACCAAACACCAAATCTTGTTCCCGATACGACGTCAGGTTTCGGGAACAAGATTCCCGAAACACCAAACATGCTAATGCGCGGCACGGCTGCATCCGAAGATTCGTAGTTCGAGTCCAGGAGGGGGAGCCAGGTCGTTGCGTTGGCTTGTATTTCGGTGTTCGGTGTATCGGGAATCTTGTTCCCGATACGACGTCAGGTTTCGGGAACAAGATTCCCGAAACACCAAACACCAAATCTTGTTCCCGATACGACGTCAGGTTTCGGGAACAAGATTCCCGAAACACCAACACCAAAATCTTGTTCCCGATACGACGTCAGGTTTTTGGTGTATCGGGAACTTGTTCCCGATACAATGCAATGGTGTATCGGGAACTTGTTCCCGATACAATGCAATCGACTAAGCCGCCTGAGCCAGAAAAGTTCGATATGAGTCCAGCCAGGGGAGCCAGAATATCTATATATAACGAGCGCACTTGATCTGCAGTTTTGCTGTTGTTCAGTCAGGTGCTCTTTCTTGTTAAGTCATGGCGCGGGAAGTATGCAGAGCCGCAAGGTTAAACGCTTTGAGAGGGGGCGTCTTGCGGAGAATGGCAATTCCGTCTCTTCAGACTTTCCCTGCCTCCCTCGAAAGGGTTATACCCCAAGAACCGGACGATCTTTGGGCGGGACTCATGCTCGCGGGAACATCCTGTCGGTCTTCCAGTAAATGATGGTGGAGGGGCTAACTCCAAGCTCCTCGACGGAGCCCTTTTTCTTGAAAGACCGAGGTCGAGTATCCTTTTTCGCAGATGCTCACCGAGCGTCCTGGGTTCACGCGGATACCCCGGGAGGGGCTTTTGTGCTCGAACTGTCACATGGCAAATGGGAAACTGACCCTCGTGTTAAGCGAACGGTGTTGGGGCCAAAACCCTATTGGCCCTTCGTATTTTCACTCCTCGGCAAACGGATCGTAATCTTGCTCCGCAAGGAGTTGGAGATCGGGCGCCTCCTCGGGGACCGGGCCGGGCTGGCTGTGATCTCTAAGGCCTTTGAATATGGGACGATCGAGCAGATAGTGCCGCTTTGTGAAATGGCCGATCTCCGCATTATCGTCCGATTCCGCTATCGCCTGCTCGTAGATCGCGACTTTGGCATCGAGGTCATCCGCGCAGTGCAGTATTACCGCCTCGATGCTCTTAGGCTCTTTGGGAGAACCGAAATCCTTTTGACCGTGATGCGCCAGGATCAGATGCTGCAGGGCAAGGCTCATCAGCGGATCGAAGCCTTCTATCGACCCGGCGGCCTCCTTGATCATCATCGCGCCGCCGACCAGGTGCCCCACAAAATGACCTCCTGGCGAAACGCGTATCGCCCCCGACCAGGTAAACTCTTCCACCTTGCCGATGTCGTGCAGCGTCGCCCCAGCCAGCAGCAGGTCCGCATCGGCCTGGGGGTAAAGCTCGGTGAGTGCGGCGCAGGCCCGTGTCACATTGAGAGTGTGCTCCAATAACCCGCCAATGAACGCGTGGTGGATGCGCGACGCAGCCGGGGCCTGGCGAAAACTGGTCACAAACGCGGGATTACCGAAGAAGTATTCGAGCAGGCGCTGGAGATGAGGCTCGCGTATGCGCGAGAAAAGAGCCGTCAGTTCCGCCATCATCTCATCAGGGTCTTTGTCGCTGGACCGGATGAAGTCGGACGGATCGACCGCCTGGCCCCATCGCTGGACCGAGTCGAGTGTGAGCTGAGGGCTGTCTTTATAGAGAGTGACTATCCCGTGAGCCAGCACATAGTCGCCTTCGCCCACGCGCGAGATATCGGACTCGCTGGCATCCCACTTCACGGCGTCGATCTCGCCGGTCTTATCGGCCAGCTTGACCCTGATGTATCGAGAGCCGGCGCGTGACACGGCACCGACTTCGAGACCACCAGGAAGACGTCCTCTACCCTTGCGCCCTCGCGCATATCTGATACATAGAACTGTTTCATACTCTTCCTTGAAGATAGTCGTCAGTCGTCAGTCGGGACCTCTCGCGCACGGGTCGTTCCCCGATGGGGATCGACACTACAGCCACGGGAGGCGCAATGACAGCATTCTGAACGCGCTCCCGATGGTGCGCTGCCGGAGCCGCTTCTCGCTCCTGCTGTATTTCCATGTTCGCCTCAAGCACCGCTTTTTGCTCGATCACGAGTTCCTGCTTGGACGGATTGCGGTCCGCCTCGAGCACTTTCTCCATCTGCGTCAAGTCTCGCCGGACCCGATCCACAGCGCCTCGCAGCGGTCACATCTGTGCAGCACGATCGGGCTATCGTAAAGGAAATGAAACTGACCCATCGCGCCGCCGCAGGCTGGACATCCGAGCGCCGCCGAGCCCGGATCGACCGCTTTTACCGGGACATCCATCGCATCGATGGCCTCCAGGTCGCGTAGATCGTCGGCTTCGAGGCCCTTCAGAGTCTGCTCGGTAATCCACACCCCGGCGCACTGCGGGCACTCCTCGAAGCCCATGCCGTGCAGCGACTTGTCTATAAGCGCGACTTTGCATACTGGACAATCGCAAGTCATATGTGTCTCCTCGGAAGATAGTCGAAAGTCGAAAGTCAGAAAGTCGAAAGTCTCGATGGTCCGGCAAAGCAACCTCGCCCAGCACATTCTCCCATACTACGTTTCCCCACCAAAGCCCCAGGTTCCTGCCCGGAAGCGGCAAAAATAACAATTACAACCCGAGTCTATGCGGCGGGAACTCGAAGGCGCCGGGTTGAAGCCGACCATCTACTTGTCGTTCCGCCGCATAGTGAGTACTCTCCTTCTCGTTACTCGTTTCTCAGCACTCGTTACTTCCCTTCCGCCGGTTGTTGCCGGGCGGGGCGAAATGCCTTACAATACATCTGTAATGATAGAGATTCTCACAATAGGCCATAGCAACCACGATGTGATTGCTTTTCTCGAAATCCTCAACCGGCATAACGTAGAGGTTCTCGTCGACATCCGGAGCGACCCGTACAGCCGGTATGCTTCGCAGTTCAACAAGAGTGATTTCGAGCGGCAGGTGGAGGCGGCCGGAATTACATATCGATACTCGGGGGCGTACGTGGGCGGCAGACCGAAGGACCCAAGCCTGACACCCCTGCCGGGAAGCCGGACTACGACAAGCTCGCCGCCACCGGCGAATTTCAATCCGAGCTTCGGCGAATAGTCGATATCGCCGAGCACAAGCGCCTGGTGCTGATGTGCAGCGAAGCAGACCCCAATCTCTGCCACCGCGAGCGGATCGTCGCCCAGGTGCTTCGAGGCTGGGGAGTGCAGGTGACTCATATCATGGCCGCTGCTGGTGGGAGTTCACACCTTGCCGGACTATGACGCAGCTATCGACTATGCGGCTCTTTGAGGCCAACATGAGACATAAGCAACGCAAAAGCCCCTGGATCACGCTGGGGGCGATGCTTGTCGCGGTGGCCGTTGTGCTCTCGCGCACCCAAATGCATCGATTTGGGTGGCGCGCCGCTCCGAGTCCGGTCGGGGTCATCTTCAGCGGCAGGTGTATAAGCGTCAGCGACGGAGACACCATCAGCGTAATGCATGGGATTTGGGCGCAGAAGATCCGCCTGTTCGGCGTGGACGCTCCCGAACTCGGCCAGGATACGGCCGGGCGGCGAAGAAGTTCACCAGCGACATGGTCTTTGGCAAAACGGTGAAGGTGGAAGTCAAGGACACGGACCGCTACGGCCGGACAGTCGGCCTGGTGACGACCGAGTCCGGCGCGGTCCTCAATGCCGAGCTTGTTAAAGCGGGCCTGGCCTGGCGGTACAATTATTTCGACCCCACCGATGAAATGCTTGCCGGTCTTCAGCAAGAAGCCCGCGAAGCCAAGCGCGGCCTCTGGGCAATGAAAAATCCCATCCCGCCGTGGGACTATCGGCGGCAAGAGAGATAGGCGCTTAGCGCCCTCCTAGAAACAATTTGTTGTCGCTAAGGCGGATTCGACGGCGCACCGCCTTTGGGTTTTCCGCTTTATGGTTGTTAAGGGATGGCGGATGAGCTATACTTGCTTTGCCTGGGCGGAGGGTAGGGCAACGCTGGGGAGCTCTCCCGAGCCGACTCAGGTGTTGTTCAAGGGATGGGGGTGGAAATCTCCGCCCCCTCCAAATCATCCCTTAACAACCGAAAAGCGAAAAACCCGACCGCCTGCCTTGGTCAACTGGCACCGTAAGGTGAAAAGAAACCACCGACCTTCCGAATTACGGAAAGGCCGTATTGATTTTCCGGCGATGGCCTTCTTGGTTGCGGCTACGCCGCTTCAGGGTTAATAGGGTTGGCAGGGTTGGTAGGGGCTTCGGCCGTGCCGGCGCCTCCTTCCCGTTGGGGCGGTAAGTGCTCACTCTTCCATGGTTACCACGTCATTCTGAACTTGTTTCAGAATCCATTTGCTCGTGCCGTGGATGCTGAATCGAGTTCAGCATGACAAAGTACCTATCAAGAGTGAGCACTCACTTGGGGCGGGCACTCCGGCCCTTATAACCTTATAACCCTATAACCCTAAGCATGAAAGGTGTGTGGAGCAATGAACTCAAGAATTCGGAACATGGAAAGCCATGGAGTCGTCAGCGACTGGCGGCGCGGCGCTCGCTCGTTCGTGAGTGTGGCGGTGGTTCTGGCGGCGGCCGTTGCTCTTCCGGCTGCGGCAAGCAGACCGCGGAGAATCCGCCGGCAAGCTCACAGCCTCAGCCGACGGCCGAGCAGCCGACTGTTCCGGCAAATCCGCAAACGGCGGCGCAGCCCGGATTCATCATGACCAAGTCCGGACTTCGGGTACAAGGACACCAAGGTCGGGACCGGGGACGAGGCTCAGGCGAACACGACGATTACGGTGAACTACAAGGGCTGGCTCAACGACGGCACGGTGTTCGATTCCACCTTCAAGCCCGGCGCGAAACCGATGGAGATCGATCTGGGACGAGGCCGCGTCATCAAAGGCTGGGATGAGGGGCTGCCGGGAATGAAGGTCGGAGGTATCCGCGAGCTGATAATCCCACCCAACCTTGGCTACGGATCGGACGAAATGGGAGACATCCCGCCAAACTCCACCCTCCACTTCGAGGTGACGCTGCTCGCGGTGGGACCCCCCACGCTGTAACGAGGAGTTAGGCGCTCAGCGCCCTCCCAGAAACAATTTGTTGTCGCTAAGGCGGATTCGACGGCGCACCGCCTTTGGGTTTTCCGCTTTATGGTTGTTAAGGGATGGCGGATGAGCTATACTTGCTTTGCCTGGGCGGAGGGTAGGGCAACGCTGGGGAGCTCTCCCGAGCCGACTCAGGTGTTGTTCAAATCCCTTAACAACCGAAAAGCGAAAAACCCGACCGCCTGCCTTGGTCAACTGCCACCGTAAGGTGGCCACTTTTCCCCAGCGAAGTCTGGGGAAAAGCGTAGTATCTTACAACTGAAATCCGATAGAAGCTGTACCGAACTCCGATACGTCACCCCGGATTTCAGTTGTAAGATACTACCACCGACCTCCGAATCACGGAAAGGCCGTATTGATTTTCCGGCGATGGCCTTCTTGGTTGCGGCTACGCCGCTTTAGGGGTTGGGAGTTAGAATCCGGACTTCGGTGGCGGAGCGAAAGGCTTCACGTTCGATTGCTCAGGGATCGAACATATCCCGGGTGACAAATGTCGGTGGGAATGAGAGCGTACACTCGCGGGTTGCAAACCGGCAGTAACTGGGTCCGGCGTTCGGAAACGCCGGACCATCGGGGCGCTTCGCTCCGCGGCCGAAGCAACGCGTGCGGGGCGGACGTTCCGGGCTTTCCACTTTCAGCTTTCCGCTGAGTTCTAGTCCGGCCAGACGATCGCGACTTTGCCACATTTGCCCTCGTCCATAAGCCGATACGCCTTGGCTGCCTCAGCCAGAGGGAGTCGGTGAGTGACGGTGACATCCGGATGCAGTTCCCAGCGTACCAGTCGCTCCACCAGGTCTTCCATGTTCGGCAGGCTGGTCACCCAGCTTCCGTATATAGTGATCTGCTTATGGATGATGTCGCGGCTGGGCTCGAACGCTACCGTGCCGCCTTCGCCGACAAAGGCCACTCGCCCCCACTGCCTGGTCCCCTGGATCGCGAGAAAGCGTCCCGCCGGGCTGCCCGATGCGTCGAAGACCGTCTCCGCGCCCTCGCCGTTGGTTGCGTCTTTGATCCGGCCCAGGGCGTCCTCCCCCGATTTTATGGCCACATCGAGGAGTCCGAGCTTCGTGGCAAGGTCGATACGTTCGTCGACCACATCGACGCCTATCAGCTTGGTGACGCCCATTGCTTTTCCGAGCATAAGAGCCGCCAAGCCGACTGGCCCGAGTCCCACAGTGAGCAGCGCATCGCTTCCCGAGACGCTCATTCGCCGCAGGGCCTCGTAGGCGGTTCCGAATCCGCATGCTACCAGCGCGCCATCGACATAAGTCAATGAGTCCGGCAGATGCACGAGGGTATTCTCTTCGGCCAACATGTAGTTGGCGTGTCCGCCGTCCCTCTGCCAGCCATAAGCCGCTCGCAAAGGACTGGTGCAACTGATCATATAGCCCATCCGACAGTCGTGGCAAACGCCGCAGCCGGAAATGTGGTATGCGATGACTCTGTCACCTTCCTTGAAACGCTTGACCTGGGGGCCTGTTCTTACCACCTGCCCGCACGGCTCGTGTCCCGCGATGACTCCCTGATAGCCCTCCGGCCCTTTGCCGAGGTGCTCGCGGTATATCGCACGGATATCGCTGCCGCAGATTGTGGATGCCTTCATCTTGAGCAGGACCTGACCTGGCCCCGGCTCGGGAACCGGATACTCTCTAAACTCGACTGTGCTGTTGCCGGGCAGAACCACCCCGGTCATTTTCTGTGTTGACATAAGGATCGTCCTTTCTTTTCAAGGTTACGAGGTTACGCATGCGATAGCCCGACCCTAGTTCCTAACCCGGCAAAGCCGGAAGGGAATTCAACCACGAAAACACGAAAGGGAGGAAGCGCGAAAAGGGATTTCAGAAAGAATTTCGTATTTGTTGTATCGGGAAACCCCTTTCCCAATACTCCGACCGCGCAGGGTTTCGGGAAAAGGGTTTCCCGAAACAACTTTCGTGTTTTCGCACTTTCGTGATGAAAATTCTATGCGTCCCTAATCGTGCCGTCGAGGTCCCATAAGTCTTCCCAACTCTGGTTGTCTTTCCAGAGGAAGACCTGCCCCTTGATCAGCCGGCAATTCTTGTCGATCTTGGCAATCGAGTGCATCTCCTCGTCCGTCAGCCGGGCACTCACCGTGGATTTCAAATTGGTGAGGTACTCATTGCGGTAGACGGAAAACGGAATCGGGATTTGTCCGCGCTGAACCGCCCATTTCACGCAGATCACGGCCGGGTGGACGCCGAGCCGCTTGGCGGCTGCTTGAATAACCGGATCTTCGATATCCACCGTGTCGGTATCTGTCTTGTCTCGATCGGGGCGGGTGGGGGAGCCGATCGGACAGAACCCGATGGGCTGGATGGCGTTGTCGACGCAGAGCTTAAAGAGGTCCGGCTGCTGGAAGTGAGGATGCAGTTCCATTTCGTTGCACGCGGGTCTTATGCGAGCATCGCGCAGCACGAGCTTGAGCTTGGCTACGGTCATGTTGGAAGTCCCGATGTGACGCGCCAGGCCCATATCGACCAGCCTCTCCATCTGCCGCCAGGTCTTCATGTAGTTCTCATGAATGTAGGGCTTCGCGTCGGGGCTGCGCGAGCTGATGTCGCAGCCGGGAGCATGGTAGTTTGGGAATGGCCAGTGGATCAGATAAAGGTCCAGATAGTCAAGCTGCAGGTCTGAAAGAGTCTTCTCGCAGGACGCCATGACGTCGTCTTCGCCGTGCTTGTCGTTCCAAAGCTTGGAGGTGATCCACAGGTCCTCTCGCTTGACGCTGTCCCGAATGATCTCCGCCAGCGAATGGCCTATCAGATGCTCGTTACCGTATACCGAGGCGCAGTCGAAATGCCGGTAACCTGCCGACGCCGCTCCGATTACGGCGCTTGCGATGTCTTCGCCGGAGAAGCGGTCGGAGCCGAATGTCCCAAGCCCAATAGCTGGAATCTGCGCTCCGGTATAAAGGGTTTTCTTGGGGACAGTGTTGGGATCGACACCGTCAACATTATTTTCTGCTTGCTCTTTTGTCACGACGTGTCTCCTTGGGAATATAGCGGAAAGCTGAAAGTGGAAAGCGGAAAGCCCGGAACTCTCTGGCGCGGGCAACGCTCCGTTGGGCAACACCCCGTTGTTTCGGGAAACCCTTTTCCCGAAACGAATCATTGGACCGGTCCAACGATCCGATGCAATAATAGCTCGGAACGCTAGCGATGTCAAGAGGGCGTAAGCGCTCACTCTTCATGAGCGCAACCCTCGTATGCAGCGGGAACTCGAAGGGCTTCACGCCAGGGATTGTCTCGCCTTGTCGTTCCCGCCGCATAGTGGTGGCTGCCCTTCTCATGAAGGCTGATCTGTTACCAAGGGGCGAATCAGGGCGGCGGGCACGGAATGAGCGGTCGAATCAGATCGGCACAGCCGGGGTATCGGCGGATCAGCTCGTCGGGATCGCCGGGCTCGTAGTCATCGTAGTCGAACCCCGGGGCCATGGTGGTTCCCAGCAGCGCGAAGCGCCCCCCGGGTATCAGCCGGCACCCCTGCCAGACCCCCCTGGGCACGACCACCTGGGGAATCTGGCCGCATTCGATGTCGCCGCCAATGCTGATAATGCGGTGCGAGCCATCGGGGAAGAGATTGAGCATCTCGACAGCGTCGCCGGCGTAGAAGTGAAAGACCTCGTCGCTCGCCAGCCGGTGAATCGCCGAGAATGTTTCCGGGGTGATCAGGTAGTAGATGGCGGTCGCAAGGGCCTTGTCGCGAGTGTAGCGGGCTGGCAGCGACGAGGCCGAAATCATGTCCCTGCTGCGATATGTCTCGGCAAAGAACCCGCCCTCTGTGTGAGGCCGGAGACCGAGCTTAGCGATTATCGACTGTGCGTCCATGAGGGTTTAATAGGGTTTTAGGGTTGGTAAGGTTGGTAGGGGCCGCGGAGAATGATGCGGGCATCTCGGGTGCCCTTTCTCTTCCCCTAAAGCGGCATAGCCGCAACCAAGAAGACCATCGCGGGAAAATCAATACGGCCTTTCCGTAATTCGGAAGGTCGGTGGTTTCTTCTTACGTATCTTACAACTGAAATCCGAGGTGACATATCAAAGTTCAGTACAGCTTGTATAGGATTTCAGTTGTAAGATACTATTAACCCTACTAACCCTGCTAAACCTACGAACCCTACCCCATCGCTTTCCTGACGGCTTCCGCCGTCTGCCGGGCAAGCTTCTCCAGCTCTTCATAGTCCGGGCCTTCGACCATTACCCTTATCAGCTTTTCGGTACCCGACGGCCTCACCAGCACCCGACCCCGGCCCTTGAGCCGGGCCTCGGCTTGCCTGATGGCCGACATTATGGCGGGTTCATGCTCCCAGCCCTCGCGTCGGGAGACCTTGACGTTGACGAGCAATTGTGGGAACTCTTCCATCTCGGCGGCAAGCTCGGAGAGCTTCTTGCCGGTCTCGACCATTATCGAAAGCACCTGCAGGGCCGTGACCATGCCGTCCCCGGTGGTGGTGTAGCGTGAGAGGATAATATGTCCTGATTTCTCGCCGCCGACTATCGCCCCCGATCTGCGCATCTCGTCGCAGACGTAGCGGTCGCCCACCACGGTTCGAGTGAGGGTCAGCTTCTCCCTGGCCAGCGCGATTTCCAGACCCATATTACTCATCACCGTTCCGACGACGGTGTTCGCGGGCAGTCCCCCGGTCCTGGCGCGGTGAAGCCCGTAGATTGCCATGACGTGATCGCCATCCACCACGCTGCCGTTCTCGTCCGCGAGAATTACCCTGTCCGCGTCGCCATCGACTGACAGGCCCACGTCCGCGCCGATCTCTCGCACCCTTGCCTGCATCCCCTCCGGGTGCAGCGAACCGCAGTCGAGGTTGATGTCGATTCCGTTGGGCTGGCAGTTCATCGCGGTGACTTTCGCGCCCAGGTCCTCGAATATGCGCGGCGCCAATTCGCTTGCCGCGCCGTTGGCGCCGTCGATCACCAGCTTCATCCCCGTGATGTTCCTCGCCAGGGTGCCCTTCACGTGTTCGGCGTATTCCCAGACAAGCTCGTGTCTGCGGACGATGTTGCCCACCTCGGCGCCTTCCGGCCTGGGAAAGCTCTCGAAAGACTCTATCTGGTCCTCGATGGCGGATTCTATTGCGTCGTCGAGCTTGAATCCGTCGATGCCGAAGAACTTTATGCCGTTGTCCCTCACGGGATTGTGCGAGGCCGATATCACGATCCCCGCCGCCGCGGACGTGGTGCGGGTCAGGTGCGCGACGCCCGGAGAGGGGATCACTCCCGCGAGTACCTGCATCCACTCCCTGCGAGCATATCCCGGCAACGAGCGCGCTCTCCAAAATGTCGCCCGATATTCTCGGATCGCGCCCCACAAGGATTCTGGTGTTTGCTTTGCGCTCGATCAAGACGTGAGCGGCGGTTGTGCCGAGCTTCAAGGCAAGCAGCGGCGAAAGTTCGGAGTTCGCCACGCCCCGCACTCCGTCAGTTCCGAAAAGTTTTGCCAAAAGGTACACCTCAGAAAATAGCTGAAAGCTGAAAGTGGAAAGTCCGGAACTTCCGCCCCGCACAGGTTGCTTCGGTTGTCCGTTCGGGCGGATTTGCAAATCTGCCCGAACGGACATAGGAGTTAGCCCGCATTATTCACGTAACGCCTGTCTGCCCAGCACTCACGTGGGTGCCTGGACCGAAAGGCTAGTCCATCAATTCGTGAATAATGCGGGTTAGGGGTTAGAGTCCGGATCCCCAACATTATCAATTATCAATTATCAATTTCTATCTCAGCCGACTCTGGAGGAATAGAATCGTGTAGTAATACGCGGCGGGGCCGGTGAAGAGGAGGCTGTCGAAGCGATCGAGCACTCCCCCGTGTCCGGGGACAATGGAGCCGAAGTCTTTAATTCCAAACTCGCGCTTGAGGGAGGATTCCGAGAAATCACCCAACTGGCAGAGCACTCCGAAGATCAGTCCGAGCGCCAGGGAATGTCGCAGCGGCAGGCCGATTGCATATCCGCAGATCGGCGAGACCACCAGCGACCCCAGCAGGCCCCCAACCGACCCTTCAACTGTTTTGTTGGGGCTGAGTTTGGGCGCCAGCTTGGTCTTTCCATAAAACCGGCCCACGAAGTACGCTCCGGTGTCGCACGCCCAGGTGCCGACGAAAGTGAACATCACCAGCACTGCTCCCACTTCCATTTTGTGAGACCCAAGTATTATGTTTCCAGGTATCTGTCTGAGGACAACCAGATGCGATATCAGCCAGCCTACGTAAATCGCGCCGAAAAGCGTCGCGCCCACGTTCACCAGGGGTGCCCGTTCGCGCCGGGCCATCTCGATGCAAAATGACAGGATCAAAAGCAGCGTGAGTACCTGCGGGGAAGATCGAGCCGATGGTCCTGCTCTTGTAGGTCCGCGCGCACACCGCCAGAAGCGCCACCGAGATCAGCCCCGCCCATTCCACCGGCCGCGCGCCTGTTTTCCTCACGCCGCCGTAAAACTCCCACGCGCCCACGACCGAGATTATCCCTATGGCCACGGTGAACGGCATTCCGCCGGGATAGAATGTCAACAAGATTGCGAGCGGGATTCCCACTGCCGCGGAGAGGATTCGTGCAAGCAAGTCGATAACTCCCTTGATGAATACGCAGTGGCATTACCGGTGTTTCGGGATTTGAGGAGCGACCACTATGGTTTGCGTACAGAGCAGACGTCATAGTCGCTCCGGAAATCCCGAAACCATCCAATGCCTCGTGGACGATTCCCTTGATGAATACGCAGTGGCATTATAACATCCGCGCTGCTTAACCGCAATACGCGTACACACGGGTGGGTTAAAGGTTGCAGGTTAAAGGTTCAAGGTTGGGAAGGGATCGTTCTCCAGGGGAAGAATGTCAACCACGAGACTGCCCCGGTCTTGTAGCTTGCCCGGTAACTGTTGACAGGCGACTCGGGCGAATGTATACTGAGCAAAACTGTGGGGAGACCGGACGGAGCGAGCCGCAGATGCGAGCGACACCAGAGAATAGAAGAATTAAGACAATGCCCGTCGACCGATTGTTGCTGGATCCGGACAATCCGAGACTGGTGACGATTGGCGATGAGAGAGGGCAATTTGAAATACTGCAGGTACTCTACAGGGAAATGGCGGTAGACGAGCTGGTCGATTCAATTGCGGCCAACGGCTACTTTCCCGAAGAGCCACTCTTTGTCATACCAGCGGAACCAGATGGGGACTCAGACGAAGGCGTCAAGAGGTACACTGTCGTCGAGGGAAATCGGCGATTGGCAGCAGTGCTCATTCTGCTGAACGACGATTGGCGGAAGAAGCTCAAAGCTACCGACTTGCCGAGGATTGATCAGTCGCGGAAGAACGACCTGCGAGAACTGCCCGTGTCGATTTACGATAAGCGGGAGCAACTCTGGGCCTTTTTGAGCTTTCGGCACATCAATAGCCCCAAGGCTTGGGATTCCTTCAGCAAAGCAAGATACGTAGCGCAGGTGCATGCCGATTACGGAGTCTCCCTGGAAGAGATCGCAAGGAAAATTGGAGACCGTCACGCGACCGTAGAGAGACTTTTCCGGGGATATAAGGTGCTTCAGCAGGCGGAAAGGGAAGCAGTCTTCACCGCCGAGGACAGAGTACGAAACCGGTTCTACTTTTCCCACCTTTACACAGGGCTCGACTACCCCGAGTTCAAGGCATTCCTGGGCATTGACCCTACCAGCTTTAACGAAGACAGACCAGTGCCCAGTTCCCACGTGAGCAACCTTGGCGAGTTGATGGTTTGGCTCTATGGCAAGAAATCCGAGGGCAAGGAACCCCTTGTCCAGAGGCAGAGCCCCGACCTAGCCAAGCTACGGGACGCGATAGGAAAGCCGGAGTCACTAGAAGAACTGCGGTCTGGCCTCCCGCTTGAGGTTGCTTACAACACGAGCGTAGGCGACGAACGTCTGTTCACGCACTCCCTGGTGAACGCCAGGCAGGAGCTAAGGCAGGCCAACAAGACGGTGGCCACGGGTTATGACGGCGACGAAGACTTGTATAGGGTGCTAGCCGACATTCAGGAATTCGCGAACCTGCTTAAACGCGAGATGAAACGGAGCTACGACAGTGCTCGGCGGAGGTCGCGGGCATGACCTGTCTGCCCAATGATTCAGACAACCCCCTCGATCTGGCTGATTGGCTCGAGCTGACCGCTCTGGAAGCCGACGACGCGAACGCCAGTGCCGGTGACTTGTCCAGCGCTCTCCAGATTGCCGCCGGCCGCAATTCCGTCGAGCAGTTGACGATGGAGGCTATGCTGGAACTCGAGCACCGCGAAAAGGCAACCGGCGACGCCTACCCCTTTGAGGTTAGGGGTGGATTGTTACAGCGCAAGCGCCCGTGGCGCGACTGCGTTGCCTATGTCTTCTGTCTGTGCCTCTCCTACTTCGGCGGCCAGGTTCAGTCTCAGGTAGACCCACGGGGGCTGTTTGAGGAGTTGGCCGCGGTCGCCGCAAAGGAGTACATAACGGGTAGAGTCTTCCCTTTTGGCGTGGCCTGCCGCCAGGGCACGTCCCCGTTTGAAGGGGCGGTTAATGCCCTGTGCGGCCACCTACGTGAAGGGGGAGGCTTCATGTCACGGAGCAACAGGAGACCGAGGGACGACAAGGTTAACATCGTTGCTTGGAAGTCTTTTGACGATGAATGGCCTAGCCAGTCTGATCATGTTCGGCCAGTGCGCGACAGGAAACAACTGGGCAGACAAGGTGAGTGAGATGCAGCCGGACGACTTCTGTAAGCTGTGGATGTCCGATAGCGGGGTAAGTCCGTTGATCAGGTCGTTTTACGTGCCACACAGAATTTCAGAGGGCGACTTTAGATATCATGCCCAGTACTCCGGGATTCTCTTCGACCGGTGCCGTGTAGCGTGTTGGGCGCACAAGGCCTGCCATGAGATTTCAGCCGACGTTCGGTATTTTGACTGGTGCCTCGACGCGCTTCCTGCACTACAGGCACCGGATTCCACGTCTGAGAACCAATACCTACTGTGTTTCCCGGAGCCACTTTAGATCCCGGCTGATCAGCAGCTCCCTCTCTTCTCATATGGTGTGTGTTTTTCATGGGGATCACCTCGGTATCAAAGCCGTACTTGTGAGCCAGTTTACGTGCTTCGTCCGCAACATCGTATGTCATTAGGAAATCGCCCCTCAGTTTGCCTGCCGCCCGAAACAGCTCTTCGTGGTCGATTGTTGAACGGGCGTACAGTCGGTTCTTATTGGCAGCAAAATACGGCGGATCGATAAAGAACACTGCGCTGGTCCACTGTGAATATCGCTTGAGTGTTTCGATGCCGTCACCTTCTATGAAGTCGATCTTGTCCTTCACCTTCACAACCTCGTGAATTCTCCTCTGGAGAGTCGCCGGATACCAACGCGACCCTAGCCCCTTGTCATTCTCGCCGCGATTGATCAAGCCCGCGCCAGGCGCGAGTATTCCCCCACGGTTGACTCGGTTCCGGAGAAGAGTTTGGAACGCCCGCGTTTCCACATTTCGTGTCTCCTTGGCCAGTTCCTGGGCCACCGTTTCGGAGGCGAACCTAAATCCTGCAACCCTGCGCGCGAGATAATCTCCGTGTCCGTTCAGAATCGTTTGCCAGACTGCCGCGACATCACTATCCAGTTCCACCATTATTACCCTGTTTGCAAGCTCTTCGGATGCGACGGTCAGGCTGATCACTCCGCCGCCGGGAAACGGCTCAATTAGGACTCTTGGCCTGCTTGGCCGGCCGGCTAGCCACCGCCTCACGTAAGGAACGAACCATGTCTTGCCCCTGGGTAGCGAAAAGGACTCCGTTGCGGTACGGATGCGATGTTCACTGGTTCAGGACGGTCTGGTGACACGCGGCTCTCCTACTCGTTGCGTTCTGCTACTAGACCCTTCTCCCTGGGCGAGTCGATTTCCTTGTACCATTCAGATGAAAACGTTGGGTTCGGCTGATTTCTAACCCCTAACCCCCAACTCTCTAACTCTGCTATAATAAAAGCTAACGAAAGGGTTGCTACTGCGATGAACGATGCGGCTTCGGCTGGTCTGGAGGCCTTCGGCCTGACTCTTCAACAAGCGATCGAACTGCCCAGGGGCAAACGGCGGAGCCTGGTCGGCTATCTGCTGCGGTTCGGCTGGTGCGCGGAGGCGCGTGGGGTACTCGCGCACATCGTCTCCGAGGATCCCGCGTCCCTTCTTTATCGCGCGTGGCTCGTGAACGCATTGCTGGGCTGCGGAGAAATCGATGAGGCCGAGCGGGTATCCACTCTTTTTGCCATGGATAATGCCGGCAATCAGCACTGCCTGACCGCGAGGGCGCAGGTGGCTCTTGCCAAAGGAGACCTGCTCGCCGCGCGAGAGATTTTCAGGGGCTTCATGAACAAGCCGGAGGACAACTTCAGCTATTGGGCGCGAGTGGGAGAGGCGGCTCAGTCGCGGGGAGAGTGGGAGGCCGCGGGCGAGGCCCTCAACCGCTCGCTGGATATATATCGCCGGGAGCGCGAGTCCGCCGAGGAAGAGTATATCACCCCGAGCTATCTCTGGTCGGCCCTGGCCCGGCAGGAAGAGCACTCCGGCGCGCCGGGCGAGTTTACCCGCGACCTGGAACAGATGCGGCGCGAGGCCGAGGAGAAGCTGAGGGCGGAACTGGCTCGACCCACCAAGGCCTCGCCCTCTTCGCGCCAGGCGCCGCCAAAGGCCGCTCGAATCGCCCCGACGAGCCTTTCCGGCCGAGACCGGAAGGTTGCCCCGGATGTGGAAGCCGCGCTGGCGGCTGGCCGCGCCGAGCCGGAGAAGAACGCCGATCTGGAAACCGCCATCAATCGCCTCTTCGGGTTCTCGGAGTTCCGCCCCGGCCAGCAAAGCGTGGTCGAATGGATACTGGAGGGCAAGAGCGTGCTCGCGGTGATGCCGACCGGGGCCGGCAAATCGCTGTGCTACCAGCTTCCCGCGATGCTGCTGCCGGGCGTTACGCTGGTCATATCCCCTCTGATCGCGCTTATGAAGGACCAGCTCGACGGCTTGCCCGCCGAGGTGCAGGCACGGGCGACCCTGATAAACAGCTCCCTTGAAGGCGATGAAATCGAACGCCGCCTGCGCGAGATAACATCCGGCAAGTATAAGCTCGTCTACGCCGCTCCTGAGAGGCTCAGGCAGATACCCTTCCTGCACGCGATCCGAAAGCGCGGGGTGTCGCTGCTTGTGGTGGACGAAGCGCATTGCGTGAGCATGTGGGGTCACGATTTCAGGCCGGATTATCTGTTCATCGGCGATGCTCTCGCATACCTGGGCAACCCCACCGTTCTCGCCATGACCGCCACCGCCGCGCCGAAAATGCGCCTGGAGATTGCCAACTACTTCGGCCGGCACTCCACGTCATCACCACCGGCACGTATCGCCGGAATCTGTTCCTGGAATCGGTGATGGTCTCTAACGACGAGGAAAAGATGCGCAAACTCGTTTCCCTATGCGAGCAGATGCCCGGCGCCGGGATTGTCTATACGCGGTCCCGGCAAAAGACGGAGGAGCTGGCGATGCTCTTGAGGCGCCACGGCGTCAAAGCCGCCTGTTACCACGCGGGAATGGAGATGGAAGAGCGCGCGCGGGTCCAGGAAGAGTTCATGGACGGGAGATGGCGGGTGGTGTGCGCAACGGTCGCGTTTGGGATGGGGATCGATAAGTCGGATGTCCGCTTTGTGATTCATTACTCGCTGCCGCAGTCGCTGGAAGACTACTATCAGGAAGCCGGGCAGGGCGGGGCGGGATGGACAGCCCTCGCGATGTATCCTGATGTTTTCATCTTCGGACAAGGCCTCCGTGACCAGGTGGATGCGCGCGGAGCGCGTGGGTGTCGAGGCACCCCGCCGGTGCTACGAAATGATCCGCGATCTCACGCGCGAGTCGCGGTTCGCGGTCGTTAACATCGATGATCTCGTCCGGGAACTCGACGTTGAGGAGACGCAAATCCGGGTCGCGATCAATATGCTCGAAAGCGTCGATCTGGTGAAGCGCCACTTCGACGTCCCCGCCAGCATCGCGGTCACTCTAACGCCAAAGGCAGGAATCGCCGCCGCCCAACCCCCCGCGGAAACAGTCAGCTTTGGACGGGAGGGTCACGTAATGGAACGCGACGTTTTCCCAAGCGATACGAGTGGGCAGCCCCCACTGGCGGCTCCTAAGAAAACAGTCGGCTTTGGACGGGAGGGTTACGTAATGGAACGCGACGTTTTCCCAAGCGATATGAGTGGGCAGCCCCCACTGGGGGACGGTGACGGTTTCGACCGGTTCCTCGAAAACTGCCGGCTGAGGGTAAACCAGCGCGTGCTGTTGGATTCCGTGGACCTCGCGCAGCGGACGTCCATCGCCCCCCACGAACTCGAAGGCAAGCTACTGGCATGGCGCGACGAGGGTTATTTGCTCTGCCACGGATCTGGGAGGGTAATGCTGATCGAGCGGCTGCCGGCGGAAGGAGTCGAGAAAGCATCTCGAAGACCTCCTCGAGCGGTACGCCCGCGCGCAGGAAGACCGGATCGCAAGTATATCGGTTTATGCGGAGGGCAGCCGCTGCAAGCACGACTGCATAGCGGACTACTTCGGTGAGCCGCCCATCGAAGAGTGCATCACCTGCGACCACTGCGCTGGTCATCAACAGCCTTCCAGCGGTTTGAGCGTGCAGGCCAGACCCGCCAGGTCCACTCTGACCGACCTCGAAAAGAGGCGCAAGATAATCGAGACAGTGGGCATGCTCCCCGGCAAGGTCGGCTTCACCGGCCTCGTGCGGGTGCTCAAGGGCTCGATCATCAGCCACTACAAGGCCAGTTCCTGCGCTAACTTCGGAATCTTCGCAAACGAACCCAAGACGGCAATCGAGCGCTGGGTCCAGGAACTCCTCGAAGACGGCAGCCTCCGCCGCGACGACAGCGAATACCGGCTGATCTGGCCGGGTAATTGATGACCGGGCTATAATAGAAGCTAGGCTTTTCCCCGGACTTGGCCGGGGAAAAGTGCCCCGAAAGCGTTCGGGGAGCCGAATACGAAACATGTTGGGTTTACCGCTTCTCGGTCGAAACGGAAAGTGCAGGATCCAGGGCCGCGGCCACATTGGCCAATCCCGCTGGGTTGAACTTCCGTTTCGACCGATAACGCCAATAACGCGAAAAACCCAAAGGCCGCCCCGTCTGCTTTTAGCGACAACAAATTGTTTCTAACAGGGCGCTAGGCGCCCTAACCCGCATTATTCACGAGTTGGCGGACCAGCCTCTTGGTTCAGGCACTCACGTGCTCCCTCTCCCGTCAGGGCGAGAGGAGCACAAAGTGCTAGGCAGACACCCTATGCGGCGGGAACGACAAGTCGAGGGAATCCTTGGGCATGAAGCCCTTCGAGTTCCCGCTGCACGCGAGAGAGGGCATGGTCCGCATCCGCCCAGAGTGAGTGCTATGCGTGCGAACGCCCGCGCCAGGCTGATTTTGGCGCACCGATGGTATGTTTGCAATGTCTAATTCACTGAGGTATAGTTATTATAGAGTAGCAATGTATTACCGGAGGCACTTACAATGGCAAAGATACTCAACACTCAGCAGGCGGCTGAAAAGCTCCAGGTGAAGCCGCTAACGGTCCGCAAATACCTGAAAAAGGGGCTGATACCCGGCAGGCGGTTAGGACGCGAGTGGCGCATAGTCGAGACCGATCTGGAGACATTCCTGAGCGGCAACATCCAGACGGAAACCTCTCCTCGGATATCAGCGCGCGGATTCCTTGCCGACCTCCCCGGCTTCAGTGTAGAGGAGTTTTTGAAGGACAAGCAGGAAGAGATCGAGCTTGAGGAGGAGAAGTTCCGCCCGGCACTCGGGCAGGGCGGGCGGTGACAAGTGAACCTGGTCTTTGACTCAAGCGCACTGATCGCATACTTACATGACGAAGACGGCGCGGATGTAACGGAAGCTCTCCTGCTTGAGAGGAGCAATGCGTGTTTCGTCCATGCCGTCAACCTGTGTGAGGTCTATTACGCAGCCTGGCGGCGAGGTGGCGAGGCGACCGCACAAGCTACGCTGGCCATTTTGCGCCAGGCGGGACTCGTACGCCGCCAGGATATGGATGAAGACCTTTGGCAGTGCGCTGGACAGATCAAGGCAGAGTATCGCAGGGTATCCCTCGCCGACTGCTTCTGTGTGACCTTGGCAAACAGGCTTGGGGCCGAAGTGGTCACTAGCGACAAGCACGAGCTGGAGGCGCTCGCAAACTCCGGCGCGTGCAAAGTGAGGTTCATCAGATAAGGCGGGCGGCGGGAAACGCAGTCAATTCGTTCGGGCAGATTTGCAATCTGGCCCGTAAAGGGCAATCTCGGCATCTCCGATGCCCTAAACAACGTGGCAATTCGAGTGGTTGCATCGTGGGATTGCAAATGCGCCCGAATCGTGAGTGCATGCCACCACCCTATGCAGCGGGAACTCGAAGGACTCTACTCGAAAGGCAAGTGCCGGCTTGTCGTTCCCGCCGCATAAAAGGCTGCGGTTTCCCGCTACATAGGTGGATTGTGCCGCATGTTTCGGGAAAGGGATTTCCCGAAACAACGGAAACATAGCGGCCCCCGGGGGCAACCACCCCGGTAATTCTACTGGACTACCATAGAGCGGTAGCACGGTCCAAGCAGCGTCATGCCGCACAATGGTAGGCCAGTAGAATTACCAGCCAGTAGAAATACTGGCAAATTACGAAACAATGACGCGTAAGGAGACGAAAATGGCGGCTCCGGAGGGCATCCCGGAGCAACTCCCGCCCGGCCACAAAGGCGCAGACCCGGCCTAGGCGTCACCTCCTCATACGGCGCTTCGGGGCATACGCCCGCGAAGTATCAGACCGGTCAGCGTTTTAGAGACGGTTCCGCCGCGGCGCCTCGCCTGCAGCCGAAACAACGTGTGCGCGAGAGGTCCCGGCTGACGACTGACGACTGACAACTATTCTCAGAGGCTGCCGCATGATTCCAGGATGTGTGATAACGGCGCTTACCTTTCCAGGCGTGATAGTCCACGAGCTTGCTCACGAGCTTGTCTGCAGGCTCCTGGGCGTGCGCGTCCATAAGGCATGTTACCTTCGTCTTGGAAACCCGCCCGGCTATGTCGTCCACGACAGCCCCGGGACCGTGATGGGCCATATACTGATAGGGACCGGGCCGTTTCTGGTGAACTCGATTTGTGGAGCGGTTCTCGGGCTGATATTTGCGCTGGGGTCGTTTCACTCTTGGCCGCGGTATGCGCTGCCCTGGTTGGGCGTCTCGATTGCAATGCACTCGTTTCCGAGCACCGGCGACGCCAAGAGCATCTGGCGCGGGTTGTGGGGTAGGGGAATGCCGATTATCGGTCGAATTATCTCCGTCCCCCTGGTTTTGGTAATCTATTTGGGTGCGCTGGGATCGGTGTTCTGGCTGGACGTGGCCTACGGGTTCTTTATCGCAATCTACGTGCCGAGACTGATGATCAGATGATGGGGGCCGGAACCAGATTCAATCGCGAAAACGCGAAAGGGCCAAGACGCGAAAGTGTCCGAAATGGAAACTCATAGCAGTTCACTAAGAGCGGGTGCATGCCACCACCCTATGCGGCGGGAACGACAAGGCGAGACAATCCTGGGCATGAAGCCCTTCGAGTTCCCGCTGCACGCGTGGAACCTTCTGCCCGCGAGAGAGTAAATGGTCCGCGTCTGCCCGGCGTGAGTGCTATGCGTGCAGCGGGAACTCGAAGGCGCCTCTTTGAAGCGGACGCTCTATTTGTCGTTCCCGCCGCATAGTGACTTTCGACTTTTGACTTTTCGACTCTTCCACAGGTCTTGCATTTCTCCGGCCACGCAGTGTATGCTTAAAGCGGGCTGATCAGGCGTTGGGCGCTCTCGCACGCCTGCCGGATTCGGAGATTGCCAACCAGGTGAAGGGCAACCCCCGTGCGCGGCTTTCCCTTCCCGACTTTCGACTTTGGACTTTCGATTATGTTCCGAAGGAAAACTATGAAAACACTAGTGATTGGCGGGACCGGCCACATCGGTTCATTTTTGGCGCCGCGGCTAGTCGACGAGGGGCATCACGTGATCTCGTTATCATCGGGCCGCAACATAGCCGGCAGGGATAGCTTCGGCGGCAAAGTCGAGTACGCCGCGCTGTCTTACGACACGATGCTCTCCGACGGATCTTTTCAACACCTGCTCGCCAAACACCGGCCTGATGCGGTTGTGGATATCCTGCAAAACAATGCACACGGCGTTTACTCGGCGTGCAAGAATGCCGGGGTAGGCCAGGTGGTTTTCTGCGGGTCCTTATGGATGTACGGCCGACCCAAGATCGTTCCAACCCCCGAAATCAGGCAGACCGACTGTCCCTTCGAGGGATATGCGAAGCGATACTCCGAGTTGTTGGAGGTGTTGGAGATATCCCGCTGGGGCGATGTTGCGGTCTGTGGGATCATGCCGCCGAATATTTGCGGACCCGGAAAGGCGCCGATCGATGGAAAGGGTGGACGCTCGATCGAGGTCCACCGGGAACACCGGCAGGGTGTGGAAGTGTGCTTGCCATCACCCGGCACAAACCTTATCGGTCCTTGCGATGCCAAGGACGTGGCTCGGGGTTTTGTGTGTGCGCTGCGCAGCCGCGAGTCTGCCGCAGGCGAGCTTTTCAACGTAGGCTCCGCCTATGCTTTGACCTCCGAGCAGTTCATAAACACGTATGCCGATATTTATGGAACATTCGATTCCCATTCGCTATGTCAGCCCCCGCGAGTTTGAAGAAAAGGTCATGCCCGATCTTGGCGCGAGCTACCATTTTACGGAGCATATGTGCCCCGACATTTCGAAGGCGTCCTCGCGTCTAGGGTACAAACCCAAATTTACACCTGAGGCTGCGATGGAGAGGGCGGTCAGGTGGATGCGAGACAATGCTCTGCTGTGAGATACGCGGTTTTTTTAATCGCGAAAGCGCGAAAGGGCGAAAACGCGAAACGCCCGAAAATCGGATAACAGGAGAGGCAATGGGGCCAGGTCCTGCCGGTTGTTCACTTTCGTGTTTTCGCGATAAAACTCCCTTCCCGAGGAGCGAGAAGCCTGGACATGAGCCAACCCGGACGAGTGCTGCTGTTCACCGGCGAAGGCAAGGGCAAGACCACCGCGGCGCTCGGCATGGCTCTGCGCGCGGTGGGGCATGGGATGAAGGCGAAGGTCATCCAGTTCATCAAATCGGACTGCTCGACCGGAGAGATCGATGCGCTGGGGCTGCTGCCCGGGGTCGAGATCGTCCAGACCGGCTGTGGGTTCGTACCTCCGAGTCGAGCCCGGTGTTCGCCGATCATCACCGCGCCGCCGAGAATGGTCTGAAAATCGCCTCGGAAGCGATCGAGTCCAATGACTTCTCGCTGGTGATATTGGACGAGGTCTGCCTCGCCATTGCGAAGCGCCTGCTGGAGGAATCCGACGTGATCGATGCCGTGCGAAAGGCCGATGCCGGTACGACCGTGGTACTGACGGGCCGCGGCGCGAGTGCGGCCCTGATGGACCTTGCGGATACCGTCACGGAAATGCGCGAAATCAAGCACGGAATGCGGACCGGGTGGCCGCTCAGAAGGGGGTAGAGTTCTAAGGGAGGGTTAAAGGTTGGAAGGTTAAAGGTTGGAAGAGTCTTGCCGGTGTTTCGGGATTTGAGGAGCGAGCACGGTCGTTTGCATACGGCACAAACGTCGCGGTCGCTCCGGAAATCCCGAAACGATCTAACCTTGCACTTTTCACCCTCGGGTGAAACAACTCCGGCAATTCCGCCGTCTAAGAACTGGTCTGGGCGCAACCGATAATGTTATTGCGCATACGTTTTGTTTTGCACGGAATCAGGCCAGAACCAAATTTAATCGCGAAAACGCGAAAGGGCGAAAGTGTCCGAAATGGAAACTGGCAGCAGTTCTGCCGATGGCGCGACGTGAATTTTCTATACAAGCTCTTCAGAACTTGATTCGTGCGGGTTGGGGCTCTGGATTCTAACTCCTAACGCGGCGCAGCCGCAACCAAAAAGGGCTATCGCCGGAGGATCAATACGGCCTCCCCGTAACTCGGAAGGTCGGTGGTGTCTTCTCAGTATCTTACAACTGAAATCCGAGGTCACATATTAAAGTTCAGTACAGCTTGTATAGGATTTCAGTTGTAAGATACTGACTTCTATTCTCACGGAGGAACGGATTGATTCGTACTTTCAGCATAGCGCTGCTTATGGCGGCGCTTGTCAGCTTTTCCGCAGCCGCGTTTTGCGCTGATGCGCTTACATTCAAACTTGAAGCACCGTCATTGTCGGATTCCGCCGGGCAGCCCGCCGCGGCCCCGACGCCCAAGGCCGAAGGAGCCAGCACCGCTGCGATCGGCCGCGTTGGGATGGTGCGCGAAAAAACCGGAATCTACCAGCTCAGGTCCGCGAAGAGCCGGCGCTACGTGACGGTCAAGCCCCGGACTCCACTTGCCATCGTTAAGAACAACGACGGCTGGTACGGCGTGCTGATGATCAATGGCCGGACAGGCTGGATATCTTCCAAGTACGTCGATCTCACCGGCTATGAACTGGTTGCCAGCCGACCCACACTCCCAGCGATGGTCTCTCGCTCCGGATTGCCGGACCGATTGGGCGCGGCCGGCGACCTGATCAAGACCGCGATGAGCTTTACCGGAGTAAGATACGTCTTCGGCGGCGCCAACCCAGCCACGGGAATGGACTGCTCGGCCTTCGTGCGGAAGGTGTTCTCTCAGTACGGGGTGAACCTGCCGCGCACCGCGCGCGAGCAGGCTCAGGTGGGAACGACCGTGCCGTTCGACCAGCTCCAGCCCGGCGACAGGCTCTACTTCGCATGCGACAGCCTCCAGCATCGACCACTGCGGCATCTACGCCGGCGGCGGCTGTTTCGTGCACTGCTCCCACTCGCGCCACGGGGTCGGAGTGGACAGCCTCTCAAGCGATTTCTACGGCAAGAATCTGGTCATCGCGAAGAGATCGTAGCGGAACATAAGATGAAAGCGGATAAAATTCTCATTCTTGGCAACAGCATCACCACACACCCGGCGCTGGAAAACAGCGGATGGGCGGGAGCAGACTGGGGCATGGCCGCGAGCGCCCGGGAGAAAGACTACGTGCACCTGCTGACGAAGCGATTTGCGGACATCGCCGGCGGCAAGCCGCCCGAGGCGATGGTAGCGAATATTGCCGACTTCGAGCGAGAGTACGATACTTATGACATTGCCGCGGCATTCAAAAAGTATGCCGAATTCAAAGCCGATGTAGTCATTCTGGCAATTGGCGAAAATGTGCCGGAGCTGTCCTCGGAGGAGGCCCAGGGGCTGTATCGCGATGCGTTGAGGCGGCTGGTGGCTCTGCTGCGAGAGGGCAATTCCCCATCGATGGTCATGCGCAGTTCGTTCTGGCCGGCGGGCACGAGGGACGAGATCATGCGGCAAGTGTGCGCTGAGTCGGGCGGCATATATGTGGACATCAGCCACCTGGGCGCCGACGAATCGAACCACGCGTACTCGGAGCACGCGTTCCAGCGGGCGGACGTCGGCAGCCACCCGGGCGACAAAGGCATGGCGTCCATCGCGGACGCCATCTGGGATGCTATTTCCGAGGGCCGAATCTATATGCCGCCGCCGCGCCCACCAGAAACCCGGTCTTGCCGTTGTAAGCCCCCAGGATCGTGAGCCATCCGCGGCGCCCGCCGGGCCGGAAGCCCGCGCCCACATTGAACTGATAACCGTCCCATTCCAAAGCCGCATTGAAGCTGCGGCCCAAGGGCGCCGACACCCCCGCGAACGGCACGTTGAGAAATCTGCCCGTGCCGTAACCCAGCGTGGTAAAGAGGTCCTGCCGGCAAAGGCCGAACTTCTTTGTGACCACCGCGTATGGGGACCTGTTGTCCTGCTCCTTCTCAAGCACGTCCTGCATCCCCAGTGAGATCGACGGCCTCTGCGCGTTTTCCGTGAGGATATTGATCTGGCCACTGAGTGCCTTGGCCTCGCTCCATACGTGGCTCACCTGCATGGCCGAAAAATAGATCGCGGGTTTGCTCCACACGCTGGCGGCGAATATGCCGCTGAAGTTGGCGGTTTCCTGGCCGGGGGCATTGGGAAATCGACCGTCGTAGGCCGACATCGACACATAGCCGAATTGCGGGGTGTAGGCCACGGGGATGTTGATCTGGAACGCCCCTTGTCCATCCGGATCACCATTGGGATTCAGAGCAATCCCGGCGCCTGGAAGCGGGGCAATGTTTATATACTGCAAGCTGGGCATTTTCGCCGCCGCGGGCCCGGCAAGCACAAAGCCCAGCGCCAGCGCGGCAATCACCCGGCGGTAGCAGGCACAGTTCATTGAGATCACCTCTAAAGAGCAGTCGAAAGTCGGAAAGTCAAAAGTCGGGAAGCCCCTGACGGCTCGGGGTTTTCAAGAGGCCCACCGCTGTCAACATTATAACGGCTGGGGTTGTAACTGTCAAGCACCGGGGCAAACCGGGGCGCATTTCCCGTGAGTGGTAAAGCGGCCTGACGAATGAATTCGCGGCAACAAAGCACGAAGTCCCCCTACGGGGACTGAACCTCCAGTCGGCGAAGGCCGGCTTTATGCGCGCAGCCCCGGTTTCAACCGGCGGGACGCCTTCCACCCACAAGTCGCAATTACACCGGGGCAAACCGCAAGAGATCATTCTTGATGAGGACGATCCACCTATGCGGCGGGAACGAGGCTCGAAGACTGCGTCGGGATTGGAACTATCGAGTTCCCGCTGCCGCATCGGCGCCTTGCAGCGGGAACTCGAAGAGCCTCACGCAGGGGTCGGAGCTCTGGCTCCTAACTCCTAAAGCGGCGCAGCCGCAACCAAGAAGGCCATCGCCGGAAAATCAATACGGCCTTACCGTGATTCGGAAGGTCGGTGGTTTCTTTTCAGTATTTTACAACTGAAATCCGAGGTCACATATCAAAGTTCATTACAGCTTGTATAGGATTTCAGTTGTAAGATACTAAAGCGGCGCAGCCGCAACCAAGAAGGCCATCGTCGGAAAATCAATATGGCCTTTCCGTAATTCGGAAGGTCGGTGGTTTCCTCTTACGTATCTTACAACTGAAATCCGAGGTCACATATCAAAGTTCAGTACGGCTTGTATAGGATTTCAGTTGTAAGATACTACGCTTTTCCCCAGACTTCGCTGGGGAAAAGTGGCCACCTTACGGTGGCAGTTGACCAAGGCAGGCGGTCGGGTTTTTCGCTTTTCGGTTGTTAAGGGATGATTTGGAGGGGGCGGAGATTTCCACCCCCATCCCTTGAACAACACCTGAGTCGGCGCTCGGGAGAGCTCCCCAGCGTTGCCCTACCCTCCGCCCAGGCAAAGCAAGTATAGCTCATCGGCCATCCCTTAACAACCATAAAGCGGAAAACCCAAAGGCGGTGCGCCGTCGAATCCGCCTTAGCGACAACAAATTGTTTCTAGGAGGGCGATAAGCGCCTAACTTCTAACTCCTGGGGAGGTGAAGCACTGCCTTGCCGGAAATCTTGCGTTCCCAGAGGTCGCGGGCGACTTCGCCCACTCTGGTCCAGGGCTCCTCGCGCGTAATGTGGGGTTCGAGGCGGCCACCCGAGACCAGGGCCGCGAGCCGGGCGGGCCGTCCGACGCAGGATTGCGCGCCAGTTCATTGAATAGAAGGAACCCGTAGAGGCTGGTTCTGCCGGTGTACATAAATGGCCACACATTGAAGGTCGATTGGGGCGCGGCGGATGCCCCGTAGGTGACGCACACCCCGTCCGGAGCAAGCATCTCAAGGACGTTCGCGAGGTACGGCCCCGCCGACCGACTCCAGGATCACCCGATATGGGCCGTGCTCCGCGGCGGCCGAGCCATCTTCGTCGACGACCACGACATCCGCCCCACTGTCGAGCACCTGGGAGCGTGCATCCTTGGCAACGAGCCGCTTCTTTCCGGTTGACATATCCTTGACCCAAAGAGACCATGTCGAATCCGATGGGTAGTAGGGAAACTCAGGCATTATCTTATATCGACCTGACAGTTTTCCGGAAGACACGTAATCGACCGTACTCCTAAAGCGGCGCAGCCGCAACCAAGAAGGCCATCGCCGGAAAATCAATACGGCCTTTTCGTAATTCGGAAGGTCGGTGGTTTCTTCTTACGTATCTTACAACTGAAATCCGAGGTGACATATCAAAATTCAGTACAACTTGTATAGGATTTCAGTTGTAAGATACTAACTTCTGCTCTCGGAGGCTTTATCCTTCTTTGCGCGAGCGTCGCTCACCGGCCGTGATCTCCCCCGTCCGCGGCGTGCTCCTGGAAGGCGTGCATAGCTGCGTCCGCATTCGCGTTGTCACTTTTCTCTGCATAAGTCCAGTATACTGCTACGATGGGTAACATGCGCATGAATTATGCGAAGACGAGGGATAAAAGATGGAGCAGAAAACTATAATTAACCAGTTACTGAAGTCTGTCGATCAAAGCGACCACATTATGGGGCCGGACCGCGCTCTGGCGACCCTCGTGGAATATGGAGACTACCAATGCGAGGACACCCGCGCGGCTTATCTGGTGGTCAAGAAGCTGCAGGCGCGCTTTGGCGAGGATCTGAGGTTTGCGTTTCGCAACTTCCCGCTTGCCGGCACGCACAAGCACGCTCAGAGCGCGGCGGAGGCAGCCGAGGCAGCCGGCGCGCAGGGGTTGTTTTGGGAAATGCACGAGGCTCTCTTCCAGCGCCGGGATTTGAGCGATCATGTCCTGAGCGAACTCGCCGAGGAGATAGGACTGGATATCGACCGGTTCGAGTGGGATATGTCCGAGCATGTGTACGCCAGCCGGCATGATTGGTGACGTTCGGAGCGGCAAGCGCAGCGGGGTGGAGAGCACCCCGACATTTTTCATAAATGAGGCGATCTACACCGGCCCGATAACATTCGAAGCCATGAGCGAAGAGATCGAAAAAGTAACGGATGCCCAACCTAATTCTAAATCTTGAATTTTGAATTAGGGAAGGGACCCACCGATCCAGTGGAGTTCCGTTCAATTCAAACTTGATGGGTAGGGATCTCCGAATCCGGCTGCTGCAACCAAGGTTCCGGGGTTCGGAGACCCCTATCCGGGCCTAAGGAGTTGCCGCTGCACGCATGGCACTCACTCTGGGCAGATGCGGACCATGCCCTCCCTCACGCGTAGAAGGCGCCGCGCGTGCAGCGGGAACTCGAAGGGCTTCACGCCAAGGATTGCCTCGCCCTGTCGTTCCGCCGCATAGTGGGTAATCCCTTCTCGTTACTCAGCACTCGTTACTTCCCGTACCACCAGAATCCTCGATTAAATATATTTTGCTGAGCAAGAATTGAGCGTGAAGTTGTCGAAGAGAGTAATCACCTGGGAGGTGAAAGGTGATGTCGACGACGCGATTATCGCGCTATTATTCTTACTACGTGGACCCGAAGGTGGATTCTGCCGCGGTTACCAACTACGGCGGGCTTTTCCCGTATCTGGACCTGATGCTGCTGACTGGTTTACCGAGTGTTGCGACCGGATGTTTACCTGCAAGGAGCCTGCGTGAATGGCAACATGCCGAACATGTCGCGGCGTTGCTGGCGCTGAACTTGACGGGCGGGGATCGGGTTGACGATCTGGCCAAGCTCAGCGAGGACCCTGGAATAGGCCTGTATATGAGACAGACCGCGCGGGCTACTGGAGTCAAGAGACAATTCTCGCGTGGCGGCGGGAGTGACATGCCCTCGCTAACTTCTGTTCGAGAGTGGCTTGAGCAGTTCCATAACGCGGAGGAGGACGGGAAGCGCGGTTACGGCCAGGCTTATATTCCGGAGGCAAACGCGGCGCTTGTGGGTTTGGGGAGGGTAAACCGGGAGTTCGTGAGTCGCGGTTGGCGAGCTCTATCAGCGAAGCGGTCGGCCGGAAGTTTCTCGGGCCACACTTGAGATCGACGCTACGTTTATCGAGACACAAAAGCGGGATGCTTTGCGTTGCTATAAGCACTTCGACGCTTTTTCGTCTATTACGGTAAGGTGGGCGGAGATGGGCTTTGCGATCTGGGATGAGTTCAGGGACGGCAATGTTCCTCCGGCGTATAGGAACGCGGAAGCTCTTGATGAATCGATAAGATACATGAATAGGGAACTGGGAATTACGGACGTATGGGTTCGCAGCGACTCGGCGGCCTGCCAGGAGCGGGTTGTAAAAAGCTTGTCTGAATGGGAGATAGATGGGGAGCCGAGCCCGGTGAAGTTCGCCATCGGTTATGTTAAGACGCCGGATTTCCGGGATGAAGTGCGAAAGCTCAGCGAGAGCGAATGGGAAAAGATTTACGACTCGAAGGGCCGGCTTGATTACGAGGTAGCGGAAGTACCGTTTGTCTCGAATAGCGAAGCGCTAGTGAAGTGCGAGCCTTATCGGCACATCGTAGTGCGGCGCAAGGTGAAGCAAGGAGTACTACCCGGCTTGGGCTTAGACGATAGCGGGCTGGCTGACCAGGAGACCTTAGAGATGGGCGGACAGACCTATCACATTCATGCGATCATCTCAAACATAGATCAAGGCTGGTCGAACCAGCGGGTGGTGGAGTGGTATAACGAGCGATGTGGAGGGGGAGAGGCGATTCACAGCGTGCTGAAGAGCGATTTGGCGGGGGCGAAGCCTGCCGTCGAACAAGTTCGGAGCGAACGCGGCGTGGTGGGCAGTGGCTATCCTGGCTCACAACCTGCATGCGCTGCTGGAAAAGCTGGCGATGCCGGCGGGTTTGGTCGGCAGCCGGTTCAAGCGGTTGCGCCTCCACCTGATTAACGTCCCAGCGCGACTGGTAGCCCACGCCCGAGCTTGCTGCGTACAATACTTCCAATCGGCGACGCTGTATTTGGTGCAGGAGATTCGAGGCAATCTGGCAGCCTTAAACCCAGCGCTCGGTTGATAGAATGGGGCAGAAGCACTTAATCGAGGATTTTGCGCGCGGACAACCCGCGAACACGCCTGCTTAGGCACCCAAGCAAGCAAAACCAAGGCAGATAAACATACAAAAAGGCTAACAAGATGGTTCAGCTGCCGTAAGACACGCCAGTGTTCTGAGAAAAGCTACGAGTGAAGGCAGTCAGGCGGCGAAAAAACGCCTCTTGGCTCGGACCCGATGCACGTCCACTAGGGCCAATCGAGGATTTGGGCTTGCGCAGGGCCTACGCACGTAAATTTCTTTTGTGACAAATGCATGTAAATCCTGACGATTATTACAAATAGGCAGCGTGGCAGAGCTTGTCGAAGTATACGATATCTTGCTTTTTGAGGTGGATATCATGGATTCAATGAGCTTTGCGGATTTCTTTTCTGATTTGCCTGACCCTCGTTTGGACAGGCAGAAGCGCCATTCTCTTATGGATATTCTGTTCATAGCGGTATGTGCTGTGATCTGTGGCGCGACCAGTTTTGTGGACATGGCCGACTTTGGCAGGGCGAAGGTAGATTGGCTCAAGGAGCGTCTTGATCTGGAATATGGTGTTCCGAGTCACGACACGTTCAACAGGGTATTCTCACTGATCGATCCGGAAGCTTTCAATGGTTGCTTCATCGACTGGACGCAGGCTATTAACGAGGCTGTTGGCGGTGATATGATCGCCTTTGACGGCAAGACATTGAGGCACAGTTTCGACACCGCGACGGGCCTGAGCGCGATTCACGTTATGAATGCCTGGTCAAGCGCGAATGACTTCTGCCTCGGGCAGATGAAAGTGGATGGGAAATCGAACGAGATAACCGCAATGCCAGCCCTCTTGAAGATGATGGACATAAAGGGAAGTGTGGTGACTGCGGACGCTCTCAACTGTCAGAAAGAGATAGCCGCGCAAATTGTGGATCAGGGTGGTGATTATGTTCTTGCTCTGAAGGGCAATCACCAGCTCTTGTATGAGGACACCAAGTTGCTCTTCGAGGATGCCATTGGTGAGGATTTCGCCGTGCCCATGGACTTCTACGAACAGGAGAATCGCGGTCACGGGCGCGTTGAGCACAGAAAATACTCGTCGGTCGAGGTGGACGGGTTGGACTTTCTGCGCGGCAAAGAGGACTGGAAAGGGTTGAGGACCATCGTGTGTGTCGAGAGCAGGCGGTGCACGAGGGACACCGAGAGTGTCGAAATGCGCTACTACATATCGAGCCTGGGCAAGATCAACCTGATAGCCAGAAGTATACGTCATCACTGGAACGTGGAGAACAAACTCCACTGGGTTATGGACATGGATTTCGACGAGGACGCCTGCAGAGTCAGGATTGACCACGCGCCTGAAAACTTTGCCATGCTAAGGCAGATAGCCCATAACCTCATAAAGAAGGAATCATCCAAAAATATCAGCGTCAGACGTAAGGTAAACAAGGCCGGATGGGACAACGACTTCCTCACCAGAATAGTCGCTGGCTTTTAGTGCGATTGCCCTGTGGGCTTGCGGCGTAACAGCTCAGTCTTCCTAGTTTTTTTGGGGTGCGGAGAAAAATCAGCAAAAAAGATAGAAGGATTTTGCTTCAGTTGTCTAAGTGGGATATATGGACGAGCGAACCCGCGAGGAACTGATAGCGCAAAACAGAGCGTTGTGTGCAGAGAATACAGATCTCAAGAGGCAGTTGGTTGATTTGTCTGCTGAGATCGAGATGCTGCGAGATAAGCTTTCTGGCGGTGGTGGGGGTAGCAGTGCTGCTCCATTCGTCAAGCCGAGTCGCCAGCAGCGCCGTGCGGCGGAGCGTGCCGAGCGCAAGAAGCGTAAGCAGTCTTTTGCGCGCAGGCGCGATGTGGCGACTGAGGAAGTATTCCACGCTGTAGAGCATTGTCCTGATTGCGGCAAGAAGCTCTCTGGAGGTTATGAGCAGAGCCGCCACCAGGTATTAGAGATACCGCGTGCGCCCGTGAGGATAATCGATCACGTGATCATCGCTCGCAGATGCGGCTACTGCGGTAAGGTTCACGTTCCAAAGCTTGCGATATCCGACGGTGTGGTGGGGAAAATGCGGCTTGGCGTAGGGCTAATGAGTCTAATCACAACGCTCTCAGTTGCCAAGCGGATGCCTCAGCGTGCGATTCAGAAGCTCTTGGAAGGGCTTTACGGCCTGCATATATCGATTGGCGAGATAAACGAGGTGCTTCACCGGGTTTGCGAATGGGCGAAGCCGACTGTTCTCGGGATTTTGGGAAAGATTCGGGGAAGCCCCGATGCGAACGCGGACGAAACCGGTTGGCGTGAGGACGGAATTAATGGCTATTTGTGGAGCGTGTCGACGGGAGCAGAGCGGTTCTACTACTTCCATCGCCGCCGCGAGGGTCGCATCATCCGGCACATCTTGGGCGGTAAGTTCGAGGGCGTGCTTGGCTGCGACTTCTACGCCGGCTATGATTGGTATTTGGGTCCCAAGCAGCGCTGCTGGGTACATCTATTTCGCCTCATAGACAAGGTTGTGCAAACGCATCCGAGTGTGAAAGTGTGGGCTGACAAGGTACACGATATTTATAAGGCGGCCAAGAAAGCTAGTCGGCGTGAGGCCAACAGGTCGACTCGTGTGCTTTTGCGGGAGGCACTGCAAGAGAAGTTGCTGCCCATTGCCGAGCCTTATCTAAAGGATAAGAATGCGCCCGAGCACAGGCCGGCGAAATTGATATGCCGGTATTTGCCGGAGCTATTCACATTCGTTGAGCATCCCAACGTTGCGTCCAGCAACAACGCGGCGGAGCGGGCTATAAGGCCAGCGGTGATATCGCGCAAGATAAGCGGCGGAACTCGCTCAGCAAGAGGCAGCCAAACAAAGACCAGACTGATGAGTGTCTTTGCTACCTGGAAACTCCAGGGTAAGGAGTCGATTGCGGCTTGCGCAGATATGATAGTCGCGGCAAACACGCCGGTCGCAACCTGCCCTCAGTAAGTCATACCAGGAAGAGTGAGCACTTACCTTGCGGCTCCCTTGTTGACATCCGAAGGCCGAGTCAGTATAATGGAAACGAAGGCTAATCTCGAGGTATGGAACTTGAGGCTCGGCAGGCTGACAACTTCTCTTTTGGTCCTGGTGCCTTACGTGCTGCTGGCGGTTGCGTCGCCGTTCCTGCACACTTGCCTTGACGAAGCGCACTGCGCGCTCTGCCCGCCCGCGGTTTACGGCATTTACCACCTGGGGATCGACAACCGGATAAGCCCGTCCACCGCGCCGCACGCTCACCAAGACTGCACGGCTTGTGCCTGGGCTCAGAGCAGCGTTTCCCAGGCCCACATAGCATTCATCCCGGCGGCGATGAACCTCGTGTCGAGCGCCGCCCCCACGCAAGTATCACGCCACCAGCACAGCAAGACCCGCCTGGTCTTCTCCCGCGGACCCCCACTCAGCTAAGCATCCTTCGAAGCCCGAAGTTAAGAGAAACCCCGCAACCACGATGGCCCACTGCTTGGGAACGCAGGACCATCGGGGCACAGCGGTTTCCCCACTGACGACTGACGACTATTCTCAAAGGAGCTAACGCTAAATAATGAAACGTCTTTTTTTTGCCGTCGTGTGCCTGCTTGTACTTGGAGCAGCCGGGTGGTCGCAGGACTCGCCCAGCAGCCAGGCGCAAGATTCAAACAGTGCGCAAGAGACGATAACAATACCGAAATCCGAGTTTGACGCCCTCAAAGCGAGGGTCGACGAAATGGAACTAGAACTTAAAGAACTAAAAGAGAAGGCCGCCGGCGCGGCGAGCGGAGGAAACCGCCCCCGCCGAAGAGGCGCCGACCGCCCAGCAGCCCGAGGGGCAGACCCCGGCGGGAGGAAAGCACCTGGCGCTGCCGGATATCAGCCTCATTGTCCAGGCGAAGGGCCTGGCCAGCGACGATCCACATCAGCCCGAGCGCCAGAAGATCCAGCTCACCGAGGCCGAACTCGGTATTCAGGGCTATGTCTATCCACAGGTCAAGGCGGATGCGTTCATCACGGGAAGCCCCTCCGAAAACTCTCCGTTTCAGGTGGAGGAGGCTTATCTAACTTACATCGGCCTCTTGAACGGGATGAACCTCTACGTGGGACAAAAACACGTGCCGTTCGGGCGGACAAACCTGCTGCACAACCACTCCTGGCTCTATGCCCGGCAGCCGCTCGTGATTCAAAACCTGGTAGCCCCCGAAAGCCTGACCGGACAAGGGGCCGACATGAGTTACCTTATTCCGACGAAGAGCAATCTATTTGCTCAGTTGGACCTCGGGACCTGGTGCAACGGCGATCAGGAACAGGCACAGAACCTTCCGGACGTTATTATCGGTCAGGGAGCAAACCTTACCAACAAGTTCGACACCGCTCGGTTGTGGACGAGCTATCCTGTGACCACTAATGGCGAGCTTGAACTCGGTGGGTCGTGCGCGGAGGGCAGTTCCAATCCCGATCCGATTCTTGGCAGCGATCACGTGCTGCTCACCGGGACAGACCTCAGCTACCGCCTTTTCGGAGAGGGCGACAAACGCCTGCTGCTGCGGGCCGAAAATTTCTGGCGGCGAGGCAGCACCGATTCCAATGGCACGACAGCCACCGGCTATTACCTGTTCGGCAACTACCGCGCGAACAAAGACAGCAGCATCGGATTGCTCTACGACTGGAGCGAATTTCCCCAGGCCGCAAGCCTGCACGAGACCGCCGAGTCGCTGATCTTGACGAGGCAGTTCTCGGAACAATACTATTTGCGACTGCAGCTTATTCACGGCTCCAGACCCGATGACGGCAGCTACAACGAAGCCTGGCTTCAGTGGGTTTGGGGCGTGGGACCGCATACGCATAATCTGGAATGACCGGGTTGACGGTTGTCGGTTAACAGTTGACGGTTTGGCATGGCCCTTCCCCAACTGTCAACCCTAAACCGTAAACCGCGAACTCAGCATTTCTAGTATTTGACTATCGAAAGGACAAACAACATGCGAAGGATATCTACTTTTCTGACGGTGGCGGCGATTTTGCTGGCCATTTCGATTTGGGCGAGCGCTTCCGCCTCCGTTATCAACGTCGTCGCCTCGACACCCGAGCTTGCGGACATCACCAAGCAGGTGGGCGGAGACAAAGTCTCGGTGGTACTCGATCGCCAAGCCCAACCAGGATTATCATATGATCGAGCCTCGGCCGAGCGATGTGTCGCGAATCGCGCGCGCGGACGTGGTGGTTCGTATCGGGCTGGACCTGGATATGTGGCTCGATGCCCTGACGAACGCCGCGGGCAACCGCAAAGTCAGTCGCGGCGCTCCCGGGTACGTGGACTCGTCGGTCGGCATAGCAAAGCTCGAAGTGCCCAAGGAACAGATCACGGGCGCCTCCGGCGACATTCACGTCTACGGCAACCCGCACTACTTCTACGATCCGGAAAATGGCAAGATCATCGCGCACAATGTGCTGGAAGGACTGATCCGCGTTTCACCGCGCGACAAGGCGGAGTTCACAAGCAACTACGACCGGTATGCCCGCGACATCGACCAGCACGTGGCGATCTGGTCGCGCGAACTGGCCCCCTACAAAGGAAGAGCCGTGGTCACCTACCACCAGAGCGCGATCTATTTCCTTCGCCGCTTCGGTCTCAAGCAGTTCGCCACGCTGGAAGTCAAGCCCGGCATTCCGCCCTCGCCCTCCCACGTTGCCGACCTGATAAAGCGGATGAACGATCAGAATATAACAGCGATGGCGATCGAGTCGATTTACCCGAAGCGCTTTCCCGACCTGGTGAAACGCGAAACGAAAGCCAACTACGTGGTAGTCCCATACTCGGTCGGCGCGCTCGGGACCAGGAGCTACATCGAGTTGATCGATGCCTGGGTCAGTAAATACAAGGAGGCGCTGCGCTAGGGGTTAGGGGCTGGCTCCTAGGGCCGCCCCGGCAGAACCGGCAGGGAATTCAACCACGAAGACACGAGGGGGAGAAAGCACGAAAAAGGGATTTGCCGGTGTATCGGGAATCTTGTTCCCGATACGTAGTCGGTTTCGGGAACAAGATTCCCGAAACACCCAAGTCCGGGGAAAAGCCTAGATCCCTGAGAAAGAAACATGACTACAAAAAACGTGGAAAACCCGGAGTTGATGGCTTTTGAGCACGTGGACCTTGGCTACGGCCGGTGAACCGTGCTTTCGGACCTCAACTTTGTCCTGATGGCCGGCGACTTCATGGGCATCGTCGGGCCCAACGGCACCGGAAAAACGACCATCCTCAAGGCGATGCTCGGAATACTCAAGCCCCTGGCCGGGACCTTGCGAAGGGAAGTCGGAGTCAGGTTCGGCTACGTTCCGCAGCGGCAGTTTGTCGATGAGGTCTACCCACTGACCGTGCTGGAAGTAAGCCTCATGGGCCGATACCCGATGCTGGGACCCATAAGCCGGCCCTCGCGGCAGGACCGGGAGTTCACTATGGACTGCCTGCGGCACGTGGGGATAGCTGACCTGGCGGCAAGGCCGTACCGCGAGTTGAGCGGGGGACAGAAGCAGAGGACCCTCATAGCGCGGGCGCTCGCGGCCTCACCTCGCGCCCTCATTCTGGATGAGCCGACCAACGATATGGACATCGGCAGCGAGCACGCCATTATGGAACTGCTGAAGCACCTGCACGAAGCGGATCGGATAACTATCGTGATGGTCAGTCACCTGCTGAACGTGGTAGTGAACTACGCGAAGAAGCTCGCCCTTATCGACGGCGGATTGAGGCTGGTGGGCAAAACGGAGGATGTGATGTCCGCCGAAAACCTCAGCAGTATCTACGAAGTGCCGGTCGAGGTGGCGATGTGTGGGGACAAGAGGATCGTCCTGACGGGAGGAACGAATGATTAGCGTTTTCAGTGACCCGTTCATGCGGCTTGCGCTCATGGCGAGCCTAATAGTGGGGGCGGTGTGCGCCTACCTGGGAGTTTACGTGGTGCTGCGGCGGATAGTATTCGTCGGGGCCGCTTTGGCCCAGGTCTCCAGCGCCGGAGTAGGGCTGGCGATGCTGACCGGAAAGAACCCCTCCCTGGTGTCTCTGGTAACTCACGCTCGGCGGCGTGGCGGCGTTCTCGGTGAAGTCCAAGGACCGCCGAACCACCCAGGAGAGCCTTATCGGGATCGGCTATGCCGTTGCATCCGCGCTGGCAGTGCTGTTTGTGGCAAAAAGCGCGCAGGGTGAGGCGCACATGCTCGACGTGCTTTCCGGCGACGTGCTGACTGTCACGACCCAGCAGGTCTGGCTGATGGCAATCGTTGCGCTTGTGGCTGTGGGAGTCCACACTCTTTTTCATAAGCAGTTTGTCTACTCGGCGTTCGACTCGGACACGGCCCAGGCTTCCGGCATACGCGCCGGATGGTGGGACTTGCTTTTCTTCCTGATACTCGGCATTATCATCAGCCTGGCGATCAAGCTGGCGGGGACTTTGCTGGTGTTTGCGTTTTTGGTGGTGCCGGCGGTGACGGCGCTGTTGGTAAGCCAGCACCTCGGAAAAATATACGCGGTGGCCATCGGCTCAGCCTGCATCGCCACGGTGGCGGGGCTTATTGTCGCGTTCACCTGCAATCTCCCTACCGGACCGGCCATCGTCGCATGCTCGTTCGTGCTGCTCGCGGCGGCATGGGTGGTTTCGAAGGTGGCGAGATAGGCGGGATAGGTCGATGGCGCGATGGTTCGATAGCAAATAGCAGTGGGGCGCTATTTTGGGTGTTTCGGGAATCTTGTTTTTGGGTGTTTCGGGAATCTTGTTCCCGAAACTAAGTGCGTATCGGGAACAAGATTTTGGGTGTTTCGGGAATCTTGTTCCCGAAACTAAGTGCGTATCGGGAACAAGATTCCCGATACACCGGCAAGAATACTATTAGCTATTGGGTGTTTCGGGAATCTTGTTCCCGAAACTAAGTGCGTATCGGGAACAAGATTCCCGATACACCGGCAAGAATACTATTAGCTATTTATGCAAGTAGACACTAGCCCGCGCCCCCGGGGGACACACCCCAGTAATTCTACTGGACTACCATAGAGTGGTAGCACCGTCCAAGCAGCGCCCTGCCACACAATGGTACGCCAGTAGAATTACCAGCTGATACCAATTATCACCTAATTACGAAACGAACTCCCGAAAGGAGACAAAAATGACGCATCCGGAAGGCATCCCAGAGCAACTCCTGCCGGCCACAAAGGCGCGGACCCGGCCGAGGCGTCACCTCCTCATACGGCGCTTCGGGGCATACGCCCGCGAAGTATCAGAACGATCCGTGTTTTAAAGACGTCCCGCGGACGGTGCGGTGGCTGCCTGAACTCTCTTACCGGAGCCGGATGATTTGACGGCAAAGGTGGCCAAGGCTTAAAATACTGGAGGCGGGGTTCGGGCAACGGCTCCGTTCTAACCTCGAACTTCCAACTTCGAACTTCTAACATGCTTGAAATCGTGGTCGCGGGGGAGGAACGCAAGGAAGAGCTTTGGCAACTGTTCCTGGAATATGCCCAGGAACTGTCGGCTTACGACGGCGAGAAACGGCCCGCCGGGCCTCGTCACTACCCGGATTTCGACCTCTACTGGACCGAGCCTAACCGTTACCCCTTGGAAGTCCTCTACGATCACGAGCCGATCGGCTTGTGTTTCCTCCACGACATCGGTGTCAGCTACCGCATCGACGAGTTCTACATCCGCCCGCTGCATCGCCGCCGGGGTTTCGGCTTGCAGGCAGTCAAGTATGTTAAAGATTTCTGCCGCAAGTTGGGCCGCCACACCACTCTGGCCGCCAACATCTACGTCAACAATAGACCCGCCATCGAGTTCTGGCATACCGCCGGATTCGCCGACACTGGCAGGCGCGTGCGCATCAAGACCCTGCGGATGATCGAGGCGGAAACGGATCTGCACGTGGGGGAATAGTCGAAAGTCGCAAAGTCGGGAAGGGAACTCAATCGCGAAAACGCGAAAGGGGGAAAGCGCGAAAACAGATTTTGTTGTATCGGGAAACCCCTTTCCCGATACTCCGACCGCGTAGGGTTTCGGGAAAAGGGTTTCCCGAAACAACTTTCGTGTTTTCTTACTTTCGTGCTTTCGTGATGAAAATCCGAGATCTCACCGTTCAACTTGCTCAGGCAGATGGAACGAGAGCACCGCGAGTTCCTGGACGAAGTCGACGTTGCGCACGCTGATATGGGGGAGGCAGTTTGAGGTGTAACGGGAGCGAAGTTCAGGATCGCCATAACCTCGGCCTCGACCACTTCTCCGCCACTTCCTGGCCTGCCAACGCGGGCACGGCGATAATCCCCATCCGGGCCTTCAGGCTCAAGTTCGCTTCGGACATATCGGCGATGTCGTGGATGACGAGGTCCCAAAGCCGCCTGCCGATCTTGTTGGGGTTGTTGTCGAACGCGGCCACGATGTGGAAATTTTCAGCCCTCAGCGCGGGGTAGCCCACCAGGGCAGAGCCGAGGTTTCCCGCACCCACCAGCAGCACGCTCTGAATCCGCTCCAGCTTGAGAATCCGGGAAATCCGGCGGTGGAGTTCTTTGACATTGTAGCCGATGCCCGGGCCTTCCGAACTCCCCAAAATAAGAGAGGTCCTTGCGAAACTGAGCCGCGTTGATTTGGGTGCGCTCCTCGACCTCGGCCGACGATATGGTCTCCACATTCCTGGTTTTCAAGTCGGTCAGGAAACCCAGATATGTCGCCAGCCGCTCCAGGGTGGGCGTAGGTACCTTTCATGCCGTGTGGCATAGACTTGGCAACCCCTTCTTTCAGCTTGCAGCGACTGAAGTATACCAAACAAGGACCATCGGGGTCAAAATTGGCTTATGGGAGTAAGTGCTCACTCTCCGCGAGTAGAACCCATGTATGCGGCGGGAACGACAAATAGAGCGTCCGCTTCAACCCGGCGGCCTTCGAGTTCCCACCGCATAGGGGGTGGTCACCCAAGCGCCGGCGCCGGCACGATTTTCTCGCGATGGGCAACGAACAGACTCTCCTCGGAAACCGTATTTCGAAGCCGCCGCGCGGGCTGCAAGCGCGACTTCATCCGGACAGTAGCGCTCCGAAATGTGGCAGAGGATGAGCGCCTTCACATCCTGACCGGCCGCCCAATCGACAGCTTTTTCGACGGTGCAGTGGCGGTTGTCCACCTGCGCCGGCCGCGCGAGCATCCCTGCCAAGAAAAGTCGCCTCGTGGACTGCCAGGTCGATCCGGTCGCGGGAGGGGTAGACGGGCTCGGAGCCGTCTCCGCTGTAGAAGAATATGGGATAATAGCGCGCCACCGGCCGAGGTGGCGGGATCGATTACTTTGCGCTCCTGCTCGATCACATAGCAAAGGCACAACTGCCCTTTTATGTGTCGCATTTCGAACGGCACAACCCTGGTAGGCCGCCTGGCGCACTCTATCGCAACCTCGTCGCCGATATCCAGGGGCACAACGTACAATGGATATCGGAGCAGCCCTGCCTGCTTGCTCTCGACATACTCGAACAGCGCGTTGATCCAGGGATCGTTTCTGGGATAGTAGATAGTCAGCGGTTTCTCGTGCTCGCCGGACCGCCAGGTTGCGCACATTGACCAAGTTCGAAATGCCCGCTATGTGGTCCTCGTGGCCGTGCGACAGAAAAAGGCTCCGGATGGCGAAGACCTTCTTGCCCAGGGTCGTGGCCACGCCCTCGCCGGCGTCGAACAGACACCGCGTCGGCTTGTGGTAGAACCACTGACTGTATAGGGCAAGCGAAAATGATATCAGCACATCACCAGGCTTCATAACATCATTTTACACGGAACTCATTCCGAATGCTAAATTTTGAATTAGGGAAGGGACCCAGCGACCCGGTGGGGCGTCCTTTCAATTCAGAGTTTAGAATTGAAAATGCAAAATTCGCCGCGGGTGGGCAACAACTCACGGATCGTGATTACGTGTCACCGCACATGTCATTCCGAGCAAGTAACGGCGACGCTGTCGCCGTTACATTGGAAAGAAACCCACCCCCGGTGTTTCGGGAATCTTGTTCCCGAAACTGGGGAGTTTCTTAGGAGCAACTGACTGCGACGTTGTCGCAGTCACATCGGAAAGAAACCCACCCCCGGTGTTTCGGGAATCTTGTTCCCGAAACTGGGGAGTTTCTTAGGAGCAACTGACGGCGACGTTGTCGCAGTCACATCGGAAAGAAACCCACCCCCGGTGTTTCGGGAATCTTGTTCCCGAAACTGGGGAGTTTCTTAGGAGCAAGTGACGGCGACGCTGTCGCCGTTACATTGTCAAGAAACCCACCCCCGGTGTTTCGGGAATCTTGTTCCCGAAACTGGGAGTTTCTTAGGAGCAAGTGACGGCGACGCTGTCGCCGTTACATTGGAAAGAAACCCACCCCCGGTGTTTCGGGAATCTTGTTCCCGAAACTGGGGAGTTTCTCTTAGGAGCAAGTGACGGCGACGCTGTCGCCGTTACATTGGAAAGAAACCCACCCCCGGTGTTTCGGGAATCTTGTTCCCGAAACTGGGGAGTTTCTTAGGAGCAAGTGACCTCGGCGTTGCCGCGGTTACATTAGAAAGAAACCCACCCCCGGTGTTTCGGGAATCTTGTTCCCGAAACTGGGGAGTTTCTTAGGAGCAACTGACGGCGACGCTGTCGCCGTTACATTGTCAAGAAACCCACCCCCGGTGTTTCGGGAATCTTGTTCCCGAAACTGGGGAGTTTCTTAGAGCAAGTAACGGCGACGCTGTCGCCGTTACATTGGAAAGAAACCCACCCCCGGTGTTTCGGGAATCTTGTTCCCGAAACTGGGGAGTTTCTTAGGAGCAACTGACGGCGACGCTGTCGCCGTTACATTAGAAAGAAACCCACCCCCGGTGTTTCGGGAATCTTGTTCCCGAAACTGGGGAGTTTCTTAGGAGCAAGTGACCTCGACGCTGTCGCCGTTACATTGGAAAGAAACCCACCCCCGGTGTTTCGGGAATCTTGTTCCCGAAACTGGGGAGTTTCTTAGGAGCAAGTGACGGCGACGCTGTCGCCGTTACATTGGAAAGAAACCCACCCCCGGTGTTTCGGGAATCTTGTTCCCGAAACTGGGGAGTTTCTTAGGAGCAAGTGACCTCGGCGTTGCCGCGGTTACATTAGAAAGAAACCCACCCCCGGTGTTTCGGGAATCTTGTTCCCGAAACTGGGGAGTTTCTTAGGAGCAAGTGACCTCGGCGTTGCCGCGGTTACATTAGAAAGAAACCCACCCCCGGTGTTTCGGGAATCTTGTTCCCGAAACTGGGGAGTTTCTTAGGAGCAACTGACGGCGACGCTGTCGCCGTTACATTGTCAAGAAACCCACCCCCGGTGTTTCGGGAATCTTGTTCCCGAAACTGGGGAGTTTCTTAGGAGCAAGTAACGGCGACGCTGTCGCCGTTACATTGGAAAGAAACCCACCCCCGGTGTTTCGGGAATCTTGTTCCCGAAACTGGGGAGTTTCTTAGGAGCAACTGACGGCGACGCTGTCGCCGTTACATTAGAAAGAAACCCACCCCCGGTGTTTCGGGAATCTTGTTCCCGAAACTGGGGAGTTTCTTAGGAGCAAGTGACCTCGACGCTGTCGCCGTTACATTGGAAAGAAACCCACCCCCGGTGTTTCGGGAATCTTGTTCCCGAAACTGGGGAGTTTCTTAGGAGCAAGTGACGGCGACGCTGTCGCCGTTACATTGGAAAGAAACCCACCCCCGGTGTTTCGGGAATCTTGTTCCCGAAACTGGGGAGTTTCTTAGGAGCAAGTGACCTCGGCGTTGCCGCGGTTACATTAGAAAGAAACCCACCCCCGGTGTTTCGGGAATCTTGTTCCCGAAACTGGGGAGTTTCTTAGGAGCAAGTGACCTCGACGCTGTCGCCGTTACATTGGAAAGAAACCCACCCCCGGTGTTTCGGGAATCTTGTTCCCGAAACTGGGGAGTTTCTTAGGAGCAAGTGACGGCGACGCTGTCGCCGTTACATTGGAAAGAAACCCACCCCCGGTGTTTCGGGAATCTTGTTCCCGAAACTGGGGAGTTTCTTAGGAGCAAGTGACCTCGGCGTTGCCGCGGTTACATTAGAAAGAAACCCACCCCCGGTGTTTCGGGAATCTTGTTCCCGAAACTGGGGAGTTTCTTAGGAGCAAGTGACCTCGGCGTTGCCGCGGTTACATTAGAAAGAAACCAGCCCCGGTGTTTCGGGAAACCCTTTTCCCGAAACGGGGGAGTTTCTTAGGAGCAACTGACTGCGACGTTGTCGCAGTCACATCGCAAAGAAACCCACCCCCGGTGTTTCGGGATTTGAGTGAAGCGTAGGCGGAACGGAAATCCCGAAACATGCACCCTCCTGCGAAGAGAGTTTCTTAGGAGCGGGTAGCGAGGAATCTCAACGCCGCGCCTGGATTCTTGTTCCGGCGCGTGAGACTCGTCCGAGCTTTGAGATTCCTCACATTCGTTGGGAATGACAGCCATGCGCCGGGTACTCGTGATTCCTTACGCGGGTGACTTTGGACGCAGTGGGAAGTGCGAAGGAAAGATCGGAAGAGTTGAGGACGGCGGTCTGCGCTCGATAATGAGACAAATCACGGAAAATGATCTGCATTTTCCGTGATTTACTGCCCCAGAAGCTTTCTTACGGCGTCGTCGACCTGTGTAAACCGGCAGCCCAACACGTAGCCGGCTGAGCCAGGCGCATCTTCGGGCCTGGAGCGCAGAACGTGGGCGATGGCCTCGATCGTGTCCTTACCGGTCTTGGGCCGGAGCTGCACCTTGAGCATTTCGCCCGGCAGAATCTCCTCCCCAACCACTATGCAGGCCCCTCCAAGAGAAACATCTCGAGTCTCGCCGGCCTTGAAATCCGCGGCGTGGTCGGTCTCTTCCGAATAGACGCTGTACTTGAGCGGGATATGAATCGGAACCCTGACGTGCTCTCTTCGTTGAAGGCGGTAAATAACCGCGGGCTTATCGAGCACAAGGATCCTTTCCGGAATATCGTTCGAGCAGACGACGCGACTGGTAAAGCTGTAGTACGCATCTCTGGCCGTGAGTGCTGCCTTCACGGAAGTGCGCGGTGCAAGTTCCACGGTCTTGCCGTCGATCCGCGGCGCAAGCACGGAAAGCGTGCGATCGTCTTTGTCGAAGACCTCGGTCCACAACACCTTTCCCGGGACTGCCGTTTTGGATCTCGATCGACACCGGCTGATGCTTGGCGAACAGGACTGTTGAACCCGGCATATTTCGGCCGTAGCCTGAAACGCCTGCCCTGGAGGTGTCTCGCACCAGGGACACCAGATTGTCGAGGTCGAACGGCTTGTTGACGTACGCCGAAACGCCCTGACTCCTGGCCTGTTCGAGGACCTCGGCATTCTCGCATGCGGTCATGACTATTACGGGCAGTGCGCTTCGCATCTTGCGAATTTCGACCAAGGCGGAGAGGCCGTCCATCTTCGGTAAAATGAGGTCCAAAAGAACTACATCGAACTCTGAATCGCGAACCTTCTCAACTGCCTGTCTGCCATCATGCACTGCCACCACATCGTAACCGCTTTTCGCCAGCTTGGCGCCAAGAATGCGGCACAGATTGATTTCGTCGTCTACGACAAGGACGCTGCCCTTCGTGACCATGTCGTGGAGCCTCCAGCATGTATTTGGCAAATGGTAAAAGTAGAGCAATTACCCAACCTCATTAGTGCAAGATTCATGCCATTGCAAGCCAGGCTCAGCAAAAAAAAACTGCCGCACACATGAACCGATCCGGCACGGACGCGCGCCCGGTGCGCCGACCCAATGAACGGCTATAAAGGAATTCAGGCCAAGATTACACCCCGCATGCCCGCTTTCCCGCCACAAGGAACTTATGCACAGGCTGTGCATAAAATGTTGAACAACGAGGCAATCCTTTGAATCGCTGAGCCGCTGAAGCGAGTGAGAACGCTGAGGGGAGAATCTCCCTTCAGCGCAATCATCCGTCCTTCAGCGTTTCAGCGATTCAAAGCCCCAGGGAGAGCGCCCATCAGCCGGTTGCCGCATTCAAAAAAAGCGCCGCGACATCAGCCCGAATGCTAACTCCGTCTAATTTGGCGCCATAATCTTATGCTGGGCGACGCTTTTGAGAGTCGCCGCCCTACCCTCCCACCGGATTGTTCTTCACGGGCCGGATTGCAAGTCCGCCCCTAAATGGGAGAACCCGTTTCGGGAAAAGGGTTTCCCGAAACAACGGGAGCAGTGACTTTCCACTTTCCCCGACTTTCGATTTTTGACTTTCGACTTCCCTTCCGATATAATGTTGAGGCAGGGGGGTGGGCTGACTTGGTCTTGAAAATTGCCCTTCCTAAAGGGAGTTTGCAGGAAGCGACCTTTGGTCTGTTTAAGAGGGCCGGATGGGATTTCCGGGTCGGGTCCAGGTCGTATACGCCCGGCGTGGATGACCCCGAACTGGAAGCCACCCTGCTGCGCGCGCAGGAGATACCACGCTACGTGGAGGCGGGAGTCCTGGATGCCGGGATCACCGGTTACGACAACGTCTGCGAGTGCGACGCCGATGTCCACGAAGTCTGCGAACTCAAATACTCCAAGGCCACGGGCAAACCCTTCCGCTGGGTGCTGGCCGTCCCAAAAGGCTCCAGTATCAGGGGTCCCAAGGACCTCGAAGGCAAGCGGGTGGCCACGGAACTGGTCAACTTTACCAAGCGCTACTTCGAAAAACACGGCGTCAACTGCCATGTCGAGTTCTCCTGGGGCGCCACTGAGGTCAAGGTCCCCGATTTAGTCGACGCGATCGTGGACGGCACGGAGACCGGCAGCACTCTGAAAGTCCATGGCCTCGAAATAATCGACACGCTGCTCGAGTCCACTACGCGCATCATCGCCAACAAGGTGGCGTGGAGTGACGAGTGGAAACGCGCCAAGATCGAGAGCATCGCGCTGCTCCTGCAGGCCGCGCTTACCGCGGAGGGCCTTGTGGGCCTCAAAATGAACGTCCCGCGCGAGCGGCTGGAAATCGTGCTTGACGTGCTGCCGGCTTTGAAGAACCCCACCCTTTCGCCGCTGGCGGAAGATGACTGGGTCGCCCTTGAGATAATCGTGGAGGAAAGAGCCGTGCGCGAACTCATCCCCAGGCTGGTGAAGGCGGGGGCCTCCGGCATCGTCGAATACCCCTTGAATAAGGTGATCTACTAACATTGATCGCACATTTGCGCGGCGAACTGGCTAAGGTCGAGGCCGATTACGTTGTGATCGACGTTCACGGAGTCGGTTACAAGGTGAACCTGCCGCTCGTCGTGCTGGCCCAAATGCCTCCCGTGGGAGAGCAAGTCGCGCTTCCCATATCCACCATGGTCAAGGAGGACTCGATCACCCTCTACGGCTTTGCCGACGATTCCCAGCAGGGCCTGTTCGAACTCCTGCTGACCGTGAGCGGGGTCGGCCCGAAAGTCGGGCTGAACATTTTGTCGGCAATGACAGTCGAACAGATAGTAAATGCAATTTCCAGCGAGAGATTCCAGGAACTTAACCGTGTACAAGGCGTTGGCACGAAGACGGCTCAGCGCATCGTATTGGAGCTAGGGGGGAAAATCACAAGCTTCGTCTGGGCTCAGGCCGCCCGCAAGGAGACGCCGACCGAGCGTAGAGTTGTCGATGACGCTATCGAAGGGCTGGTAGCTCTGGGATATAATAGAGATGATGCTCGCAGGGCGGCGGAGGAAGCCCGCAAGGCAGTCGACGAAGACGACACCGGCGGAATCGTAAGATATGCTCTCAACTTGCTGTCGTAGGGGATAGCTGAGAGCAGAGGGCGGAGGGCAGAGAGCCCGGACTTCGCCCGTGCGGTGGGTCCCTTCCCAACCTTTAACCTTTAACCTTACAACTTTCAATTTGCCCCGATAGACGAAAGGATGATATGGATAGCTCGGAGCGACTGATCTCGCCGTCTCCCAAGGAAGAAGACGAGATTGCGGAGTACTCACTGCGACCTAGACGGTTCAGTGAGTCGATAGGTCGCGCCAAAATCAAGGAGAGCCTGAGCGTATTTATCCAGGCCGCGAGAATGCGGGCAGAGCCGCTGGATCACGTGCTTCTCTATGGTCCCCCCGGTCTGGGCAAGACGACGCTTGCCTATATAATCGCCAACGAAATGGACGCGCCCGTAAGGAGCACTTCGGGGCCGGCCATTGAACGGCCGGCGACTTGGCGGCGATTGTCACCAATCTCGAGCCAGGCAGCGTCCTTTTCATCGACGAAATCCACAGACTTAACCGGGCTGTGGAAGAAATACTCTACCCGGCAATGGAGGACTTTCATGACTCGATCTGGTGATCGGCAAGGGGCCGAGCGCCCGAACGCTGAAGATCGACTTGCCGCGCTTTACTCTGATTGGCGCCACCACCCGCGCGGGGTTGATTACCTCGCCGCTCCGAGGGCGCTTCGGCATCGTGCACAACTTCGAGTTCTACGATGTGGACTCTTTGAAGCTGATCGTGATGCGCTCGGCCCACATTCTGGAGGTACCCATCACCGAGGAAGGCGCCGCCGAGATAGCCGGCCAGGTCACGCGGAACCCCGCGAATCGCCAACCGTGTCCTGCGCCGCGTCAGAGACTACGCGCAGGTCAAGGCCGACGGCGTAATCGACCGGAGTGTGGCGATCGAGGGGCTGACGATGCTTCAGATCGACGAACAAGGCCTGGACGACGCGGATAGGCGGCTCCTGCGCACCATCGTGGAAAAGTTCGACGGCGGGCCGGTCGGGATCGAAACAATCGCCTCGGCTATCGGCGAGGAACGCGATACGATAGAAGATGCGCTCGAACCTTATCTGATTCAGTCGGGATTTCTGAGCCGAACGCCGCGCGGGCGCGTGGCCAACCGGCTCGCCTACGAGCACCTGGGCATGCGGGACAGGGTTTTAGGGTTTTAGGGTTAATAGGGTTAGTAGGGTTAGTAGGGGGCTAGAGAGTTCCTGCCGTGCGGAGGCGCCTATCAACCTTACCAACCCTATCAACCCTACCAACCCCTCTCAAGCGGATTTGCGAAGAAATGAAATGTCCTAACTGCGGTACATCTAACGGCAAGACGAACAAATTCTGCAGGAGTTGCGGCTTTGGACTGTTTGTGGCGGCTGCTCAAGACGCGCCCCTGGAAGAATCCCTCACGCCTGAGCCGGAAGACGTCGAACTCGGCGAACGGCTCTTCAGCCTGATGCAGCTTCTGGAGACGGCGGAAATCGACGACGCCATCGAAAAGGGCCGCGAGATAAAAGAGCAGTTCCCGGACAGCACCTCGGCGCATTCGATAATGGCCCTGATCTATGAGCGCAAGGCCGAGAGCGCGATCCACTCCGACGACATCGAAGAGGGACGCGACTTCTACAGGCTTGCGATGAGCGAGGTCGAGAGGGTAATCGATCTCAATCCCGACAGTCCGGCAGACCGCGAAAAGCTTGCAAACATTCGATTGAAGCTTACGGGCGGGGCCGGTCGCGGCGCCGCGCAGGCCCCAGTTAGAGCAAGTAGACACATAAAGGACATTCTCGTGGCTCTTCCGCCTCCCGTGCAGGCTGCCGCCGGAGTGTTCGTGGTCCTTATGGCGCTCGGAATGCTCCTGATTCCCGGCGCGAGGCGAGAGCGGTCCAGAGTCGCTGCCGCGCCCAGCAGTTTGCGAACGCCATCATCACCCCCCGCCGGGCAGCCAGGGCCGCCCTCCGAGGCCCCAAATGAGCCTTCGCCCGATGCGCTCAGCACATACACATTTACCGCCCCCGGCCCCACGACCACCTCGCACCCGGAACAGCCCCAGCGGCAGAGCCAGGAGGCCCCGGCAGCAAATGGCGACGAGGTCCCGCCGGTGACGATTTCCGAGCGGTATTCGCCGCTGACACTTGCTCCCAAGAAGCCAGCGAAATCCCAAAAATCCGAAAAGCCCAAGTCGGCCTCCGAAGAGCAGGCATCCGAAAACGCCGCTTCCCAGGATAAGACGCCTGAAAAAGCCACCGGGTCCTCGATGCTGGCGCTTGCCCTGCAATATCACGACCAGGGCATGGACGACGACGCCGCGCGAGCGCTCAATCAGGCAAAGACCTTGTTCCAGGCCGACGTCGATGCGGGCAAGAACGTCGTTTCCTCAAAACGTGGGATCGATCTTGCGACCAAATACGCCGGCATTTGGGGCCAGTCGAAGGAGTCAACCGAGGAGCAATGAGATTAGTCGCGGCAGCAATTCTGATTTTGGCGATGGCATGCGGCGCGGCGTCCGCGGCGCGCACCGCGAGCCGGCGGCCCCGCCTGCTTCCGCGCGGCCTTTGGTGCTGCTCTTCGACACAACCAAGGGCGAAGGCGCGGATAAGGACCTCGCCGAATCCACCACGAAAGCTCTCAAGAACTACTTCCGTGATACTCAGCGCGTGGAGGCAATGCGCTTCGAACGGGACTCGCCCACGGTGCTGCGCGCGATCATGGACAACAATCTGACCGCCGACAAGGTTGCCAGTTACGCAAGCCAGGCCGAGAGAATCCAGGTCGCCAAGATCCTTTCATTCCAGTACCGCATCGGGCGCTGAGATCAGCATCAAGGACGGGGTTATCACCGTCAAGATCTGGCTTGCCCAGGTCGACATCCCCAAGCCGACAACGTTCGAGGCGACGGGAACTGCGTCCACTTCCGGGACGGGCGCTCATGATTTGGACAACTCCATGCAGAGCGCGGCCAGCGCGGCTGTCTTGGATGTCGCGCGGAAAGCCTTTATGAGCCTGCCGCAGGTGAACGAGGCGGCGCCGACCACCGGGGCCGAAACCGCCGCCATTCCGACCGAGCAGGCAGCCGCTCCGAGGCAATTATCCGCGTCCGACCACGCCAACCAGGCTGTGGAAAGCATGACCGCCGGAGATATGGCGCTGGCGGTGGCGGAGTATCAGCGGGCGGTCAATGCCGATCCCTCGAACTCCGGGCTGCGCTTGAAGCTGGCCGAGGCTTTCGCCAAAAAAGGTATGTACGATGAGGCCGATTCGGAGCTGGCGCGCGCATTGTTGCTGGGGGCCGATAAGGCCGATGTGGACAGCGCCCGGTCTCGCATAGAAGACATGAAGAAGAGTCCCGAACAGCAGGAGACCGGGACAACAACCTCGCAAGTCCCGGAAGCGCGGCCCGCGACTCCCGATTCCGCATCCGCCCCCGCGTCCGCGGATGAAACAGATGTGCCTTCCGCGCAGCAAAAACCCGAAACCGCGCCCGAGGCCGGGGTGGCGGGCGAGCAAAAAATGGTATTCAGCTCCCCTAAGCAGGCCGTGGCGCTTATGACCAAGGGCGATCAGCTTTGGAAGCAGGGAGATTCGGATGGGGCCGCCGACGCCTACCGCGAGGCAATCAAGCAGGACCCGAGCGATTGGCGGTCTTATGAGCGGTTATCGGTCGTGTGCGCGTACATGTCCATGTTCAACGAGAGCCTCACCGCCCTGGAGCAGCTCAAGAAAGTTCAGCCCGACCCGCCGTCTTACACGATCGAAAGCCGGTACAATCTCTATCACAAGGCGATTGACGAGCATTTCCAGATGCTTCTGAGGCAGTATGACACCGACTCGGAGGGATTCGATGCCGGCAAGATCACGCATGAAAGTTATTATAATACGGTGAAGGGGCTTTCGCTGCGGCTGGAATCGGTCGCGAAGTTCATCGATGCCCTGGACGTGCCCGCGGCGAAGCAGCCCGCTAACCTGCACAGGAGCCTCGCCTGCGGTCTGATGGCCCAGGCCGCCTCGAACCTGCTGGATTACCTCGAAACCAACAGCCACAACTCCAGAAAAAACGCCGACGTCTTCGCCTCCCAAGCCCGTAAGGAACTCGACGAAGCGATTAAGCTCGAAACCAAGGGCGTGACGGTGGATAAGTAGCGTCGCCGTTGTTTCGGGAAACCCCTTTCCCGAAACAACGGAACCCTAGCCCGTGGTCCCCAACACGCCGTGGTCATACAGCACGACGACCCTCTCCGGTGACAGGGCGTCGTCGTGAAACCTGAAGTCCTCGTACAACTTCAGATAGGGAATATCGCCGCAGCCGGCCACGTAGCAGTCATCCTTCCCTTTCGGACAAACGCCATAAGAACAGAGATTCCCGATGTAGCGATCCGTATCGGGGTCTATAATGAACACGTCCACCTGGTGGTGTGCGACGCCGATCTCCCGCTCGGCGTACAGATAGTTCAGCGACTGCCCTCTTGCCCTCTGAAGGGCCTTCAGGCAGGTCGTGTCGCTCACCCAGACAGCCAGATCGACGTCCTTGCACTCGTGCAGGATCGCCACGCGGTGCATCCGGTACCTTTCGAAACCTGGGAACCTCCTCGGTTAGCTGCGCTGCCACCGAACCGAACAGCGCCACCCGCCGCACCTGAGGCACTTCGCCGAACGCCGCGGCCACGTACTCGGCCGCGATCCGGAAGTGCTCCTGACGGCGCCGCATCCCCTGATTTTCTTCGGCTATCGCCTTTGCGCTCGGACAGCGGCTGTCATTCCAGCCCATAAGTCCATAACCCATGTTGGTCTCTCTCAAAAACAGGATATAGCGGAGAGCGGAAAGCCGGGAACTTCCACCCCGCAGGCGATCCTCTACTTCAACAAAAACGCCACAGTGATGAACGCCGCGAAGGCGAACCGATACCACACGAAGAGGTTCAGCGACCTGCTCCTCAGATAATTCATCAGGAACCTTATCGAAAGATAACCCACAATCGCCGAGACCACAAACCCGACCGCGTAAGCCCGGCGCCTGACCGTGCGGCAGGCCGCCCTCCTTGTGCAGCTTATAGATCATAAGCAGCCCGGCCCCCAGCACAGCCGGCGTGGAAAGCAGAAAACTAAAGCGCGCCGCCGCCTCGCGGTCCAGGTTGCGAAACAGGCCGGCCGTAATCGTGATGCCGGAGCGCGAAACCCCGTGAAACAGGGCGAATGCCTGCGCGATGCCGATCACGATATAGTCCGTCCAGTTCATCTTATCGATAGATCGCTGCTTTTTGCCCACGCGTTCCGAAATCAGCATCAGGAGTCCCAGCCCCGCCATTGCCGCGGCCACCAGATACCAGGCGGGAGGATATTTATCTATGTGGTGCTCGAATTTCGGCGCCGACAACGGCCGCCGGAATGGTAGCCACGATGATCGGAATCAGAAGGCGGCCGCTCGCATAAGCGTCCCCGCGCTTGGTCGGCTTGCCGGCCACCCGCTGGACAAACCCGCCAAGAATATCCACCCAGTCCCGCCAAAAATACGCGAGCAGCGCCACCAGCGTCCCCCAGTGCAATGCCACTTCGAATGGAAGTCCCATGGGCTTCCAATTCAACAACTGAGGAATAATCAGCAGGTGCGCGGAGCTGCTGACCGGGATGAATTCGGCCAGCCCCTGAACGATACCGAGAACGATTGCTTGAAAGATCAATTTGATACTCCTGTGAAAATAGTTGACGGTTGACGCTTATGAACCGGCCGCCACCCCCGGTGTTTCGGGATTTGAGGCAGCGAACGATCGTTTATGTACGGCACAAACGTCGTATTCGCTCCGGAAATCCCGAAACTCACCGAGGTTATTTCTTATCTATAGTGGTGAAGCCAGAGGTAACAGACTCAGTCTTGATGTCATCCTGAACTTGATTCAGGATCTGGTAACTGCAAAAGAGATGCTGAATCCCCTGAATCAAGTTCAGGGTCAGCATGAACAGGGTACTCATCAAGAGTGAGATATTGCCCGAACAAGATGTGTCCCACGGCCATCAGCCATCTGCCATCAGACTATCAGCCGAGCGCCCTCGGTGGGGCGAAACGCCCGTTCGCGCGGCTTGATATAGTAGAGCCTGATGATTTCTCTGATTATCGCCGCCACCGGCGCGGCAAGGAACATCCCCACCAGCCCAAAAAACTCCGCGCCCACAAGCAGGGCGATTATGACCACGACCGGAGGCAAGTGCAGCCGTTCGCCGATCAGATGAGGCATCAGGAACTTGCTTTCCGCGAAGTGCATCACAACCACAAAACCCAGCAATATCACCGGCTCCGCCAGCCCGTGCGACTTCAAAAGCCCCACCAACACGATGGGAATGCCGCTCAATACCGGACCGATAACAGGTATCGCGCGAGTGATCGCGGCGAAAAGCGCCAGCACCACCAGGTAAGGCATATTCATAGCGCCCAGAAATGCCGCCGTGACCACCCCGGCAATGAAACACAGAATGATCTGCCCGAAAATATAGCTCTGGAGGATCGTTCCGACTCCGCGGCCAATCCGCGCCGGCCGGCCTCCGCCACTCGACCGGCAGCAGACCGTACACCTCGCGTTTCAGACTCTTGTAATCCAGCAGGAAGTAAAATGCCATCACCGGGATCAGGAAGAGTTCCAGGAAGAACCCGAACGACGACGTCAAAACCCCGATGGTGCCCTCAACCCACTTCGTTACCGAGTTCTGCAGCGTGCCATAGTTGGTCTGCCCCAGCAGCTTCTTTACCTTGGCGGGAACAGCCTCCGCGTACCACGCGCTGACCGTGCTGAGCAGCTCATCGGTCTTCTTCATATAGGTGTTGAAATTGCTCTTGAAGTCCGCCAACTCCTGCTTGAACGGATTGACCATCGCCGACACCGCGGCCGCCACCAACGCCAGAAAGATCGCCATTATCAGTATGGTTGCGATGAGCCGCTGGGTCTTGGGACCCAGTCCCCGCACCCGAAAGGCGCAAAGCCACTCCACGCCGGGCAAAAGAACGTAAGTGAGCACCACCGCGCACAGGACCGCGATGATTATGGACCGAATCCTGTACACAACATAACCCGCGCCGACCAGGAGCGCCAGCATCACGAGCCAGTAAGCGACCCGTTTTATCAGCCGCCAATACACCTCGAACGCGTGCTCGACATTGACATCGATTATCCCGCAAACCGGGTCCGGATTATCTCCCATATTCTCTCCGCCGCATGTCCATCGCCATACGGGCTTTTCTTGCGCGCCATTTTCAGGTAGGCCGATTTATCGGTCAACAGCTTGCCTGTCTCGGAGACGATAGCGGCGGCATCGGTCCCAACCAATTTGGCGCCACCCGCCTCCACACCTTCGGGCCGCTCGGTTGTCCGGCGCAGCACCAGGACAGGTTTCCCCAGCGCGGGCGCTTCTTCCTGCACCCCACCCGAGTCCGTCAGAACGAGAACAGACTCCTTCATCAGGTGAACGAACCCAGCGTAATCCGGCGGTTCGATTAGTATTACCCGCGGATGGGCCTCGAGTTCCGGGAAAACCACCTCGCGCACAACGGGATTCTTATGCGCCGGAAACACCACCCGCACCTCCGGGTGATCCGCAAGGATTTGCTTTACCGCGCGGCAGATGCTTCGCATAGGCTCGCCCCAGTTCTCGCGGCGATGAGCCGTTAGCAGAATCATCTTGCCGGAAGCCGCGGCAAGCCGGACACGTTCGTCCTCGAAAATGTGCTCCCTGGATGCGACCGCCAGCAATGCATCGATCCCGGTGTTGCCGGTGACGAAAATGTCGCCCTCGGCCATCCCTTGCGCCAGGAGGTTCCGCCTGGCGGCCTCGGTGGGAGCGAAATGGAGATCGGCGATTGCCGCTGTCGAGCCGGCGGTTCATCTCCTCGGGAAAAGGATCGTATTTGTCGTTCGTCCGCAGGCCGGCCTCTACGTGCCCGAACGCAATCTTGTTGTAGAACGCCGCAAGGCTCGCCACAAAGGTGGTAGTGGTGTCACCCTGCGCGAGCACCAGGTCCGGCTTGACCTTGAGCATTATATCATCGAGACCCTGCAAGCCGCGAGTCGTAACCTCCGCCAGGCTTTGGCGGGAAGCCATGATGTTCAGGTCGAAGTCGGGTTTGATATCGAATGCCCGAAGAACCTGATGCAGCATCTCTCGGTGCTGGCCTGTCAGGGCAAGCACCTGGTCCACCTCGGTCGCGTGAGTGTTGAGCTCGATCACCACCGGCGCCATTTTCACGGCATCAGGCCGCGTGCCACACACAGATAGAATCTTCATAGGTGTTAGTATCTTACAACTGAAATCCTATACAAGTTGTACTGAATTTTGATATGTCACCTCGGATTGCCGGTGTATCGGGAATCTTGTTCCCGATACGCACTTAAGATACGTAAGAAGAAACCACCGACCTTCCGAATTACGAAAAGGCCGTATTGAGTTTCCGGCGATGGCCTTCTTGGTTGCGGCTACGCCGCTTTAAGTGATGGGTGTTGGGTGATGGAAGGGAGCCTCCCTTCCCCATCACCCATCACCTAACACCCATCACCCTCACTTCATTTCACACTGCAAAAAAGCGCATAGGCGATGCCGCAAAAGACGAAAGTAATTCCGTAGATAAACCAGATCACCTGGCGGGATGAGAAGCCCCGGTCTATCAGGCGATGATGCAGATGAGAGGTATCGGCCTCGTCGATCCGCTTGCCGGAAACGGCCCTTCTCACCACCACAAACGTGGTGTCGAAGAGCGGGACCGCCAATACCAGCACCGGCGCGGCAAGCGCCACAAACGCCGCTATTTTGAATGCACCCGCCACGGCTATGCCGGCCAGAGTAAAACCCAGGAACTGGGCGCCGACGGTCCCCATGAATATTCGGGCGGGCGGATAGTTGAATCGAAGGAACCCCAGGGATGTGCCCATGAGCGCCGCGGACATGACGGCCATGGTCCGGCAGTCCATCCCGGCCCGAATTGCCGCGGCGGAGGAATGCCCGAATCCACCCCCCACCTTGAGCGCCATCAGGGTGAGGGTCGCCGCACCGATCCCAGCGATCCCGGCCGCGAGGCCGTCGACCCCGTCCATGCAATCGACCGCCTTGGTGACCGTCAGCATCCAAAGCATGGTAATCGGGATGCTGAGCATCCCCAGCCAGAGCATATGGCCGCCTCTGAATGGATTGGTTATATGCTTGATCTCGATCCCAAAACGCGTCATCACGAATGCAGCCGCCAGGATGCTTATCGCCTGGACCCAGCCTGGCAGTTCCAATCGGTCGTCGAGAATGCCCATCAGCGCCACGAAGCTGGCCGCAATCAGGATGCCTTTGGTCTGCTTGTCGAACATCATCAGGCCGGGGGCGCTGGCAACCACCACCGCGACCGCGACAACGAACCCCACATACATGCCCAAACCGCCCAGGAGTGGGGTGACCCTCGTGTGGATGCGCGCGGCCTCCAGGCTGAGCAACCACTCCCAAACGGGTCGCAACCGCCGACACCAGTGGAGTTAAAATATAGGCCACCACGAAGCCGATCACGGCGGCAGCCAGACTAGCTTTCATCCATAATTACCCGCGACCGACTGAGCCAGACCATATACCGGAAATGCCCTCGTAAGATTGCGGACATCACTAGCGACCTCCGCCCTCGCTGCGATATCCTCCGGGCTGTCGCCTATATGACCCAGGCACCGGATTATCAGCTCGGCCACCGTCGCCATGTGCCCTTCTTTCATACCGCGTGTGGTAACGCATGCAGTTCCCAGGCGGAGGCCGCTGGTAACGGCCGGCCTCTCCTTGTCGAATGGAATCATGTTCTTGTTGCCGACGATGCCGACATCGTCGAGCGCCTCTTGCGCGGCCTTGCCGGTGACGGAGATGGGGGTCAAATCGACGAGCATCAGGTGATTGTCGGTCCCGCCGCTCACCAGTCGCAGCCCGCCCTCGATTAAGCCGGCCGCAAGGGCCGCGGCATTTGCTCTGATCTGCTTTTGGTAATCCCTGAACTCCGGCTGCATGGCTTCTTTCAGGCAGACCGCCTTCGCGGCGATGACATGCTCCAGCGGCCCGCCCTGCAAGCCGGGAAAGACCGCTCTGTCGATGGCTCTGGCAAAGGTTTCCTTGCACAGAATCATCCCCGCGCGCGGACCTCGCAAGGTTTTGTGAGTGGTGAAAGTCACGACATCGCAGTATGGCACCGGCGATGGGTGCTCGCCCGCCGCAACCAGACCGGCGATGTGGGCAATATCCGCCATTAGCAGGCTCCCTGCCTTGTCCGCTATCCGCCGGAACCGTTCGAAATCGATGAACCTCGGGTAGACGGTGGCGCCAGTGACTATGATCTTCGGCGAGCATTGACAGGCAAGCAGTTCGATAACGTCATAGTCGAGCGTCTCGGTTTCGGCGTCGACGCCGTAGTAGCAAGGCTGGTAGAGCATTCCGGAAAAGTTCACGGGGCTGCCGTGTGTCAGGTGCCCGCCGTGGGCCAGTTCCATTGCAAGAAACCGGTCTCCGGGCTTGAGGAACGCAAAATACGCCGCCTGGTTGGCCTGCGAGCCCGAGTGAGGCTGCGCATTCGCATGCTCCGCGCCGAAAAGCTCCTTCGCCCGCTCGATGCAAAGCCGCTCGACGTAGTCGACATTTTCGCATCCGCCGTAGTAGCGTTTGCCGGGATAGCCTTCCGCGTATTTGTTCGTGAGAACCGATCCCTGGGCCTCCAACACAGCCTCGCTCACGTAGTTCTCGGAGGCGATGAGCAGGATCTTATCGTTCTGGCGCGCCACTTCGCGGTCGATGGCCGCGGCAATATCAGGGTCGATGCGCGCGAGAGGCGCATGGATGTCGATCATTTGGAAATTAGAGATTGGAACCTCGGACCTCACCCCACTCCTTTCTTCAATAGTCGAATTTCGAATTGTCAATATTAACACCTCACGAATCGTGAGTACATGCCACCGCATACGTCATTCCGAGCAAGTGACGGCGACGCTGTCGCCGTTACATTGGAAAGAAACCCACCCCCGGTGTTTCGGGAATCTTGTTCCCGAAACTGGGAAGTTTCTTAGGAGCGGGTAGCGACGAATCTCAACGTTGCGCCTGGATTCTTGTTCCGGTGCGTGAGACTCATCCGAGAGGTTGAGATTCCTCACATTCGTTCGGAATGACAGCCATGCGATCTGTACTGATGATTCCTGAGCGCTTGATTGTCAATTCTCAACTGTCAATTATCAATTTCATCCAGCGCCCTGATCTTGGCTACGCGGCGCTCGTGGCGTCCTCCGCCTTCGAAGTCCGTCTCCAGAAACGCCTTGACGATCTCCAGAGCAAGCCCGCCAGCTACAATTCGCGCGCCGATGCCGAGGATATTGGCATTGTTATGCATGCGTATGAGCTTGGCGGAATAAGGCTCGGAACACGCCCCCGCGCGGATGCCTTTGATCTTATTGGCAGCGATGATCATACCGATTCCGGTACCGCAAATCAGGACCCCCCTGGCGAACTTTCCGCTCGCCACGGCTTCCCCCACCACTTTCGCAATGTCCGGATAGTCACAGCCCTCGCCGGAGAACGTGCCAAAGTCCTGTATACGAAAACCTTCGGCACTCAGTGCCTCGATAAGTTCATTCTTGAGCAGATATCCGGCGTGATCCGCGCCGAACGCTAGCAGCCCTTTGTCGTCATTCATTCGTGCGCCTCGTCCTCGTAATTATAAACTCTGCGCCGAGTCGTTGTAAAGCGACCCCGGGCTAAAGGTTCGCCCTGTTTCGGGAAAGGGGTTTCCCGAAGCAACGGGAAGGATTGTCTCGACTTGTCGTTCCCGCCGCATAGGGGGCTGGCATTTTCGACTTTCCGGCTCTCCTGGGGCAAAAAAAACTTTAGGATTGCGGAGTAAGTGTCGATACGTACAGCGAAGCCGAAGGAGACCGCGGCGGAGCACGATCGGGACTCCGCTGCGAGCTGGCCCGGGCTCTCCGCTCTGGGCTCTCCGCTATAAGCTGCTTTCGAAAGGGAGGATACCAATGAGCGTATCGTCGATTTACAACAGTCTGTATTCCGTATCGGACCTCGCGCAACTGCTGGGCAACCAGGCCAGCCAAACCAGCGGGACGTCTTCCAGCGCCTCCACCGGCGGACTATCGTCCGGCGGCGACACGGCCAGCATTTCGCAGGCCGGGCAACTCCTCAGCCAACTGCAGGATCTGCAGACTTCGGACCCGACAAAGTTCACGCAGTTGATGACCCAGGAGGCCAGCAAGCTTCAGGCCGCCGCCACGCAGGCGGGAATCAACACTCCGCAAGGCCAGATTCTCAGCTCGATGGCGCAAAAGTTCCAGAGCGTCGCAAATGGCGGAAGCTTGTCGCAACTGGCGCCGGTTGCCCATCACGACCACCATCATCACCACATCTCCGCGGGCGCGTCCTCCGCACAGGGGACTTACAATCAGAACGGCCAGACATCGACCGCCACAAGCGCGGGTTCTGCAAGTTCGTCCGTGCAGCAGATACTGCAGGGCATTTTCTCTGACTTACAACAAGCGGTGCAGTCATAGGGACTAGGGGCTGGGGGGCCAGGTCCGGACTCCCTTCCCTAGCTCCTAGCCCCTAACCCCTAGCCCCCACGCATCACGGGACTGCCCGGCTGCACGGCCGTCACCATTTGATCCGCGATGTTGTAAGTAAAATCGGATGTATTCCCGATCGCATCCGTGGTCTCGACCACATTGCCGCGAGGGTCGTATCGGAAATGGGTCGTATGGCCGAGGTTGTCGGTCACGGTGAGCGGCTGCCCCAGCATTGCCGGTTGGGAATACGTGCCGTCGGTGGTGTAGTTGCAGGTAGTGGTAACGCTGTGTGAGTCATCCCTGCCGGGGGAAGTCTTCGTCACCACGTTGCCCAAGCCGTCGTAGGTAAAACTCGCAGTGACGGTCGGGCCGTTCGTTGTGCCGGGCTTCGCGCAAGTCACGCTATGGACCAGGCCCGAGGGTTCGCAATAGGTGTACATCGTCGGGGTCTTGGACCCTTCCCGCACGCTCGTCAGCCGGCCAAGCGAAAATGCCGTATAGGCATAGGTGTTGGTCGTGGTGATGCCGCGCGTATCCGTGAGGGTCAGCACGTTACCGTACTGGTCGTAGGTGATCGTGGTCGAGCGCCCATTTTTGTCGAGTATGGTGGTCGGCTTGTCGGGATTGCTGGAATCCGCGTAATGCAATACCATGTTGTATCCGGCCGCGTCGGTCCGGCCGAGATAGAGGTTTGCCCGAGCCGGATCGAAGTTTTCGATATACTGCTGCTGTAGGGATCCTTGACTGTTCTCGATCTGAACACGGGTGCCATTGGGCGACTCATAAGAGAAAACACTCTGGTTGCCGTTGGCGTCTACCATCGACCCGACTATGTATTTGGCCCGCCAGGTGTCGTAAATGTAGTTGATGGTCTCGACGCTGTTGGTTTGCGAGCCTGCCGGACTCGGGAAACTGACGGAAGTCAGCCTCGGCTGGCCGCCCTCGGCCGTGTAGCCGTAAGTGTATTGGGCCGGGGCACTCGAAGCCGAAGAGTCCGCGATCCGCGAGACGGTGAGCAAATTCGTGGAACCGCCGCTGGAACCGAAAGTATAAGCCAACTTGCGCCCGTAGGCATCGGTAATCGATGACAGATAAGCGCCCTGATACGAAAATGCTAGCAGTGTGACGGGCGTGGTGGAGTCATCGGTAATGGCGGAGAGGCGATAGCCGTTCGCGGCGTCCCTGACGATAGATATGTAGCGTCCCATTGGGTTGGTTATCTGAGCGAGCTTGTAGATGCTGTCGGCATTTTGAAGGAATATCCAGGTGGTCTCATCCTTGAAGGTCATCGTGATCGAGTTCCACGCACCGGTCGATGCCGAGGCGCTGCCGGTTACGAAGTCCTCCGATCCGGTCGGGACGCCGAAGCCTCCGGTTGGCTGACCGGTAGAGTCCAGAACGGGCTGGAATTTTTCCTGCGCGCCGTTGGGATAGGTAATGGTCATGCTCGACCACGACCCGGCGGAGTCGGGCGTAATCTTCGCATCGTAAGTATCCACCCAGCCGACGGCCAGCCCCGGCGACGAGTAACCCTGCTCCGCCCGCGCGCTGCAGAAATTGCGAAGATAGATTGCGTTGGGACCGTAAGGGTTGTAAACCGACAAGTCCTTTGCGACATATGTGTGATCGCCGGATGCCAGATCGACCGGATCGCCCCCCACGCCCGCGCCATCCGCAGGTCTGAAGCAGGCGGTGGATGGATAGGCCGGAGTCGTTTGGCGCATTGGCGGCTTGGCGACTAAGTACCGGCTGCCCGGTGAATGCATTGGTTGGATTCGTGATGCCGAAGTTGACATTCACTGATAGCAGTCCGTCCGATCCGCCGGACGCGCGGGCAGTAGCCCCGACCGCCGCAGTCCGGGTGACCTGGCCGTTAACGACGCCGAGTCGCACTTGGCGTGTGAGGTTGTAAGCGGGCGGGTTAAGCGGCCCCACACTGCAGTGTACGTAAAGGAATCAAGACTGGCCCCCTGCCCTGAGAGTACGGGCCCGCCTCCGGCTGTCTCAGTCACCACGACCTCGGATGGCGGAGGGTCTGGCAGGTTGTTCGGGTCGGGAACCCACGTCAGGACGGAGGCGACGGTGCCGCTAGTGGTGGCAAAGCCCGTGGTGCCGGAGCAGTAAAAGGCGGATGTTACTATCGGCGAACCCCCACTCCACGACTGTATTGGCCCTGGAAGATCATTGCATCCGCACATCCAGCACGTTTGGTACTGGTAAGCGCCCGAGTAAGTCAGTGAGTACGTCCAATACCCTGCCGACGCCGGCGCGCCAACGAGGACAGCTACGGTGCAAATACAGATGTACCAGAATGTGAGAAATCGTTGTCTCATACTAACCTCGCACTTTCGTAGGCCGATTATTTCGCCTGCGGACCACAAGGCCGAAAACGCCAGCGAGCAGAGCGACCAGAGATCCAGGCTCCGGCGCCGGGACCCAAAGGCAGGCGTCCCCGGATCCATCAGCCGTGCCGGAGCCTCCGACTATCCAGCCGTTATCGTTAATGGCGTAGGCTATGCTATCCTGGCCACCCAGCGTCCCCAAGTCGGTCATAACGCCGTTTTGCCATACGAATCCATCAGACTGAGCAACCGAGTTCACTATGGGCTGGGAGGTCATCGACGATCCGACAACCTGGCCCTTATTGTCAATCCCCAGCGCCGAACTAATCGGCCAGGAGAGCGAAGCCTCGCGAAGACTGCCAAGAAAGGCTGTGACGTTGTCTTGCCAGACAAACGCCTGCTCGCAGTAAGTGCCATCCGGGCCCGGCGGGGTGAATCCAACTCCGACGATCTGACCGGCGTCACTGATTCCCAAAACCGACGCGCCATTGGGAAGTCCTGGAATTTCGGATACCGCCCCACCTTGCCAGATGACGTTCGTTCCGGAATTGCCATCCGCCGAAATCGCGTTTCCAATCACCTGGCCCGCGTTATTGATAGCAACAGCGTTGCTGTTCGGGAAACCGGTTAGCGTCCCAAGGTCAGTCATGGCGCCGTTGCTGTATAGAAAGGCGTGCTCCGAGCCGTCGCTGGCGATAGTGTTGCCCACCACCTGACCCTCGTTATTAATAGCCTGCGCCGCGCCTATGCCCAGGTCGGTCACCGCGCCATTTTGCCAGATGAACGCATGATAATAACCGTCCGACGTCATGGCGGTCAAAGCCACCTGGCCGGAGTCGTTGATTCCGCAGGCATAACCGGCCCCAAGGTGGGTCATGACGCCGTTCTGCCAGAGAAACGCATGCTGCGTCCCGTCGGCCGCATCCGAAACGCCCACGACCTGCCCAAGCTGGTTCACGCCGTAAGCGTAACTGTCCGCGCCGCCAAGCGTCCCTAGATCCTGAATGACGTAGCTGACCGCGTGCGCCGGCATGGCACAAATGCATATCAGAACCACAACTAATACAATCTTATTCACTGCGCTTCCTCTTCGGAAAATAGGAGTCAGGTGGTACTTGTCATGCTGAACTCGATTCAGCATCTCCTCCGCCGGTACCAGATCCTGAATCAAGTTCAGGATGACAGCAAGACTGACTCTTACCCGTAAACCGTCTTGCATTCACCGCCCCAGCCATTGTGAATATCCCTTATAGGGTATGAGATCGACCGGCATGGAATCATCGAAGAAGCTTGAGGGCAATCCGTGTTTTCCCGAGAGCCTCCATTCAGCGATTTCCTCTACGCCCCAGGCAGGCCAGCCTGTACGCCACTCAGGTTCCTTAGCCAAAGCCGCTTCCTCTTGTTTGGTGTCTCATACTAACCTCGGATTTTCGTAGAATGATGATGTCGCCTGCGGACCACAAGGCCGAAAACGCCAGCGACCAGGCCTACTAGGGATTTCGGTTCAGGGACAGGTGTCCACAGGACTGCGTGTTGTTCGCCGTCACTTGTATCCGCACTGCCAACTATCCAACCGTTGTTGTTAATGGCCAGCGCATCGCTGGTTTGGCCGCCCAATGTACCCAAATCGGTCATCACGCCGTTCTGCCATACAAACGCGCCCATCGAGCTATCGGGTCTCATCGAATTGCCGACTACCTGACCCTGGTCGTTGATGCCCATGGCTATACTGTACGAGATGGCAAGCGTTGGAGCCATGTAGTAATAGCCAAAGTTACCTAGAAAGGTCGCCGCCCCGTTTTGCCACAGAATTGCCTGTTCGCAGCATTGACCGGTTGGGTTGGGCGGAGCAAATGCCCCCCCCACGCCCGCGCCATCCGCAGGTCTGAAGCAGGCGGTGGATGGATAGGCCGGAGTCGTTTGGCGCATTGGCGGGGTGATATGGGTATCGGGCTCGTGTTGAAGCCGCTGATGATGCTGATGCCGAAGTTGGCAGACGCCATACGGTTCCGTCGCTGGGACCAGTCGCATTCACGGGCAGCGCCAACCTGAGCCGAAACCGTAAACGTCCCGGAGGACGCATTCACCTGCACTTCACGAGTTAGCCACCTGGCTTTGGCCTTGAGTCGTGGTGGGCGGCCCAACGCTGCTGATGTAATAAACGGTTTCAACGGTGGCGTAGTAGGGAATCACGCCCAAGATCGCTTCCTCGTTTATGGTGACCGTGCTCGGCGGAGTATCGGAGTTGTCCGGCAAGTCGTGGACCCAGATATCGGTAGGCACGGTGCCAATAGTCGATGCAATGCCCGGGAGCCGGAGGCAGTTAAACGAATGCCTCCGGCGATACCGGCCCACTGACCGCAGTATTCCCTGGTGCGAATTATCTGCATAGACATCCCGACGCATTGTAGGCGCCCCATGTGGCGTAGTAGGTCCCACTGTAGGTCGGCAGAGTAAGACCGTGGCCGGCGCTCGCGGGATGCGTGCCTAAGGCAAGGCAGGCCACGGCAAATCGACAGACGGAAAATGTTCCTAATCTTTATGCCCATCTTGCGTATTCACCTTTCCGATAACGAAGTCGCCCGCATTTGCAGGCGGCCAAACCGAGCAACCCAGAGACAACGATAGAGCAGGCAGGCTCCGGCACGGGAATCCAGAGGCAGGCGTGCTGGGACCCATCAATGGCGCCAGAGCATCCGGCTATCCAGCCATTGTCCGAGATGGTGTATGCCGTACTGCCCTGTCCGCCCAGCGTGCCCAGATCCGTCATAACGCCGTTTTGCCACACGAAGGCATCGTTGGGTCAGCGGAGTTATAGGGATCGTTGAAGCTTTTCACCGACTGCCCCACGACCTGACCGCGATCATTGATCGCCCAAGCGGTGCTGTTCTGCCACCAGTCTGTCGCGCCATCCAGGCTGCCAAGAAAAGTGACAACTCCGTCTTCGACGATGAACCCCTGCTCGGGACACATACCGTCAGGGTCGAGCGACGCTATTGCCTGCCCGATGATCTGGCCAGCGTCACTGATTCCCAAAACCGACGCGCCATTGGGAAGTCCTGGAATTTCGGATACCGCCCCACCTTGCCAGATGACGTTCGTTCCGGAATTGCCGTCCACTGAAGTCGTGCTTCCTATGACCTGGCCCGCGTTATTGATAGCAACAGCGTTGCTGTTCGGGAAACCGGTTAGCGTCCCAAGGTCAGTCATGGCCGCCGTTGCTGTATAGAAAGGCGTGCTCCGAGCCGTCGCTGGCGATAGTGTTGCCCACCACCTGACCCTCGTTATTAATAGCCTGCGCCGCGCCTATGCCCAGGTCGGTCACCGCGCCATTTTGCCAGATGGACGCATGATAATAACCGTCCGACGTCATGGCGCTCAAAGCCACCTGGCCGGAGTCGTTGATTCCGCAGGCATAACCGGCCCCAAGGTGGGTCATGACGCCGTTCTGCCAGAGAAACGCATGCTGCGTCCCGTCGGCCGCATCCGAAACGCCGACGACCTGCCCAAGCTGGTTCACGCCGTAAGCGTAACTGTCCGCGCCGCCAAGCGGCCCTAGATCCTGAATGACGTAGCTGACCGCACGCACCCGCGCGGCACAAATGCATATCAGAACTGCAACCAATAGAATCTTATTCACTGCGCTTCCTCTTCCGTGGGCGACCAGTCTCCCGCCCGGCCGGTTAAAAACCGCCAGACCGAGAATGCCAAGCCCAAGAGCAGCCATCGATCCTGGTTCGGGGACGGGAATCCATAACGCCGCGTGCTCTTCGCCGTCTGCCGTATCAGACAATCCCACAATCCAGCCGTTATCGTTAATCGCGTAGGCCTCACTACACGCGCCGCCCAGCGTGCCTAAATCGGTCATCACGCCGTCCTGCCAAAGGAATGCGTCATAATCGCAAGTCGAATTGACTATGGACTGTGGCAGGATCGACCATCCGACGATCTGGCCTTTGTTGTTGATCCCTTCCGCCCAGCTAGATTGCCACCTGTCCGTTGGGTTGGCCAGACTGCCAAGAAAAGTCACCACGCCGTCTTGCCAGAGAAATGCCTGGTCCGGACTGGCGCCATCCGGGCCGGGCGGAGCAAATCCCTGTCCGGCGATCTGGCCAGCGTTATTGATTGCGTAAAGTATGCTGCCTTCGGGAAGCCCCGGGATTGGCGACATCACGCCATTCTTCCAAAGGAAATTCGACACAACGTCATTACTTGCCGTAGTCGTGAATCCGATCACCCAACCCTGAGAGTTTATGGCCGAGGCAACGATGTTTGCAGCGCCCATCCTGCCTAAATAAGTGACTGTGCTGTCTTGCAGAACCCAGGCGGAACTGGACTGGTTCGTGCTGGAAGTGCCCGGCAATCTGCCCCTCATTACCAACTCCGACGGCGTAACTGTCGTCTCCGACTAGGGGCGTAAGGTCCGTGGCGGCCCCGTTCTGCCAGATGACAGCGTGCACTCCGGCCGATACGGTTCCTGAAAACCCTACCACTTGACCGGAATCATTGATTCCGCAGGCCTGGCCAACTCCCAGGTCGGTCATGACACCGTTCTGCCAGACAAACGCATGCTGCGTCCCATCGGCCGCATCCGAAACGCCGACGACTTGCCCAAGCTGGTTTACGCCGTAAGCGTAACTGTTCGCGCCGCCAAGCGTCCCCAGGTCCTGAATGACGTAGCTGACCGCATGGCGCGGCACGGCACAAATGCATGTCAGAACCGCAACTAATACAATCTTATTCACTGCGCTTCCTCCCCAGGAAAACGGAGTCAGGAGTCAAGCATAAAGCCATTGGCTTCACTACTACTGTATGAAAAAACCTCGGAGAGTTTCGGGATTTCCGGAGCAAATACGACGTTTATGCCTTGCATAGACAATGGAGTTCGCTCCTCAAATCCCGAAACACCGTGGGTGCGCGCTGGTCCCAACCGTTAACCACCCTGCGTTCACCGCCCCAGCCACTGTGAATACCCTTCATACGGTATGAAATCGACCGGCATGGAATCACCGAAGAAACTTGAGGGCAATCCGTGTTTTCCGGAGAGCCTCCATTCAGCGATTTCCTCGACGAGCTCAGGCGGATAGCCTGTAATCCACGTCGGTTCATTAGCTAACACCTCTTCATCCTTTTGGGAGAGCGGCAGATGCCCCACTATAGGCCACTGCACACTATCAATCTTGTGCGTGCTTGTCCTAAGATCGATCGACACTCTCTTCGCGCGCAGTACATCCACGGACAAAAGATCATTAGACCGGACCGCAAGCAGCCTCATCCACATCAGGATCCTATGCGTCACCTTCATTATCCGGCCATATCCATAACCGCCCGATGCCAGGGGTATGGCGAAGTAATCGCCGGGCTTGGGCCTGGGCCGCTTGGGTCGCGGTCTGAGTTTGACGATGACCGACTCGATCTCACGCTCATCCATATCGTCGAACAATTCCTCCTCGAAGATATGCATCTGCTTCTCCAGGATTTCGCTGTACTCTTCGGGAGTCGGCACGCGCTTCAGGTCTCGCCGGTACATTTTGGCGACCTTTTTCAGCGCGTCGGTCATCGTGTCAAGAGCCTTATCGCCTATTTCTATTTCCTTACCGTCTCTTTCGACACCCCACCAGCCCATCGGCGACCTCCTTCGAAAGTGGAAGTTAGGAGTTAGAATCCAGACCCCCAACCCGCGAGCAGTTGACGGTTGGCACGCCCCCCTCCCTAACTGTCAACCGTAGACCAACTTGGTAAGAGTTCACTCTTCATGAGTACAACCCACATATGCGGCGGGAACGACAAGTAGAGGGTCCGGTTCAACCCGGCGCCCTTCGAGTTCCCGCTGCACGCATAGCACTCACGCTGGGCAGATGCAGACCATGCCTTCTCTCGCGGGCAGAATGTGCCACGCGTGCAGCGGGAACTCGAAGGGCTTCATCCCACGGATTGTCTCGCCTTGTCGTTCCCGCCGCATAGTGGTGGCTGCCGTTGTCATGAAGACTGAGATGCAAACCAACTTGTCACTCGACTTCATCGGCAGTGATAAGTCCGGCGGCCTCATCCGGGATCTCATTTGAATAGTACCCTGTAGGCGGCATCCATCGCCTGCGAGTAGTAAGGATTCTTCGGAGATATATTGTTTATCTTGTTGAGTAAACTTCCCCCATTGCTGTAGCCGCTCGCTCCTCCCCGGGCCTCTATGAACAGTTGTTCAATGCCGTCTGCTTCGACAGGCGTCAGGTTTCTCGCCAGCGGTACAAACACCAGGCCGGGCCGTTCCGATCGCCAATACCCTTCTCTCGCGACCTCATCCGTGGTCTGACCGATGTATTCGATTATGCTCTTGTCCTGCGGTTCGGCCAGCCCATACACCGTGCTCGGGCCGCCGCTGCCCTGGATAACGTCCGAGAGCGATCTGAGGTACACTTCGCCGCCGGCGCTGACAAAGATCAGCACGTCCCCGGCCACGCCTATATATGTCCCCGTGGAGCGGTCGCCGCCGGCCAGTCGACCGGATGCCGTGCCGGTATCGAACATGCCGTATGCACCCGCCCCGATGTCGGTCAGGGTCATATTCAGGCCGGTTTTCATCCAGCCCAGAGTGCCCGGCTGCATGTTCTGAAGCTCTTGTGCCTTCTCTTGCACCGCTTGCCGGCGCATCCGCACGGCCAGGTTGTGTCCCCAGCCGCCGTCATCGCACAAACCGCTCGGGTCGCTGCCATTCGCGGGGTTATTCCCCGCGTACCGTATAGATTCGTTCCAGCGGCATAGCCCGCCGGGTCGCGGTTTAGAAATGCCCCCTCGGCTGGGTCATAATATCTGTGCCCCAAAAGAAGCAGGCCGGTTGCCTGGTCTGTGTAGTAGCCCCCCTCGCCGCCGAAGCCGAACGGATAACTGGAGCAGGCCGCCGAGACAACCGCGCCGTAAGAATCATAAAGCTGGGTGGTCAGGACATTTCCGGCGGTGTCGAGCGCCTGGACCACGCTCCCGAGCGGATCGAACGTGTAGACCGTGCTGGCGCTTCCGCTCCGGCGGGATACCAGGCCCGTCGGGCCGAATGTATCCGCCGCGGTAACATTTCCCGCGGAATCCAGCTCGCAGACAGGCGCCGCGCCCGCGTAAATGTAGTAGGTCTTGACGCCGCCGGAGAGCTTCCACGCCCGCAGCCCATCGCCTCGATATCCGGCCCAGAGCACCGAGTCGTACGAAGTCATCCTGTTCTCGGCATCGAAGCCGAGCGCGCTGCCCTTGTAGCCGACGGGATTTCCGCTCGAATCGAATGTAAACGCCGAATTCTCGATTATCGAGATTGAACTGCCTGCCGGATGTGTTGCGCAGAGTCGTGGCGTTGCCGGCGGAATCGTAGACGAAGTTGTTGGCGTAACCGCCCGCCCTGGTGGACTGCTCGAGCAGAAGGTGGTTACAATCATCGTAAGAGTAGCTCGTCGCGCCCGAGAAGGCGCTCGCCCCCGGCACGTTCGCCGTGAGCGACACCAAGTTGCCGACCGCGTCGTACATGCCCGCCGGGTCCCCGTTGAACTCCGAAAGGACCGACCCGTTCTGGCTCCACGCATGGTTGGTAAGGTCGGTCAGAAATCCGCGGGCATTGCAACTGTAGGAGGAGTAGGTGACAGGCGAAGATTGGCTCGCGAGCCAGCCGTTGTCCAGATACGTCCATCCGAACACTTCACCGAACGGATTGGTGAGGCCGATAAGTCGATTGGCATCGTCATATCCGTAAGAGAATGTCCCCGCCGGAGTCGTGAGCGCGCTCAGGCTGGCGTTCGGACAATAGCCGTAACTCACGCAAGCGCCCGGCAGGCCGCGTAGGTCGTGGTCATACTGCCGGGCAAGTCCAGATCGTCATAACCGGCGCACGAAATCTTATATGAATGGAAGCTGCTCGAATTGGCGTTGCCGTCCCAGACGGCCGAGGGCCTGCCATACGAATCGTAGTCGTAATAAACGTCCTGGTTCGGAGAGCCGGCATATTCGATATGGCTGAGCGCCCCCGCGAGGCCGTCGTAATGATAGTTGGTGGTGATGGAGTTGGCTATCTGTTGGGAGATACGCCCCAGCGGATCGTACTGGGGAAAACTGATCGAATCGCCGGCGGGATAGACGATTTTGGTCAGATACGTCATCTTCGGCGCGGATGCGCCGGCGCTGTCTTCGTCGTCGTAGTAGTAATTCGTGACGTGCCCGTTGCCGTCGGTGAGCGTCTTGGTGCGGTAGAGCGCGTTGTAAGTGTACCAAACCGGCTGGACGCTGCCCCAGACCGAAAGCAGTTCGCATTCCGGCCCGTAAGCGCGCGATACCTGACGAACCAGGTTCGCATCGGCATCGTAGGCGCTCACGCGCACGGCGGCCTGCCGGGATAGAGATATTCATTGTGTGTGAACGCTCGACCGGAAGCATTAAGCGCGGCTTCGACTATCGTCTGGCAGTCGCCGTCGCCCGCCGCCGGCGCGGACCGATTGCCCGAGTAGTCCTGGGCGACCAGGTCGAAGTAGTAGGCGCCGTCGCCCGTGACGTTGAAGCTGAATGAACCGCTAAGAGACGGCGAGGTGAGCCCCGAATTCGTCCAGGGCCCATACTCGCCTTCCTTATACCACATCTCAACTTTCGCGAGGCCGGTGCCGATATCGTAAGCGCCGGTGTAATCGACCTCGATCGGGCCGCTTGCCACGTATCCGGGCGAGGTCGCCATGCCGGGGACCGGAGGGGTCGTGTCGCGATACATCGAGGTCAGATCCGAGGCGTTCCGCGGTTTACCGCCCCGACCAGGGCATTGCCGCTTGACTCGAGCCATGCAACGCCGGTGACCGCCGCGATATCCCCGACCTGGAGACCCGGCACAATAGGATTGCCGCTGCCCTGGGTCAAGTCCACCCAAATCCCGGCGCCCCGCGACCCATCGGTTACGATCAGATGGTCCGCCTCGACGTCGGTGACCCGGCCCCAGGTCTTGACCAGTAAACCGACGTTATTCAGGCCCAACGCCCCCCGGCCGGTCGAGTCGGTCACGCCGGGAGTGAGCACGTTGAACGCGCCTCCGGCAACCATGCGGTTGTTCATACCCAGCGGCCCAAGGGGGCCCGTGTCTCCAAAGGTAATATCGCCGGCAAGCACCGAGATGACGCGCTGGTTATAGGCCGTGCTCACCTGTCCGGCGGCGATCGACACCATCTGGCCCGGCGGCGGCCAGGTCTGGAGGTCCGTGTCCACCTGAATCCCCGAGCACCTGCCGGGGTCCTGGATGTAGAAACAGCCTATCCCCGAGAAGCTCGCGGAAACGACTTCGCTTGCCAGTCCCGCCGGAAGCTGGGTTCCGTCCGGAAAGGTCTTCACCCACGCAATCGTCCCCCGCGGGGCGGTTTGGACCTGACCCTGAAAGAGTTGGGGGTCGTAGTTCGGGCCGGAATCGACGCACAAAACAGCATTGTTATCGGTGTCGTACTGGACTTGGCCGGTGATGAGGTTTATCCGATCGGTCGTCGACACAGGGACTGTGTAGAATGCCTGGAGCGTGGTGGTCCCGCCGTCATCCTCGAAATAGAAGTAGTTGTTGCCATCGCTGTCCGTGCCTGCCGAAATTATCGGCTTGCACTCGAGTCTCGACCAGCGACCCGGCGGGAAGTTCCTGCACGCCCGGCACACCGCCGTAATAATCTTGCGCCTGCGCGGCGTCGGGAACGATGCTGGAAACCGTCGAGTAATACTGGGGGCCGGGGGCCGGGTCGGTGTTGGGCCCGGTAGACGATGATCCCTCGGATAGGGCGGAAGTCGTGGTGTCCGTGCCGGTAACGGTCAGGTCGACTTTCCAGTCCCAGGGCTCCGGCTCCAGAAGTCCTTTTATGAGCGGACCGTGCCAGAGCAGCGTGCCGGCGCTGTCCGTGTAGCCGTAAACCTCCGCGTCCATTATCGCGCGGGTGCCGTCCGCCAGGGTGCAGAGCGTCCCGGCCACATCCACCGTTTCCCAAGACCTTAGGCAGGTGTTGGGAGTCGTCAGCACAACCAGCCTATCATTATAGCTGAAGGCTTCGGATATGACGAAGTATGCCGGGCACTCATGCGCCTCGATTTTCGCGACGATTTCCGCGTCCAGATAAGTTTGGCTTCCGTCCGGCTGCGAGACCGCATTACCAATCGTGCCGGTTCTGGACATCCAATCCTGGGCCGAGACATGCACTCCAAGAACCGAGCACAAGGCCGCAATCAGCAAAATGAAAGTCAGCGACCTGACCGATCTGTTCCAGCGCATTACAATTGCGTCCTCCTTTCGTCAAGAGTTACAACCTGAATAAACTGTCTGTTGCTCCTGGCAGTCGCGCGTCAGATTTCCTTTGACTTTTCCACGGATGTAGCTGAGTTTCCTTCATTCCAACCTTTCATTTTGCTTAAATTTTCTGGTTACTGACAATTTCTGTCAGTGAACAGCGTTTAGCGGAAAGTGCTCACTCTTTGTGAGAGTGACAGCCACCACTATGCGGCGGGAACGACAAATCTAGCGTCTGCTTCAGCCCGGCGCCTTCGAGTTCCCGGTGCACGCATAGCCCTCACGCCGGGCAGGCACAGACCAGGTCCTCTCTCGCGGCAGAGGGTGCCACGCGTGCAGCGGGAACTCGAAGCCTCCATTCCAAGAATCACCTCGGCTTGTCGTTCCCGCCACATAGGTCTTCCGAATTATTCAAGCGCCCAAGCAAAGAGGAGAACTTATGGAAAGCAGAGAACGTATTGAGTAAAGGTATTGCGCCGGATTCTCGGGGGTTCCCCAGGGCTTACGCATTAAATCTGGCCACTACGACGCCTGCCAGCCCCCGACGGTTGAAACCGGGGCTGCGAAGCACGAAGTCGGCCTTCGCCGACTGGAAGTGCAGTCCCCGTAATTATAGGGGGACTTTGTGCCGTTGTAGCCGCGAATTCATTCGACGGAGGTTTTAAAGCGTAAGGCCTCGGGGGTTCCCCGACTTTCTAACTTTCGACTATCTCCGAAGGACAAAACATGTCGGTGCAAGAGCTTATCGCTGATCGCGGTTGTAGTTGGGGTTATTCTTGGGCTGTCGCCGGCCTGCCGCGCCATTGACGGCGAGCAGGAAACCACTCCGGCCGTCGAGGCCGTGCGGGCGGCGCTGATAAGAATCCACATAGTCTCTGCCGAGTACCGCCAGGGACGCGAGATTAAGGCCGAATCCAGCGGGAGCGGAGTGATAATATCATCCGATGGCTACGCGGTCACGAACCATCACGTGACCCAGGATGCCGAGCGCATCACCTGCACGCTGGCGGACCGGCGGGAGGTCGAGGCAAAACTTGTCGGCGCCGATCCGCTCGCCGATATCGCGGTCATAAAGCTCGATTCGCCGGATGGCAAGGCATTCCCTACGGCCTCGTTCGGGGATTCTTCCAAGCTCAAGGTAGGCGAGCGGGTGTTTGCCCTGGGGTGCCCGCTGGCGCTCTCGCAGTCGATCACTCTGGGCATAGTGAGCAACACCGAGATGATAATGCCGGCGGATTTTACCGATGACGAGTTTCGGCTCGAGGGCGAAGACGTCGGCTCGATCGTGCGCTGGATCGGACACGACGCCCTGATCCGTCCGGGCAACTCCGGCGGCCCGCTCGTAAACGACGACGGCCTGATCGTCGGCATCAACGAGATAAGCGTCGGCCTGGCGGGAGCTATTCCCAGCAATCTGGCAAGCGACGTGGTGAGGCAATTGATCGCGAATGGCAAGGTTACCCGAAGCTGGCTCGGCATCGAGGTGCAGCCGCTGCTGCGTTCCTCGGGAATCGACAAGGGAATCCTCGTAAGCGGGGTAATCGACGGCTCTCCCGCCAAGAAGGCGGGGTTCATGCCGGGTGACATACTCACCAGTCTCGACGGCCGCGAGGTATCGGCTCGCTTCAGGGAGGAGACCCCGCTGTTCAACCAGTACGTGGCCACGATTCCGGTCGGAAAGACCGTCGAGGCAAAGATCCTGCGTGACGGCCATGGCCAGACCCTGAATGTGACCACGGAGGCGAGGGCCAGGGCGATCGAGAAGGAGAGCGAGGTTAGAAGCTGGGGCATCTGCGGCACCAACATCACGTTCATACTCCGGAAGGAAATGCAGCTCGACTCGCAGGATGGGGTGATAGTTACGAGCGTGCTGCCAAGCGGCCCGGCAGGCGCCGCGAAACCGGCGCTGCGGGAAGGCGATGTGATCGTCAGAGTCGGGGCCGAGAAAGTCAAGGACATAACAGCGCTGCGGGACACCACCAGGAAGCTCACCGACGGCAAGACCGAGTCGGTGGGGGTCTTGGTCGACTTAGACCGCAGGCAAAAACATCTTGCCACGGTAATCAAAGTGGGCAAGAGCGATTTCTCCGAGCCGAGCATCGAAATCGCCAAGGCCTGGCTGGGGGTGGACACCCAGGTATTGACCAGGGACCTCGCCGAGGGGCTGGGAGTCCCCGGCAGGACGGGCGTACGCGTCACACAGGTCTACCCGGACACCTCCGCGGCGAAAGCCGGATTCAAGGTCGCGGACCTGATCGTAAAGCTGGACGGTGAGGACATTCCCTGCGACCAGATCGGCGACGAAGAAGTATTCCCGAGCCTGATCAGGCAGTATGAGATCGGCAGCGAGGTCAAGCTCGGCATTATCCGCGGCGACAAGCCGATGACCATATCGGTCGGGCTGGAAGCGGCGTCCAAGCCGGCGCGTGATTATCCCAAATACGAAAACGAGCATTTCGAGTTCACCGCGCGCGATATCGTCTTCTCGGACCGCGCCGACCAGGATGTGCCCTCCGGTCTGACCGGTGTGTACGTGGAATCGGTCGCCGAGGGCGGATGGGCGTCTCTGGGCCTGATGCGCGCGGGCGATTGTATAATGGAAGTCGCCGGCACTCCCGTGGCAAACGTCGAGGGGCTGAAGAAGATTCTCGCGGACCTTGCCGAAAAGAAGCCCAAGACCGTCGTCTTCAAGGTTATGCGCGGGGTTCACACGATGTTCCTCGAGGTCCAGCCGAGCTGGTCCGATTCGGGGGCCTAATCTAGAAACTAGTGTCTACTTGCATAAATAGCTAATAGTATTCTTGCCGGTGTATCGGGAATCTTGTTCCCGATACGCACTTAGTCTCGGGAACAAGATTCCCGAAACACCCGTTAATCGTTCGCTGCCTCAAATCCCGAAACACCGGGGGTGGCGGCCGGTCCCTAACCGACAACCGACAACTATATTCGGAGGAGTCTTATATGAAGCGTAACTTGATAATATTCGCGGTGCTGATTGTTGCCGCGACATCGACCGCCTTTGCCGAGCCGGCCCAGCGATGCGCGCAAGATCGCCCAGGCCCGAAAGGACGCGGTGGTCACGGTGCAGGTGGTCGTTGAAGCCGACGTGTCTTATGAGGGGAGGAGCGAAAAGGAGCAGCGAAAAGTATCGGCCGCCGCGACCATCATCGACCCCTCCGGCCTCGCGGTTACCGCCCTCTCGGAGATCGATCCGACCCCCACGCCCGATCAATCGGGGGACGACGCCGGCCCAGGCTTCAGCTTCACGACCAATGTGGTGGATGCCAGGATCAAGACCGAGGACGGAGGCGAAATCCCCGCCGATGTGGTCCTGCGCGACCGCGACCTCGACCTGGCGTTCATCAAGCCCAGGAAGCCCGCGGCTCCGCCCACAAGCTATATCGATCTCTCGGAGACCGCTTCGCCGCAGCTTTTGGACGAACTCGTCGTGCTTTCAAGGCTTGGGCCCGAGGCGGGCCGGTCGCTGTCGGCGTGCCTGGACCGGGTCGAGGCGGTGGTGACCAAGCCGCGCGCATTCTACGTGGTGAGCCAGTCGGCCTGCCGGGGCTGCCCCGCGTTTACATTGGATGGCAAAGTAGCCGGCATAGTGGTGGCGCGCATTTCCCCCTACACTGAGCGCGGAATGGACTCGGCGATGGACAACACCCCGGACCTGTCGATAGTGCTGCCCTGCTCGACGGTGTCGAAGGCCGCGATGCAGGCAAAGCAGGCCAAGCCGGGCAATGCGCCGGCGTCGGCGGGAACGGTCAGACACGCGCCGCGGAAGAATGAGGGGAAATAGGGGGGAGGGCGGCAAATCTCAGTCGCGGCATTCGCTGCGGAGAATAGACTCTATTTGTCCTTACACGCCTCTACGATATCGGCAAGGTAGGCCCTCTCACGCCATAAAGCAGCTCCGTCGCGCGAAAGCACAGCCTCTCTGACCAGCGGCTTCAGCCCGCTCTTGGTGACCAGATCGACTTTACGCCCGATTATTCGCGATAGCTCTAACTCCATCTCGCAGAGCCCTATCAGGCCGATGTGGGCGTCGGCGCGAAACGAGACTAAGACATCCACATCGCTATCATCTCTAAAATCATCGCGCAGTACCGAGCCGAACAGAGCGAGCTCTTGCCACTCTCCACTTTTGGCAAAACTCTGTTATTAGGCCGGCGTCTATTTTTGCGTTGGACATTGGCGCTCTCCCAGTCCCGGTGCAGGCTCCGGCGGGACGCTTATAACGTATAGAAGACGCCCCTCAAGACCGATGGATCAATGAACCGGCTCGCTTGCCTCACAATTGCTTGAAGCGTTCCCCGGTCCAGTTCTTTATGGACGGGAACGGTAAGCACTTGCCGCTCGCCATCCTTGCCGACGCGGACGAGCTTGACGTGACTCCCCCGTTGGCTCGTGATTTCAAATCCCAGCCGCCGAAAGATCTCAACTGCTTCGCCGCCGGACATTCTCTTGAGCTTAGGCGACACGTCGCGTCAGACTCCATTTCCATCGTCACGAGAATGCTGGGGTCCGGTGCTAATCCTAGCTCGGCAAGGTCCTCGCCCTCCAGGTGAAGCGACACCGCCTCCTGGAGATTATCAAGCGTTTCGCCGACTGTCGCGCCCTGCGTCACGACACCAATCTCCAAGCACTCAGCCACAAACTGGTTTTCGCCTTTCCTTATAACTGCTTTTATAGTATGCTGAAACGCCATCACTCACCTCTCAACCACTGCATTCTATGACTACATTCTACCACACTGTCAACAGAAATGAATAAAGGCAGAAAAGGTAAGAGCTCACGGATAATGAGTACATGTCACCGCACATGTCATTCCGAGCAAGTGACGGCGACGCTGTCGCCGTTACATTGGAAAGAAACCAGCCCCCGGTGTTTCGGGAATCTTGTTCCCGAAACTGGGGAGTTTCTTAGGAGCGTCCGACTGTGCGACAGGCACACGGTAATTTCCTAAAGAACCCCCCCGGCAGGCTATGCTTCGCGGGCGACTGCCCCGAAGCCGCCGGCATGGGAGGTTTCTTAGGAGCAAGTGACGGCGACGCTGTCGCCGTTACATTGGAAAGAAACCAGCCCCCGGTGTTTCGGGAATCTTGTTCCCGAAACTGGGGAGTTTCTTAGGAGCGTCCGACTGTGCGACAGGCACACGGTAATTTCCTAAAGAACCCCCCCGGCAGGCTATGCTTCGCGGGCGACTGCCCCGAAGCCGCCGGGCATGGGAGGTTTCTTAGGAGCAAGTGACGGCGACGCTGTCGCCGTTACATTGGAAAGAAACCAGCCCCCGGTGTTTCGGGATTTGAGTGAAGCGAACGCCGAACGGAAATCCCGAAACAGGGGGCGTTTCTTAGGAGCAAGTGACCGTGGGACAGGCACACGGTAATTTCCTAAAGAACCCCCCGGCAGGCTATGCTTCGCGGGCGACTGCCCCGAAGCCGCCGGGATGGGAGGTTTCTTAGGAGCGGATAGCGAGGAATCTCGACCTTGCGGTTAGTCCCTTGTCACGACCGGTGAGACTCATCCAATCCCTTTGAGATTCCTCACATTCGTTCGGAATGACATGATGCGAGAAGTTGAACTCATAAACCGTGCGCTGTTACCAGAAAAAAACAAAGAGCCCCGAATGGTTTCGGGGCTCTTCTTATCCGGATTCCGTATTCGGTATCGAAAAGTCGGAAAGTGAAGTTGAAGGTTGGAGAAGTGAACTTCCCCAACCTTCGACCTTTAACTTTCTAACCTTTACCCCGAGGCGATTACATGTCGTATCCGCCCATGCCTCCGCCGCCGCCCGGCATTGCGGGGGCGCCTCTCGGCTCGGGCTTCTCGGCGATGAGGCTCTCCGTTGTCAGGATCAGCGAGCCGATGCTGGCCGCATTCTCCAGCGCGCTTCGGGTGACCTTCACCGGGTCCACGATCCCCGCCTTGACCATATCCTCGTATACCTCGGTTGCGGCGTTGAAGCCGATGCCCTTTTTCTCGTTCTTGATTCGCTCGACAACCACGCTGCCTTCCTTGCCGGCATTCTCGGCAATCTGGCGGAGCGGCTCCTCGAGGGCCCTGCGCACTATTGCCGCGCCGAACCTCTCATCGTCGGTGGAGCCGATATTCTCGAGGTTGGGAATGATGTTGATAAGCGTCACCCCGCCTCCGGCCACGATGCCTTCCTCGACAGCCGCGCGGGTCGCCGACAGGGCATCTTCGAACCGGTGCTTCTTCTCTTTGAGCTCGGTCTCGGTCGCGGCCCCGACTTTGATCACGGCCACGCCGCCGGAGAGCTTGGCAAGCCTCTCCTGAAGCTTCTCCCGATCGTAGTTGGAGTCGGTGGCCTCGATTTGCTTGCGAATCTGGGCGATCCGGCCCTGAACAGCCTCGGCTTTGCCCTTGCCCTCGATGATCGTGGTATTCTCCTTGGTCACGACCACCTTCGCCGCCTGGCCGAGCATCGTAAGCTCGGCGTTCTCGAGCTTGATGCCCAGGTCCTCGGAGATGAACGTGCCGCCGGTCAGCACGGCTATGTCCTCGAGCATGGCCTTGCGCCTGTCGCCGAAGCCCGGCGCCTTGACCGCGACAACCTGCAGCGTGCCGCGCAGCTTGTTCACCACAAGGGTCGCCAGCGCGTCGCCGTCGATGTCCTCGGCGATAATGACAAACGGTCTGCGCATCTGCGCGATCTTCTCCAGGAGCGGAATCAGATCGGCTGCCGCGGATATCTTCTTCTCGTGAATCAGAATGACCGGATTCTCAAGGACCGCTTCCATCCGCTCGCCGTCGGTGACCATATACGGGGAGATATAGCCCTTGTCGAACTGCATTCCCTCGACCACTTCGAGGCTGGTCGCCGTTCCCTTGGACTCCTCGACCGTGATGACGCCGTCGCGGCCCACTTTGTCGATAGCGTCGGCGATCACGTCACCAATCTCGGGATCGTTGCCGGCGATGGAAGCGACCTGAGCGACCTCCTCTTTGCCGGCGACCGGGATCGAGAGCTTCTTGATCTCCTCGACGGCCTTCTCGACCGTCATCTCGATACCGCGCTTGACGGCAATCGGGTTGCCGCCCGCCGCCACGTAGCGAAGACCCTCTTTCACGATTGCTTCCGCGAGGACCGTAGCGGTTGTGGTGCCATCACCGGCCACATCGTTGGTCTTGGAAGCGACTTCGCGCACGAGCTGGCGCGCCCATGTTCTCATACGGATCTTCGAGGCTCGATCTCCTTGGCGACAGTGACCCCGTCCTTGGTGATTGTGGGGCTGCCCCACTTCTTGTCCAGAACAACGTTGCGCCCTTTGGGGCCGAGAGTGACCTTAACGGTCCGCCGCAACAATGCTCGCCCCGCGCTCAAGCGCTCGGCGAGCCTCTTCGTCGAATTTCATAATCTTAGCTGCCATGTACGCCTCCTGGAAATAGTCGAAAGTCGGAAAGTCGAAAGTCAAAAGTCGGGAAGGGACGCCCCACCTGGGTGGCGATTTCCGAATCGCAACCCTTACCCTCCCGCCGAATCCGGCGGAATACACTTGCAATTTTGGATTTTCGCGCTTTCGCGATTAAATCCCGCCGCTACTCCACGATTGCGTAAATGGGAATCCTGGTCGAGAATGACGTAGTCCTTGCCCTCGATGGTGACCTCGGTGCCGCCATACTTGGCGAATATGACCTTGTCGTCTTTCTTGACGTTCATCGCCCCACGCGACCCGTCGTCCAGCACTTTGCCGGGACCCACGGCAACCACGATGCCCTCCTGGGGCTTCTTCTTTGCCGCGTCGGGTAGAATTATCCCACCCGGGCTTTTGCTTTCCTCCTCAAGCGGCTCGACCACCACTTTGTCAGCCAGAGGCTTAATCATCCGTTACCTCCTGCGATATGTTATGTGTGTTAGCACTCTCCGCATCCGAGTGCCAACATATTCTAGTGCCCTGTACTTATGTTGTCAAGCCCTTTTTTGGGAAGGGATTCCACCCGCATAGGGGTTTTGCATTCCTGTTTTCCAGTTTCGCGTTTTCGCCCTTTCGCGATTTCGCGATTAAATCCCTTCCCAAGAGGGTTTCCGCCCGGCGCTGGTGAAGTTGTAAACGACACTGGAGGATTGACCAAATGATTAGCGACATTCAATCTCCGGCGCCGTTCTGGTTTGTGAACGGCCCAATCGAAGAGTGGCACATCGTCCGCGAGCTGGAAATGATGCCAAGAGAAGGGCATATCCGAGGTGATAGTGCACCCCCGATATGGGCTGGAGGTCGAGTATCTTTCCGATGAGTGGTTCACCATATTCGGATGGTGCGTCCGCGAGGCAAAAAGGCTGGGGATGCGTCTGTGGATTTATGACGAGATGAACTGGCCGAGCGGCACAGCCGGGCTGAGGGTGATGCGGCAGTGCCCGGATTATGCAGGCAAATACCTCGCCGTGGAGCGGCTGAGGCGGGGCGATATCGACTTCGAAACATTCGAGCCGGGGGAGTTTCTGGTGGCCGCCAATATCGAAGGAGGACAGGTCACTAAGACCAGGGTTATCGAGGTCGGGATCCTCGCGAGCCTCTCGGATTGGTGGCAGGTCTTCAACTGCCGGGTCAAGCGCGACCCGTTTTATGTGGATTCGCTCTCGCGCGATGCCGTCAATTGCTTCAAGCACCTGACCTACGACGAGTATTTCAATCGGTTCCCGGACGAGTTCGGGGACACGATCCGCGCGGTCTTCACCGATGAGCCTTCGATCTACTGGGTCAGCGTCGGCTACGATGACTCCAATTTGCCGTACACCGACGACTACTTCTCCACATTCGAGCAGCGTTACGCATACTCCCCGCTGCCTATGATCCCCTATCTTTTCTACCCCGGCAAGGATGGGGCGGCCTTTCGAGCGGATTACTGGGAGCACGCGGGCAGCCTCTTTAACGAGCGCTACCACCATACTCTGGGGTCCTGGTGCCGCGAGCATAACGTCATTTACACCGGCCACTGCCATCACGAGGAACCGCTCAGGTATCAAATCAGGTTCACGGGCGATATGTTCGGCTCGGCGCGCGAGATGGACCTCCCCGGCGTCGACCATCTCGGCAAGGTGACCCTCGGCAATCGCTGGATAGGCATCGTCGGGCAAAAGATATCCTCTTCCCAGGCCCATGTTTCCGGCAAGCCCCGGAATATGAGCGAGAGCTTCGGGACCATGGATTGGGACACTACCTTCGCCAACCTCAAACGAGTGATCGATTGGCAGGACGCGCACGGAATCAACGTTCTGGTCCCCCACGCGCTCTACCACACGATATCGGGCCCCACCAAGCGCGAGAGCCCGCCGAGTTTCTTCTATCAGTCCACTCACTGGCAGGATTTCGACTACCTTTCGGACTATCTCAAACGACTGGAAACCCTGCTTTGCGGGGGACGGCACGTTTGCAAGACCGCGATATACTACCCGCTGACGGGGTTGTGGGCGAGCTACCAGCCGGACATCAAGACAGCCGAGTTCGAGCACATTGACAATTTCCTTAACTCGCTGTGCCTGGAATTGGTGCGCTGCCAGGTGGATTTCGACATCATCGACTTCACAGCCCTCGCCGCGGCCTGTCTGGAATCCGGCAAGCTGAAACTCTCGGACGAGGAGTATGAGTTCCTGATCGTCCCGGCGACGCCGTTCTTGCGCGCCGCCGAGGTCGCGCGCCTCTCGGAGGTGGTGCAAAGCCGGGTCAAGACCACCCTGTTCCACAAGGCGATGGAGCCGCTGGCCCACAACCTGCCCGACGCGATGCGCGAGGCGAACTTCGTGCGCACCGAGGAGGTGCAATCGTTCGTGCAGGTCTTGAGGCGCGAGATCGACGATGACATCCAGTTAACAGGCGGCGGGTCGGACGAGGTAATGGCCTACCGGCGGGAAAAGGACGGACACAAAATAGCATTTCTCGTCAACCGGTCCGATAAACACCGCAAGGTGACCGCCGTGCTCAAGGATTACCCGGACGCCGCGATCTTCGATCCCGAGACCGGCGGTTATATCAGGCTCGACGGCCGCAAAGCGGGAAGCAAGACCCAAGTCCAGCTCAGGTTCCAGCCCGGCGAGTCGTTCTTTGTCGTGAGCGACGTTCCCGAGGCGGCGCCCGCCGCCGGGCCGGGGGGCGAGCCGGAAGTGATCCCCATTACGAACATGAGGGTGGAGGCGCCGTTCAATGTCGCCTCCATCCACCACTTCACGTTCGAGGGCCGGCGAATCGATGTCCGAACGAACCCGCGCTTCATCCCGGCAAACTGGGACCCAAATCCGCCGGAGTTCACCGAGCAAGCGGGCGTATACGAAGCCGAGGCCGAAATCGACTTCGCCCCGACCACCCCGTTGTTTCGGGACACCCCTGTCCCGAAACCTGGGGACACCCCTGTCCCGAAACCTGACGAGATCGACTTGATCCTTGATCGAGACTTCGCGGATTGCCGGGTCTACGTAAACGACACTCTGGTGGAGCTTTCGCCCTGCCTCGGCCCCGAAGGCGGAACCTTCCTCACAGACTTTCTGGATGTGCGCGCGGGTGTCGGCCATCTCCTGAAACACGGGACGAACCGCTTCAAGGTAATCTCCCCCACCAAACTGAGCGAGCCGTTGAGACTGGTGGTGATTTCCACGTCCGCATCGAGGGCGAAAAAGTGGTCCTCGCAAAGGCCGCCGCGCCGGACCCGTTTAGACTCGAAAGGGACTACCCGTTCTTCTCGGGTACGGTGATCTACCGCGCCGAGTTCACCCTGGAGACGCCCTACCGGTCCCTCTCGCTGAACCTCCACGATGTCCGCGACTGTGCCCTCGTTCGAGTAAACGGCGTGCTCGCCGGCCGCAGGCCTGGCCGCCCTACACCCTCGAAATCGCCCCCCACGCCAAACCCGGCCGGAACACCCTGGAGATCGAGGTCAGAAACAACATGATAAACCTCATCCAGGGCCACCCGCGGCAATTCGGGCTGCCGAGGGAACCCTCGCTGGCGGGGGTTTGAAGGGAGCCCGGAGCAGAGGGCGGGGAGCGGGATCATTACTTTCGGAGAGAGACGGTTTCCCCACAAGCCCGGCCACGCGCCTCACTTCCGCCAGCAGGTCTTCATCGGAGTATTTATTCAGGAAACCCGGCGTCTCCTCGAAAACATATGGCCTAAGCCGGCGCGTTCCAAGGCAGCTCGCCATCCGCCGAGCCGTTTGGAGATGTTGGCAGCGTCAAGGCTGGAGTACTTCTTGAACACAGACCAGGATAGCTGTGGTGTGCCGGCAAGTTTGGAGACTCGTCGAAGTTCCTCCAGCAGATCTTCGTCAGAGTAGCGGATATCTAGACATCCTTTGCCTCTGTACATATGACCGATACCAGCACGTTCGAGGATGGACCGCCACTCGCCAAGCCGCCGAACGATGTTGCCTCCACTCATCGTGGAAAGCTTGTCAAATCCTTTGCGGGTGAGCCATGGTTCTTCCACAAACCCGGCTACTCGTCGCACCTCATCGAATATCATTTCGTCGGTATAGAGTCGGGCTTTGGGTTTCAGGCTGAGACTCATCCCGCCGACGCCCGCGCGCTCCAGCACGTCCCGCCATGATCCAAACCGCGACTTGAGCGTATTGATGCCGACGCTCGAGTGCTTGCGAAAATCGGTGGTCGTCAGGAATGGCTTCTCCACAAATCCCGCCACCCGCCGCACTTCCTCCAGCAGCGTCTCGTCAGAGTGTGGACGTTTGACTCCCAAAACCTTCGAGTAAAGCATGTGGCCAATGCCCGCGCGCTCCAATGCGGGGCGCCACCCGCCGAATCGTTGAGTTAAGGCCCGAGCATCACGCCCCGTAAGCTTCGCAAAGTCGGTCTTCAGGAACACAGGCTTATTTACAAGCTCGGCCACTCCGCGCAGTTCTCGCAGCCGGATCTCGTCCAAGCGTTTCGATAGAGCTTCCCAGACCCCCGCGCGCTTCAGCGCGGAGCGCCATCCACCGAATCGTTTGGCGATGGTGCCGCAGGAGATCTCCGAATGCTTGGCAAAACTCTCTTTCGTGAGCACAGGACCCTCCTCGAGTTCCGCCACCCGCCGAATCTCCTCCAGCAGCGCCTCGTCCGGGTACGTCTTGATAATCTCTCCGCGAGCTTTAATAGCTGCATCCTCTGTCTATGTTTGAGATCGCTCTCGCTTGAGCCTGACGGTCTTGCCGCTATACATGTGGCCGGCGTCCGCGCTGCCGGTCACTGGGGATTCGTAGCAAAGGTTGTCCACGCCCGCGCGTTCCAGAGCCGCTTTTCAGCCACCCCGGAAGCGGTGCGAGATGGTGGAGGCTTTAACCTTGGAATGCGCATCGAAGTCGTCCCTGGTAAACACAGGCTTTCCGATAATAAGTGCCACGCGCCGGACTTCTTCCAGCAACTCCTCGTCGGAGTAGCCGCAAAACTTGTCACCGACACCCGCGCGTTCCAGAACGGCGCGCCAGTCATACCCAAATCGCTCAGTAATGGTCTTCCTGCAGATGTGGGTGTGTCTATGGAATTCCGTCTTGCTGAGCATCGGCTTGTTCACAAGCCCGGCCACGCGCCTCACTTCCGCCAGCAGGTCTTCATCTGAGATCCCTCGCCTTATTCCGGTAATTTCTTCGTAATGCATGTGATCCAGCCCAGCGCGTTTCAGAACGGCACGCCAGTCATAGCCAAATCGCTCAGTAAAGGTTTGCCAGCGGATGTGGGTGTGTCTATTGAATTCCGCCCCGGTGAGTACCGGCTTGTTCACAAGCCCGGCCACGCGCCTCACTTCCACCAGCAGGTCCTCATCGGAGTATCTGTTTACGCAACCCTTGACCTCCTCGAAAAAACACATATGACCGATACCAGCACGTTCGAGGATGGACCGCCACTCGCCAAGCCGCCGAACGACGTTGCATCCACTCATCGTGGAAAGCTTGTCAAATTCCTTGCGGGTGAGCCAGGGTTCTTCCACAAGCGCGGCCACTCGTCGCACCTCATCCAATATCATTTCGTCGGTATAAGATCGAGCGTGGGGTTTCAGGCTGAGACTCATCTCGCCGACGCCCGCGCGCTCCAGCACGTCCCGCCATGATCCAAACCGCGACTTGAGCGTGTTGACACCGACGCTCGAGTGCTTGCGAAAATCGGTGGTCGTCAAGAACGGCTTCTCCACAATCCCCGCCACCCTGCGCACTTCCTCCAGCAACAGCTTGTCCGAGTGTGAACATCTGGCTCCCAAAACCTCGGAGGAATGCATGTGGCCAATGCCCGCGCGCTCTAACGCGGAGCGCCACCCCCCAAATCGTTGAGATAAGGCCCGAGCACCACGCCCCGTAACCTTCGTAAAGTCGCTCCTCAGAAACACAGGCTTATTTACAAGCTCGGCCACTCCGCGCAATTCCCGCAGCCGCATCTCGTCCAAGCGTTTCGATAGAGCTTCCCAGACCCCCGCGCGCTTCAGCGCGGAGCGCCATCCACCAAATCGTTTGGCGATGGTACTGCCGGAGATCCCCGAATGCTTGGCAAAACTCTCTTTCGTGAGCACAGGATCCTCCACCAGTTCCGCCACCCGCCGAATCTCCTCCAATAACGCCTCATCCGGGTATGTCCTGATAAACTCTCGAGCGCGTTCCAAACCTGTTTCCTCCCGAAAGCCCAACCATTCACTCATGGTAGAAATGACCAGCCGACCTCTTCCATGGGAAAGTTCTAGTCTTGTTCGGCCAAATCCTCCCTGTGGGAGGCTTGACAAGCCCAGGCTCGCGTGGCATGCTGAAAGCATCGAATCGAATGTTCGTTAAGATGAAAGGGATATTCCCGGGACTCACACTGGATGGCATTCGCGAGGAGTAAGTCGAGGCCGTTATGCGGGGAACGATCCGTTCAGACCCGCACAATGGTAGGCCAGTAGAATTACCAGCTGGTCACAATTATCACCTAATTACGAAACAAACTGCCGAAAGGAGACAAAAATGACGCATCCGGAAGGCATCCCAGAGCACCTCCTGCCGGCCACAAAGGCGCGGACCCGGCCGAGGCGTCACCTCCTCATACGGCGCTTCGGGGCATACGCCCGCGAAGTATCAGACCGGTAAGTGTTTTGAAGACGGTCCCGCAGATGGTGCGGTGGCTGCCTGAACCCTCTCCCCTCCCATTATCCCCCCATGACACGCGCTTGTGGTTGTGTTGCGTGGATGTTGGAACGCATGCCCCAAATTCGCCGCGCCTGGAAGTTCCTCTGTTTGCCGGACTATCTCGTTTACCGTTTGTGCGGAGAGCCGGTCACCTACCCTGTGATCGCGCAGATGACCGGCTTATGCGACCAGAGAACCGGGCAGTGGTCATCGGAGATGCTCTCCGCGGCCGGCATAACGGATGACCAACTGCCGGCTATCGTGGACGTGGGCGCCATTGCGGGCGTAACCCTGGCGGGTGCGAATCGCGAGTTGGGATTGCCCAGCCCAGTACCAGTCTGCGTGGGAACCAACGACCAGATCGCGGGAGCAATCGGGGCCGGCAACGTGCGCCCCGGGATTGTTACGGAAACCACAGGTTCGGACACTTTTCGCGTTTTCGCGATTAAGTCCGGTTCCGGGCCTCCCGCATTATGACTCCTGTTTACCGAGGATATCGGAAAACCCGGTTGCGGCCAAATCGGCGCGCTTGTCCGCGGACATCGGAATGCAGTCGTAGATCGACAAAGCCTTGTTCCAATAGTCTCCCTTGATTCGCTCGCGGTCCGGATTGCTGCCCGCCATCTCGAGAAACATCCGTGCAAACCAGAGAAGGTCTTGTCTATGAGTCTCGGGCTCCGGGAACAAAGGCAGCGCGCACGCCGACATATCGGCGGCTTCAAGGTGCTCGATGATTAAGCTGTATTGTGTCGCAAGCACATCCTTCGACCACTGCCTGCGCGGATAATGTCCCCATCCGCAAACAACCTCGAAAGCCTCGAATAGCTCTCCGAGAATGGCATGCTCTTCGCCGAAGACTTTGGCACAGAACTCGCGTGAGACCTCGTCGGGATCGGTGTCCGGATCGATGAACATCTGTCCCGCGGCGTACATCGTGAGCAGATTCAACTTAGGCGTCATCGTATATGACATGCCTCCGATATAGGGGGCGGCCGATCGTTCTTCTCGCCGGCGCGCGGACATTCTAGGAAGCCGCCAATGCGGGTAGTTGATCAGTTCGCCCTCTGACAGGGAGTAATCCCAAGTGGTGATCGTCCGGATTTTGGCAATTTCACGCGCGTACGCGCGCGCATCGCCGCCCAGAGAGGCATCTCCGTCCGGACTGAACCCGAGGTTGATCGATACCATCGTTTCTTCAGGGAAGTGGGCAAGCCTCTCGATAAGATACTCCACGGCGGCTCGGGCACGGGGCGGCTTCCCGTTCCAGATGTAGCAGGGCACCTCCGGGGTGCTGTACGCTTCGTCGATCAGCATCTCCCAAGAGCCATCCCATCCGGGCACAGTCCGCAGGTCCGATCCCCAGCCGGAGAATGGCGTGCCCCAGGTCCCGATCTCGATTGCCGAGCCTGGACTTTCTTCGTTGACTATGCCGGCGATCTCCAGGGCGATGTCGACGAAGGTTTCGTGGTTGCAGCCGTTTAGGTTGCATCCGCCGGGGTCGCCGGGAAAGATGCCGATTATATCGGTTCCCGCAAGCTCGCGCATCCAGTGGCGCCACAGCGAAATTATGAGAGCCTTGTCCTCCGGATCATTGGGACAGGCAAAGTGCCAACTCGGGCCTGTACAAGCTCGGAACGCACAGGAGCTTTGTCTTGATGCCGATCGAGTGGGCAATATCATTGATGGCGCGCATTGTCGCCGCGAATTCGGAGTATATACCTGCGCCTCCGAGCGCGGGTTTGTCGTAGAGCGTGGGCGTAAGCCAATATTCGAAGCAATTGTAGCCGAACGCCTTTATCATCTCCAGGAACCGCCGCCAGTCCTCGAAAGACCATCTGTTGGGAGCACCTGAGTAGAACATATTAGGATTCCAGGTGTTCTGCAGGTGCTCCCCGAAGTTCACGTAGCAGGATCGGTGTAGGTAGTGCGGGTTTCGCTCAGAACGTTCCATCCGAATCTCCTTCTTGCCGCGTAGTGTAGGTTCCCCATTTATGCCAGGCATTAGTGACCTTGAGTATGCGCTCTCTCGGCGTCACAGCTTTCTGCTCCAGTGTACTCCTTGAGGAACCGTGCGCCGACCTCGACCGCCGCGTCCATGATGAGTTTTCCTGTTTCGGCGGATGCAAAGCTGGGTGCTCCGTAGACCCCCGACTTGCTGTCCTGTAGATACCACGTCGACCAAGTCACCATTTGCCGGCCCGCGAACCCGTCACCCCGCACGAAGTCCGTATGGTAGTCTATGATCTCATCAGCGGGAATCTTTGACATATCGACAAGTTCGGGTGACGTGTAGAGCAGCAGGGATGTCTCCCATTCGCACGCGTGACAGGCCCCTCCCACCGGCGATTTCCTGATCTCGCTGAACTTGTCGCTAGACATCACGGCCGGGCTGAGTATCGCGACAGCCTTATCGCACGCATCGGCAATCTCCCTGGAGACGGTAGTGAGCAGCCCGTTGTGGTGCCCGTGGCAATCGAGAATTGCCAGCTTGGTAAACCCCATGTCCAGGACCGAGCGGCATATATCGAACACCATATCCATAAAGGTCCTGCTGCCGACAATAATCGTACCCGGCCACTGCTTCATGATCCTCATCGAATAGCCGTACCGGATGGTGTCCATGAGAAGCACAGGTATCTCCGATGAAACAGCTTCCGCCAGCCGCCTGCCGTACGCCTCTGCTATCCGGGCGTCCGTGTCGATGGGAAGGTGGGGTCCGTGCTCTTCGGTGGTGCCCACCGGCAGTATCAAGAGCGATTGCTTCTCGATGTTCTCGTTAATCTGAACCCAGGATTGTTCTCCGAACAGAATCGACATTATGTTTTCCTCCAGTGCCTCCGCGAAACCTCAAATCCGGACCAGCCAAGCATTATCCGCCCATCAGAAAGCGGAAGCCTATTCCTCATGAACAAAGCTCTGTGCGGGACGCACTGAATTTTCATCACGAAAGCACGAAAACACGAAAGTTGTTTCGGGCTACCCCTTTTCCCGAAACCTTGCGCGGTCGGAGTATCGGGAAAGGGTTTCCCAATACAACAGAGCGCTGAAATCTTTTTCGTGTTTTTCCCCTTTCGTGTTGTCGTGGTTGAATTCCCTTCCGGCTTTGCCGGGTTATTTGGATGTTACTTCCTTGCTATTCAGTGTAGCTCAATAACACGCGTCTGTCAAGCCTCAACAATGCAAAAAATACGAAGCCGAGCGATATTTCGCCCTGGATTCCTTTCTGCTGCCTGCAATAATGGACTTGACAGCCGATAATCTGCATGGTATAACACAGATGGACCGCGTTATCGCGTGTGAGAATATTGTTACTATTGCGCGCGGTTTGCAAACAGGATGAACGATCGACAAAACAGTATTATCGAGTTGGTTCGAGCCGACCAGGAAGTTCGCATATCCGAGTTGGCAAGGAAGTTCGATGTGTCGGAGATGACCGTGCGACGGGACCTGGCTCTTCTGGAGAGGCACGGGGTAATATCCAGGACACCCAACGGCGCGACGGCGTCCGGCCCCTTCAGGATAACTCAGTTGTGTAAGCCGACCGGCCCGGCGCCAAGACGCAAAGTGGAGATCGGGAGGCTCGCCGCGGAGATGGTCGAGCCGGGCCAGGCTCATGCTGGACGCCGGTTTCACCGCTTACGAGGTAGCGGTCCATCTGCCCCACGACCCGAGTATCACGGTGATAACAACCTCGATACTCGTTGTCCAGGCACTTTATGATTCTCCGGTCAATCTGATTCTTCTCGGAGGACGGGTGCGCCGGGACACTCCCTGCTTGTTTGGACCGCTGACCGAGAGGATGCTCAAAGACCTCCACGTTGATATTATGTTCACCGGCTGTGACGGAGCGTCCAGTCGGGACGGTTTCTACACCTCCAGCATCGAGGCAGCCAGCCTGGCCCATGCGATGGCGGTCAGCGCGGAGCGGGTGGTTGTGGTGACCGAGAGCGCCAAGTTCTATCGCAAGTCGGTTGCACGGTTTGTCTCGGTGGAGGACCAGGTGCATGCCCTTGTCACCGATGTCGATATCCCCGTTGAGGAGAAGGCCAATCTGGAGGACAGGGGAGTAGAAGTGATAATCGCGGAGTAGGAGAGCGTGAATTGGACAAGCTTGATTCAATGCTGTTGCACGGCGAGGAGCGTGAGGCGCATCCTGGCGGCGATGCGCGAACAAATGGATGCCTGGGGCGTTAAGATGCCCTCCGTCGAAGCACTGCCGCTGCATTTCGGACTGAACGACTTCAGCCGGGTCGGCGAGACTTGAGTTTTGGATTGCTAATGAAACCGAACACGGTTACTGTGGCAAGTTCCTTTTTGTGTTCGATGGACAGACATGCCCATATCACGAGCACAAGATCAAGCACGAGACGTTTTACATCGTAAAAGGCGAAGTTCGGATGAATGTCAACGGAGAAGAACGGATGATGCGCGCCGGTGATGTCCTTGTGATGAGCGTGGGCACGGGCCATTCGTTTACGGGAATCGGACCCGCTCTGATACTGGAGGTCTCGATGCCGTCCGTGCTGGGAGACAGCCATTTCTCGAACAAAGACATCGGCGAAAATGGAGTCATTTGACTCGGTGATGATGAATGCCTGCTGTTAACCGCAAAGGAATCGGACGTGTCCCCACGGAACACAACAATGAACGACGATGACAGCGTTCGGGGCGGAAGTCCGGGCTTTCCACTTTCCGCTTTCCACTAGCCCGCATTATTCATAAAATGTTGCTTCGCGCCGCACCGCGACCGAAGCCTACCTCAGTTCACGGATAATGCGGGCTAAATGCCACTTTCTGACGAGGCTGATATGAGCGAGTCTTCAAGGCGCTTTGCCGGGGCAAAGTGGATTTGGCCGGGGAAATTCGAAGAGGCGATAAACCAGTATGTGGAGTTTCGCCACGAGTTTACCCTCGATGAGCCGGATGGCGCGAGACTGTACATAAGCGTCGATTCCAATTACGCTCTTTGGATAAACGGCGGATTCGTCGATTGCGGTCAATACCACGATTATCCCGACTCGAAGACCTATGACGCGCTCGAGGCTAAAGCATTTCTCGAGCGGGGGAAAAATGTCCTCGCGGTGCTCGCGTACCCATCAGGGCGAGGGCAGCTTTCAGTACATAAAGGGCCGCCCCGGCTTGATATATGCGATTCGGTCGGGCGGCGCGCAAATAACGAGTGGCACGGACACGTGGTGGCGTCCCTGCACGGGATACAAGTCCGGCGATATCGAGAAGATCACCGTGCAGATCGGCTTTGGCTGGGAGTATGACGCTCGGGCCCAAGACGCCTGGCGCGACGCCGCTTACGTGATGGACGAGTCCTGGCGGCAGGTCTCCGATCGCGAATGCAAAGGGGCGCAAAGCCGCGGCTTAAGTCCTCGACCCGTAAAGAAACTTGCAATAGGCGAGAGAGTGACTTCGCATATTGTCGCTCAAGGTGTCTTTATCAGGCGCTCGACTGATGATGCTCCCGTTGGCCTGAAGATGCAGCGGGACTTCCTATCCGCGCTTGCCCCGGCACAGATGTTTACCGGTCCCGACCGGCATTTCCCATCCGAAACAGGGATCAAACTCGATGTGTCTCACACCAGAGATGCCGATGGAGTGTATCTTATCGTCGATCTGGGGCGAGAAGAGGTCGGGCTTCTCCATTTCGATGTCGATGCGGCGGCGGGAGCCGTCATGGATATAGCCTGGGGCGAGCATCTCGACGATCTGAGGGTACGCGCCCACACGGGAGGCAGAAACTTCGCCACGCGATATATTTGCAGGGGCGGCAGACAGGTCTTTACCCACCCATTCACCAGGATTGCCGGGAGATACATCCAGCTTCACCTGAGCAATATGTCGAGCGACGTGACGGTGCATTATGCCGGCCTTCTCTGTGTGGAGTATCCGGTGACTCGCAGGAAAATGCCGGTCTTCTTGGATAGTATCCACAGGCAAATCTACGAAACCTCCGTCAGGACTTTGCGAGTGTGCATGCATGAGCACTACGAGGACTGCCCGTGGCGAGAGCAGGCTTTGTACGCGATGGATATGAGAAGCCAGGCGCTTGCGGGATACTATTGCTTCGGAGAATACGATTTTCCGGCTGCCTCTCTCGACCTGCTTGCAAAGAGCCTCAAGGCCGATGGCTATCTTGAGTCTGTGCGCGCCCGCGGAGATTCCCATAACCATACCCGTTTTCACTTTCGCCTGGGTGCTCGCCACAGCCGATCATTATCTGCACAGCGGCAATGCAGACGTGGCGGCGAGGCTATATCCCGTTGTCAAGAGTGTTATCGGCAGCCGTATAAGATCGGCTGGCGGTGGTCTGCTGCCGTCGCCGGCAGGCGCCCGATATTGGCACTTTTATGACTGGGTGCATGGTCTCTGACGGCTGCGAAGCCGACGACTACAACAAATTCCACGCGTTGAACGCCATCCGCTACGATGCTCCGCTTAACCTGTTCTACGTGCTTGCATTGGATGCCGCGGCGAAGGTTGCCGATGGCCTCGGGGATGAGTGCTCGAAGGCTGCGTTTGGGTCGCTTTCGGAATCCATCAAGCCGGAGATTCACGAGATGTTCTGGGATGCCAATGCCGGTGCCTACCGAACATACGCGGGCGATGGCGCAAAGACCCACCACAGCGAACTGGTTCAAGCCCTGGCAATTCTCGCCAATGTATGCACGGAGAATATCGCGGCTTCACTGCGGGCAAAGCTGGCCCAGGACGATAACGGCCTGACGCCGGCCACCCTCAGCTACTGCCTTTACAAATTCCAGGCGCTGCTTACCGACCCGGCAAATTACCGCGAGCGCGTCCTCGATATGATTGCCCGAGACTGGGGATACATGCTTGCAAACGGAGCGACAAGTTTCTGGGAGACGATTAAGGGAAGCTCGGATTTTGACAACGCGGGCAGCCTGTGTCACGGATGGTCGGGCATTCCCGCCTATTTCTATCACGTAATCGAGGTCTTGCCGGATCGGGACATATCGGAAATGAAAGGGATATTCCCGGGCCTTACATTAGACAACATTCGTGATGAGTCCAACGGGCGGTGATTATGTCGGCTCATCAGAGATGTCCGGATTGCCCCTCACCGGCCAGATTGCAAATCTGCCCGAACAGAGGGGTCGGTTGAGTTCTCCGGCAGCGAAAACTCCGCCAGTGCTGAGCCTGTGTGCCCGTCCCCGGGGACGGGCCAGTGTGAGACAGAAACCCATGATTTCTGACGGGTTCTCCGGGACGGAAGTACCGCCAGTGCTGAGTAGGCCGGTCTGTGGCCGTATCGAAGCACGGTTCCAGGAGGCCGCCCTTGGATACACCTCGCTTGAGCTCGGCACTCAGGGCTGGCGGGTTCTAAATTCCCATAAGACTGAACCCTCTCGAACGGAGACCCATCCCTACCTTCTTTCGCGCTTTCCCGATCAAACCCCTTCAGCCTTCTATTATCTCGACGTTGGCCCTCGGCACGCAGACTTCCCTGCCGTCTTCGAGCTTTGCTTCCAGGACCCGGACTGTCGCGCCGGACTCGATTTCGACGGGGTTTGACGGAAGGCCGGTGACCGTGCCGAGCATGCCAAAATACGGCGCGCGGATCACGCGGATATTGGCGCCGACTTCCAGAAGCTGGCCTTTCGATTCGGGGGCGGCGCGTTCGGGTCTTACTTCAAGCGGAGCAATCACTTCCGGGCGGATTACCCCGGCCCTGATCTGAGTTGCGCCGTTGATCGAGACCCTGCGGCCATCCAAAGACCTCAATAATTCGAACGTGCGCTTCGCCATCTTGATCGAGCCGAAGCCCTCGGTAAGGATCAGCGTGGTGGCTATGTCCTCCTGGCCCGTGATCGCCACGCCGATGTCGTGACCGATATAAGCAATCAGGTCCGTGTCGACTATCGCCCCCACCACAATCCCCTTGACTCCCACACCGGCCGCTTTCTTCAAGGCCCCCAGGGTCACGCCGGTCTCGCCGACGAGCACCATGCCCGGCGTGAGAGTCCCGGATGTGGTCCTCCGTGAGGATGGCCCCAGACGGCATATCCGGGACCGCCAGCGTTCCCACTCGCTCGCCCCCCACCCCGAATATCCCCTGCACCAGCGCGCCGTAGGTCTCGACCACCACGCCCTCCTCCGGCATCACTTCGGCAACCACCCCGTCCACGTACGCCACAACCTCCACGGGAAGAGATGGAAGCCGCACTCCGACGTGCCCGGTGGAATGCGTAATCAGACTCCACCGTGCCGCTCACGGCAGACTTCGCCTCGGACTTGAAAAGCCCGAAGAACGACCTGCTCTCCGCGACCACTTGCCCGGCGCTTACCGGGTCGCCCTGCCTGATTTTGAGCGCGGCGAGCGCGTCCGCCGGCTCCAAGCCCAGGATTTCGGCCACCTTGATTGTCTGCATGATGCCGGGAAGCTCCGTGCGCGCGACCACGGTATCCGCGCGAACCGAATCGCCGGCACTGACCGTCACCGTCCCCCTTAAGGGCAGGCGCCGCGTCTTTCGTATTGCCGTCTCCGGGCTGATTTTAAGCCCTGGTGTATATGCTGTACCCATAGTCGAAAGCCACGCAGGCTGGGTGTCGGGTGTTGGGAAGGGACCTCCCTCCGTTACCCATTACCCATTACCCATCACCTATGCATAGGTGGGTTGCAAGCCAATGATAACCGCTATTCGCTCTAAAATCAAGAGTTCCCGCCGCATAGGTGAGTGGCCTTCCCCGACTTTCCACTTTCGACTTTCAGACTTCCCTATTGACAACTCCCGAAACGTGGTATACCATTGGACCGGTCCAATGAGAAGCGAAATGTCGAAACGCCCCACAATTCGTGACGTTGCCCAGCATGCGGGGTTGTCCAAGACCACCGCTGGATATGTGCTCAGCGGGCGGATGGATGTCGCCATACCGCAGGCAACCCGGGCCAGAATCTTCGAAGCGGCAAAGGCGCTCAAATACCGGCGAAACGGCGTCGCCCGGAGCTTCGCGACCGGAAAGGGCCAGAACCTTGGCGTGGTGGTGTCGTATCAGGGCTACGTCGACGGCTATCAAGACGCGTTCGTATCGAGGGTGCTCTTCGGTTTGCAGGAGACTTGCGCGAAGAGTCATCACGGAGTCCTGCTGGCGGCGGCAAATGACGAGACAGACACGGCCAAGGAGCAGGTCAACTCGCTGCTGGAGCAAAAAGTGGTGGGCATGGTCATTATCGGCCGCATCCCAGGCGCTCAGGACCTGCTCGATGAGGCAGCCCAGGAGCACGTTCGATGCGTGATCGTCGATGACCGAAGCGCGGCGGATCTTGCGGACTGCATCGTCACCGACGACGAATCCGGAGCGTCTCTCGCGACCAGCCGCCTCATTCAACGAGGCCGCGCCCGCATCGGGCATCTGACCGCCGGCACTTCGACAACCACCGCGCGCGACCGCCGAGCGGGCTATCAGGCCGCGCTGCTGGAGGCAGGTCTGAGCGTGGAGGAAGGCCTTACCGAGGCAGGCTCGTTCGTCCCACGGCAGGCGCTCGCCGCGGCCGCAAGACTGCTTGGCCAGCCGCGGCCGCCGGACGCTGTCTTCGCCGACAGCGATTATCTGGCGTTGGCGGTGTTTCAGGCGGTGTCGGAGCGAGGCTTGCGCGTGCCCGACGACGTCGCCATCGTAGGCTATGGCGATCTTCAAGTCGCCGAGTGGCTGAATCTCACCACGATCAGGCAGAATCCCGAAGAAATGGGCCGCAAGGCCGCGGCCATGGTGCTCTCGCGTCTCGACCGCCCTCCCGGCAAGCCCCGCGAAATAATACTCCCGGTGGAATTGATCGCCCGCGGGTCGTGTGGGTCGTATCTTACAACTGAAATCCTATACAAGCTGTACTGAACTTTGACATGTCACCTCGGATTTCAGTTGTAAGATACGTAAGAAGAAACCACCGACCTTTCGAATTACGGAAAGGCCGTGTTGATTTTCCGGCGATGGCCTTCTTGGTTGCGGCTCCGCCGCGTTAGGCGTTAGAGGTTAGAAGTTAGACATGGGGCGCTGGATTGGATTCGCCTTCATCACTATAGATGAAAATGAGAGCGTGTGCTCGCGGGTTGCAAACCCGCATTAACTGGGTCCGGCGTTCGGAAACGCCGGACCATCGGCGCTTTCCACTAAACGCTGACCGCCTAGCCTCGCCTGTTGCTCTTTCTCATCGCCAGTGTCCGGTCGAGTTCACTGAGGATTCGCTTCCGGAATCGGAGGGCGTCCGGTGTGATCTCCAGAAGCTCGTCGTCCCCGATGAACGACAGCGCCTGCTCCAGCAGGAACTGCTTCGCCGGTGTGATCAACACCGTTGCATCTTCCGTGGAGGACCGCATATTGGTCGCGTGCTTGGCCCTGGTGACGTTGACCACCATGTCATCGGAGCGCGTGTTCTCCCCGACCACCTGGCCTTCGTACACTTCTTCTCCCGGAGAGACGAATAGCGTCGAGCGCTCCTGCAGCGGGGCGATCGAATGGGCGGTCGCTCGGCCTGTCTCTTTCGACACCAGGCTTCCGCGCGTTCGGGTGACAATCTCGCCGCGGTGCGGGCCGTAGTGCTTGAAGATGCGCGACATCAGCCCGAGCCCCTTGGTCCAGGTGAGAAAGTCCGTTCGCAGGCCGATAAGCCCGCGGGTGGGCATATCGAATATCACGCGGTTGATGCCGGCTTCGTCCTTTTCCATCGAGACCATTTCGCCTCTGCGCTTCGAGACCTCTTCGATGATGGTTCCCAGGGCCTCGTCGTTAACGTCGATGGTGAGTTCCTCTATCGGTTCACAGAGGTGACCGTCGATAATCTTGGTGATGGCGCGCGGCTTGCTGACGGCCACTTCGTAGCCCTCGCGGCGCATGGTTTCGAGCAAGATCGCAAGCTGCAACTCGCCCCGGCCCGACACGTTGAGAGTGTCCGGCCGGTCGGTTTCCTCGATCCGCAGGCTGATGTTGACTTTCGCTTCCCGGTGGAGGCGGGTGGCGAGGTTGCGCATAGTGAGATATTTGCCGCTGCGGCCCGCCCACGGGCCGTTGTTGACTATAAAGTCCATCGAAACAGTGGGCTCGTCGATCTGCATCAGGTCCAGGGGTTCCGGCGACTCGGCATCAGCAATGGTTTCGCCGATTTGCACATCGGGGTAGCCGGCAAGAAGCACGATCTCCCCGGCCGCGGCTTCCTCGACCTCGACGCGCTTGAGCCCCGCGTAGATATATATGCGGGTGACGGGGAAATTGTCCTGGGAGCCATCGCGTTTCAAGATGGCGACGGTTTGGCCCCGCCGCACGGCGCCGCGAAGAATCTTGCCGCCGAAGAGCCGCCCCAGGTGGTCGTCGTAGTCCAGGCTTGTCACCTGAAATTGGAAAGGCTTATCCACTTCGGCGACGGGCGGCGGCACGAGCTTGAGGATCATATCGAAAAGCGGACCGATATCCTCGGATGAGTCCGCTGGGTCGAGGACCGCGTAACCCTCGGTCGCGGATGCAAACAGATATGGAAACTCGATCTGGCTCTCGTCGCAGCCAAGCTCGATGAACAAATCGAGGACCTCATCCACCACATCCCAGCACCGAGCGCCGGGCCGGTCGATCTTGTTGATCACGACTATTGGCTTGAGCTTCTGCTCCAGGGCTTTCTTGAGGACGAAGCGCGTCTGCGGCATCGGGCCCTCGCAGGCATCGACAAGCAGCAGGACGCTATCCACCGAGCGCAGAATTTCTTCTACTTCTCCGCCGAAATCCGAGTGACCGGGGGTGTCGACGATGTTGATCTTGACGCCGTCGTGGAAGACCGACGTGACCTTCGAGAGAATGGTGATGCCCTTCTCACGCTCCAGGTCGGTGGAATCCATCACGCGCTCCGCCACGACCTGGTTTACGCGGAAGGTCCCGCTTTCCTTGAGAATGACGTCCACAAGGGTCGTCTTTCCATGATCGACGTGGGCGATAATCGCGATATTCCGGATATCCGTGCGCACCTGCACACCGCCGCGTTCCTCGGTCTGAGGGTGGCTGGGTTGTTCTTCCAATACGCTCATCAAATCCTCCGAAAGTAGAAGTCAGAAGTCCGAGGTCGGAGGTCAGACGGGACCCCGCCAGCGGGGTTGTGCCTGTTCGCAACTGCTCGGAAACGGTAATTACCGCCGCATGGCTGTCACTTGCGAACGAATGTGAGGAATCTCAACCTACCGGATGAGCCTCACCTGGGCGTTGTTTCGGGAAACCCTTTTCCCGAAACCGCTGGGACACACGCCCGAAAGCCCCTGGGTGATTCCTCTCAAAATAGCGTTTAGCAGAGAGCCGGGAACCGCCCAGTCCTGAGTAGGCCCGGTCTGTGGGCCATATCGAAGGACGGTCACAGGGAGCTGTTTGCCTCAGCGGATCTCCATCTTCTATGGTGAAGCCAACGGCTTCCTGCTTGATTCCCTAGTGCACGCGCAAAAAAGGCCGAGGCTGCATTGCTCTCGGCCGCTGGATTTGGCTTTAGCTTTACGTTCTATGCTACCAGAAAATGACCCCTCATGTCAAATTGAAGGCAGGGACTAGGGGCTGGGGAAAAGACCGATATGTGCGGCGGGCCTGGTTAAAACACTGACCGGGCTGATACAGAGCTTGTCATGCCGCATAGAGAACCTGGGCCTCGGCGAGTATTTCGTCGCGGATGAGCGGCTTGATGCCGCCTTTGGTAACGAGGTCTACCTTGCGGTTGAACATCGCGGAAAGCTCGTTTTCCATGCGCGCAAGGGAAAGAAGGCCCACGTGCGCCTCGGGCGCGAAACTGACCATAACGTCGATATCGCTGTCTTCGCGGAAATCACCACGCGCGACAGAGCCGAAAACCGCAAGCTCCGCCACGTTCCATCGCCGGCAGAAGTCGGCTATTATATTCCTGTCAAAGGGAAGATTCATGCTCATCGCCTCCGATGGGAGTATTATACCATTTCCGAGAGGCGATTTGTTCCGTTGGTCCGCGCCGATAGTCCGGGGTTTCCGAACCCCGGACCAGGTTCCCCGGGTTTGCAACCCGCGAAACCACGCCTCCGAGAAGCCGTTTTTTTTCTCGCGCCCGCCGATCAGGCAGCGGGGATCTTACTCCGTCGTCCGGTCGGCACCGATGGTCCGGGGTTTCCGAACCCCGGACCCGCTTCCCCGGGTTTGCAACCCGCAAAACCACGCCGCCCGAGAAGCGATTTTTTCCGCGCGCCCGCCGATTACGCAGCGGGGATATTACTCCGTCATCCGGTCACACCAACCGGACTCGAAGCAAAGGGCCGTGGTGTCCGCGGAAGTGGTTGTTCGGGTTGCAACCAGCCGGGCCGACCAAGCTAGCTCCACTCATAGCGTCCCCAACCAACCCATGCCGTGTGCAGCGACAATCGGACTGAGCATTGATGCAAGACCATCTAATACCTGATCCTGGGGAAGATCAAACCGGCTGCCAAAGCATAGATGAAGCCCCTTGTCGCAGTCAGGAGCAGATGCGACCGCAAGACGAACGCGGTCAAACCCGATTTCGTTGATCAGCGCCTTAATGAGTTCTTCCAGGCAGATCACTCGACCGCGCAGGCCATCGGCAATATGTTCGCCTTTTTCAGCGCCCGCGAGTGCGACCAGGAACCTCTTATCGCCGGACAGTAACAAGCTCTCGCTCCCGGTTTCGGCTGCCAACGTTGCCAGTTGCGCTTCGCCGATGTCAATGTTGTCACATTCTTCCGACCAGTCGATATCGACCTGCCGAGTAATCTGTATCGCTGCCTTCGCGAATTCGACTGCTCGGTTAAGGCCAGAAGCGGTATACTTTATGGGGTCACCGCTGTCCAGCTTCTTCTTGAGATTGGCAAAGATGTACTTGGCGGAATCCAGCACCGCGATCTCTGTGGAATCCACTCCCAAGACTGAACAGGCTTCCGGGAGAAGGTCATAATCGGCGAGCTTGAGTATGATGTCGTTGTCTGAGAATATGATGCGTGGCACGGCGCTACGCCGCCTGAGTCAGGCTCTCAAAGACGTGCCTGTTGTCTTCAGTCAGTTTGCTAGAGTTTAGATGGCTATACGGTTCTCTATATAGGTCACATGCGTTCGCGTCGGGTTGCAGACTCTTGAGAGCGGCTTGGGCAACTTGGTAGAAGTGTTGCCTTTGCGAGTAGCTGAGCGCAATGAAACCTGGATCGATCTGGAATTTCTCTCCAAGGGACTGCGCCGCTCGGGCAAGCTCAGATGCGCTCAGCCACCTCCGAGGTGGGGTGAGCGCAAAGTCTGGGTCTCCTGTAAGCAATTCAACCGCGAAATTGTTTGCTTCCTCTTCCTGTTTGTCCCTTGAATCACGGTCAATCTTTGAGTCTATGCTCAACTCCCCGGAAGCGAGATGCCCTCGAACGATGTGCCCCAGTTCGTGAGCGATGATGAATATATGCCATGCAGGGTGTTTTCGACCAGATGCAATAACCACAACTGGTCTGGTCTCGGTCCACACAGCCATGCCGTCGGGCTTCTTGCTTCCGGCTGGTACTCTGCGCAAGTTCACGACTGGCACGCCTGCGTCCCAGCAGAAATCAAGCAATTCATGGAAGCCGACCCATTTAGCCCCAGAGTCGAGGATGCGCTGGCGGATAGATGATGCGGTGAGTCCATCCAGTTTGGGAGGTATAGCCAACGAATTGTCTGCGATCTTTGCAAGGCGCTCGCCAAGAATTTTAGCTGCTTTCAGTTCATCATCCGATGCGCCGTGCCTGCGCTTTAGTTTCAGCGTCGTCGATTCGCGCATCCGCAGCTTCGCGTTCCTGTCGCGCAGAGTCGCGGCTTGAATCCCAAATTGGCGAGCAATCACGGACTCAGCGTATTGGCGATTGCTCGGCACTTCCGCCAACTTGTCCTCCCACCACTCGGGCAGAATGCAACTCTTTACAAAGGCAGCATTAAACCCTATAGGCTCCAGGCGCTCATAAATGTCTTTCATCGCAGCATGTGTTGCCATAGTTTGCTCGCCTCCTTTCCTCCATTGCTATTTTCATTATACCACTAATCACCACGCGCGACAGAGCCGAAAACGGCAAGCTCCACCACGTTCCATCACAGGCGGAAGTCGGCTATTCTATTCCTGTCAAGGGGCAGGTTCATGCTCATCGCCTCCAATGGGAGTATTACACCATTTCCGAGAAGCGATTTATCCGCGCACCCGTCGATCGGGCAGCGGGGATCTGACCCCGTCATCCGGTCGCACGAACTGGACTCGAAGCGAAGGGCCGTGTGTCGGCGGAAGTGGTTGTTCGGGTTCCCGTTGGTCCGGGGTTTCCGAACCCCGGACCCAGTTCCCCGGGTTTGCAACCCGCGAAACCACGCCCCCGAGAAGCGATTTTTTCCGCGCGCCCGCCGATTACGCAGCGGGGATATTACTCCGTCATCCGGTCACACCAACCGGACTCGAAGCAAAGGGCCGTGGTGTCCGCGGACGTGGTTGTTCGGGTTGCAGAAGTCGGGGAACCGCGTTGGGCGGTTGCGAAACGCCGGACGAGCAGATATTACCGGAGTTCCTGGTCAGCATCCAAGATTCGAGTGACTTCCCGGCGAAGTTGGGGAACTTCCTCCGTTGCCGCAGTCCATATAATCGGCCATTCCACGCTGAAATAGCCGTGGACCACACGATTGCCCAAGCCGGATATGTCTGCCCATTCGATCTCTGAGTGACGGCGCTTGAGGTCCGAGGACACCCCGGCCGCGGCCTCGCCAATCACGGCGAGCTTCCGCGGAGCAGCGCCGCGCACCACTTTGCTCTCCGTGAAGGAGGCCAGGTCGTGTAGAGGCTGGAGCAGACGCAGTTGAAGCTCGCAATACTGACGGCAGGAGAGCACAAAGTGCTGGTCAAACACGCGCTACGTGAATAACGCGCGCTAGTGGCTGATGCAGGACTTCGGCAATCTGATGTATAATCATCTTGTGGCTGTCTGATCCTTCAGCGGCTACACATGGGCGGTTGAGCTAATGGCTGAAGTCGTAAGAGTAAAACTGAATCCAGAACTGTTGGTATGGGCGAGAACATCGGCAGGCTACTCCGTGGGCGACATTGCCAAGTTCTTCGACAAGTCTGAAGACAAGATTTCAGCTTGGGAGTTGGGCAGTGAGATGCCCACCATTCATCAGTTGGAGAAGCTGGCGAACAAGGTGAAGCGCCCGCTGGCGGCTTTCTTTCTGCCAAAGCCGCCTGACGAACCACCTCTTCCACAGGACTATCGTGTTCTATCGGGTAAGCCGTCTGGTGAATTCGAACCAGACACTCTTATTTGTATCCGAGAAGCAAGAACCGCTCTCTCTGAACTGGCGGAATTAGTCGAAGCCTTGGGAAGCGACAGGCTAGTGTTGAGTTTGCCAACCGTCAGGCTCGATGATAATCCTGAAGAGAAAGCGGTGGACTTCCGTTCAAGACTAGGCATTACTGTTCCCGTTGGTCCGGGGTTTCCGAACCCCGGACCAGGTTCCCCGGGTTTGCAACCCGCGAAACCACGCCTCCGAGAAGCCGTTTTTTTTCTCGCGCCCGCCGATCAAGTCCCGTCGGTTTCGCGGTTGGGAACTTCCCTTCTTTGCGCGACAGCACCGTATTGGAGGAAACAGCCTCTCGCGCGCCGAAGCTCATATAGTCCGACTGCTCAATAGGGCATTACGTGAAATCCTATGAGTGAACAGCCCTCAGGCATCATCGACAACCGGAGCGTTCCAATTGGCGCGGACATCTGACGTCATTAAGCATTACCCGGATGAAGCACTGCTGGAAGAAGTTCGACGCGCCGCCGAACTTGTAGGAAAGCCCGTGCTCACGGGCGCCGATTTCACCAAGCATACGGGCATTGCCGCCTCCGCTCTCAGGCGACGATTCGGAGCGTGGCGCATCGCGTTGGAGCGCGCTGGATTGGGACATATGCTCTCCGAAGAGGATGAGCAAGAAAAGCTCATCCCGCGCACCACACACTCCGACGAGGAGATGCTCGACGAGATGCGGAGAGTGGCCGGGCTCACAAACAGGCCGCTGCTTACCATGGAAGACTTTGACAAGCATTCCCAAATTACCGCTCGTGTTGTGCAGAAACGATTCGACGGATGGAGCAAGGCGCTGGAACGCGCGGGTTTGGAGCGGATGGATTATCAGTCGGTTGTAATGTACATCTCCGACTGTCCCGATGAGGTCTTGCTGGATGAAATTCGTCGGGTGGCGGAGTTGGTGACCAAGCCCGTTTTTACTCACGATGACTTCGATGAGCACTCGTCGCGCATCCGCTCTTCGCGCATCATGAAACGATTTGGAGGGTGGCGGCCGGCGTTGGAGCGGGCGGGGTTGGGCCACAGGTATTGTTACGTCAAGGGAATCAAGCGGAAACACTCGGACGAAGAATTGCTGGCGGAAGTGCGCCGGATCGCGCGGATTGTTGGTAAAAAGACTCTCACGGTATCGGACTTCCGGAAGCACTCTAAGTTCAGCGCCGACCGCGCCGCGGAGCGGTTCGGGGGCTGGAAGAAGCTGCTGGAGCGCGCGGGTCTGGAGCGCATGCTATGCAAAAGGCTGGCTGGTTCGCGCACGCCCGGGGATGTGATTTGCCGGATAAGGCAATTCGCCGCCGAGACGGACCCGACGGTCTTCACCCTCGAAAAGTTCGAAATCGACAACAGGCATCACCATTCATGTCATCAAGCGCCATTTTGGGGGCTGGAGGAACGCGGTGCGGGCGGCTGGGCTGCCATACTCACGCGCCCCCATTCGTATGTATTCGGACGAGGAGTTGCTGGAGCGCGTCCGTCAGGTGGCCAGAGATGTGAACAAGCCGGTGCTTAGCTGCAGTGAGTTTCTCAGACACCATAAGATGTCAGCGCGCACATTCTCTAAAAGATTCGGAAGCTGGAGGGACACGCTGGAGCGGGCGGGCTTGGGACACATGTCCTCCGCCGAGGCGGGGTATTCCCCTCGACTTTATACGGATGAGGATTTGCTGGACGAGGTTCGGAGGGTCGCGGCTGCCTTGGGAAAAGCGACTCTCACGAAAACTGACTTCACCCAGCACGCCAGGATGGGGGCTGGCCTCATTGGCAAGAGAATCGGAGACTGGGGGACCGTACTTGAGCGAGCGGCTTGGGCCACATGTATGTGGCGCATCCGCGTCATTTAAGATACTCGGACGAGCAACTGCTGGAAGAGACGCGGCGAGTGGCCAAGCTTGCGAGGAGTCCTGAACTCATGCAGGCCGACTTCGACAAATACTCCAAGCTTCACCCTGCGACTCTTAATAGGCGGTTCGGAAGCTGGCAATCAGCCTTGGAGCGCGCGAATCTCGGCCATTTGTTCCGAAAACATCACTGGAGGTCCATGAGTGATGATGATCTGCTCGGTGAACTCCGCCGAGTGGCGGCGCTTATAGAGGCGCCTGTGCTCACGACTGATGAGTTCAGCAAGCACTCGGAGGTAAGCGTTGGCGTCTTCAAAGGACGATTCGGAGGATGGAGAAAGGCATTGGCACGCGCGGGTTTGGAGCAAATGGATTATCGGTTGGCCATCGCGCCTCTTTTTATCGGCTACCCGGACGATGTTCTCATCGAGGAGATCAGGCGAGTGGCCGGGATTGTGGACAAGCCGACGCTTACCCACGATGACTTCAATAAGCACTCTCGGATTTACTCCACTACCGTCGCGAGAAGATTTGGAGGATGGCGTGCGGGATTGGAGCGAGCGGGGGTGGGTCACAGATACTCGGCGGACAAGAGGATACCAGGTTGAGATTCCTTGCAGAGTTTACCCTGAGCGCAGCCGAAGGGTTCGCAGGTAACAGCCATGCGGGGCGCTATGCTGCTTGCGAATAATGCGGGCTAAGGGCATCGCAAGGCGCCCAGGATGCTCTTCACCCGATGGGGATGGTCCGGGGTTTCCGAACCCCGGACCTGATTCCCCGGGTTTGCAACCCTCAAGGGCGTGCCGCCCCGAGAAAAGATTGATTCGCGCGCCGGACGGTAAGTGCTCGCTTTTCGTGAGAAGGGCGCCATTATGGGGGGGAGCGTTTGGGTGTGCCACTCGCGAAACTCACGGACACCCGTGGAAAGGGCTGTCGGCCAGCGGGTTATTTGGCTTCGTTTCGCAAAAATGAGTTGCGATATTTGGGTTCGTTTCGCAATGGATGTCAGAAGTCGGGGGTTGGAGGTCAGAAGGGACCTCGGAGGCAAGGCTCTCGTCATGCGCGGGGTCGACGTTTGGGTTCGTTTCGCAAAAATGCGCGTCTCCAGCTATCGGGATGGTGATTGGGTTCGTTTCGCAAAATCACTTTTGTGGGGGTGATTTAGGTTCGTTTCGCAAAAACATTTGGGGCGTTGTCGGGGTTGCCTCCTGACTCAACGCCGGCGCCGTTTGTTTAGGGTTTCAGGGTTTGAGGGTTATAGGGGTACGGGGGACCCCTTGATGGGTGGTAATCCCCGTTGGTCCGGGGTTTCCGAACCCCGGACCCGCTTCCCCGGGTTTGCAACCCGCAAAACCATGTCCCCGAGAGGCGATTTTTCCGCGCGCCCGCCGATCGAGCGGCGGGGGTCTTCCTCCGGCATCCGGTCGCACCAACCGGACTCGAAGCAAAGGGCCGTGTGGTCCGCGGAAGTGGTTGTCCGGGTTCCCGGTGTTTCGGGATTTGAGGAGCGAGCACTGCCCTTGGCATGAGGTGCAGACGTGGTATTCGCTCCGGAAATCCCGAAACGGAAAAGGGGTGAGTTGGGGAGTTTCTTAAGGAGCAATTGACGGCGACGCTGTCGCCGTTACATTGGAAAGAAACCGACGCCCCCGATGTTTCGGGATTTCGGGTGATCAGGTCCGACGAGCCGGGCTAGGCCAAAATCCCGAAACATCTGCAAGAAACCGACCCCCGGTGTTTCGGGAATCTTGTTCCCGAAACTGGGGCGTTTCTTAGGAGCAATTGACGGCGACGCTGTCGCCGTTACATTCCCGGTGTTTCGGGATTTGAGGAGCGAGCACTGCCCTTGGCATGAGGTGCAGACGTGGTATTCGCTCCGGAAATCCCGAAACGGAAAAGGGGTGAGTTCGGAATGGGGGGCGAGACTGGGTTCTTTGGAATTTCGTCTCCCATGTACATGCCCTAAAACCACGGAAGCGTTAGGTGTATCGGGTTGGCTGCTAGACGGTTGGTCCGGGGTTTTCAAACCCCGGACCCGCTTCCCCGGGTTTGCAACCCGCAAAACCATGCCCCCGAGAAGCGATTTTTACGCGCGCCCGCAGGTCGAGCGGCGGGGGTCTTCCTCCGGCATCCGGTCGCACCAACCGGGCTCGAAGCAAAGGACCGTGCGTCTGGGGAAGTGGTTGTTCGGGTTCCCGTTGGTCCGGGGTTTCCGAACCCCGGACCCGCTTCCCCGGGTTTGCAACCCGCGAAACCACGCCTCCGAGAAGCGATTTTTTCGCGCGCCCGCCGATCGAGCGGCGGGGGTCTTCCTCCGGCATCCGGTCGCACCAACCGGACCCGAAGCACAGGGCCGCGTGTGCGCGGAACGTGGTTGTTCGGGTTGCAAAAGTCGGGGAACCGCGTTCGGCGCTTGCGAAACGCCCGCCCATCAAATCCCGCCGGTTCGCGATTCGCAATTCCCCTTTTTGGCGCGACATCGCGGTACCTGGAGGAAACAGCCTCTCGCGCGCCGAACTCCTTGTAGTCCGACTCTGTTCATTACGGCATTGCGTGAACCTCTATGAGCGAACAGCCCTCGAGCATTATAGATAATCGGGGAGAGAATACCTTGCTTGCAAGCCTGCGCAAGATGGGCGCGGGTGGCAAGGAACTGAACATCGCCACGGCTTTCTTCTCCCTTGAATCGTTCATCCTTTTGGCCGACGCGTTGGACCAATACGAACGCGTCCGTATTCTCTTCGGCGACGACGCAAGCGCCACGCAGCGCCGGCAGCTTATGGCAAGGCTCAGGTCCGACTCGGATGCCGACCTGCTTGCACAACGAGAGAAGCTGCCCCTCCTTTCCTCCTTGGAGAAGGCGGAGGCCCTGTTCGCCTCCGGGCAAGTGGAAGCCCGGTGTTACACCGCCGAGAAGTTCCACGCGAAGGCTTATCTCATATTCCGACCGGACGTATACCCCGCGGAAATGGCGGTCATCGGCAGCGGCAACTTCACCCGCCCAGGACTGTTGAAAAACGTGGAACTCAACGTCGAATTGACCCCGGAGCAGACGGGGCAATTGAGGGAATGGTGACGAGCAGCGTTGGGCAGAGGCGGCTGAGGATGTTGTCACCGCGGACGTTCTGGATGAAATTCGCCGGCAGATCGATCTGTACGATCCCTATTACCTCTATCTGAAGGCCCTGTACACCTGGGGACAGGATCGGCAGGGCGATGCCGTATCCGAGCGGACCGAGCTGATAGAGAAGCTGGATAAGCACCAGGAAGACGGCTACCTGCAAGCACTCAAGATCATCGAGAAGCAGAAGGGCGTCATGATCTGCGACGGGGTCGGACTCGGTAAGAGCTTCATAGCCCTGGCATTGATGGAGCACTACTGCCGGACGGGGAGCAATGTGCTGCTGATTGCTCCTAAGAACATTATGTCCAGTAGCTGGGACGGGTACCTGCGTGACTATATGTCGCGTTATCGCAGCCCGTTCGGCAACATACACGAGATGCCCATGACCGCGCTCGGCTTCGACCCCGACGACGAGAGCCGCGAAGACCAGGAGTTGGTACACAGGTTGTGCGAGCGCGCGGATGTCATAGTGATCGACGAATCGCACAACTTCCGCACCCGGTCGGCCAACAGATACGAGAACCTCTACAAGATAATCGCGCCGCTAAATGGCGGCAGGAAGAAGATCATCATGCTGACCGCGACGCCGCTCAACACGTATTACGCGGACATCAGCTCACAGTTGGCCCTGGTCACGCACGATGACGGCGCAATCGGCGCTTATAGCGTCGAACAGATACGCAAGGCCGCGCGCGAGCTGGACAAAGACAGACCGGAAGCGGACCTCTCGGGCCAGCTAACGCTCAGGCTGATGGAGACTCCCAACGAGACCCTGAATAAAGTGCTGGAGCAGGTCCTGATCCAGCGCAGTCGCGCCACGTGCAAGGAGCTATCCGCGGCGGTCGGCGGCCGCTTCGGTTTCCGGTTCGCAAGGATCCAGTGTGCGTCAAATACCAGATCGGTGACGAAAGCAGCAGTTACAGGGACCTTATCGAACTGGCGGACAGCCGGTTCCGGCCCGGCGTGAAATACCTGGAGGATGTGCGCCGGGAACTGGAGAAGCTCAGGGACACGGACAAGGGCCTGCCGCCGAGGCTCCAAAAAGGGCCTCGGAAGGGCATAAAGCTTGCGGCGTTTCTCACCGAGCAATACCGGTGCACTCCCGTGGCGGGCAGCAAGCAGTACCACGATGAGGTGCACCTGGCGGGGCTGGTCTTTGCAAACACCCTTAAGCAATTGGAGAGCAGCCCTTCGGCCTTCCAGGGGATTATTCAGAGCATCGCGACGGGGCTGATCGCCCGGCTTCGGTACGTGCTTGGTGACGACGCAAGGCCGCTGATCGAGGCGCACCGTGAATGGGTACGCACGCCTCTCTTTTCTCACGAGTTGGCCGATGAAGACGGTGATGGTGATTCGGATATCGCCCTCGACGGCGACACGCTGGATGCATCAGGCGAGGAGGCTGACCAGTGGCTCGACCAGGCCGTTCGATCGCGTAAGCTGGAGCGCAAGCTTGCTGACTTTGCCGTGGGCTGCTTTGAGGTGGACCGGTGGCGGGACGATATAGTCGATGATCTCGTCTTCCTGAAGGAGGTTCACGAGGCCATTCTGAATGCCCGGAGACAGCCGGACCCGAAGTTGGAGAAGGTCGTCCCAGTGGTTCTGGCCGAACTCAAGGCCGGAAGGCGAGTGCTCGTCTTCACACAGAGCCAGAGAACGGCGCAGGACCCTGAGCAGGAGATCAAGAACCGTCTCAAGAGTTACAAGGTGGCCCGGATAGACTCGCGGGTCGAGGATACCCGCGCGGCGATATTGCACGCGTTCTGCCCCGGCTACAACAAGAAACCCGGTAAGTGGCCGCTTTCCATACCGGAGCGCATCGACGTGTTGGTCTCCACGGATGTCTTGAGCGAGGGCGTTAACTTGCAAGAGGCCGGCGCGATTTTCAATTATGACATCCACTGGAACCCGGTGCGGCTGATCCAGCGCATTGGCCGCGTCGACCGCCGCCTGGACCCCGAGATCACGCCCGAGGAACACGAATTCGCCATCTACAACGTCTTCCCGCCTCACGAGATCGAGAAGATTATCAAGCTCGTCAGCTCCGTCGAGCGCAGGACGCTGAAGATCAGCGAAGCCATCGGAATAGACGAATCGTTCTTCAAGGCGACGGATCCGGCGGGGACGCTTAAGGAGTTCAACGAGTACTATGAGGGCGACATGAAAAGCACGGATGTCGCCTCCACCCGGTAAGTCCACTGTTTCGATTCGCCAAGTCCCGAGTTGCTCTCAAAACTCGATGCCATACCACCGGGCGCATTCGGGGTCTGGGGACACGCGCCGCACAATGGCTTATTCGCGCTGTTTACGATGGAGCCCACGGCGGCGGCGAGCGAGCGGGACAGGGAGCAATTCGCGCAGGTGATAGGCCGGCCCGTGCTTGCATTGGAGACCAGCGGGACCACGCTCGACGCGGGCGCTATCCTCGGCATCCTTGCGGGCACGAAAGAGGGCGAACACTCGGCCAACCCCTCCGACGAAAAAGAACTGGCGGGCCGATTGAACAGACTAAAGAACGCCGTGAGAAGCGGCTTCGCGGATATCTCTCTGCCCAGGACGATCATGCCCAGACTGGTATGCTGGATGGAGTTGAGAAAGGGGGAGGGGTAGGTGGCTATCGGAACATCGACGCATGTGCTTGAGCAGGCGCTCGCGGGCATCAGCGGCAGAGAATCGCTTTTCGCGTTCCTGCGCGACGAGCTACGTTGGCCTCTCAACCCCGAGGATACTTTTACCTACCCTGGCTTGGAGGTGTCCGGCGACAAGGTTGGGAACGCGCAGGTCAGCCAGATTGTTCCGTTCGGCGCCGGCGACCCATTCTTGATCATGCTCGCCGAGTTCGAGGGTAGGTTCACGAGATCGGCCCTGCGGGAAGTCTTGCGGGATATCCGCCGGGACATGCGAACCCGATCACGATATGAGGGCAAGAGTCTCGAAGATATCATCTTCGTCTGTGCCAGTGAAGGCTACTCTGCCATCCGGTTTGCCCGTTTCGAGTACCGCGAAGGCAAGCAGCCCAAGCTGAGTTCGTTCGCCTGGGAAACCGATCTGGTGGAGGAGACGCGAACGCTGAGGGAGGTGAACCTGCCCGCCCTGCGGATGCGCGTCAACGTCCTCGGCCAGCCGGATTGGCAGCAGAAGCGCCCCAACTGGCTTGCGGCGTGGAACGTGGAGCGCGTCACCGACGAGTTCTTCAAGACATATCGCCGGGTATTCGAGCAGGTGGAGGGGATGATCGAGGGGGTCAAGGGTGAGAAGCGCCTGTTTACTCAGCGGTTGTTCAACAGGCTCCTCTTCATCCAGTTCCTACAGAAGAAGAGATGGCTGCGATTCGAAGGGAGCACGAACTACCTTCCCGCGATCTTTGCCTCGGCGAAGGCAAAAGGCGAGAACTTCTACCGTGAAAGGCTGCACTGGCTCTTCTTCCACGGGCTTGGCAGAGCGATGGATATTCCTTCCGACGGCAATGATCGGGATGTGCTCGACCCGCGAATCGGCGAGGTCCCCTTCCTGAACGGCGGCCTGTTCGAGATGGAGCACGACGACGAGAAGCTTGACGCGGTCTGGATACCCGACGCGGCGTTCGATGTCATCTTCCGGGAGCTGCTCGACCGGTACAACTTCACGATTACCGAAAGCACGCCGCTGGACGTGGAGGTCGCAGTTGACCCTGAGATGCTCGGTAGGATCTTCGAGGAACTCGTCACCGGAAGGCACGAGACTGGCGGCTACTACACGCCGAAGCCAATAGTGTCATTCATGTGCAGAGAAGCGCTCAAAGGCTACCTGGCTTCGGCGGTTCCAGATGAATCACCGGAGGCAATTGCCGCCTTCGTGGATCAGCACGATGCAGGGCAAATCGCGGATGGCGAGGGCGTGCTCAGGGCCCTAGTGAACGTCAGAGCCTGCGATCCGGCGTGCGGAAGCGGGGCATACCTCCTCGGCATGCTTCACGAGCTTATCGACCTCCGCTCCTGCCTTTTTGCCACAAAGAAGATAGACGCCGAGACTCTTTACGACAAGAAGCTGGACATCATACAGAACTGCCTCTTTGGCGTGGACATCGACCAGTTTGCGGTCAACACGGCTCGATTGCGCCTGTGGCTCTCGCTAGTCGTGGACGATACCCGCAACCCGCTTGACGATCCCACGCTTGATGTCAGCCTGCCGAACCTCGATTTCAAGATCGAAAAGGGAGACAGCCTCACCGCGCCCGACCCGACCGGCGGGAAGCAACTGGATATGTTTCGCAGGCAGCAGATCGAGGAATTCCGTTCGCTCAAGTCGGGCTACATGAGAGCGCATGGGCAGAGTAAATGGGCGCTCAGGAAGCAGGTCGACAAGCAGCGCAAGGCGGTTACCAAAGGCGCGCACGAGGGAGCCGAGGTCGTCGGGTTCGATTGGGAGGTGGAGTTCGCGGAAGTTTTTCTCCCCGAGGGAAACGGCGCGGCCAGACCCGGCGGCTTTGACATCGTAGTTGCAAACCCGCCCTATGTGCGACAGGAGCTTATCAAAGACATCAAACCGCTACTGAAAGCGGTCTATGGCGATCTTTTTTCCAGCACCGCCGATCTCTACGTCTTCTTTTACCTTCGTGCTCTCCAAATCCTCCGGCCTGGGGGAATGCTTGCTTTCATCAGCAGCAATAAGTGGTTCAAAGTTGATTACGGTGCCAACCTGCGCAAGAAGATCGCGCATTGCTGCCATGTGGTTAGCATTACGGATTTCGGCGATCTCCCGGTGTTCAAAGCAACTGCCTATCCCATGATCTTCATTGCGCAGAAGGGCAAGGTGGGGCAGCCACCGACGTTCACGGCGGTCCCAACCCTGGACGAGCCTTACCCGGATGTCATGGCAGTCGTCCGCAAATATGGTCTGGTTCTGCCGAAGGAAGTCATCAGGAGCACGAGTTGGGTTTTGACCGATGCCGCATCCGCCGACCGCCGGAGGAAAATGGAGAAGGCCGGGATGCCGCTCGGCGAGTAACGTTAACGGCAAGATATATCGTGGTGTCTTGACCGGATTGAACGCCGCATTCTACATCGACGACGCCAAGCGATCGGAGTTGGTCACCCTTGACAGCAGGAATGCCGAGGTGATACGTCCACTAATACTGGGCAGAGACTGCAAACGCTGGGCTCCGATGCGGGGAAGGCAATGGCAGATATTTACGCCTATCGGCGTGGATATTCGCAGGTACCCTTCTATACTGGACCACCTGCGGCTGTGGCAACCCCAACTGGAGAAGCGCTGGGATAAGGGCAACCATTGGTGGGAGCTGAGGGCCTGCGATTTCTACGACGCATTCGAGCAGTGCAAGATAGTCTACCCGCAGATCATGGTCGAGCCGAACTTCGCCCTGGATGAGGCCGGTGCTCTCACAAACCAGAAGTGTTTCATCATAGCCAGCGCTGAGAGATACCTGCTCGGCGTACTCAATTCCGCTACAGTGTGGAGGCTGATACTTCAGAACAGTCCGGGCCTGCGAGGCGGGTATGCTGAACCACGTAAGGACTTCATCCTATCTCTCACTATCCCCTCGGCTTCAGACTCTGACCGCACGGCAATCGCGGCGCTCGTTCAGAAGTGCATTGACGCCAAGGGCGTGGACTGCGCGGCGTGGGAGAAGGCAATCGACGAGCAGGTGGCGGGCCTTTATGGACTGTGATGCCGCAGAACTCCAGCCGTCCGTTGGTCCGGGGTTTCCGAACCCCGGACCCGATCCCCGGGTTTGCAACCGGCAGGAGCGTGCCGCCCCGGGGATTTTGACTACATCATCGGATCGCGCCAACTGGAGTCGAAACAAGGGGCCGTGTGTCCGGAAAAGTGGTTGTTCGGGTTACAAACGCGGGGAACTGCATCCGGCGTTCGGAAACGCCGGACGATCAAATCTGCGCGAAGTACCCGCGCACTTTATCTTCGACTTGAAGAGTCAGGCCCACATGGTTCGGAAGCCCGCTGAGCTTGGAGTACACGTCTTCGAAGTTCTCGCCCCCGTAGGAGTATCCGTGCTTGGCGAGGATTGGCTCAAGTCCGATTATTGCAACAACGTCGTTCATCAGGGGCACCGGGATGCCATTCCTATCGCCGTTGGGGAAAGCGGCCCGACTGGCACCAGCGCCCACGATGAACACGTGTGGTCTCCTCACGCTGAGATCGTCCGCCAATGTCTGCTTTTCGTCTACCATTTTTTTGTTTGATGTCCCTCACATTCGTTTGGAATGACACCATCCGGTCTGCCTGCGGTAGGACTGTTTGAGGTCTTCGACCCCGACCTCGCTTAAGGGATACGGAGGGGCGGCACCGCCGCCCCTCCGGTGACGGAAGCGTCGGAAGAGAACCCGCCTTACGTCCCTTGCTTATTGTACTTCGGCTGGTCTCGCTCGATCATCCTCGACTCCACCTTTTTCGCCTCATCAATGGAGGGCATTTGCCGTATACGAACCTTGTCTCCGGGAACATAATCCTTTGCTCCGGGTAGGTGTTCGACAAGGCGACCTTGCACGCGGCGACCTTGTGCAACTCCGATGTAATTCGTGTTGCCACCCTGGGACAGAATGTCGTAGACCACCGGCTTATTGTTGGGCAACTTGCTGATTTCAGTTTTATTGAAGTTTACGGTCTTATTGGACATTATATTACTCCTACATTTTGTATTCCGAGAAGGCTGGCCGGGCGTCGTGCCCGGCCAGCAGCCGTTTGACTAAGTCCGGCGAGCAGCGTCCACGATGCTGCCCAGCCGGCCCTCGAAGCCACCAGGACCATATCTCGTCGCATAACGAGATACACGTTCTGCCAGTTCGGGTGTCAAGTGGAGGGTAGAGCCATCGAGCCTTCGGCGCAAAGCTCTCAGAAGGCACTGAAACCCGCCTCGCCCGTTGACCGGGCGCATGATGATGCTCACCTGGTCGTCCGTAAGGACAACCGGAGTTGGGATCGACATACCCTGGTTCATTTAGAGCCTCCCTGTTAAGCCGTCAACCGACGCGGCGCGTCGGGTTTGACAGACGTTTTTGGGGTGGCTATAATAAAATACGACAGACAATACGACCCAGGTCGTCTGTCGGCACTGTTCAGTGGCGACCAGCCATCGGTACAGTGCGCGTTAGCATGTGGGCCACATCGTCACCAGTCGCTAAACTCTAGACCGAGTGGCCCACACGTTCTCTATACTATTATTCGGTCGGCCTTACGTCCTCTTCTAAGCTTTTTGACCCATAGATCCTACGGTTTTGCTGTAGGTCGTCAGGTACAGCAGCAATTCTATCAGGAATTCGTTTCCCCTGTCAATCTGATATATGCCCATTCTGCGGATTCTTTTTTGCCCTCAGTTTGCCAGTATTCAAGTCGATGGTCAAGAAACCCGTCTCGGTATCCAGATCAACCGAGTACAACGTCGTTTGTTGCACAGCAATCCCAAAGTAGTCAACAAAACTCTTCATCGCTACGTCTGCCCCCGTTGACCTAAACCTGATTTTGCGTGCCCTTCGGCGTTATCATCGTTAGTGAGTTCGATGCCAATTCTTCGCGTATCGGGGTCGTAGTATAAGACGCAGAACTTGTAATCGGCAAGGTGTCGGTTCCGCGCCCCGTAGCTAAAACTGAGCGTGCCCGTCCTACTTATACTTGCTCTGGGGGCAAATGAACGCCCGTGTTCCGTGAACTTGATGAAAGCCATGCCGGACCTCCGTCGCGGGCTAGGCCCGCTTAATGCTTATACAATTATATAGCAAACGGGCCCCGGTATGCAACTGTATGCACCTAAAATAATGTGCGTACGGCCACATCGATTGTGGGCTATATAGCGCGGGGGATCGCGGTCGTGCATTTTGGGGTGACAAGACGAACTGGGGCAGTGGCAGACGGCAGATATAGCCCTCTATTGGGACGTTATCCAATACGCAAAAGCAGATTCGTCACGCTCATGGGCGCGCGGCACACCTGTACATGTAATGTAAAGCGTAGAGAAGACGCTGTTCGCGCTCTGCACCTACACAACTCTTCAGGCCGAGATCGGGACGATCTTGGTTCGTAGTGGGCCGTCTTGACACGGATGACACGACCTATCGCTTCGCGTACGTCCAGCAAGCTGCCGCAGCGCGCGATCGTGGGCTCGCACCACTGCCGGATTTCCCCGATATGGACAGAGTCTATGAATCGTCAGAGCTGTTCCCAATATTCACGAACCGTTTGCTGTCCACGTCACGGCCAGACTACGCGGAGTTTTTGCGGCGGCTCGGCCTGAACCCGGATAATGCCGACCCACTAACAATTCTGGGGGTTTCAGAGGGGCGAAGAGCAACGGACAACTTCGAGGTTTTCCTCAAGCCGGTTCCTGACGAACAAGGCATGTACCGAGTGAGTTTTTTCGCTCGCGGGCTGCGGCATGTGGAGGGATCTGAAGACGAGGTGTCGGGATTGCAGCCGGGGGACCGGCTCGACCTCAAGCCTGAGCCGGACAATGATTACGACGACCAGGCACTCATTGTGATTACCGTGAATGACCGAAAAGTCGGCTACGTTCCCAGATATCTATGCAGGGACGTGAGGCTCTTCCTGGAAAAGTGCCCGGATGATGTCCGGTTGGAGGTTGCGCAGGTCAACCCTCCGCCGGCTCCCGCGCAGCAGCGACTGCTCTGCACATTCGTCGGCCCGTGGCCAGAAAGCTGGGAACCGTTTGCCGAGCCGGAGCTATCCGCCATTGTTCCCGCCCCGGACTGAGAAGCCCCTGCCGTGCGGCCTGGCGCGCGGGTTGCAAACCCGGGGAACCTGATCGGGGTTCGGAAACCCCGACCCATCGACATCCCGCCCGGTTTCGTGATTCGGGATTCCCCTTTTTGGCGCGACAGCACCGTGCTGGAGGAAACAGCCTCTTGCGCGCCGAACTCCATGTAGTCCGACGCTGTTCATCGGATGACCATCCCAAAAATGGAACTTTCGGTTTCGAGTCAAGGAGCGTTACCTGTTTGGGAGCAGATTCACACCCCCGATTTTAAAGCTGGCGAATTCGAGAACCTTTAAAACTCAGTCAGGACTGAACAGCTTTCACCTAACCCCAAAGAAATGGATTGACGCCACTGGGGCTATTGGACTTCAATCGCGCGCTGGTCGGCACGGCGGTGGTACGTATGCCCATAAGGATATTGCTTTCGAGTTCGACTCAACGAGATCGCCATTCGCCAGCTTCGATCATTGGTCGCGCAGGGAGGACTCAAGGCCCTCGGCGGCGTTGAGGACAGCGATGACGAATGAAGTGAAGCCCGGACACAAGGTGGCTGCGCCGGGTGCGATCCCTGAGCCGGAGCTATCCGCCATTGTCCCTGTCCCAGTCTGCTGAACCCCCGCCGTAGGTCTTGGCGTGCGGGTTGCAAACCCGGGGAAATTAGGTCCGGGGTTCGGAAACCCCGGACCATCGGGGACCTAACGGTTGAGCCTCACGTGGCGAAAGATGCATCCCGGCGCAGCGTTGAGATTCCTCACGTACAGTTCCTAGGTACTCTTGTTCGTAAATTCGATGACGTATAGGGTTGCCGCTTAAGCCGCTTGGGCTAATGGGACGGTCTTTGGCGGCAGCTTTGACAGGAGTTCTGCCAGGTCTTGTCTGGTGAACCTCCATTCGAACGGTTTTGCGATCAATTCATAGTGTTCCTGGAACCGGAGTATTCGGTCGGCGACCATCTTTAATGAGCAGAAGTCGTTAGGAGTGAGCACTTTCCTTTGAACAACGGAGAAGTATATCTCAATCTGATTAAGCCAACTCGCGTGAACGGGCAAATGCACGGGCACAATGTTTGGCCACGCCTTCTGCAGACGCTTGATGCAACGCTCACCTCTGTGAGACGAACCATTGTCCATGATCCAGAATACTCTCTTGGCGCTCCGATAAGGTTCCTGGCTCATAACCTGTTCTACCAAACGGCCGAAAGGTTTGATACCCGACTTTGCTTCGCATCGTCCGAAGACCTTAGCGTGTCTGACATCCCATGCCGCCAGGTAGGCCAACGCTCCTTTACGCTCATACTCATGTTCAACGCGCATGGTCTCTCCCGGAGCCGGGGCAATGATAGTGTGCTTGCGACTTCTGGCCTGAATGCTGGTCTTTTCGTCGGCGGAAATCACGTATTCGTCCGGCCCCAACGGTTGCCCCTCCCAAACACCTTGGTACAGGTCGAGGACGCGCTCCGCCTTTTCTTGGAAGTTGGGGTCCCGAGGAAATATCCAGCTCCGATGATGCCACGGACGAATGGCGTCCTCGCTGAGCCACCGCCAGACCGTTGCGCCACTGATTTGAGCAGCAATTCCACGAGTTACTGCCTCGCGTGCTATCTCGGCGCTACTGAATCGAGACAACGGAACTCCGCTTTCCCTGGGCAATTGGCAAGCGAGCGCTTTGACCTCCATCTCAACCACAGGGGGAAAAGACGGGCGGACGCCCGCGCCTTGGCCGGTCTTCAAGTCCGGCCATGCGCTCCTCGAAGAATCGTTTGCGCCATTTCGAGACAATCTGCCGAGGCAACTCAAGCCTTGCCGCGATTTCATCGTTATCAATGCCTTGTGCCGCTAGAAGAACGATTTTGGCTCTCACGACGGAATAATACGATGCCGTATATCTTCGCGAAACCGACTCAAGCCTCGTCTTCTCGTCCGGCGACAACTCGATTATATACGGACTTCTCCTTGGCATATGCTCCTCCATCTGGAGCATATTATACCAAACAATACGACACAGTATCAAGTTTGATACGTCACTGTATTTATGAATGAGAGTCCCTAAGAAACTCTCTTCGGAAGAGCGCGGAAGCTGCTTAATGCAGAGGGCACTAGCACAACGATTACGTCATCCTGAGCAGCGAAGTCGAAGGATCTGCTTTTAGATTACGGCATAGATCCATGCGGGAGCTAAAAGCAGATTCTTCGTTCCTCCTAAGAAACCTTCCATGCCGCCGCCTTCGGGGCAGTCGCCCGCGAAGCATAGCCTGCCGGGGTGAGTTTCTTTATAACGTGACTCCGCAGCGCGGGGTCCGACGCTCCTAAGAAACTCCCCAGTTTCGGGAACAAGATTCCCGAAACACCGGGGGTGGGTTTCTTTCCAATCTAACGGCGACAGCGTCGCCGTCACTTGCTCCTAAGAAACTCCCCAGTTTCGGGAACAAGATTCCCGAAACACCGGGGGCCGGTTTCTTTCCAATGTAACGGCGACAGCGTCGCCGTCACTTGCTCCTCCTAAGAAACTCCCCAGTTTCGGGAACAAGATTCCCGAAACACCGGGGGCCGGTTTCTTTCCAATGTAACGGCGACAGCGTCGCCGTCACTTGCTCCTAAGAAACTCCCCAGTTTCGGGAACAAGATTCCCGAAACACCGGGGGTGGGTTTCTTTCCAATGTAACGGCGACGCTGTCGCCGTCACTTGCTCAGAATGACGTGTTTGCAGCGTTGGTGGCAAGAGCGCCGCGTGCTTGCCAGGCAACAGACACGTCGGGCATGCGTTTCTTTCCAATGTGACTGCGGTAGCGCCGAAGCCATTTGCTCGGAATGACAGCCATGCGAGGAGTTGTGCTATTCGTAAATAATGCGGAGAGGGCATCGGAGATGCCCAGGTTGCCACTTCCGGGCCAGATTGCAAATCTGCCCGAACGGGGAAACCCCAGCGCTTGCCTCCGGCCTGCATTGTCGCCTGGCCGCCGCAAAGGTAACGGCCCACCCTGCCGAGCACAAGACTCCTCCAATGCGCACGTATCGCTCTCCCAATCGCCACGGTACTCGGTACACTTTTGCCGTTTCAGGGCACGTACACGGGAAGCCAAATTCCAAGGAGCCTGGTCCCGCCCCTCATTCCGAACTCGCGCGAGCCTCTTCCGGGACTAAGCCCGCATTATTCACGTAACGCGTGTTGGCCTGGCACTTTGTGCTCCCCTCGCCCTCACGGGAGAGGGGTTGGGGCTGGGGGTGGAACGCCGCGGTCGATGAGCTTGTGCCCAATTACGGCGTTTCCCCCTCACCCCAGCCCTCTCCCATCCAGGAGAGGGAGCACGTGGGAGAATTGGAAGAGACGCACGTCGAGACCATTGTCGCCTCCAGGTGGCGTCTCCGCAGGCTGCGCGCAGTCGAGAAAGGCATCTTTGAAGCGAAGTCGCGCGATTACGGCGCCTTAGGGATGGTGTTCCGTTCCGACAGCGTCTGCGACAACGCATTTACCAAGCTCTCTAGATACGAAACCGCGATCGACAGGGCCATGCACAGGGCATTGCGCGAACTCCAGCGCATGCAAGCCGAGCGCAAGGCGGAGAAGGCCAAAGTTGACGCTTGTCATCCCGAACTTGATTCAGGATCTCCTGCCTGCGAAAACACGCATTTTTGCGAAACGGACCCAAATATCGACCCGTCTCACGAAGAAGAGGCGAGGCCCCCTGTTGCGACAGGCGATGCGCGCGTCTCCGGCAGGCCCGATGAACCAACGCATTTTTGCGAAACGAACCCAAACATCGACCCGCCGCTTGAAGGGCAGACGAGGCCCCCTGTCACGGTTGACGACGCGCACGTGCCCTCCACCCCGCCCGATGAACCACCCCATTTTTGCGAAACGAAGCCAAATAATCCGCTGGCTGACAGCCCCTTCCACGGGTGGCTGTGATGCCCAGGTTGCCCTTTACGGACCGGATTGCAGGCTCGCCCGAACAGGTACATGAGCTTAAACCGTGAGGCTTGGCGTGCGGGTTGCAAACCCGGGGAAATTAGGTCCGGGGTTCGGAAACCCCGGCCCATCGGTGACAGCCAGACGGTTCCCGTCACGCTGGTTATGAGTCACGGGTGGACGAGCCGGGAAGGCATTGGGTTAGACAAGGTGATTCCTTGGATATAGGCAGCCCATAAGCACCTCGTAAGTTCGTTTGAGGCGTGCATAACGGATCGGACTCGGGAGATTTTCGGGGTGCCCCATGCCTAGAGTGATTTCAGCGGACAAGCGTAACGAGAGGTATGATTTCGACTCTCATGACAGTGCGGTTCAGTGGCGCCTCTTCGGTAGCCAGGGAACCAGAATTGTTGGGAATGACTGCAGTAATGAAATCGAGGTTCAATTAAATCCGCCCGGCGTTTATTGCGGTATTCCTGACAGCTCATTTCAATGGTTTGCGGGGCAATTGTGTGATTTTCCGGCGATATGCACTGCATCTGGCGAGAACAACGTCCGATTATCTTTCTTAGAGCGACCGCTTTCTGGACCAGTGTGCGGTCTGAACGTGCTGGATCTGCTCAAAATTGATTACTGGAGCGCCGAAATGGCTAACCAACAGATGGTTGCAGATGTGAAAAGGGCCTATGTCATATCTGACCAGGAAGAAGTCTTGCAGATTCTTGGCGAGCAACCCAACTTGCTGGCATTGCTTCAGGACGCGCCCGGTGTAATCGCGCGTTACTTTGAGGCGCCTCGTCTATCTCTGTTTGTCTTCCACGATCCGGAAGAAGACCTAGAACAGTCTGAATTGACCATTCGAATTGGCACAACGCTGCCCGCAAGAGAAGCTATACGCCAGTTGGGCCGCTTACACGACGAGTGGTTGGTGCCAGCCGTAATGTCTGGGACAGCCAAGCGACTCATTGTTGGGGTAGAGCCGGTCAATGACTAGTCTTGATACAACCAGCTACCTGGAATTGGCCAAGCAAGCTCGCAGACCGCAGCGACGACGACCAGCTTTTCGAGGCAAAGAAGAGGTCTGCTGTGAGCAGGGCGTATTACTGTGTCTTTGTAAAAGCACGAAATCTGAAATGTCCGCCCAGCACAAAGCACAGAGATGTTTTTCGGTTTTATGAGGACGAGGGCGAACGCGCGCGTGATAACCGACTGATTTCAATTTCGACCAGACTCAAATCCTTCTACGAGCAACGATGTAAGGCCGACTACCATGACACGCTTCCTGACCCCAAATGGGAAGCAGTAAGCGCCATCGAGCGCGCAGAAGAAATACTAGTGCTTAGTTGCATAATCGATCGACATAACGCTGTAGCAGGTGTTTCGGGAATCTTGTTCCCGAAACTAAGTGCGTATCGGGAACAAGATTCCCGATACACCGGCACAAGATTCCCGATACACCGGCAAACTCAGTGCGTATCGGGAACAAGATTCCCGATACACCGGCAAACTAAGTGCATATCGGGAACAAGATTCCCGATACACCGGCAAGAATACTATCAGCCATTTATGCAAGTAGGCACTAGTACCTCTTGGCCAAAGTCAAATAGGATCAACAGGTCTTCGTCGCAGGAGACTGAAGATTCATCCGCTCTGAGCTTAACTGTGACGTGCTCGGACACCAGATAAGCGGAGGAAGCGCCAATGACAGAGACGGAGATAACTACAAAAGAGACAGGCATAGCACAGTATGCCCTGGCGTTACTCGTCACTCCGCGCTCAGCCCCAGTTCCTCATGCCATCGGCAAAGCTTGGCGATGCGGGCGGCGCTGTCTTCCGGCAGGACCATCGGCCGGCCTCGACAGTCGATTATTACCCCGACCACCCCGCCCTCCACCCGAGCCGTGAGCGCGCTGCCCGGCCCGGCGCCGGCGTTCATCCTGTGCGCGGGCTGGATGTTGGCCTGCTTCACTTCTCCCTGCCCTATCGGGAGGAGCTTGATCTCGCCGAAGGCGACCTCATGCGTCTCGCCATCGATCGTGACCGAACACGCCAAATCGCCCGCTTTTCGTTTCCCGACCGGCGCGATCACGCTGCCGAGCTTGATAAGGCAGTCGCGCTCGAAGACCTGCGCCGCGGCTTCCGGATGGACGGTCGACAGCACCCCGAGTTGCGGCATCATGAAAATCGAGTCCACCGCCAGCATCGTTATCCCCTCGGGCTGGTAAGCATCCAGCATCATATACGCGGCCTCGACCCGGCGCGGAGCGTGGCTCAAGACCCCGCCGCTGCCGATTATCATATCCAGGCTCATCATATCCACCAGCGTCTTTCCGGTCTCCGCCTGGGTAATGATCTCACCGATGTCGCGAACGGTCTGGACCCCCTTCAGGGACCTGGCCAGCGTCTTGTGATGCTCGAACGCCAGGCGCAGCGCCTCGCGGGATACCGCCTGCTCGATGCGCAAGTCCCGCATGGTCTGGGGGATAGTAGTGGGGCGAATCATCTTGTTGCGAAGAGAGTTGCGCAGGGCCGCCTCGTCGACTTCGAACGGCGCCCACCGGCTGATATTGGCGGCGCCCGCTTCGGCCAGGACGTTGCATATAGAATAACTCAGGCCGAGGTTCGCGCTCACAGTGCGGTTGTAGACGCCCTTGAAGACCGAGAACACATCCGTGGTGGCGCCGCCGATATCCGCCGCGAGCACGTTGATCTTCATCTGCTCGGCGACGGTCTGGATGATCTTGCCGACGGCGTTGGGAGTGGACATGATCCCCGAGCTGACCCAGTCGCTCAGTTTGCTGTAGCCGGGGGCCTGCTGCATCACGTGCTGGAGGAACAACTCGTGGATCGCCTCCCGCGCGGGGTCGAGGTTCTCTCTATCGAGGGTCGGGCGGATGTTATCGACTTCGCGCAGGTCCACGCGCTCATCGAGGACTTCCTCGACCGCCGCGCGCGCGTCTTTGTTTCCCGCGTAGATCACCGGCAGGTTCATTCCGATGCCGAGCCTGGGCTTGGGGTCGGCGGAGACAAGCATCTCCGCCATCTCGACGAGGTGCTTCACGGTGCCGCCGTCGGTGCCGCCGGAGAAAAGGATCATATCCGGCCGCAATTCGCGGATTCGCTTCACTTTCTCGAAGTCTTTGCCGACCATCGTCGATGGCGATCACGTCGATTATGATGGCGCCCGCGCCCAGGGCCGCGCGCTCGGCGCTCTCGGCGCTCATCGACTTCACCACCCCGGCCACCGTCATCTGCAATCCGCCGCCCGCGCTCGATGTGGACAAATACACATCGACGCCCTTGCCGTCATCCCGCTCTGCCCGTTGTATCGGGAAACCCCTTTCCCGATACTCCGGGGTGATTATGTGGTTGGTCTCGTCCAGGATGGTCCTGCCCGAGAGTTCCTCGACTTCCCTGACCGCGTTAACAACCCCAACAGTAACGTCGTCGAACGGCGCCTCGACCGTGGTTGGGGCCTCCCCGCGCACCACCAGCCGGTACTCGCCATCCTGCTTTTCGATCAGAATAGCTTTAGTTGTCGTGCTCCCGCAGTCGGTCGCCAGTATACTATTGATTTCCATGAAGACCATCGCCGGAAAATCAATACGGCCTTTCCGTAATTCGGAAGGTCGGTGGTTTCTTCTTGCATATCTTACAACCGAAATCCGAGGTGACATATCGAAGTTCAGTACAGCTTGTATGGGATTTCGGTTGTAAGATATCTACGCTTTTCCCCAGACTTCGCTGGGGAAAAGTGGCCACCTTACGGTGGCAGTTGACCAAGGCAGGCGGTCGGGTTTTTCGCTTTTCGGTTGTTAAGGGATTTGAACAACACCTGAGTCGGCTCGGAAGAGCTCCCGAGCGTTGCCCTACCCTCCGCCCAGGCAAAGCAAGTATAGCTCATCCGCCATCCCTTAACAACCATAAAGCGGAAAACCCAAAGGCGGTGCGCCGTCGAATCCGCCTTAGCGACAACAAATTGTTTCTAACAGGGCGCTAAGCGCCTAATAGACCGCTTTCTCGGTATCCTTCTCGAAAATGTGCGTCTTGGCCATATCGAAGACCATATCGAGGACCGTATCCTCTTTGACCTTGGTCTCCGCGTCGATTGTCGCGACCAGTGGATGTTCTCCGCACGTCAAGTACATCGTCACGATGGATCCCATAGGCTCCACGACCTCGACGGTCGCCCTGGCGGTATTATCCGAGGTCGCCTGAATAAGATTCGTGAGGTTCTTGTCGAAGATGTCCTCGGGACGGATTCCGAAGACCACTTGTTTGCCGATGTAGCCTTTGAGCAGGGCAGCCTTGTGCGCCGGAGGCTTGACTTTGAAGCAGCCGCCATCGACGACGCAGCCATCGGGACCCTCGGCGATGACGGCGTCGAGGAAGTTCATCGACGGCGTGCCCATGAACCCCGCAACAAACATATTCGCCGGATGGTTATACAGGCCCAGCGGCGCATCGACCTGCTGCACGATGCCGTCTTTCATCACGGCGATGCGATCGCCCATGGTCATTGCTTCCACCTGATCGTGGGTGACGTAGATAGTCGTGATCCCAAGCTGCGGCTGAAGTTTGATGATCTCGGCGCGGGTCTGAACGCGCAGCTTGGCGTCGAGGTTCGAGAGCGGCTCGTCCATAAGGAAGACCTTCGGCTCGCGCACGATGGCCCTGCCGAGGGCGACCCTCTGCCTCTGCCCGCCCGAGAGCTGCTTGGGCTTCCTGCCGAGCAGCTCGCCCAGGCCCAGAAGCCCAGCGGCCTCGCTCACCCGCCGCTCGATCTCCTTTCTGGAGACCTTGCGCATCTTCAGGCCGAACGCCATGTTGTCGTAGACGCTCATGTGCGGATAGAGCGCGTAGTTCTGGAAGACCATCGCGATGTCTCTGTCTTTCGGAGAGACGTCGTTAACCACCTTGTCGCCGATCGTGATCTCGCCTTCGGTGATCTCTTCCAGGCCGGCGATCATGCGTAGCGCGGTCGTCTTGCCGCATCCCGAGGGGCCTACCAGGACCAGGAACTCTTTGTCGCTCACGACGAGGTTGACATCGTTGACCGCGGTGACGTTCTTGAACGTCTTGGTCAGATTCTTGAGGATGACTTGCGCCATTGGGAATCCTCCAATTTCGCTCCGGGCTTGTCCCCATTTTGCCGAAGCGGCTAAGTAATGATTTCCCCGGGACAGGGGGCCGCGATAACGCAGCTTATGATCTGATTATAGGCCGAAGGGAAGTCGAAAGTCAAAAGTCGAAAGTCGAAAGTCGAAAGTCGCCTGCCTATGCGGCGGGAACGACAAGTCGAGGTAACTCTCCCGGTGGAGACCTTCGAGTTCCCGCCGCACGCGTGGGTTGCACTCATGAAGAGTGAGCACTTACCAGCGGAGCGGCTTGTTGACTTTTTGGCCAACGCTCGGTACACTATAAGTCGAGCAGCCCTTGCCCGAAGCACCGGCGCGTGAAGAAGATCCCGACGTAACGTTGCGCGGGCCCTTCGAGCCCGTGCGGAGCGCGCCGCTGCGCTCCGCAGCCGAAGCAACATGTGCGGGTTGGGGGACTGGATTCTAACTTCTAACTTCTATATTTCGGAGGAATCACGCACGAAGGCTTGGCCTTCATCACTATAGATGAAAACGAGGGCGTGTGCTCGCGGGTTGCAAACCCGGGAAACTGGGTCCGGCGTTCGGAAACGCCGGACCATCGGCATGTGCGGGGGGTCCCGACTTTCGACTTTCGACTATTTTCGAAGGATGCTCATCGAAATGACTTTCAACACATACAAGGGCGTTGAGGTTCGATATACTCTCTGGGATACTTCGCTTGGACTTGTGCTGCTGGCGGCAACCCGAGAGGGTGTCTGCGCAATCCAGACTCGGCGCCGGCCAGGCGGCTGACTCGAAGCTGCGCGCCCGCTTCCCCAAGGCTGAGCTTGTCGAGGACGATGCCGGCCTCGCCTCGCTCGCGCGGCAGGTGACCGAGTTTATCGAGGACCCATCCAAGGGTCTGGATATGGGTCTCGATATTGCCGGGACCGAGTTTCAGAAGCGGGTCTGGAATGCGCTGCGGGCCATTGCGCCGGGTTCGACGGCCACTTACGAGGAGATCGCCGAGCGGGCCGGCAGCCCCCGCGCGACCCGAGCAGTCGGCACGGCCTGCGCCGTGAACAAGGTCGCCCTCGCCATCCCCTGCCACCGCGTCGTGCGCAAGGACAAGAGCCTCGGCGGCTACAGGTGGGGCATCGAGATCAAGCGCAAGCTGCTGGAAAGGGAAGGCGGTCGAAGGGCCTAGGAGGACGAGGTGATTGCAGAGAATACGACACCATAGGTGCTGTCAATAATCGGCCACCTCTTCATCACACTTGACAAGGTGTCTGTTTCGCGTTAACCTGTTGGAAGATGAGATTAGGCTTGGCAGGGGGACGAAGACAATGCCTTCAGTCGTGGACCTGTTCTGCGGCATCGGTGGTTTGACGCATGGATTCGTAAAGGAAGGATTCAACGTAATCGCCGGCATCGATGTCGATTCTTCCTGCAGGTATGCGTATGAGGAGAATAACAAGGCCAAGTTCCTCGTGAAAGACATTCTTGCAGCTGGCGGCAAAGGACGTTACTGCACTTTACCCCACAGGCGACCTGAAGATACTGGTCGGATGTGCCCCATGTCAGCCGTTCTCCCGGTATACGAACCGTAAATCCGAGGACTCCAAGTGGAAGCTGGTCGATAAGTTCGCGCAACTCATCAGTGAAGTGCAGCCCGACATCGTTTCCATGGAAAACGTCCCCGACCTAGCTAAGCATTCTGTGTTTCGAGACTTCCTACGCACACTGGATGAAAGCTATTACAATTACTCTTGGAGCTTGGTTGAGTGCGTGGAATATGGCATGCCGCAGACCCGGACGCGGCTCGTTCTATTTGCGTCGACATTGGGCCCTATCGAGATAATCAAGCCCACTCACTCGCCTTCGCTCATACGTACGGTCAGAGATCTAATCGGGAATCTTGAGCCGATTCAAGCGGGTCAAGCCAACTCTAAAGACCCTATACACCGCGCCAGTGCTTTGACAGATCTCAATCTGAAACGAATTGCGGCTACTCCAGAAGGGGGCGGTTGGAAGGACTGGGATGATCATCTCGTTCTCGAATGCCATAAGAGGGAAAGCGGGAAGAGCTATCCGAGCGTATACGGCAGGATGGCGATGGGATGAGCCTGCGCCCACCATGACTACTCAGTGCAATGGGCTTGGCAACGGTCGTTTTGGTCACCCTGAGCAGAATCGGGCGATTTCACTTAGGGAGGCTGCGCTTCTTCAGACTTTCCCCCGGTACTATCGCTTCGTTGAGCCGAAAACAGAAGTGGTCATCAAGAATGTGGCCAGGCACATCGGAAATGCTGTGCCAGTACGGCTGGGCAAGATCATCGCACGGACCATTCGCAAGCATCTGGAGGCACACGGCTATGATTGATAACTTCGCATATACGATGTCGGTAAGCCTCAATATCCTGCACCATTTGGGTATCGGCTTATACAGTAACATCCCAGCCGTTATGTCGGAAGTTGTCGCCAACTCCTGGGATGCCGACGCCTCTGAAGTCCTGATCGACATAGATGGCGCGGCGCGAGTAATTACGATCAAAGATGACGGGGGCGGCATGACGAAAACCGACATGAACGAGAAATACCTGAATATCGGATATGGCAAGCGCGACGTGAAACCCGTTTCTCCCAGCGGACGTCACGTGATGGGCAGAAAGGGCATCGGCAAGTTATCTTTGTTTTCTATAGCTGACACTGTCGAAGTGCATCGCGCGAGGGAACATGCTGATCGGCTTGGAAAGAGCGGCTTCATCATGGGTGTTCCCTCCATCGAAGCGGCAATCAGAGATAAAGAGGACGGTGTCTATCACCCCACACCGGTAGGTGAGTCAAGCATACAAATCGAAGAGGGAACGCTGATTACCCTCAGGGACTTGAGGTTGGACGTCAATAGAACCGAAGCGTTCTTGCGGAGGCGCTTGGCACGTCGCTTCAGCATCATAGGCGCCGAACATCGCTTCAGGGTCGTCGTCAATGGCAAAGAGATCGGCATTGATGACCGCGATTACTTCAAACAGCTACAGTCCCTGTGGTATTTGGGAAAGACGAGCAGCAATGCGT